>CAZIJZ010000014.1:0-51690 GCA_964539765.1 uncultured Smithella sp.
ATCCTGATGGAAAGGGCCAACCCGCGGAAATAGGATTTGTGAAAACAGGATATTTGGGCTTAAATTTATTGTATTGATCCTATAATACTGGATGGGATAGACACGTCATATATCTTTTGTTTATTACTCGTTGCAACTTCGCATAAAATTAATATTTTGAAAATTGATTGCCGGGTAAATTGCCTGTTGAGTTTAGCAATAAAAAATTAAAAGTCTATGCCGCTCATTTAACGAACGAAATAGACTTATCGTCAGCGAAAACGTTAGTACCATTAAATATAGAAGAGCGAATATCCCAAAAGCGCTGTCGTCTTTTATTTTATTATTGTTCCATGTAAGGTTTTACGAGAGCATTCCATCCTTCTTCAGATTTACATGTCTTTTCTAAAACATTACAGGTAATCGTTGTACCGTCTTTTTGGGAACGGATCGCCCCGTATATTTTATTTTCGTTAATTTCTCTCAGAACCTTTAATTGTTTTTTGGTATAGTTGATTAAGATAAAGCATTTCTTCAATCTCGTGTTGTAATGGTTTTGATGGGTGAACTTATCTCTAAAAAACTTTTTTTCATCAGCCCTGACCCATTCTTCGCAGTCTTTTTCACATTGTTTCTTCAAGGCATTTATTTCCTCCTGGTTCTCCGGAGTGGCACAATTCTTTTTATGGAGTTCGTCCAATTTGCTTTCAGATATAATATTTGTCCATTCGCTGTTTTCATATGTTTCTTCGTACAGAACATTTTTCTTGTCGTTATAATTTGCTAATTTTTTTATTTTGCTCATTTTCTGTCTGCAATCAATATCCAGCAGCATAACCTGGTGGTCAAGGTTTTGGTATTTTGTGGATTTATCCAAGTCAGATTTCCTGAAATGTTCAATCAAATATTTTCTTTCATCATCGGCAATGATTCTGTAAGTCCATACGGATATAACATCGCCTGATTTGACCAGATTTGTTTTATTATAATATAAATTATCACTTAAACGTTCCCATACTTCAGGGTCCGGTTGTTCTGAAAAACAAATGGATGGTGACGTGATTCCTGATATTGTGAAGAAAACGACAAGAAGGGATAGAAACAATTTTTTCATTACATTTATCTCCAAACGATTAATATCCGACTTATTTTCTCATAAGTTGAATGCTGTAATACCATTATCCCTTATTTTAAAAAGAGAGAAATATCAACTTTGTAATGTGTGCAGGTGGAGGGGCGTTCGGCTTTCATGGTGGAAAAGATATAGCACGACGGCCGAAGTGTATCCAGATACTTTGAATCCGTACAAAATTGTATTTATTGCTGATTAATCTATAAATTGATAAAAATTTAGCTGTAAATTGAGCACAAAAGTTGCTAAAGGCATATTCAATAAATTTTTGTAAGAGATAAGAAATGATAACCATCATTGACTATAACGCCGGAAATATTACGAGTGTGGCACGTGCGCTGCAGAATATCGGGCAGGATTTTGTCATTACCGATGACACAAAAAAACTTGACGCGGCATCGAGGGTGATTTTCCCCGGTGTCGGCGCGGCGGGTGAAGCCATGGCTTACCTGCGCCAAAAGAATCTTGTTGTCTGGCTGCAAAGGTACATAAAAACCGGAAAGCCCCTTTTGGGCATTTGTCTCGGCACGCAGATTATTCTGGATTATTCCGAGGAAAACGATACCAAATGCGTGGGTCTTGTTGCCGGTTCGACCAGGCGTTTCCCGGAAAAATTAGCGTACAATGGTGAGTTATTAAAAATTCCGCAAATGGGCTGGAATAACGTGAAGTTGCTCCGCCGTCACCCGGTGTTTGATCGTGTTTCGCCGGATGCTGAATTTTATTTTGTGCATTCCTATTATCCGGCGCCTGCTGATGAAGAGGCGGTTTTAGGCGTCACCGAATACGGAATTACTTTCTGTTCGGTACTTGCTAAGAACAATCTTGTGGCCATGCAGTTTCACCCGGAAAAAAGCGGTCGTCCCGGCTTGCAGATTTTAAAAAACTTCTGCGCATGGAGGCCGTCATGATCAGCAAGAGAATCATTCCCTGTCTAGATGTGCGCGACGGCAAACTTACCAAGGGCATCAAGTTTAAAAGCAACGTGGATATCGGCGATCCGGTGGAAGTCGCTCGTGAGTATTATGAACAGGGTGCGGACGAAATTGTATTTTACGATATCACCGCGTCGTCGGACAAGCGCAACATTATGATCGACGTGGTGCGACGGGTGGCCGAAACGATTTTTATTCCTTTCTCTGTCGGAGGCGGCATCCGTAATCTGGATGATATGCGGAAAGTGATCAGTGCGGGAGCGGAAAAAGTCAGCGTCAATTCCGCAGCGGTGGACAACCCGAAGATTATTATCGAAGGGGCAAAGGCTTTCGGCAGTCAATGCGTTGTTTTGGGAATGGATGTAAAAAAAGTGGACGTGTCCAACAAAATTCCGTCCGGTTATGAAATCGTCGTGCATGGCGGTCGGATTTATACGGGAATTGACGCGCTGTGGTGGGCAAAGGAAGCGGAAAATCTGGGCGCCGGGGAAATTTGTCTGAATTCCATTGATGCCGACGGGGTGCAAACAGGCTATGAATTGAATTTAACCCGTCTGATTTCCGAAAACGTACATATTCCGGTTATCGCTTCCGGAGGCGCGGGCAAACCCGAACATCTGGCAGACGTACTGACCCAAGGGAAGGCCGATGCGGCACTGATTGCTTCCATGGTGCATTACCGCACCTATACCATCGCTGAAATCAAACACTATTTGAGCGAAAAGCAAATCAAGACAAGATTATTCTGGTAATTTTTGTTTTTTTTAACTAGGAAACAGTATTGTGAAGTATTATAATAGTAATAGTATTACGCTAGGAGGCGATATAAAGTGGATAAAAAGAGATATGAATTAAATGTCCAGTTGGCGCAAATGCTCAAAGGCGGCGTCATTATGGATGTAACCAATGTGGAACAGGCAAAAATCGCGGAAGAAGCGGGAGCGGTAGCCGTCATGGCTCTCGAGCGCGTCCCTGCGGATATTCGTAAAGACGGCGGTGTTGCCAGGATGTCGGATCCTGCCATGATTGCGGCAATCAAAAAGGCCGTATCCATTCCGGTGATGGCCAAGGCCCGTATCGGCCATTTTGTCGAAGCGCAGATTCTGGAAGCCTTACGCATTGATTATATTGATGAAAGCGAAGTGCTGACTCCGGCTGATGAAGAATGCCATATCGACAAGACAAAATTCTCGATTCCTTTTGTCTGCGGCGCGCGAAATCTGGGCGAAGCACTGCGCCGGATTGCTGAAGGGGCGGCCATGATCCGTACGAAAGGGGAGGCGGGCACAGGCAACGTTGTGGAAGCTGTTCGTCACATGAGGGCCATGAACCGGGAAATCGGTCAGCTGGTGCAGATGCCCGTGGAAGAAGTCACTGGATTTTGCAAAGCCAACGGTATTCCGTATGAACTGGCGCTGAAAGTCAAAGAATTAGGCCGTTTGCCGGTGGTGAATTTTGCGGCTGGCGGTATAGCAACTCCGGCGGATGCCGCGCTGATGATGCAGCTGGGTTGCGACGGGATTTTTGTCGGCTCCGGCGTCTTCAAGTCAGCCGATCCGACCAGACGGGCGCGGGCTATTGTCAAGGCGACCGCTTATTTCAATGATCCGCAAAAAGTTCTGGAAGCATCAATGGATCTGGGAGAAGCCATGCCCGGGCTGGAAATTTCGCAGATTCCGCCTGAACAGATATTGGCTGGACGCGGCTGGTAAATCTTTATGTCACTGCGTTTAGTGAGCGATAAACCTTCTGTCATCGGCGTGCTTGATTTGCAGGGCGGGGTGCACGAGCATCTGGAGCATCTGGAGCAATTGGGTGTTGCCTGTAAAAGAGTAAAGCAGGTGGAAGATTTTCAAGACCTGGCGGGCTTGATCATTCCCGGCGGGGAAAGTTCCTGCCTTTCCCGGTTGCTGAATATTTTCGGCATGAAGGATGTTTTGCTGGCGGCGCATCGCCGGGGAATGAAAATCTGGGGGACCTGCGCCGGCGCGATCTTGCTGGCTAGAAATGTTGTCGGTGAAAATTCCTGCCTCAATCTCATCAACATTACGATCGAGCGTAACAGTTTCGGTTCTCAACTGGACAGCTTTGCCGGCGAGGCGCTGATTCCGGCTGTTTCTTCCGATCCTGTTCCGCTGACGTTTATCCGTGCACCTAAAATACTGGCCGCCGAATCAGATGTCCGCGTGCTTTTGAAAATTGACGACTACACCGCGGCGGCGGAAAATGACTCCGTTTTGGTGACGGTCTTTCATCCGGAATTAACCGGATGTCTCGCCCTGCATCATTACTTTGCGGTCAAATGCGGTTTGAAAACCGCGGCCGGACAAAGCAAACACACCGATCCGCACTGGGACATTACAAGCTGGACAAAATATGCCGCTGGTGCCGGCAGAATCGGTGATTGAAGAAAGCAGTCTTTTAAAAATTGCATAACAATCCATGAGATACTTCATCTGCACTTTGAAACAAAATGGTGTTGACAGGTCAAAATATCTTTTTTAAAGTGTAAAAGTAGTCAGGAGGGTTGTGCAAAATATTTTTTCCGAACTGAAAGCAGATTCCCGCTTTATCGGTTTTTTAATGAAGATTGGCGGTTCGTCATCTCTTGATCCCGACGAACAACACAGACGGATACCGGCGGTGTTTATGCTGATAATCATCAGCATCAGCACGGCTGTTTCAGCCGTCTATCATTATTGCAGCGGAAACAACTTCGTTGTTGCTTTGGATGTCACCGGTTTTGTTATTTTCCTGCTCATTCTGCTTTATCTCCGTAAAGGGGAAAACCCAGGCATTGCTTACGGCATGATCAGCGCGGGTTTTATCCTCTTATGCTGCGCGGCGACGGTTTTGGGCAGAACGGAAATATCGCTGCTCTTCTGGGCCTTCATCCTCCCTGCCGGATGTTTTTCCATTCTGGGCCGGAAAAAGGGACTGACCGTTGCAGTGATTTTTTTCTTCATTAATCTCCTGCTGATGAATTTACCGGAGCAGATGATGTTTTCCAAACCCTTTTCGGTGTCAGTGGTTGTCCGCTTCAGCGTGGTTTACCTGATCCTGATTTTTCTGCTTTACTACTACGAATCGTTTCATCAGAGATTGATCAGCTACGTTCGACAGGAGAAAGATAAATTTCATAACGCTTCCAGATACGATCTGCTGACCGGGCTTTCCACCCGCAGGGATATTCTTGAAAAAATGGAAAATGAGCGGGAACGTCATCTGCGTATGGAAAAAACTTTTACGCTCATTATGGGCGATATAGACAATTTCAAAAAACTCAACGATACTTTCGGCCATGATGCCGGTGATTACGTCTTGGAAATGATCGGACGTGTTCTGAAGAATCAGGTTCGTGGAATCGATTGTTCTGCCCGCTGGGGAGACGATGAGTTTCTGATTATGCTGGTGGATACCGATCTGGAAGGCGGACAAAGAGTTGCCGAAAGAATCAGAAAAAAGGTCGAGAATACAAACTTTCTGTATAAAGACAAGGGCCTTGCCGTGACCATGACCTTCGGATTGAGTATTTATCAAGGCGACGATGAAAATATCGACGAGTGCATCAGGCGTTCAGATAACGTTCTTGATGAAGGCAAGAACCAGGGAAAAAACCGGGTGGCTCCTGCTTAGACAGTTTTAAATGTTTTCTTCTTTTACTGAAAGCCGGCTATGTATGAAAGAGCTTCAGGAAAACGGTCGCCAGACCAAGGAAAGTCAAAAAACCAAACGCGTCGGTAAAAGCTGTCAGGAAAATATGTGATCCCAGAGCCGGATCCAGCCTGAGGCGCTTCAACGCCAAAGGAATTAGAGCGCCGACAAGTGTACCCGTGAAAATACTTATAATCATGGCAAGGCCGAGAATAAAACCGAGGATGGGTATCCCTTTCCAGCAATACGCAATGATGCCTATGACAATCCCTACGGCGACGCCATTGGCAATGCCGACGGCAATCTGTCTGAACAGAGCACGCTTCGCGTTTTCAAAGGTAATTTCTCCAAGCGCCATTCCGCGCACGATAAGCGTCAGAGTCTGACTGCCCGCATTACCGCCCAATCCAGCGACAACCGGCATAAAAAACACCAGTGCCACCATCAATTTTATCGTTTCTTCGAAAAAACCTATCACCAGCACGGAAGCAAGAGCCGTTATGAGATTCAGATAAAGCCAGGGGAGCCTTTTTTTAATGGAGTCGGTGGTATTGTTGAAAACGGTGTCGTCTTCACCCAATCCGGCGATACGGTAGATGTCTTCGGATGTTTCTTCCTGGATGGCATCGACAACGTCGTCAATAGTAATTCGACCCAGCAGACGCTGTTGATTATCAACAACACCGATAGAAACCAGATCGTATTTTTTGAAAAGACGGGCCACTTCTTCCTGATCCATGTCGTGGGGAACGCTGGGAATATCCTCATCGATAACATCCATAATCGGCGCAAAACGTGTCGTTGTAATAATGCTTTGCAGAGGAACGGTTCCGATCAATTTATCGGTTTCATCAACGACGAAAATGTTATGAATATTTTCGATTTCATCTTTGGCGTCGGCAACGGCCTGAAAGGCGTCGTTGATGGTCGCGTCTTTTCTCACGGAAACCAGTTCCGCCTGCATGATACCGCCGGCGGTATCATCGGCATATTTGAGCAGTTCCTGAACTTCCTGCGATTCTTCCGGCTCAATGGAATCGAGAACGGCCTTGGCCTGATCATCGGACAGTTCGGCGATAATATCCGCCTTGTCATCGGATTCCATTTCTTCGATAATGTCCGTGAGCTTTTCATTGGAGAGATCTTCAATCAGCTGTTCGCGGGACGTGTCGGAAAGTTCCAGAATAACATCGGAGGCCTTATCAACGTCCAGTAGTGAAAAAAGATGCAGACGGTCTTCTTCTTCGAGTTCATCGATGAGGTCGGCGATATCCGCCGGATGCATATCGGAAAAAAGATCGATGATATCGAATTCACGATTCCGACTGATCAGATCTTTCAGCCGTTCCAGCGTAGTCGGTTCTTTTTTCTTGACCTTTTGCATAGGATCGCCTGCTTTTATCGTCGGTTAAGATGATGATGATGGTTTGGCAATAAACAAAAATCATTGCCCATGCGCCTTACTGGAAAGAAGATTCTTTTCTGAAAATATCGCGAATGAAGATTCGTATTCCGGCAGCGGGACTATAAGGAAATTAAATAGATATGTCAATATTTTTCTGTGAAAAATCCGTAAAAAATATAGAATCCTGCGCTGGAAAAAACGGCGA
Source organism: uncultured Smithella sp. (assembly GCA_964539765.1). GTDB lineage: Bacteria > Desulfobacterota > Syntrophia > Syntrophales > Smithellaceae > Smithella. The sequence continues at coordinate 7,311 of CAZIJZ010000014.1, forward strand.
TCCCGACGCGAATTTTTCAGGAACAAGCTTGCACATTGGCGGCAGGATATTTTCTCATTGACATAAGAATTTTCTTACTTGTATGCTGATCCCGAGGAAAATTGTTGTGCAGATCAGAAAAGGGGCCGTTTTCAATCACGATAGAAAATATTGAAAATAATTTTTTTGCCGTCAGCCGTTACTGGGGAAAGCTGAATGCATCATTAAAAAAAGCCGGACCGGTGTGGGCCATGAACACCGGGGTGGCTGTTTCCGATATTAACTGGGCCTGGAACGAAGAACCCTTGAAAAAGAAAGATAAAGCATCCGTCCTGAAGATCAGGGAATATTACAGAGAAAACAATATGCGCTTCTGGTGGTGGGTCTATCCGCGGGGACAATCCCTTGAAACAACCGGCGTTTTACAGGAAGCCGGATTGAAGCTTTTTGCCAGGGTTCCCGGCATGGCGGCGGACTTAAATCAATCCATGCGGGAATTTTATCCGGCAGACAACATCAAAATATTTCCCGTAAGCAATCGGGACGACCTGATGATCTGGCAAGACGTTTCTTTCAATGGTTTTGAGATGCCTTCCCGTGTCAGAACACAATATGCGGCCTTTGTGTCCTCGTTTGAATCGGGAACCCAATCTCCGCAAAAACTTTTTCTTGCCTGTATTGACGGGAAACCAGCGGCTACGTCCCTGCTATTTACTGAACAGAACACAGCGGGAATATATTACGTGTCAACGCTGCCCGCTTTCCGGAATAAAGGATGCGGCTGGAACGTTACGCAGGCGGCGATGCAAACGGCGCGGGAATCGGGTTGCAAAAATATAATTTTACAAGCTACACCGATGGGCGAAAAGCTTTACAGACGTTTAAATTTCAGGCCGTACTGTCAGGCTGAAATTTATAAATTATAACGCCTGATAAGGCTGGTGTTTCCGGGAAATATTTCTCAAATATGACCTTGACATGCAATATCGCCTTACGTATATTCCGCCGGACATAACGGTTTTTATCGGAAATTCATGCGGCTAATTTTCAGCAAAGGCAATGGTTAATATTTTCATTGCGGAGATGGTCGAGGAAAAATAAATTCGATTCTCAGCTATCAGCCAGAGGCAGGTGCAATGAATCATAAAGAGAGTTTAATATCATCCGTACGGACGGAAATATCCTCAAGCCTTGCCTGGTTTATGACGGATAACGCTCTGTATCCCGGTGTGGATCAATGTTCTGCCTCCTTGCGGCACCAAAACTGGGAGGGAAGAATCAGCCGTTATATTTCTCCGGCAGAAGCCGAATCCGTCATGAAGGCTTTCCTGTCTCCGGACAGAGACAAACATTTTCGTCTTTTCTTTGTCAGTGATTATAAGGATACGTATTTGGGAGAAAAATTACTGCATGACGGTTGTGATGTTTATTTGAAGCATTACCGGATGAACGATGCGCCCCGGGAAATTCGCATCAGGAATGTTATCCGCCGGTGCCTGGCCAGAAAGAATTTCAATGCTTTTTATCAATTGCACAAAAAAAACATCGAAGCCGTTTACCCTTTATTCTATGTCATGAAAAAAGGACGCTGGATTCCCGATGAGGTCATTGCCGTAAGCAAGGGAGCGGCCGGGAACCGAACGATTGAGAACATCATGGCGAACAACCGGGACAATGATGCGTTGAATCTTCTGGCCGTGAATCTTGGCTCGTATGTCGCCGAGCTTCAATTCAAAGAAATTCTTTTCAAGGAATTGTACCGCAATCTGATCGCGATCCCAAAGACGACGCATTGGGATTTTATTCTCTGTGACCTGGATGAGATCAGATCGGTTTCGGAAAAAAGATTTTCCAAGCACAAGAAGCACGTTGAAAAATTACGCAGGAAAATAAAACGCTACGGCGATTCTTTTCTGCATGCTTTTGATCAGGGTTACCAGCAGACGATACGCGAGAAGAGCGGTTCTGTTTAGACGCTGATTCCGTGGGGTGTGTTCTTTAAAGGGACGGCGATAAAAAACCGATGATGGTTTTCCGGTCAAATTCTTCCGTAAAGATCTTCAAAACGTTCTATATCGCCGTCATCACAGCGCGCTCCCGTTTGAATTTCGATGATGACCAGATTTTCATGAGCAGGGTTCCGGACGCGGTGCTTAACCTTTACCGGAATGTCCACCGATTCGCCGGCGCTTAGAGATATGACCTCATCTCCAACAGTTATGTCTCCGGATCCGGCAACGACAAACCAGTGTTCGGAACGGAAATGGTGAAGCTGCAAACTCAGACACCCTCCGGGGTCCACAATAATTCTTTTGACTTTATGGCCCGCTGTTTCCGATAAAACTTCAAACCCCCCCCAGGGGCATTTGGTGATTTTTCCCATTTTGACCGCCTGCTAAATTTGCCGTTTAACTAACACAAATTTTGAACGGAGAAAAGCTCTCTTTTGAGTTTTCCATACTCGCTTTAGAATTTAAATTATGATAATTGAACATATTGCATCTCAATAATATTGAAGAAAAATAACGAGTATTAATGAACAAAACCTATACGATTAAACGAAGCAGAAAAAGGAAAAAAACAATTTCGCTACAGGTCTGTGCTGACGCGAACGTAATCGTATCCGCTCCTTACTTTACACCCGCTGATGAAATCAGACGTTTTGTAGGGGAAAAACAAGGCTGGATTGATAAAACGGTAGCGAGACAAAAGAAAGAGACAGCTCAAAACAAAGATAAAGAATACGAAACCGGTGAACAATTTCTTTATCTCGGGCAACTTTATCCGCTGGAAATGTTCTTTGACCCTTTTGAAAATGCGGGAGTTGTTTTCCGGAATAATTGCTTTTATCTCAACTGCCGCGGTGATAAAGCGTTAAGAAAACATTATTTTGTTTCATGGTATAAGCAAAAAGCGGACGGATTTATTCGTCATCGTGTTGATTTTTTCAGCAGGATGCTTAATTTGCCTTATGACAGGATCAGCATAACATCCGCCGAAAGCCGTTGGGGGTCCTGTTCGGAAGATAACCGTATTGCTTTCAGTTATCGACTGATCATGGCGCCGCCGGATATCGTTGATTACGTGATTGTCCATGAGCTGATGCACATCCGGGAAAAGAATCATTCGTCGAGATTCTGGCAAAACGTGGAAGAGGTTATGCCTTCGTACAAAGCGCAACGCCGCTGGCTTAAAGACAACCATCAACGCTTTGCACTCTGAGCGGACTGAAGAAAGGAATGATAAAGTATTGACATGGAGCACATTGAAACCATTGATTTGAAACACCGTGAGGATCTGGCGGAGCGTTTCAAACAAATGCATCTGCGGATTTCCGATTATACGTTCGCCAATGTTTATCTCTTTCGCAACAGCAGTCATTACGAATTTGTGACCAGGGAATGCGGTCTGTTCGTTTCCGGCCGGAATAAACAAAAGCAAAACTATGTGATGCCGTTGAATGATCCGCACGGCTGTGATCTCAAAACATTCAGTGAAATTCTGGGAGAAAGAGATTTTTTCTTTCCCATTCCCGAAGAGTGGCTTGTTTACTTCCCGAAGGACAAATTTAGCATCCGTTTCGACGAAAGCGAATCCGACTATCTGTACCTTACAGAAACCATGGCCGATTTTAAGGGAAAACAATACTTGCGTCACCGCAATCATTTAAAACAATTTCTAGCTTCGTACATCGCCGAAGGAGTGCCCGTATCCGATCGTAACGTCAGCGACGCGCTGACCGTATTACAGGAATGGCAGGACGATTCCCGCATGTCATCCGATAAAACGGACTTTGAACAATGCAGCGAAGCCCTGCAAAAGTTTTCCGGTCTTGCGCTCTGGGGAATAATATATTACATTGCCGACAAACCGGCCGGTTTTATCATCGGCGAAGCGCTGACGGGTGATACGTTCTGTCTGCATTTTGCCAAAGCATCGAAAAAGTACCACGGAATTTACGAATATATGTTTAATGATACGGCCAAAAGACTGAAGTCTGAATATAAGTATCTTAATCTGGAAGAGGACATGGGCAATAAGAATTTGCGCCGGACAAAGAGTTCCTACGGTCCGGAGTTTCTGCTGAAGAAATACCGTGTCGGCATTAAATAGTTTGGAAAGAACACATCGATGAGCGATTTGCTTAATATAACACTACTGCAGGAAGGCGATCAGGGCGTGATTCATTCCATTGAAGGCGGAGCGGCCATTACCAGCCGCTTTGCCGGTATGGGGATCGTCGCCAACGCCAGATTCCGTATCGCGCAGATCAGCGGCGGTCTTATCGTGATTCAGGTTGCCAATACCCGTATCGCGCTGGGAGGAGGCGAAGCCTCAAAAATAACAGTTTCCAGGATCGATCCCGAAATCGAGGTCTGTCTGCCGCCGATCGAAAAGGAGATCCCGGTTGCTCTTGTCGGTCAACCCAATGTCGGCAAGTCAACCATTTTCAATATTCTCACCGGTTTATCCCAGCACGTCGGCAACTGGCCGGGAAAAACGGTGGAGAAAAAAGAAGGCACCCATCGCGCCGACAGCGTTTTAATCAAAATTGTTGATTTGCCCGGGACATACAGCCTGACCGCATTCTCAGAAGAAGAAAGGATTACCCGTGATTTCATCATCAAAGAGAAGCCCGGACTGGTTGTGCTGGTCTTGAACGCAACGGCTCTGGAGCGGGGGCTTTATCTTTTGGCCGAATTGCTGTTACTCAATCGGCCAGTCATCGTCGCTCTGAATATGCTTGACGTCGCTTCCGATCAAAACATCGAAATTAACACACGTGCATTGGAAGACGCTCTGGGCATTCCGGTTATTCCCATGGTGGCCAAACGCAACAGCGGCATCAGAGAACTGGTTTCCCAGATATCTGCGATCGCTTCCTGTGAATACAAATTTAAACCGGCAATGCCGGAAGTATCCGTCGATCATCAGCAGATCTATCAGGATATTCTGTCACTGGTCAGACCGTATATTCATGAGCCTTACACTCCGGAATGGGTGGCGGTAAAATTGATGGAGGGCGATCCGGAAGTCACCCATCTCGTCGAACGGCAGGTTCAAAAACCTGCGCGTGATCAAATAGAAAAACTGCTCATCAAACATGAGGACGCCCTGCATGCTGTGGTCAACGGCCGCTACGACTGGATTGAAGCAATCACCCGTTCCGTTGTTTCCCGCTTTAAAATGGGGCAGGTGGTATTGACCGACAGAATCGATCATATCCTGACGCGTCCGGTTTTCGGAATTCCCATCCTGCTGGCGGTAATGGCACTGGTCTTCTTCCTTACCTACAGGGTGGGCGTGCCGCTTCAGGGATGGCTCAGCGATCGTATTCAGCAATTTATCGGATTTGCAGAACCCTTCACAACCGCCTGGCCTCCATGGCTCAGCGGATTGCTGCTCAACGGTGTTGTCGGCGGCGTCGGTTCGGTGCTGACGTTTCTGCCGGTACTGCTGATCTTTTTTGCTGTCATGGCTCTTCTGGAGGATGTCGGTTACATGGCGCGCGCCGCGTTTGTGATGGACAAGATCATGCACCTTGTCGGATTGCACGGAAAGAGTTTTATTCCGATGTGTCTGGGATTCGGCTGCAATGTACCCGCCGTTCTGGGCGCCCGCATCATTGAAACAAAAAAAGCCAGAATGATCACTTTGCTTCTGATTCCTTTCGTCCCCTGTACCGCGCGGCTGGCCGTGCTGACGCTGGTCTCAGCCGCCATTTTCGGTCAAAACGGCGCCTATGTGGCTTGGAGCCTTGTGGCCTTGAACATCGCCGTGCTGGGCATCGCCGGCATCTTTGTTAACAAAACGCTCTGGAAGCAGGATGCTCCTTTCATTATGGAGCTGCCCATCTATCATACCCCCGATGTCAAAACGATTCTGATGGTTGTCTGGACAAGAACACTTTCGTTTATCCGAAAAGCCGGAACAGTGATTCTTGCCGTTTCGCTGATTGTCTGGCTGCTTTCTTATTTTCCGAACGGCAACGTCGAGGAAAGTCTGCTGGCTTCCTTCGGCAGAGTGCTGCAGCCGCTGGGTACACCGCTCGGACTGGACTGGAAAATGATTACCGCTCTTCTGACCGGTCTGGTGGCGAAAGAAAATGTCGTGGCCACCCTGGGTGTTCTTTATGCCGTGGGCAGAGACGGTTTGTCCAACATCCTGCCGACCATCATGAGCCATGAATCGGCCGCGGCGTTTCTCGTGGTGATGATGCTTTTCATTCCCTGCGCCGCCACGATTGCGGTTTTGAAAAAAGAAATGAACAACAATAAATGGTTTTATACCTCGATTGTTATGACACTGCTGGTTTCCTATCTGGGCGGCATTGCGGCTTATAATTTTGTCAAATGGCTGGGACTATAGGATACAAGTCTAATCTTCTTCATATAACTTTGTTGGCAACCACGTCGGCGTCCTCGACGTATGTTCATACGTGTGACCTTTAGGTTATACGCCTGCGGAGCCTCCTCGTTGCCGCCGCGTTCTACTTTGAATATCGAACTTGTATAATTTATGATTATGCATACAATCATAAATATAATTTTCTTAAAAATACTGATCACGTGTTTCTTCCTGAAATCCACACAGCATCAAGATCAAAAATTATACTGGCTTCCAAATCGTAATCAATAAAGTTGCACCCACATCTTGTGGCAAAACATTCTTGACACACAAGAGAACGTTTCTTATACTCCTCACAACTAAAAGCAATGTATTATCAATATAATGTCAATCGGTTATACTCCTGCGGAGTTGTGTCATGATAAAAATCCTGCCCGCTGCTTTCTTGTTGTTCATATTTTTCGGCTTGTCTGGCTGTGGCAGTGACACTGTGGCGGTTGACGGCTTGTCTGGCTGCGGCAGTAAAACTCTAGCGGTTGATGATCCCTATAATAATTACGTTCCCGAATTGCGCGCCTTCGATATCATCGACAGCTACGACACTGATACCGCCACACCTAATCATCCGCCACTGGCGCTCAGCCCTTATCTTTATGATGGGCTTTATGAAATATTTTGGGATGTAAATAGTCTTGAAGATTACACCGTATCGCTGCGAATTAATGACCGCGCTACTTTAGCGGGTAGTTTGGTCGTGTATTCGCAGGTGTGTGGCGCAGGCCGTCGCTGTGACCAATCGGGTAACTGGGTGTGTAAATACACCAATGATTTTTACATGACCTGCGATGGTTCAGCGCGCGAAACGGATATTTATCCGTTGATTAATCAAGTGCCGCAAAAGGTGTATATGTTTATCGAAATTTGCGATTCCAATTCCGGCTATTGTGAAAATGACTACTACCCCGTAACTTTGGAATAAATTTTTGTTCAGGCGCAGGGATGGTGCTGGATATATTTTTCTCAATGCCATCATGCTTCCTGTGTCTTTGGCAAATCATCCTGCACAGCAGTTTTCAGAGGAATAATAGAAATAATAGAATAAGAGGGACGAGAATAAGAGGAGAAATTAATAGGATTAACGGCTGAAAGATGCGGCGGCGGAGTTACTGGTTTCTTATCTCTTCCTCTCATGGAAGACTTCCTGAAGGGAGTGTCATCTAATGTTTGATTGCATACACTCTTTCAACCAATAATAACCATAGTACCTGATCATCTGCTCACCCCGACCGACGTGCTGTCCCTAGTGTTCTTGCGATAGAACTGCGGAGCATCGACCACCGAAGCGCCTGCCGTGTCAATCCATCGCGTTGATCGCGATCGCCGCGCTCGTGGCACTCTCGCCTGCGTTGTCAACATACAACACATGCGGCTGCGAGCCAATCTTCTTGGCTTGCGCGACGGCATCGCCGAGATGGGAGTTGGCCTCCTTGCCAAGGTCCTGTAGCGTCTTGCACTCGTAGCCCATCTGGGCTGCGATCCAACGCAGTTCGGGCGTCACCGCAACCGAACAAGCGATCATCTGGCTCTCGCTCTGTGTCAGGGTCCAGGAAAGCACAAAGTACGGATTTATACGAATTAAGGCTTCCACGACTGCATCCATATTTTTCATGCACTCGGCGCTCATCGGCCCGACCATGCCTTTGCAAGTCGATTTTAAAACCTTTTCGAAGGTCACCGATCGCGCATAGGTCTTGAGCTTGTCGAACTGATCGTCTCTCATCGCTGTGTACGAGGATTTGTTGGCGTATTGGTCGTAGAGATTGAGGTCACTCTCGGGGTAGATGCCGCTGGAACCGTCGTAGCCCTGCGCATCGAAGGTAACGATCACCTTGGGACCGGTCGCCGTCAGGGCCGAAATCGGTGTGTAGCGGAAATCGCGGTTTCCTATCAGGAGATAAGGGCCCAGCTTTTCCTGGATCATGCGTTGCAGCTGCGCGAAGTCCGCGGGATCGAACTGCGAGCTGGAGTTGTCATGCGTCTGCAGGTTCATGAAATGCGACATCTTCAGGATCACCACCTCTCGGTTCTCACTGCCCTCCATGAAAGCGCGAACGTGTTCAAGTGCCGTCTCGACAGCAAAACCCGCGCAGCCTTCGTTCCTCAAGGTGAACTTGTGGACCCCCAGGTTGATCGTCTTGCCGATCCAGCTGTAGTGGCCCAGGCGCATCACCCCGTGGCCCTGAACGAAAATAGGCCGGAGGTCAAAATAGCGGATCCCGTCGTTTAGCATCTGCCAGATTGACGTGTACTGCGTTTGCGTCGAATCGCTGCTCGCGTAGGTGGAGCAGCTAGCCACCATCCCCATGCCGGCGTCGTGCGCCCCCGGGATGGTCATCTTGGAAAGAGTGGAGGTCTGGATTCTTTCGTTCTGTGTCATCCACCGACTGTACGAGGCAGGCGCCGCCGCCTCGTTCGCAGCCGATACGAGATAGAAGCGTTCCTCAAGGACATCGTGCGCGTCCGAATGGGCACGTACCCGCAACACCTGTGTGTTCTTGGGGACCTCGATCACGTCGCGATCGTTCAGACCAAATTCGACTTCAAGCGGAAGCCACTCGCCGTCGTCGCTCAGGACGAGATACTCGAGATATCCGACACCGGCAGGAAAATCCGCGGTATGAGTGACGACAATCGATTTCGCCTGTGGGTCGTCGCCATCGTTTACGCTGTTGTCGCCGCTCGAATTGTCCGAACACCCGAAAAGCCCGAGAACTGCAAGCGTCATTGCCAGCATCATCAATCTGTTCATAACAACCTTCTTTGAGGAATCAGGCGATATTAGATAAGAATCCAAACAACGTTTAACTTTGAAATACCATAACTATCGACTCTTTACAAGCGTATGACATATTGAATTGATAAGAACTTGCTTTTAGTTGTCGGCAGTATAAGAAACGCGCCCTTGTGTGTCAAGAATATTGTACCACCATAGTGCTATTTCATACCAAACTCCCATATAAATTCTTTGCATTAGTTATCCTCAAACATGAATGCCTAATCCCGAACCTTAGGTGGCGGCAAGAATTTTCCTTGAAAAAGAGTATTCATCTGTTTTATTTGCCGTCGCAACTGTTCAAATGGTTATCATTGATTCTTGATAATGCTAATAGATGCGACTTTGTAGGTACTATCCACAATCCAGACGATTTTCAAAAACTGTGAAATTGTAGGTGTCAAATACAATATTTTCTTAAAAATCACGGGTCTGCGACCCTCCGCTGTTGGCGGGATTGTTCGACTTACAAATTTTAATACGTTTCACATTTAAAATTTGAGTCTCTCAATAAAATATTGTTTCCATAATGTGGTTTCTGTGAAAAATGAATATTCTTAATAACCGATTTCTCTGACGACCGGTCGGTAGAGAAACATGTTGCGGCGGAGGAAGCTGTCCTGCTTCTCAAGATCTTCTGACGAATTACAGACATAAGTCATAACAAGATTTTTGCCCCTGGAAAATTCGATGTGTTCTTTCCCCGCGTAACAAAAATTTCCTTTATCATACAGAGTGCTTTGAGGATCGACTTCCGGAACAGGGACACCCAAAGGTCTTGCTTCACTCCACGGACCTTCCAGCCTGTCGGATGTTTGATACAGCAACCGGTCCCCTTTGTTTTGGGTGCTTAAATAAACGGCTATCCATTTTTTATCGGCTTCGTGGTATCTGACGCTTAATTCCGAGACGCTGGCGTCGAGAACGATTTTAACCTTTTCGGGGTTCAACCGGTTTTCCCAGGTTCCCTCTTTGGTGTAATATTCTATCGCTCCAACAGGATGATCGACTCTGTCGATTGCAATGCGGGCAAGAATGTTTCCGAAGATGTTTAAATTGTCTTTGGCATGAACATAGAAAGGATAAAAATAAACATAATGATCATGGACAACGGAAGTGGATGCAAAAGCGGCAATTTCCGGAGACAGTGCCGGGGTCAAATCGACATAATCATAATTCCATTTGCGGGGATCGGCTGCGGAAAAGTCTCTTACCCGGACGAATTTGTGACCGGCGACTTTGAAATTAAATACCTCGTCTTTCTTATCCCCGGGCACAATCGCTATCAACGGAATGTATAAAACCCCGTTGGCGATGAATGGATCCTGCGGCCAGAGCCATTCATCTTTACCGAAAGATGAAGTATATTGACCGCCGCTGTGCTTCAGATAATATTTGATATTAAATTCGTTATTAACCGAGCAGGAGGAAATGCCGACGGTGGTGCCCAGAACAACGTCCATATCAATTCGGTCTCTTCTGCATCCCGGACAGCCGACAAACGTATCGCCGAAAACCCAGAGCGTTCGCTCATTGTCCAATTTTATGGAATAGGCGCCGTCGCCGCCGTACCAGCCATCCTTGTCGGGGAAAACCGGCAGACAATGGTTCGGGGAAACCTGTGCGTCATATCTGCCGGCCGTGAAAGTCGAGCAGGCCAGAAGAGGAATAACGACGAGAAGAAGAGTCAATCCCCGAAAATATTTTTTTGTAAGTGTCTGATCGGTCATTAAAGCCACATTAAATGGTCAATAAGAATTTTTATGCCAATGGCGATTAAAACGATGCCGCCGAATATTTCCACTTTCCGGCCGAATAATTTTGCCAGCGCCTTGCCGAAGATCATGCCTGTTACCGTCATAACAAAGCATACGGCACCAATCATCAGCGCGGGAACGAGGATGTCCATTTTCAATAACGAAAAACTGAACCCGACAGCCAGGGCGTCGATACTGGTGGCAACAGAGAGCATCAGCAGCGGCCAGCCGCGCGTCGGATCGGCTTTTTCTTCTTCCTTTTCTTTTTCGAAGCCTTCCGTTATCATCTTTCCGCCCACCAGAGCCAATAGAGCGAAAGCAATCCAGTGATCAAACGAAGCGATGATGTCAACAACTGTCAACCCGGCCAGCCAGCCCGCAATCGGCATGGCGAACTGAAACAGACCGAAAGCCGCTGCCAGTCTGAGCACCGGAGTCCATGATTTTTTGCCATGGGTCGCGCCGATGCCGATGGCCACTGAAAAAGCATCGACACCAAGCCCAACCGCGATAAAAAAAACTGTGATTAAACTCATTCTGACTTATTCCGTCTTCCCGTCGTTTTGCAAGTGTGCAAAAATCTTTTCTGCCAGAGCCTTACCAATTCCCGGAACTTTTTGCAATGCTTCCGTCGTTGCTTCTTTCACCGCTTTGGCGGAACCGAAGTGTTTCAGTAAAATGTTTCGACGCTCTGCGCCGATATCGGGGATATCGTCAAGAACAGAACGAAGATCGTCAATCTGTTTGATCTGGCGGTGATAACGCAAGGCGAAACGGTGGGCTTCATCGCGTGCCTGCTGAAGAATCCGCAACGCCTGCGGCCAGGAGGATAAATAAAGGGCGTCTTTACGTCCCGGCAGATAAACACGATCTTCTGATTTGATGGATTTCTTTTTTATGTTGCTTTTACCCGAGAGTGAAGCGCGTTCCTCTTTGGCAAGACCGATAACATCCGTTTTTATTTTTAAATCTTTGAACACGGCAAGAGCGATATGAAGTTGTCCTTTGCCGCCGTCAACAACAACCAGATCAGGCGGGTTTTCTCCTTTTGTAAAACGGCGGGAGAGCATCTCTTGCATCATGCCGTAATCGTCCGGTTCATCCAGCGTCGTTATGCGGTAGCGCCTGTAGCTGTTTTTATCCGGCTCCCCGTCCTGGAGAACCACCATGGAGCCGACAGCGTGCTTGCCGCTGATGTTGGAAATATCATAGCACTCGATACGCCGCGGTAATTTGGCAAGCGATAATTTTTCCTGAAGAATGGTCAGGGCGGAGGTCTTCTGTTCCTGACTTTTATGTAATGCTTCCCAGAGATGGCGGGCGTTGTCATGGGCCAGAGTCAGTAAGGCGTATTTTGTTCCGATGGATGGCGCCGTCAAACGGATTTTATTCCCTTTCTTATCGCTCAACCATTCGAGGATGACGTCTTCATCCGGCAAATGGCAGGGAATGATGATTTCGTCGGGAATGCCGACGTCGCTGTCATAATACTGCGTCAGGCAGGATGATACGATTTCGCTGATGTCTTCTTTTATTTTCATCGGAGCAAATGATTTGCTGCCTAGCAGTTTACCTGCGCGGACAAATAAAATGCAGATCTGAAAAATATTACCCTGAACGAAAAAGCCGAGAACATCCTGATCGACATTGCCGGCCGATTCGACATTCTGTCTTTCCAGCGCTTGTTCCAGCGCGGCAATACGATCGCGCAGCCGTGCGGCTTCTTCATAATTAAGCGCCTGCGACGCTTCATGCATTTGTTTTTTCAAGTCCGAAATCAATTCGCGATTGCGTCCCTGGAGGAAGGAGACGGCGTTTCCGACCAGTTTTCGGTAGGCCTCCTCGTCGATCAGACCGCTGCACGGAGCAAGGCATCGGCCGATCTGGTATTCCAGACAGGGCCTCGGACGCAGCTTAAAGTCGCGGTTGCGGCAGGAACGCAGCGGAAATATCTGTTGTACGAAACGCAGGGTTTCTCTGGCCGCCAGTCCCGACGGGTAAGGACCAAAATAGAGCGCAGCATGATTCAACCGTTTGCGCACCAGTTGCAGGCGGGGAAATTTATCCGTCGGGTCCAACGACAGGTAATAATACGTTTTGTCATCGCGCAGAGTGACATTGTAACGCGGGCGGTGACGCTTGATTAAATTATTTTCCAGAATCAAAGCTTCCTTTGCCGTGGCGGTGTTGATAAATTCAATATCATGAACACGCGCCATCAGAAACGGCGCCATCGGACGGGAGTCTTTTCCGGTGAAGTAGGAGGCTACGCGGCTTTTCAAATTATTAGCCTTGCCGATATAAATTATTTTATGCGCCTGATCCTTCATTAAATAGACGCCAGGGCTGCGCGGAAAAAAAGCGATTTTATCTTTCAATGCGTTGTTTTCTTTCATCATCTCAGAAGGCTAAGACCCTTGGTAACCGGCCGTCAGCCGTTAATATCTTATGTGTTATCTGTTATGGTATCAGTTCCTGAATCAGAAGCAAAGCGGCGCCTCCGATTCCCGCGGTGGTGATCAAAAATACTGCGGTGCTGACGATGCTGAAAAGGCTTCCCGTTTTTTTATTGACGTCCGGTTTCATGGAAAGAAACAGAAACAGTGACGGATTGGCCAGTGCTCCCGCGCACGCCAGGACGGCGATTTCAAACGGCAGATTGATGCCTGTGGCATAAAACACCAGCAGGAGGATGCCCATAATCAGATAATCGATGTGCGCTTTAACAAGCTTTTCATCGTCGCGAAAGATTTTTTTCACGACGGTCAAAGATAAGTATTTTACCGCAATAATGATCCAGCCGGTCATGATGGCAAGGAGAATTAAAACAGCACCCGTGATGACAAGAAACTTCATTGTGTTACCTCCGGAAAAAATTAGTGTGCGGCCGCGCTATTTAGGATGAATAGTATTCATTGCGCTCATCATCCGGTCACAGATAGCCAGCGCGATTTTTTTATTGGAAGCATCGTTAACATGGATGTAGTCAGTGAAGACCGCCTCCCGGGAATCGTAGAATATTTCACTGAGATCATGGAATTCAAAGGGAAATCGTTTTTGCTCTTCCCGGATGTTACGGAGAATTCTTTCCCGGACGTCGTTTGTATAAGGCCGGACGATATTCGCTTCCTTTGGAGGCCATCCCTTTAATATATTTTTTTCCGTATCGGAAACCGCGACGCGTTTGTAGAATATTACGGGTTGCAGAAAAGCAACGTATTGAACATTGTAGGCGCGGCATATTTGCCCTGCTTTTGCCAGATTGCCGGCATAAATTCCGGCTATTTTTTCCGACCAGGCATATGATCCGTGTTCCGCCGCAAGTCTCCGGTTGGAAAAATGACCGAATTTTTCAAAGAAATAACCGCGGAATAAGTGCCGCAGCATTTCGCTTCCGTACGCAAGAAGCGCAGGCCAGGGATAGTCGCCGGTTTCCTGAAACAGAGCATTGTTCTCATAAGCAAGGAAGTTAAAAGGATAGCCGGGCCGTGGATCATAAAGCAGAGGATCCATCATGTCGTTGCCGCCATCGTAGATCACAACCATATCCGGTTGGGAGTCCAGCACATGAAAGACAAGATGGGCCAGTTCCTGACTGGAGTTTTGCGATATGACGCCGTAGTTGAAAACACGCACGTTCTCGAATCCGCGGCGTTTAAGTTCCTGTTCGACATAGACCGGCAGAGGCGGATTGCCGTATTCCACCGTCGAACCCCCGAGCATGAATATTCTAAATTCGCCCCGAACTTTTGCCGGCTCCCGGCTTCCATATTCAAATCTGCTGAACATCGTGTAGGGACTTGCATAACGGACCGCAATGCGGTCGTTGAAAGGAACTGTCCAAGGGTATAAATAGCGGGAAAATAATTCGCCGACAACAAAAAGAACCAGCAGGAATATCAAAATAAAAAACGGCCATTTTATCTTCCCGGACATTGGCTCACCTTCGGCTGATTATTTGATAAATTGGGGAATGTAGCTTTTAAACATTTTTTTAACCGCGGGATTTTTCTCCGTGTCGTAAAGCCGTTCCATGATGCCTCTGACGCCGTGCCTGGAGTGTACCAGGGATTCGCCCTGTTCTTTATACAGGGCGACGGCAGTCTGAGAAACCGCGGAGCAGACGGCGTCTATGTATCTTTGCCAGAAATGGAATCCCTGCCCTTTGTTCGTGGGATGAACCAGAGACCGGAAAAAGATGATGGAAGAGTTGATTGCTGCTCTCACCGGTGAACCGACTATTTTGGATATTTCATAAACCATGGATGCAATGATCAGTGGACTTTTGTGCAGCGAATCGGGCGGAATTTTGTTGGTTTCGGCCAGATCGGCGACGGAGAGGGACAGAAAATAATCCATCGTGCCCTTTTTGCCGTAAATGAAGGTATTGTTCTCCTGGCTTTCATGGAAAAAGACTGAACCCGGCAGATCAACGATTGTGCTGGGCTGGGCCCCGATTCTGTTTCGAACACAGAATTTTGAAATTTCAACACCGGTGTTATCGATCGGCGAATTAAAATAGTCATAGGGCAGGCCCACGATGAAAGAACCGTGAACGGAGATGCCATGGGCATGTATTTTTTTGATTTTGGAAGCGTAATATTTTTCTACGGACAACCCGCTTTTTTCGATATCTTTCACGATGTGCTTATTGATATGCTTTAAATTGCGTATATCGAGGGATTCAAGACCTATAAAAAAATGGGTGCCGCCTGATGCTCTGATCAGTTTCAGTAATTCTTCATCGTCGGCAACTTCAATGGATATTTGAACCGCGTAATTAATTCGCAAATCACTCTCGATTATTTTCTTTAAAAAAGATATCAGATTTTTTTTATTGGAAAACAGATTGTCCGGGGTGAAGAAATAGTACCGGTTTGTAAAATCAACCGTTCCTTTCTGATAAGAACGAAGCTCTTCAACGAAATCATTCGTGTCTCGAAACTGGACGATCTTATTTTTTTGAGGCAGAGTTGATATTGAGCAAAACTTGCAGGAAAATATACATCCGGTGAATGGCGCGACAGGATTAATCCGGAAATCTTTCAGCGGGGTATATTTAATCACCGGCAGTCTGTTGAGGAGATTGATTGTCAACGGTTCCAGCGGTTCAAGGTTCTCAAAATTTCCCCAGACCCCGTTTTCAATCAGGGTCTCACCCGAATATTCGCTTTTCAGAGAATGTGTTTTCAAATCATTCAGGATGGTCTTCATGACCGTCGAATCGCCCGCTCCTCTGACAATGGAAACCAGTTCAGGATAGGGCGCATATTTTCTGATAAACGTGTCCGCATCTTCAGGCATGGTGGAGACATGTATTCCGCCGATGATAACAGGAATTTTTGCGTGGTTCAGCACGATGGCGGCAGCGGCGGCGGCCGGAAAGCTGGAGCTGATGGTGGAAATAAAAACGGCCTGAGGAGGGGTCTCTTTCTGTCGGATGACTTCTGAAAAATTTCTTCGCTTACCGTCCACCATGACAACGACATGGTCTTTGGCCAGTCTCGCCAGTTGATGTTGTATATATATGCCCGCATACATCTCGATAGCCAGGGCATCAACCATTGTGGCCCGCTTTTTTTCCGGCTGAAAATCTATGAATCTCAGATAATTTTCGGCATTCATTTCATGCGCGTTCTGTGCGGTCAGATATGAAATAACATCCAGAGGCGTGATGGAATTAGCCGGCATCAGATCCATCAGCTGATAAGTGAGCGGGTTATAAACGATAAAATAATTTACGGACATTCCTTAGGGGGTCCTTTCTCGTATTTTCAACAAAACATTCTGGCGCGTCTATTGAGCCGTGGAGCCTATCGTGAGGTCGATGTCCCTTGAAACGGACATTGATCAGGATTTGCAAAATTACTAATCTCAATGTCTTTTTGTTATCACGCTACTATGATTTTTATTGTGCAAGGCATAGCACAGAGTGGTTTAGTCAAACAAGCTTAATTTTAATCATTACGCCTGGATTATGGTTTATCTTTTGGCAGAATTATTATTTTGTGTCTGTGAGAGGCGGATGCATTTTCAAAAGATATTTGTCATGCAATTTTGTGAGCACCAGCAGAGCCGCGATGGAACCGGTCAGACACAAAAACATATCGGTTTGAGTATCCCAGAGATATCCCTGGGTTCCGAGAAAGGCTTCCGTGTTGTTCGGATTGGAGAGCGACGCTGCCCATTCCAGAATCTCGTATAATGCGGAAAACGCCAGAGGGACAGCCATGGAGAAAAAAACCAGCCAATTTCCCCTTTTGACCGGTGACGTTCTGGCGATAATCTCACGCGCGTATATGGCCGGACCGAAACCCTGCATGAAATGCCCGATTTTGTCGTAATTATTCCGCGTCCAGCCGAACCATTCTTCCATCCAGAAGCCCAGCGGTACTTTGGCGTACGAATAATGAGCGCCGAGCATCAGGATCATCGCGTGGAGGGCGATAATCGTATAGGTTAAATCCGTCAGTCTGAATTTGTTATACGTCAAGAGAATGATCGGCAGGGCAATCATAAAAGGCAGCGTTTCCAGAAACCAGGTCAGATAGCTGTCGTGCGGTTTTATTGCGGACCAGATCCAGACGATCAATACGGTTGTCAGCAATATCAGATGATATTTACGTAAGGGCATAATTTTACGCAATCAATTTATTTGAAGAATTTTACTGCAATTTACTTCATTCAACGGAAAAAATAAAGAACGATTTATGTTGCGGGGACATGAATGATTGGGGTCCCTTATTTTTTGATTTTGTGCTAAATCATCGTACGTAAGATCACAAGAGTTGACGGGATTTAAAACACACAAGATGAAAAAACTTTTCTTTAAATTATTTTTGCTGCTCTTTTTATGCAATTCGGCATGGATTGCGGGAATTTTCAATCCGGTTCATGCGGAAGAATCAGGATTGAACGCTTCATCTGCGACCTCGGAGCGGGAACTGCTGATTCTTTTTACGCATGACCTGCATTCTTATTTTCTGCCTCATCGCATATTAACGGAAGACGGCAGACCATTACAACAGGGCGGATACGCGAAGCTTGCCTATCTGATCAACGAACAAAAGCGCCTGTATCGCGACAAAACCTTACTCGTCGATGCCGGCGATTTTTCCATGGGTACGCTTTTTCATACCGCTTTTATGAATGAAGCTTTCGAATTACGATTGATGGGAAAAATGGGTTATGACGTCACCACATTCGGCAATCATGATCTCGATTTTCATCCCGAGGGTCTGGCCAGGATGCTTAGATCCGCGCGAGCCAGGGGCGGGCAATTGCCGGCAATCGTCGCTTCCAATATCGTCTTGAGCAGGAATAACCAGGGCGATGCAATGTTGAAAAAGCCGTTCGATGATTATCCGGTAAGAGAATATATCGTTATTGAAAAAAATGGCCTGCGCATCGGCATATTCGGTATTATGGGTACGGACGCGGTTGAGAACGCGCCTTTCACAAAACCGGTAACATTTTCCGATCCGATAGAAACAAGCAAGCGTCTGGTGGACGTGTTGAAAAATAAAGAGAAAGCCGATATCGTCCTTTGCCTTTCCCATAGCGGAACATCCGCGGATCCGAGCAGGTCTGAGGATGAAATTCTGGCTAAATCGGTACCGCAAATTGATATGATCATCAGTGGACATTCACACACCATTTTAACCAAGCCGAAAATTGTCGGCAAAACGATGATTGTTTCCTGCGGCCGTTACGGCAGATATCTGGGAATGTTGAAAATCGTCTGTCAAACGAAAGGCGCGGTGAGGCTGGAGTCCTATGCGCTGAAAAATGTATCCTCCGACATTCCTGAAGAGAAGGAGATTGCCTCTGACATTTCCGATTATAAAAAAATTGTGAATCAGAAATTTCTTGTGCCGTATAATCTGGCTTACGATGAGGTTATTGCTGAATCCGGATACTCCATGGAAACGCTTTCTTCCGCCTATAAAAATCCGCGGGAATTGGGATTGGGCAATCTGATTACGGACGCCTACCGTTATGCCGTCCGACAGGCAGAGGGAGAAAATTACCGGCATATTCATTTTGCGCTGCAGCCGCTGGGGGTGATCCGTGATTCTCTGCGAAAAGGAAAAATAACCATGGCGGATGTCTTTCAAGTGCTGTCTCTGGGCATCGGACCGGATCGAGTCGCGGGATATCCGCTGGTTTCCTTTTATATCAGCGGCAAAGAGATTAAAGATATTCTGGAAGTTCATACAACGATTGCACCGATGAAAAAGGACGATGCCTATCTGCAGGTGTCCGGCGTGAAATTTACATACAATCCCAAACGGGTCTGGTTTGACCGGGTGACGTCTGTTTATGTTCAGGAAGAAAATGGAATTTTTCAACCGCTTGATCCGGACAAGCTTTATCGCGCCTGTGCCAATTTGTACACGGCGGCCCTGATCGATTATGTCAGTTCGGCAAGTTACGGATTCATTAAGGTGCGGCCCAAGGATCAATCGGGAAATCCTTTGCCTGATCTGGAGTCGTCTATTGTCCATGTCAATAAATCCGCGGAACTTAAGGAATGGCTGGCTCTTACCCTTTATTTGCGTTCTTTCAATGAACAGGGAAGTTCCGGCTTGCCGCAGATACCGGAAAGATACGGTAAACCGGAAGGGCGCTATCTTGCGCAGCCGTCTTTAAATCCCGTTAAACTTTTCAGTGGCGGTAATATTGTTACAAACTTATTTTTACTGACCGTTTTGGTATTATTGATGATCTGTGCCTGTTTATTGTACTTCGTTATCAGAAAAATTCGCAGGTCTCACACGCAATAAAGCCTTAATAATGATATTTTGACCATAAAATTGCTCATATAACCGGCAAAAAGATACATTGTTATCTAATTATATCGATAGCTTACATCAATTTTCTGTTTTTGAGGATATAAATAAAAAAACCTTGCTTTTTAATCACTCTTAAAGCATAATTGGTCCAATGGTAGTACCAATATTTTTGTGAGAAATTATCATGCAAGCAGAGTTAGCTCCTGTTGAAAAGATGAAAGCCCCGGAACAAATCGCCGAAATGTTGTTGAAATATATTCTGAATGGCGGGGTCAGTCCCGGTGAAAAACTGCCTCCGGAAAGAACTCTGGCAACACAACTCAACGTGACGCGGGCGACCCTGCGTGAAGCGCTGAAGAAGCTTGAACAGTTGAAACTGATTGTCATCCACCAGGGCAAGGGCATCATTGTGCAAGACTTCCATAAGGCGTCCATTGATTTAATATTTTCGCTGCTGGTCATCAACGGTCAGATCGATCTGAAAATTCTGGAAAACATTCTGGAGGCTCGCGAACTCTTCGGTACCGATGTGGCCAGGTGCGCCGCAAAACGCGCCGATAAAAAAGATATCGAACAGATGAAAATCCTGATGGAAAAATTGGTTGTCACCACCGACCCGGGAAAACTGCAGCAACTGGATTTCGAGTTTTTCCGTCAACTGGCATTAGCCAGCAAGAACATGGTTTACATTCTGCTGATGAATACCATCAAGACCATTCATGATAAGCATTTGGACCTGTTTCTGCCGTTATCAACGAATCTGGATACGACCCTGCAGCAGGAAATACTGCAGGCAGTGATAGCCGGTGATGAAGAGAAAGCCGCCGAGAAAGCCCGGTGCTTCCTCAAAGCCGGCATGGAGTTACTTAAGTTTTTAAAGTCTGTTTAGTAAGTTAGAAATTATTTTCTGCGCTTTTTACAGAAAATAATTTCGTTAACGCACTTATCCCATTTATCGGGGTTAGATCATGTAAAGGAGTAGGCAATGCAGACGGCACGAAAATTAAATGATTATCCGATGGAGCAAACAGAAAAACTGAACGTCCTGAAAATACAGCGGACCTGTGTTCATGACGGTCCCGGTATCCGGACGACGATTTTCTTGCAGGGCTGCGGGCTGCGCTGTCTCTGGTGCCAGAATCCCGAGGCGCTGTCTTTAAAATCCATGCCTTCTCCGGACAGCGATTTTTCCATGACCCGGGTGGTGGAAATTGTCCTGCGGGATAAAGATTATTATTCCAAAACCGGTGGTGGCGTGACGCTCAGCGGCGGTGATCCTCTGCTCCAGAATCCGGAAAGTCTTATCCGTCTTCTGAAAATATTGAAGGATGAAAAGATTCATATTGCCGTGGAAACCTCCCTGCATGTGCCCTGGGAAAATATCAGCGAAACAGCTCCCTGTATTGATTTATTTCTGGTTGATCTGAAGGTTGTGGGGGATGACGACCTCCACAAAAAATGCACGAAGCAGGACAGCCGTCTGATTCACAGCAATATTCGAAAACTGCTTGACGCAAAAGCCAATATTAAATTCCGCATGGTGATGGTTCCCGGTTACAATGACAGTGAGAAACAGATCAAAGCGACAGCGGAATTTTTGAAGTCTATCAATCATCAGTCCATTGAATTATTAAAATACCATAACATGTATGAAGATAAAGCCAGACGTCTCGGTCTGGTTCGCGAATCGCTGAACATCACGCCGGATCAGAGTTTTGAATCGGTTCAAAAGGCTGTGGCGCTGTTCAAATCGCTGGATATTCATACCGAATGTTACGAACTGGATGCGTCCCGCCATAAGGCTGTCTTCAGCCAGCGCGTTTATGACATCAAAAAAGATATCCAGGAAGGCGGTTATCATCTTTGTTTTGAATCCTCCAGACTGAAAACGGAATATTACAGAAAAAACGGCTTTAAGAAACCGACTCATATTCACCGGGCCGAACGTCTGGATTATGTGTTGAAAAACAAGAAAACAATCATTTATCCCCATGAACTGCTTGTCGGTAATTTCACGTCCAAGCGCGTTGGAGGTCAGGTATGGGAGGAACATTACGGGATTCTTTTCACCTCCATTCTTCATCAAATTCATCGCCAGACACCGGTGGCATTCCAGTGTTCGTGGAAAGACAGACTGTATTTTTATTTCAGAATACTGCCCTTCTGGCAAAAACACTGCCTGTTAACAAAAGTAAATAAAAAGTTGTCGGAATTGATCTTAAGCATTTCACGATTATGTGAAATGAATGTCGGATTCAACAACAACATGGCGGCGATAGCGCATTTTATTGTCAACTTCGAACGCATGCTTACACTGGGTACAACCGGCATCATCAAAGAGCTTGAGAAAAAGCAAAAAGAAAAACCGGAAAATGACCCGAACTTTTACCAGGGGGCCATCATCGCGGTCAAAGCGCTGGAAAACTTCGCGCAGAAATACGCTGAAGCCCTTTCCGACATGAGCCAAAAGGAAACGGACCCTGTTCGCCGCAAAGAACTGGAAGAGATGGCTGAAATCTGCCGACACGTTCCCAGGTATCCGGCGCGCACGTACCATGAGGCTCTTCAGTCCATGCTGTTTCTCCATATAGCGCTTTGTAACGAATCCTATGAAAATGCCATATCGTTCGGACGCCTCGACCAGATATTGTATCCCTACTATCAGAGAGACAAAGAAGCCGGACGGATTGATTATGAGAAAGCTAGGGAACTGCTGTCTTTATTTATTCTCAAAATGGACGAAGCCATTCTGGTGAATGACGGAGATACCTATTTTGCCATTGGCCGGCTTTTCGAAACCCAGTCAACCGACCAGACCGTCACGTTTGGCGGCGTGGACAAAGACGGCAGGGATGCGACCAATGATTTGACGTACATGTTACTGGATATTTGCGAACTGCAGTTCCTCGCTGTAGATATGTCGGCAAGAATTCATGAAGGCAGTCCACAGGAATA
Source organism: uncultured Smithella sp. (assembly GCA_964539765.1). Taxonomy (GTDB): domain Bacteria; phylum Desulfobacterota; class Syntrophia; order Syntrophales; family Smithellaceae; genus Smithella. The sequence goes on from CAZIJZ010000014.1 coordinate 29,978, forward strand.
TCTGGACAGGCTGGCGGAGGTTTACATCAATGGTTCTCCGCAGCCGAAACTGAATAACGATGATATTTATATCAAATCGTTATCAAAACATTATGACACGTCTATCGAGAATATCAGAAACTATTCCGTTGTCGGATGCGTTGAGCCCAATGCGTCCGATGATCATTTCGGGAACACCGACTGCGCCAACATGAATGTGGTGCTGCCGTTGCTTCAGGCCATCAAGGGCGAAGAAAATGATTTATGGAACTACGGCTTTTCCGATCAGATGGAAAAACTGACCACCAAATTTATTGAATATAATTTCCGCGGCGGCAACACGTTTTCCAAATTTATAGCGGACCGATACGCCAACGCCCGTGCGTCCTATAAAAAGAGAAGAGCGTCCCGACCGAACCCTCCGGCTAATATGGATGAATTACTGGAGCGATATCAGCGTCGTCTGAACCATCTGGCTTCTTCCATATTAGCTGATCATCAGAGAATCGAAAAAGAGATATGTAAAAACTTTACAACGCCGCTGGCCTCGTCCCTTTCCAAGGGTTGCCTGGAAAGCGGAAAAGACGTGAATGAAGGCGGATGTCAGGTCAACAGCAGCGGCATCCAGGCGGTCGGCATCACGGATGCGGCTGATTCCCTGCATGCCATCAATGAAGTTGTTTTCAAGAAAAAGATGTACTCGTTAATGGACATTATCAGCGCCATCGATAACGATTTTGAAGGAGATGATGATCAGAAAATCCGGCAGGCATTGCTGGCCGTGCCGAAACTGGGGCATGATGATTCTCCCGAAGCGGTCAAATGGGTCAACAAGACCCTGGAGATTTATTGCAATGCTTTGAAGCAGGTTCCGAACCCGCCGCGAAACGGATTCTATACCGCCGGCTACTATGCCCTGAACGTCAGCGATGTTTACGGTAAGAAAACGCCGTCGCTGCCTTCCGGCCGGTTCAAAGGCGTGCCTCTGGCCAACAGCCTTTCCCCTCACTACGGCATGCAAATGTCCGACTTGCTCTCGTCACTGAATTCCGTCTCCGGTGTTGATTTCGCACAGTACGCGCCCAACGGAACCACCGTAACCTTCACCATGGATTCCGCTCTGTTTCAGGGAAAAGACGGCGTCAGAAATCTGTCCGGAATTTTCAGCACGTATTTCAAGAAAGGCGGCATGCAGTTTCAGCCCAACGTCATCAACCGGGCTATGCTGCTGGATGCTTACGACCATCCGGAGAAATACCCGTACCTGCTGGTACGCATCGCCGGCTACTGCGCCTATTTTAATCATCTGTCCGATGATTTGAAGAAGGTTATCATTAACCGGACCTGTTATTCCTGAGGAACACTTTTACAACGTATGCAGACCGGATTGCATGATTTCCTGGAGTCGCAGTCTCTGACGTTCGAATTCTTCTTCGCTCGGACCGGATGATACATCCAGCATTTCCCCGAAACGAAGTGTTACGCGCGAAAAAGGTTTCGGCAGCATAAAACGATCCCAGCTGTTGAAATACCATGCTCGATCAGCAGAAAGATAGAAAGGTACAACCAGCGCGCCGCTGGCTTCGGCTAATTTGATGACTCCGGCTTTGACGATTCCGGCGGGACCTCTCGGGCCGTCTACGACATGACCGGCAAAACGGCAATTTTTCAGATGCTCAATCATCTCTCTCAACGCTTTGCTTCCGTCCCGCGATGATGATCCCCGCACAGTATGCCAGCCCGTTTTCTCGGCAATTCTGGCGATGATGTTACCATCTTTGCTTTGACTGATCATCAGGGCGGGACGATACGGGGCATAGGTTTTAAAATGACGGATGGCAGAGAAAAATTGCTGATGCCAGCAGCAGATCAAAATCCGGCCCCCCTGTTTCAGGTGATTCATCCAAGGGTCTTCGTTCTCAACGCGAAGACGAAAAGTCCAGCTGTAGGCGCGTATAAGGTAATAAAGAAAATCCTGAAGATGATCGGTTAATTTATATCGATATTTTTTGAGCATACTGTTTCCTTTAAGGGGTTAGTTTTTTGTTTTCGGATTGATGACCGGACCGGCAAACTTCATTTTTAAGTTTTTCATTAATGGAACCGGGAATCATGTCCAGCCAATGGGTATGCATGATCGATGCAGAAAAAAGTAAAACATCGTTTTCATCATAAATATTTATAGATACGATTCTGTATTTGTCCTTTGCGCAGTCAAATTCCAGCAGGGTGGATTCCTGATTCAATACATTCGGGTTTTCCGGTGCTTTATCCTGTTTTTTCAGGATTGCCCATGCATCTGCTTTGCCCGTTTCATTGTATAGGACGACAGTCCATACCTGTCGGATGTTATCATTGATTGTTCTGATGCTGCTCTTGTCGTAATAGCCGGTGCCCCGGGGAAGCAGTCCTCTGAATCCCCATTCGGACGCAAAACCCCGGTCTGCGAATAAAAGCAAGGCGGTTAAAACAATGATCGAAAAAAACTTTATTGTTTTCATGGTCAGATGCAAAAAAAATGTCCTGAATATTTTACAGGACAATATTTTTTTATGCTTTTAAATGCAAGGAGTTTTTGAGGGCGTTAACGCCAGTTGAACAGTTTGGGACTGATTTCACCGCGTTTCTTGACGCCGATGACATGAAATATTTTTTTTAAATGATCTTTTACAGTGTATTCCGTAATGCAGAATTTTCCAGCAATTTCCCTGGTGGAATATCCTGTCGCCGCCAGGAAAGCTATTTCTTTCTGCCGGGGCGTCAGACCCATTATTTTGAGTTTTTCCCTGATGCATATGGAATCCGGCAATCTTTCCATGACGATCAGCTTCATGTTAGATCTTCGGCGGCTGTTAATATTTTTAACATGATAATATCTGGAACCGACGCTGAGATAAGCCGTGTCATTTTCTTTGAGCGTGTGGAGCAAGTTATCGAGGGAATGAGTTTTTAAAACCATTTTTGCCTCTTCATTCATATAACATAAAGAGGGCTGTTTCTTTTCAGGATTGTTTATTAAGACTACACCGGCTCCCTTAATGGAATTTAAGGATTTGATCAGTGCGTCATCGTGGCTTTTCTTTCCGGCCGGACTGAAATCAGTGATGTCTGTTCCAACCGTCAGCCAGTACACCTGTTCATTTATCCTGAAGGGAGTTGTGTTCACCAATCCGTAGCGGATCTCGCCGTTTTTATCTTTGACGGTTATGGTAACGTTTTTAGCATAACCTTTTTCGTTAATCTCCTGCAGAACTTTCAATCTTCCCAGATCAGTGGCGTACGTGATTTCAGTAGACGTGTTTCCAATGACGTCTTCGCGTTGATGTCCGAAATATTCCGTGAAAGACTCGTTGACTTCAATATAAGTTCCATCCTCGGCCCGGGTAATGGACATGGGATTGAGGGACTGCCAGAATAATTGATTCGTGAAATCTTGAGGGATATTTATATTTATTTTTTCTTTCATGTTTTAAAATTTCGTCAACGGCCAAATAACGCTGTTATTAATTTAATCAAATTAATAATTTAACTTAATTTATCCTTAATTATGGCGGCAAATTCAATGCCGATTACACGGTAATTACTGGTTATAAATAATGTAGGTATAATACTTATATTTTGACCACTGTTTTTCAGGATGCTTTTTAGGCGGATGTTGAGTTAATCCTTGAGGAGTTAATCTTTACCTTTTAACGACGAGAATCAACGCTTGTTTATTTGCCAAAAGCGAATAGGAATGCCTGCTGATGCTGCATTAGATTTTTATCAATGCTTATCAAATCACATATTTCTTTTATTTTTTCGGCGTGATATGCTCACACATTATTTTATAAAATTATGTTGTTCATTTATTGTGAAAGGAGCTTGTCATGAAAAAAAGAATCATTGGTTTATTGAGTGTTATCGTTTTTGTTTTTGGTTTCGTCTGCATTCAGAGTTGCGAACAGAATTCAAATCCCAAATTTAAGAATGAATATCAGGCCGTTTTACTGACCACAGGCCAGGTTTTTTTCGGGAAGGTTGAATTTGTGGGGAAAGAGTATGTTCTGCTCAAAGATGTTTTCTATATTCGCAGCGTTGCCAATCCGGAAACAAAGCAGGTCAGCAATACCCTTATCAAGAAGGGCAATGAAATACACGGGGCGGATCAGACTTACATTAATACCCGTCACATCATTATGATTGAGCCGGTTTCCCAGCAGTCACCATTGGCCGGCAGGATCAAGGAACTACAGTCCCAAAAACCGGCTGGACAGCAGTAAGGAATCATTAATAACGGCACAAGCATGGCTTTTATGGCCAGTTCATGCGTGCAACTAATTCGGTGAAAAAAGCCCGCTGCCATAGGCAGCGGGCTTTTTTCATCAAACGAAAATCTTTTTTACTTCAGTCCCGCGGCCTGACGAAGGGCATCCACCCGATCCGTTTTTTCCCAGGGGAATCCTTTACGTCCGAAATGACCGTAGTTACAGCATTTGCGATAGCTCCAGCCCTTCGGTGTGGTGAGTCCAAGATCTTTAATCATCATGGCCGGACGGAAATCAAAAATATTTCCTTCCGTGAGAATTTTTTCGATCTTATTTTCCGGAATCACGCTGGTGCCGTACGTGCTGACATTAATGCTGAGTGGTTTGGCAACGCCGATCGCGTAAGCGATTTGAATTTCGCATTTATCGGCCAGTCTTGCGGCAACAATATTTTTGGCGGCATAACGTGCGTAGTAAGCGGCAGAACGATCCACTTTGGAAGGATCCTTGCCCGAAAAAGCGCCGCCGCCATGCGAGCCGACACCGCCGTAGGAATCCACGATAATCTTTCGTCCGGTGACCCCGGAATCACCGGCCGGGCCGCCGATCACAAATCGACCCGTCGGATTGATGAAAAATTCGGTTTTGCTGGTCAGCATTCCCGTTTTATCGAGAACCTGATGCGCGACTTCAATCAAGTCTTTGCGAATTCTTTTCAATGGAACATCCAGCGTTTGATGCGAAATGACGACGGTCGTGATTTTCACCGCCTTCCCGTCTTCATGCAGTACGCTGACTTGCGATTTGGAATCCGGACGAAGGTATTCTATCGTTTTCTCTTTGCGCAATCGGGTGAGTTCTTCCAGTAATAGATGCGCAAAATAAATTGGCGCAGGCATCATTTGCTGCGTGGCATAGGATGCATAACCGAACATCATGCCCTGGTCACCGGCGCCCTGATTTTCAGGTCGATCCCGATCGACACCCTGTTTGATATCCGGCGACTGACCGTGAATGGCGGAGACGTAATTGAAAGTATCCCAGCTAAAGTTTTCGCAGGGATCATCGTACCCGATGTCCTTGACGACCTGTCGTGCAATAGCCTGAGGATTGATCTTATTCCAGTTTTTGCAGGTGATTTCTCCAAGATTGACGACAAGATTCGGTCCGACGGCCGTTTCACAGCCGACATGTGCATGTTTATCCTGTTCCAGACATGCATCCAGAATGGCATCGGAGATCTGATCGCATACTTTATCCGGGTGTCCTTCTGAAACGGATTCCGAGGTGTAAATGTGACGGGTGTGCAATTTACTCATTTGTTTTTATATCCTCTCTTTTTAAATTTTATTTTTCTAACCAAAATATTGTTGAACTTTAAAAAAACAAAAGCCCGCGCCATAAGGCAACGGGCTCAATTCCATTCACGCCAGCCTTTAGCACATTTTTAGAGCGGAGCAATTAACTTGATTAAATCACCGCTTGGTCTTAGAATACTCATCAATCAAAATTTGTCAACCATTATTTTTTTACTTTTTCCTTTGTCAACCGTTTGCTTTTTCCTTCCCGAAGATGATCAATAAATTTGTCAGTGATTTCAGTCATTCACGCGATTCGCTGGTTCATAATGTGTACGTGCAACGATTGTTTTGAAAGTTATGACAAAAGAACCGGCTTTAATTTCTTAAGAAATTAAAGCCGGTTTCGTCAACAAGCTCATTTCATCTTTATCAACCGAACGTCATGTCCTTCGGTTATCGTCGGTTCTCTCTGCCGGGATGTCGATTATCACGCTTGTCCTTTTTGTATTTAATAACGGTCTTCGATTTTCTAACTTCACGCTTGTACTGCGTGCCGGATCGCCGATCTTTCCGGTCTCTTACTCCCCAGCTCTGTTTTTCCCAGCGTTTTTCATTTTTCCAGCCTCGCCAGTTACGTTGAAGTTCGCGATGCGGTATCTTTCTGTATTCCCATCGGTGACCTTTCCAGTTCTTATTACGGTAATGGTCTCTCCATCCGGGAGGAATAGTCCGGTGGAAATACGGAGGATTGTGATAGTAACCCCAACCCCTGTCATAATAACGTGAACGGTACCAGCGGCCGTTCCATGGACGCCACCACCATCCGGAATAGAAAAATATATCGTCCTGAATATCAGGAACGGCATACACGTGCGTTTCCGGTATGACCACCAGTTGAGGTGGTGCCGGGAAAATAATCGGCGGTGGGAGAGGGATATCGATGTGAACGCTTACTCCCGCCGATACTAAAACCGGAGCGAAGACCACCAATGTTAAAAATATTATTTTGGAAATGAATTTTTTCATCGGTTTACCTCCTTGTGGTCGGTTGAATAGGGTTGGTTAAAAAAATTCTGCCGCATGTTTAATGTTATTAACTATAAAAAACAAGACCATGTATGTCAAGCATAAAGCAGGATCCTGCAGCCCGACGGTTGCGCCATTGCTGCCGGTCATTCGAAAATTATGTTTTCCCCTGGTCAAGCTTTTCGCGAAAGCTTAAATAGTCTTCCGCGGATTTGCGCGGCTGTTCGATCATTGGCAGATGACCCAGCCCTTTCATCGTGATGATCTCGGAATTCGGTATTAACTTATGCAGTATATCCGCTGTGGACGGATGAATGGCGCGGTCCTTATCGCCGAAAACGATCAAGGTCGGTGTTTGGAGGCCTTTCACATAATTTTCAGCCGAATCAGAGGTTAATTCTTTGAAGATACGTTTTTCCAGTTCATAATTTTTGATGCGTTCCTTTGCCATGACATTCAGAATCGGCCTCGGGATGAAAGGCGGTTCAGCCATGACAAACTCAAATATTTTTGCGAATTCATCTTCATTTTGGGCCATCAGGGGATTTTCCCCTGTTTTGGTAATGATCTCCCCGAGTTCACTTCGTGGAGCGCTCCAGATTCCGCCCGGATCGAGCAGCCAGAGACTCTTGACTTCATCGGGGTAAAGTGCGGCGTACATCATGGAAATATGGCCGCCCATTGAACTTCCACCCAGATGCACTTTCGTTATGCCCAATGCTTTGGCCAGCGTTCTGATTCTGGCTGCCTGGACTCCGGAGAAATAACTGGCATCCTGCGGATGGCTGGATTCGCCAAAACCGATATGATCAGGGATGATGACTCTGTACCGGGAAGTCAGAAATCTGGCAACTCTGGTGAAATTGTCTTTATCGGCTCCGAAACCGTGCAGGAGTATCAGCGGTTCGCCCTGACCGCCTTCTAGATAAACGTAGCGCAGTTCGCCCGGCAGATTGATTTCCTTGCGTTCAAGACCGGAGCGTGTGCGTTCCGTATCCAATGCCAGCTCGGTAAATTTATCCGGCGCCAGATAAAGAAAACCGACGCCTGTTACGATACAGATGATAATAAAAACAAGAACAGCTTTGACGATTCGCATTTTACCCTCCTGCTTTCTGATTTGATTTAATCTTGTTTTTTACTTTAGCGTTTATCGGTAAAAATTAAAAATCAATTATTATCCGTTTTCTCCGGCTCGAGATTATTTTCTGCCGATTTTTTCAGACTGCCGGCATAAAGCTCATATTCAAGCAGGCGGCATTCGATCTCGCCGTTATATAAGATAATGCGTTGTTTTGTTCTTAAACCCACTTTTTTAATCATGTCCAGATTGCCGGTGAAAATATAACCGCGATAGCCGCCGCCAATCTTTTTGAAGAAATCGCCGATGCCCTCATAAGTTGCTTCCAGTTTTTTGATTTCTCTTTCACTCGTCCGGTTGGCTCCTGCATATCTGTCTGATGACTTGTGCAGAATAATTTTGCGTCCCTGCGCGAATGTTTCTTTGTCATGGCGAAAAGTTTTTGCCGCCGGTCTTGTATTGTCAGCGCTCATGCGTTCACCGTAAGGCGGATTTAAAATAATTATTCCGCCGTTTTCCGGTACGGGCGTTTTTTCAAACGGGCAGGTATTGAATTCAATCAAGTGATTAACTCCGGCCGTCTGCGCGTTTTGCATGGCCGCTACGGTCGCCGCTTTATCCATATCCGTGGCGATGATTTTTGCCGGCAATATTTTCCGGGCATTGGCTTTGGCCTTCTTGCGCAACTCCTGCCAGTAATCTTCAGGGAATTCTTTGATGAACATAAAGCCGTAATGATTCCGCATCAGACCCGGCGCCCGATTTAACGCGATGAAAGCGGCTTCAATGGCCAGCGTTCCACTGCCGCACATAGGGTTGATAAAATTGCTTTCTCCCTTCCAGCCGGTCGCTAAAATCACTGCCGCCGCCAATGTTTCCTGCATGGGCGCCAGAAGAGGAACCTTGCGGTATCCGCGCAAGGATAGCCTTTCTCCCGAAGTATCCAGATAAACAAGAGCCTGGTTGTTCTTCCAGTAAACATGAACAACAGCCTTGTCCTTGTCCGGGCCGGAATCAGGCCGCCGGCCGCATTGGTCGCGCATTCGATCCACAATGGCATCCTTGACCTTGACATTGACAAAGCGCGAATCGGTAATCAGCGGGTTATCGGCAATCGACGTCACGCAGACATAGGCATTCCTGCCCGTATCGTGAAGCAGATTTTCCCAGGGGATGGAGTTTATTTTTCTATAGAGATTTTCCGGCGTGTTGACTATAAATTTTTCCAACTCATAGAGGACTCGCTGGGCGGTGCGCAGGTGCAGATTGAGAATCATGGTGTCCTGAAGCGTTCCTTCGGTTTGAATCGCCGTATCCAGCTGGGCCAAAACCGGAAAATTCAATGCCTCGATCTCTTCCTTTAAATAAGGCGAGACGCCTTTGGGGCAGGTCACCAGTATTTTGCTTTTCTTTTGCCAGATAGACATGAATTTCTTCTAGCACAGCGCATTGCTTTTGATAAGGTGAAAAACAACGGAAAAGAGAAGGGAATGGTTTTTATGTCGAAAAACTATGTTGCGGGTTCAATCTTGCAGATTGAACCGGAGTGTTTTGGAGCAATCAACATGATTGCTCCAGCTTAAGAATGACTAACATGAGCCAAGAGGAGACCCGTTTTCGTCCCCACATCGGACGCCTTCCGTTTTCTTATCGGAGAGCCCCCTTCGCATGTAAGGCGCGACGGAGACTCCCCGACAAGGATAAACCGAGGGCAACATAATATCTCTGCCCGTTATTATCTGGTGCGGATCAGCACTTCGACCCGTCCCTCGCGTATGAGCTGCGGATCACCGAACGAGCCCACCTCGATCCGGGAAGTTGGCACTCCGGCATTGATCAGCGCATTACGAACGGAGATGACACGAAGGCCAGCCAAGTCCACTGCGCGGGAGTCGGAGCCGCGCGGGCTGGACCCGTCGATACCAACTTTCAGGGACGGGTTCTGGTTCAGGTAGACCGCGATTTCAGCCGCCTGGTTCATGTCGGAGCTACGAATGTCCGCTGTGCCGGTATCGAACCAAAAGGCCCGATACGAAGTCCAGCGGTCAACCATACCAGCGGGGCCTCGTGCGCCTGTCGCTCCAACTGAGCCTTGCAAGCCTGCACCACCGGCAGATCCGGTTGTCCCAGCATAACCGACCGTGGTGCCGCCTCGGGCACCGGTTTCTCCGGTCCAGCCTTGCGCACCTGCAGGACCACTTTGGCCAGCGGGGCCTGTAGGACCAACGAGCGTCGGGCCTCGTTCGCCTGTTTCTCCACGTGCACCTTGAGCGCCTGCGGGACCGCTGGGGCCCATTCCGCCGGTGGAACCGACCACGCTAGCGCCTTGCTCCCCTGTGTATCCGCGTGCGCCTTGAGCGCCTGCGGGGCCCACTGGACCAGTTGCTCCGGCGCTACCTCTTGCCATATATCCTGTGGCGCCCGTCGCTCCGGTTGGACCCTGAATACCAGAGGGACCGGAAGGACCCTGTTCGCCGGCAGCACCGGCAATGCCCGCGCCCGGCGCACCGGTGGCACCAACTGTGCCTCGCTCGCCCATAGGCCCGGCCGGCCCTGTGGGTCCAGCCGGACCTATGAAATCGCTACGCTCTTGCACTTGCATCCCCGTGCTGCATCCGTTGACTCCGAGTAATAGCAACACGCCTAGGCAGACGATCCACACATTCATTGCACTAACTTCTCTTTGTCCTTTCATTGCACGACCTCCTTTTTGTGGTTTTGTAGTTTCATTGCACTACCCTCACGACCTGACTTGCTCAGAAATTACCATGTCAATGCTCGTTACTTCCTTTCTGAGGATGCCCATCAAGCACACCGAATACTTAATGCTTTCCCGAGCAGGGATGAGAAAGATCATGCTATGATGATTGCAAATGGCTTGCCAAACAGTAGAAATAAACGTAAGTCTCGGATCATCCTTTAATAACAAGGGATTAGATTAACATGAGTAACAGGAGAGAACGGCGGAGAAGTATGAAATGATTCGCTTGGCCTCAATATTTGGCTGAACATCAATATATGGAGGGATACATTGGAGGGAAGCTTAATCTGATTCTTTTGTTTCCTGCCGGATTATCCCGAGCTTATGCATTCTGGCTCTCAAGGTTCTCTGGATATGGATATGGGAACGCCCTTAAAATTCTAAGTTACTATATTCATTCCACTAACGAATAATTATCCCTTCCCATAATCAGCTCGCCCCTTTGATCTCCCCAGATTTTCGCGCTGCGAGATAAAGTGCGTTTATGTCTTTAAAACTAAAGCGATTAAAGCGGTGTTTTTTGATTCTGTATTGGAAATTTATTGTGAGACTCAAATTTCAAAAACAAAGTGTATTGAAATTTGTAAGTCGAACAATCCCGCAGTGCGGAGGGTATAATACCCCGCAGCTTGCTTTGGGGTTCATACCCGTGATTCTTGTGTTTATCATAAAGTAAATTAATGGTAAAGGATGCGTCGGTTAATTTAAGAAAGATTAGTAGTAATGGAAAAGAATCAAAAAATATTCTGGGGCTGGTACATAGTCGGCGGCGCTTTTCTGGTCATGGCCATAAATTACGGAGCGCGCTACTGCTTCGGCGTTTTTCTCAAGCCGATGTCGGCGGAATTCGGTCTGTCGCGCTCGGTGATATCGATGGCGGCCGCCATTAATATGCTCGTTTATTCTTTCTGCGCGATATTTGTCGGCCGGATGCTGGATCGTATCGCGCCGCGCTGGATTATTACAGCGGGAGCTTTGATTGCCGCCGTGGGTTATATCATGACCGGCTTTGTTAACACTCCTTTCGGTTTGTATATCAGCTATGGCGTGATGGTGGGCTTGGGTTCTGCCGGCATGGGCGTTGTCGCGTGCAGTTCTTCCGTGGGCAAGTGGTTTATCACGAAAAGAGGGCTTGCCCTGGGAATAGCCTCCATGGGAATAAGCCTGGGCACGGTACTGCTGACGCCGCTGGCCGGATATATTGTTGTTATGTTTAATTGGCGGTTCGGCCTGATGGCTTTAAGTTTCATCATGCTGTTTGTCGGAGTATTCGTGTCCCAGACACTGATGAGAAAAACACATCCGGAAGCCTATGGGCTTCTGCCGGATGGTGATCAAATATCGGTAACGTCTCAATCCATGTCTCCGCCTGCAGTTCATAAAATTTCCTCGATGACTCTTTTTAGGGATTCCCGTTTCTGGACGCTGGCCGTCTGTCAGGGCTTGGCCGTGATGATCAGCATGGCTGTTTTTGTGCATCAGGTAGCGTTCGCGACCGACAACGGTATTTCCAAAATGGCAGCGGCTTCGTCTCTTGCCGCCATCAGCTTAACCGGTTTTATGGGACAATTCTTTTTCGGATGGATAACCGACAGAATCAGGGACCCCAAATACGGTTCTTTCATCGGAGTATCGTTTATGCTGGCAGGGTCGATCATCCTGTTGAACGTGGAGAGCATTTTGCAACTCTACATGGCCGCTTTGGTTTACGGATTCGGATACGGATCCCTTGCGCCCATGCTGCCGCTTCTTATCGCTGATCGTTTCGGCCGGCATGTCATGGGATCCGTTTACGGCCTTCTGACTTTTTTTGTCGGCACCAGCGGCGCCGTCGGTCCGGTTCTTGGCGGTGTTATTTACGATAAATTCGGTTCGTATCACTATCTATGGCTGATCAATATTATTGTGCTGAGCGTAATCGCCATTGCTTTTCTGACCCTCAAAAAAGGCAGGCAATACGCCGCATGATAAAATCAACTGAGGAAACTAGCGGGCGTGAAGCAGTATTTGTCTGATGACGTCTTGCGTGTAGCCTTCATAGCGCCAGACTTGTGAGAGGGCGAACGCATTCCCGGCGATTGCGTCAATGTCGCTTTCGGGGATTTTGACCGCTTGTAAAGACACCGGACAGCCGATGGATTCAAACCAGAGTTTCAGGCAGGCAATACCCTTTTCCGCGACGGATTTCAAGCCTCGCCCTTTTACATGAAAAATCTCCTGCGCAAATCTTGCCAGCCGTTCTGTCTCTTTGTCCAAAGCATAAGACATCCACGCCGGTAGAATGATGGACAGTCCGGCGCCGTGAGCAATATCATAAATTGCGCTTAACGAATGTTCGATCATATGCGCGGGCATACGCACCCGACCCATTCCCGCCGTGGTTAACCCGTTAAACGCGAGAACGGCGCTCCACATCATATTGGCGCGGGCGTCATAGTTATCCGGCTCCTGCAGGATGCTTTCCGTGCTTTCCATGACGGTTTTCACGAGCGACTCGACCAGTCTGTCCTGCAGGGGACTGGATAAAGTGGTGTTGTTGAAATAGCCTTCCAGCATATGCGTCATGACATCGACGGCGCTGTATGCGCTGTACTCGGGGCTGAGCGAAAAAAGGACGGTGGGATCAAGAATGGAAACTTTTGGTTGAATAAAAGGCGATACGATGCAGTATTTCTGACAACCGTCTTCTTTTGTTACGACGGCGCCGGCGTTCATTTCAGAAGCGCTGGCCGAAACAGTCACGACCGTCAGGACGGGAAGGGCGCCGACGATGGGCCTGCTGAAGGTAAAAAAATCCCACACATCGTGATGGGCCATGACGCCGGCGGCAATGGCTTTCGCGGCATCCATCACGCTTCCGCCGCCGACCGCCAGAATGACATCAACTTTTTCCCGGCGCGCCAGGTCAATTCCCTTTTGCACATGCGAAAGAACCGGATTGGATTTGACGCCGGGAAAATCAATCCGCTCAACGCCGGCCTGACGAAGCGAATCGGCAACCTGATCGTAAATGCCGTTCTTCAAAATACTGCCCATGCCGTAAACCAGCATGGCCTTACGCCCGAATCGGGCTGTTTCTTCGCCTATTTTCGGAATCTGCCCCTTGCCGAAAATAATTTTTGTCGGATTTTTAAAAACGAAATTCTGCATAACCTTTTACCTTTTTGATACGATGTCTCCGGGCGGAATATGTTTATATTGTTATCGTTTCATTTAGCATCGATTGGATGCTAAATGAAAATCATTTGTGCTGTTTGAATTTTGATCAATTTTTTATGGTGCATGCAATGACAGCGACCTCTTGTGCTGTGTGACCATGTTAAAGATATGCTCCCATGGTCAGGGAGCCCAAGTCCAGACTGAAATCGAGCCGGGTGTGGATGAGTTCCCGGGTGCTCAGGGTAAACGGATGAAGAACCAGCGAGTAGTCTTCCAGCGTAAACTTAAGAGAGGCGGTTACTTCGGCAAGATGTCTTTTATCGGCCATCAAACTGCTCAGGGTAACCAGGGAGCAATCGAACGCTTCGTTGATGGACAGGGTCACCTGATGGATCTTAGACCGGGGAAAATCAGGGGTTAAGTCGCTGGAAGCCGGTGTCGCCGTCAATTGCCTGCACCAGCGTAGAAATAAAGCGGGATTAAGTTTGAACGCCGGAGCGTGAAAATAAAAAGGTGTTTTATTCCAGATTTCCGCTGGAGCCTTGGGCAGATTGGCCACCCTGATCAAGTCGGCATATTTTTCCAGCTGGATGCCTTCAACGTTTACCTTCATTTGCCAGAAGGGAAGGTAAATAACGTCCTTTTCTTTCTCCGGCCATGTCGCAAATTTTATGTTTTTAAAATTATTTTTCGAAGGGTTCCAGGCACGGTGGCAATTTTCGCAAAAAACAATCAAGGTGTCTTTTTCGCCAGGCAGGTCTGCGCCGCATTCGGGACACAGCAGAGGTAAAAAATCAACGTGCCATTTTTCTTCCGGAGCGGCGATGAGTTTCTCCTCCATCCCGGCATCTTTTTTTTGCAAATACAGAGGTTTCTTTAAAACGGCATCATAAACACGGCCTTTACTGCAGTATAACGGAGTATAAATAACGCTTGCGGTTTCTCCTATAAATATTTCCCGCAAGGCCCCAGCCTGTGTTCTATAATTTTTCAGTAGATTTTCTTTTGTTTTGTCGGACGCCGCGATGAATTTTCCCGCGTTATCGGCATTGCTAACAAATTTTAATTTCATCGCCTGGGGTCTGAGACCGAGAGAATGTGGAAGCAGCGGGGAATCAAAAGAAATAACGTTAGCGTCAAAATATTTATAGGAAACATCATGGGCGCTGATGGCGTAAGACAGACCTTTAATGCGCCAGTAGGGAATGAAGTAGATTTTTTCAGAAATGCCTTGAGCGGGCGGAATATAGAAACGAAAGTGGTCGTTTGTCGCCAGATACACATGCGTGCGACAAAATTTACACGAAAGAATGCGATCCGTTTCATCGAGAATGATCGGCGCGCCGCATTGGGGACATTGCTGTTCAATTTGAAAGTTAGAGCCGTTCACCGCACTTATTACAATACATTGAGTCCGGTATATTTTCAAAACCGCACTTGATGCATTGTTTCCCGGGAGGTTTTATGTTTGCCGGTTTGCCGCAGTTGACGCAGAAATTGGCGTTAACCGGTAAATTTCTTCCGCAGTGCGCGCACTTGCTGACAATCAGGATCTGATGTCCGCACGCGGGGCAGAAGTGCGCTTCTTTCGGGACCATCTGTTTACAGTCGGGACAGGTGAAAGCTTCAGCCGGGATCGTTGCCGCGTTGGCTCCCCTGAAGGCGTCCATGAGCATTCCCGGCATCATAACACCCATGCCCATGCCCAGTCCCGCGCCGGCTTCCGATTGTGTCTGCGCGGCGGTTTCCACGGCCATCGCCGCTTTCATTTTCAATAGCTTGTTGAGATCGTCGAACACACCAAGTCGGCTCTTATCGTCTATGGCTTTCTGCACTTCCGGAGGAGGCGTGATGGAGTTGATGTAGAGGTCGGTCAGCGCCAGTCCGAACTTGCTCAAATCGTTCTGCAGCACTATTTTTAAACCTTCCGCAAAATCGTTGTATTTCCCCGGCAGATTGAAAATGGTGTCAATTTTTTCGCCCATGTAATCGTTGAAGCGTGAAACAATGACGCGGTTCAGATATTCTTCGATTTCTTCCGTGCTGAAAATTCCCTGTGTGCCGACCAGAGAGTTAATCAGCAGAAGCGGCTGAATCACCCGGATGTTGAAAACGCCGAAAGCGCGCAGACGAATCAACCCCAGTTCCCTGTCGCGGAAGGCGACCGGATCACGCGTTCCCCACTTCAAGTTCGGGAAAACCTTCATGTTGATCAAATATACTTCCGCGCGCAACGGGCTGGTCATTCCCCAGGGAATGGCCATGACCTTGGTCAGGAGGGGAATGTTGGCTGTTTTTAACGTGTGGCGACCGGGTCCAAAAGCGTCATAAGCCCTGCCTTTGTAAAAAAATACCGCCGCTTGACTTTCTCTGACCGTCAGCTGAGCCCCGTATTTGATTTCTCCCGATCCTTGCTCCGGAATTCTGTGCACGATTTCCTTTCCCGATTCATCGAACCACTCTATGACTTCCAGAAATATTACATTGTTCGTTCCCATGCGAATCCGATCCCCCTAAGTTAGGCTGATTATTGGAATAAATTTTCTTGACCGGGAAAAATCATAAGGGACAGGTGATCAATAGTCAAGTGTAAATATGCCATTCCGATTCTTATGGTTAACGCGCCGACGATGCCAACAAAGTCAGCCAATGACCGGAAGCGCATCCCGCCGGAGAGCGCATAATAAAGAGGACATTCCTTTGCCGGTCATGACCGCCTGCGAGGTGGTCATGACAAACAATGTCGTATCAATGATTAAATTTGATTTTTTGCACGGTATATTATAGACAAACTATCATGAAAAAAACTTCTGCTCAGCAAAACATTTATGACGGACGGGCACTGATTGCCGACCCGATTCACCAATATATACTCTTCACCGTTCCGGAAGGAAAATCCGACGCGGAAACCACCGAGCAGACGATCATTGATTCTCCCTGGATGCAAAGATTGAGGAGAATTTATCAACTGCAGAGCGCGCGCTGGGTTTATCCGGCGGCTGAACATTCACGCTTTCAGCATTCTCTCGGGACCATGCACATGGCCGGAGAATTTGCCAAAAGCATCTATCCGAGTCTGTTCTCTGTTTGTCAGAACGTTCCTTCCTGCAATTACGTTGAAGAATTGCTGCGTCTGGCGGGACTGCTTCACGATGTCGGACACGGACCGTACGGACATTTTTTCGATGATAATTTCCTGACTGACTGGGGGCTGACGCACGAAACGGTTGGCCAGAACATCATCGTGCGCAAACTCGGCGCCGATATTGCCGGCATCCGGCGAAGCCCTTCCGGCGGTTTTGCGCACGGAGAAAAAATGGACGCGCAGAAAGTGGCCTTTTTAATCAAAATGCCCGAAACCGAAGAAGCAGGCAGACAGCCGCGCTGGCTGCAAATGCTCCGACAGTTGTTCTCCGGTGTTTACACGGTGGATAATCTCGATTATGTTCAACGCGACGCCTATATGACCGGATTTTCTCTGGACATGGTGGACATCCCCCGTCTGCGCTACTATACTTTTTTTACGAAAGAAGGCCTTACACTTCACCAGTCGGGCATTTCCGCGCTGAGACGTTTCCTCAACGCCCGCCTGAATTTGTATACGAATGTTTACTTTCACCGCACCACGCGTGGTCTGGATTTACATCTGCAGGAATTTTTCCACGATACCATGAAATTCATTCTGCCCGGCCATCCGCTGGACAACCTCGATGATTATCTGAAATGCGATGAATGGAATCTCTTCAATCACGTACAAAACTGGCAGAAATCCGAAGACAAGGAAAAGAGGAAACTCGCCTTGGAGTGGAAAAAACTCCACGACCGGGAAGTCAAATGGAAGATGTCTTTTGTGGCGGAAATATCCCTGGATCAGATACAGCGCGGTGTCGGTTTTTCCCGGGCGGCTGATTATGAGGAGCAAATCAGGGAGCGTCTGCCGAAGAAATTGAAAAATCTTCCCTTTAAGGTTGATCTGGCCACGCAGGATCCGCGTCCGCTCAATCCCATCACCGAGAGGGAAAAAAGAGTAAATATTTTTAATCCCGTTACGCAAACGACCTCTCCGGAACCACTGCTGGATATTTACCGTTTTATTCCCGCGCGCGTCATGCATTTCAGGGTGTTTTCACTGAATCACGGTTATGACGGAGAATTTTCCACCGCTGCGGAAAAGGTGCTGGGAACCCACGAAAGATCGACACTGACGAATATTTAGCATGGTAGAAAAATCAGAAACTACAGATCTCACCCTTTTTGTCCGCACGTCAGGAGAAGAAATCATTCTCTGGGACCGCCAGCGGATTGTGGACGCACTCGTCAGGGAAGCAGAAATTGATGAGCAGTTGGCCGAACAGATATCCAAAGAAGTGGAAAAACAGATTGTCGCGTCGGGAATCAGCGTTCTCACGACGGCTTTGATTCGCGAACTGGTCAATGTCCGGCTGATCGAAAGGGGCCTGGAGAAAGAACGCCGGCTCCACGGACGTCTGGGATTTCCCCTTTATGACGTGCGGCAGCTGATTCTTCATCAGAACAAGCAGGATGCCAATATTCCACATTCTCCCGAGGGGACGAATCTGATTTTTGCCGAAGGCATCAAAAGAGAGCTTTCCCTTTATGACGTTTTCTCCGACGATATCGGCGAGGCGCACGTCAAGGGTGATATTCACATTCACGCGCTGGGTTATATCGACCGTCCTTACAGCTGCTGTCAGTCGCTGGAATACCTGAAGATCAACGGATTGAATCTGCCGCAGGCGATCAATTCCGCCAATCCCGCCAAGTATGCCGAAGTTCTTCTGGCGCACATGGTTCGTTTCAGCGCCGTGTTGCAGGGACATTTTGCCAGCACCATCGGCTGGGACGCCGTCAATATTTCTTTCGCGCCTTATCTTACCTCTATGACGGATAGCGAAGTAAGGCAATTCGCGCAAATGCTGATCTACGAGTTTTCGCAACTGGCTGCCACACGCGGCGGACAGGCTTTGTACACCGATATCCATATCTACTACGAAATGCCCTCAACCTGGGCAAATCTTCCCGCCATCGGAGCGGAAGGGAAACCAACGGGTAAAAAATACGGCGATTACACCCGCGACGCCCAGCGTTTCGCCCGCGCCATTCTGGAAGTGTTTGTTAAAGGAGACGCCAAAGGAAAGCCTTTTATTCTTCCCCGACCGCTATTGCATATCACCGAAAATTTCTGGAAGAATAAAGACGCTGAGGAATTTCTGCTCCATGCCTGCGATGTGGCCAATCGGATGGGCAACCCCTGTTTTGTTTTTGACCGGGACGAACAGGCGATTAACGTAGCTTTCAGCGATGAGGAAAAGGATAAACCGTGGCTGGCGCGTCGGGCAACCGTTCAAACGATTACCCTGAATCTGCCGCGGCTCGCATACCAGGTTCAAGGCGATGAGAAACAATTATTCACCCTGCTGACGACCTTTATAGAAAAAGCCGCCAAAGCACACGAACAGAAAAAAGATTTTCTGGAAAAGCTTCTTTCCTATGCTGAGGAAGGCCCCCTGGCAGTGCTGGCCATGAATCATGACGGATTTTCCTTCTTCAGAATGAATCAGGCCGCTTATGTGATCGGCATGGCCGGATTGAACGAACTGGTACAAATCATGACCGGAAGCGAGCTGCATCAATCGCCTGCGGCGCTGGCGTTCGGTGAGAAAACCGTTGATTTTATCCAGAAGGAAGTTATGCGGTTAAGTAAAGCATTCAAAATGAAATTTATTTTAGGACAGTCGCTGGCCGAAACAACGACCTACCGTTTTGCCCGCCTCGATTTAAGATATTTTTCTCCTGCCGCCGGGCGATATGTGAAAGGCGACATTACGGAGGGAGGGATTTATTACACGAACTCCACGCATCTTAACGTAGCCGCGGATGTGACACCGATGCAAAGAGTCATTCAGGAAGGACTCTTTCACTATTATCTGGAAGGGGAGGTGTTTACGCATGTACAACTGGGAGGCTCCAATCCGGGCAAGGAAAAATTAAGCAGGTTCATCCGCAGCGTTTTTTATGATTCCGTCAACCGTCAGATTGATTTCAATCCGGAATTTACATTTTGTCTGGCCTGCGAAAAGACAGCCAGAGGACTGCAAAAAAAATGTATTTACTGTTCCTCGTCCGAGGTGGAAGGCATTGCCCGGCTTACGAAATATTTCAGTAAAATTTCCGGCTGGAACAAGGGTAAACTGGCCGAGCTGAAAAGCAGAACAACAAATGATGACTTTGATGGCACTTACTAGCCGAACGATATTTTAGAAAGGATGCTAGCTTGCCTGCAGGATATCCAGTTTTTTTCTCTTTAACACAAAAAACATGTATTTCTTTTCATTTTTAAACTTTATCGGATCAACCGCCGCCAGTTCTTTCCATATTTTATCATCAACGGAATGCTTAAAATCTTTAATAAGGTAGTATAACCAAGCCTTTTTGCGCCTGATTTTTTCGGATGTAAAATGGACTACGGGCAAAAGGAATCTGTCAGCATAACCATAAACAAATTTAAGGGTCGGTAAAACATGAGGGGTAATGTCCTGCTGATAAGTAATTTCCCAGCCACGTTCTTTTGATTTCTGAACAAAATCATCAAGCAGATGTGATGATTTGTTTATGCCCGAATTATTAAACTTGAAATAATCCGATATAATCCACGTGCCGTCAGGCTTGACAATGCTTTCAGCTTTATCGAAAGCTTTTTCAAGCGGTATATATTGGAGAGACTCCGAATTAATGATGGTTCCATATTTTTTATCCGTTTCGAATTCCTGAAACCTTTTCTGGTAGCATGTAATATTCGGATATTTTGACTGGATATGCCTGATCTGATTTTTATTAGGGGTTAACGCTTCAACTTTAAATCCCTTTTGTGATATTAAGTTCGACAAGCCACCCATTCCGCAGCCAATGTCGAGAATTAAATCTTGCGGGTTGATGATCTGGTCGATGATGTTCTGCGCGTATTTAATTTGGGCTTTCTCGATTTCAGCGATGGATATGGAGTCAACTTCAATCTCAGTATTATCGAAATACCCATAATGAAGCATGTCATTCTTAAATATCTTGGAGTAAAGATGAAGTTCCAAATCGGAGGTTGAGTTGCTGAAAGTTGAATTTTTCTTGTGGTAAAGCCAAGCTTTAAAAAGAACAACAGGATTGATAAGTTTTAAAAGTATTTTCTTCATTGTTTGCGGCAGGGACTATATGGGAAACATTATTCTATGTCAATGACAAACTCACCGAAGAAAGTCAGCGAGAATTTGGCGGAAGGTGCCCTTGCAAGTAGAATGCACCGAGAATGATCTTGACAGGCGGAACGTGATATCTCCTAAACCTAACGAAAAGCTGAGCCGGAGCGCAGCGATCGGGTGTGTTGATTTTGTTAGCAATTTTTATATTTTATATGCAGACTGTCAGCGACTTGTGCCAGTTTCTTATCTAGTGTCCAGATTGGAATGCCGGTTAATAAAGCGGATGCAATCAAATGGGCATCCACATAGCCGATACCTTTTCCCATCAAGCGGTTATTCTCAATAAAAGATAATACTTCTTCATGTTCAGCCTCAATGCTCATCGGTAGCAATTGAAGAAAAGAAAGAATAACGGCTCTATCTTTAAGATTCCCACAAGCCAGTTCCCCGACGATTAATGGGTGGCATAAGACGCTTCCATCATTGAGCAAGTTTGCCAATTCAATCATCCCATCCCTCAAATGCGAGACCCAAACCGATGTATCCACCAGAACCATTAGTTGTTATGCTCCTTTTCTTCTTGGTATTGTCTGAAGCTGCTTTTGAGTTCCACCCAGCTTTGCAAGCCTCCTTGCGCTTTCTCTGGCGATAAGTGCTTCTAAACCAAGCTTTACAAGTGCTGTTTTCTCTTTAATTCCTGTAATTTTTGTCGCCTTATCAATTAAAGTATCTTCGATATTCAGAGTTGTTCTCATATTATTACCTCATATAAATGTGATGCCTTAGTATGCATATCTTATGCATATATGTCAATGTCATTCTTTGATAACGAAAAAGCTCACCGGGAGCGCAGCGATCGGGTGGATTGATGTTGTTATATGTCTATTATTTTTAAACCTAAATATTTGACCATAGGATCAAAATCACGGTCGCAATGTAAGAGTGTTA
>CAZIJZ010000015.1:0-47701 GCA_964539765.1 uncultured Smithella sp.
TCACCACGCCGGGATTCAGAGCCGAGCCATAAATCGAACTGCCTGCTCCAATCGCCGTTCCCGTCAGAGCCAGTTGGTTGATCACACCGGTCGTGTCGTTTATGAATGTGTAGCTGTAATTATTGCCGCTGTTGCCGTCGTTTACGGTCCCGCTGGCTGTCAGGGTCTTGCCTGTACCGGCATTCTTGTTGTCATAGGTCTCGGTGAAATTTGCCGTGTCTGTCCCCTGTAGGCTGCCCAGCGTGATGAGTGGCACCGCTGCAGTGGTGGTTCCGTCATAGGTCTTGGTGTTCGTCTGCGCCGTTACGATGATCGGGTATTTGTTCACTGTCAACGTGCCGTTGACATAACTGATGTCATATCCATATTGATCAGAATAAAGCGCGGGATTATAGGAGCCGACATTTCTTCCGCTGCCGACGCCATATGGCGTGCTGATGTTAAAAAGATGACCCGCGGCATCCGCTCCGGTGATGGAATAAACAACATTCTGTAATGGCAATGACCAAGCCATGCCGTCATATGTCTTGGTCACGTTATCAGCTGTTATTGTCAGTGGTGTAAGGAAATTTCTCAGCAATGGATAAGTGTTCCCCTCATATATACGCCAGGCAGCGCTGGTTCCACCTGTATTGGATATATCCCAGCCTACGAAACTTGACATTGTCTTCATCTGTGACGTAGTCAGTCCGGTGACACCCGTGAGATCACCACCTCCTATCCCCTTTGTAGTGCCCGAAGTCGCAGTATTCCATAAGGAACTGAGGATGGTGCCATCATTCAATCCGACGAGACCGCCGATATTACTATAGCCGCCGGAGACACTGCCCGTAGAATAGGCGTTCTGGATGGTGCCAGAGTGGTTACACCCGACGAGACCGCCGATATTACCAAAGCCGCCGGAGACACTGCCCGTAGAATAGGCGTTCTGGATGGTGCCATCATTCAATCCGACGAGACCACCGACATCAGTATAGCCGCCGGAGACACTGCCCGTAGAATAGGCGTTCTGGATGGTGCCATAGATGCTAAGCCCGACCAGACCGCCGACAGCATCAGAACTACCGCTGCCAGAGACACTGCCCGTAGAATAGGCGTTCTGGATGGTGCCAGAGTAGTTCATCCCGACGAGACCGCCGATATCACTACCGCCGCCGGAGACACTGCTCGTAGAATAGGCGTTCTGGATGGTGCCAGAGTAGTTCATCCCGACGAGGCCTCCAATATAAACACTACCGCCGGAGACACTGCCCGTAGAATAGGCGTTCTGGATGGTGCCATAGTTTCCCCCGACGAGACCGCCGACAGTAACTCTACCGGAGACGCTGCCCGTAGAATAGACGTTCCGGATGGTGCCAGAGCTGATTTCCCCGACGAGACCACCGACATAACCCGAACCGGAGACACTGCCTCCTAGCAAGCCCACGTTTTTCAATATACTGGCGCCGCTGATAGCACCGAACAGGCCAACACAATCTTGAGATGGCCGATTAATTGTAAGATTTGTTATTGAGTGACCCAACCCATCGAACTGGCCGGTAAATGGTGTGCTAGCATAGCCGACAGGCGCGAAACCTTTACCTGTATCCCATTCTGATGTTCCCGTGGCATCAATATTGCCACCAAGAGCATAATTTCTTGAACGGTTACCTTTCATTCCTTGCAGGTCGGTGCCGGTTGTGCTGCCGTCAGCTCCGAGGCTTGTAATGACATAATAGCTTACGGTAGTGCCGTCGGACCCAAGTTTTGTTGAAAAATTATTGCCTGCTGGAAGGTTGATCGGAGCGTTGACTGTATATGTGGCAGTATTGCCCGAAGCGCCAACCCCCTGTCCGTAGAATAGAGCAAGCTTTGCCGTTCCCGAACCGAATAATTCGTTGTTAATTTCAATGTTGCGATAGGCGTTCAGGGTCAGTGTGTTTTTTGACCATGTAATGTTGTCGTTGACGAAAATATCGCCATTGCCGGAAGAATTACCCGAACCGCAGGTCATCCCCGTACAGGAAACAGAACCGCTCAGTGTTTGTATGGTCACAGAATTGCTGGCCAGCGCCGTTGTCAAGGCAGCGCCGGTAACATCACCGCCGCTCGATGCTATGGTAAAGTCATAAGGATCTATCAGCCATGTCCCGGTGTTGCCCTTCGGTGCAGCAGTGGTAATGACCGCATCATCATTGATGTTGACATTCTTAGCTGACGTCTCGATGAAACCGCCGTCTCCGCCTGCGGGTGCTGAAGCGTCAAGCTTGCCGCCCACGATTGTTGTGCCACTTGCCATGTCGGAGAGCAACACGATGCGGCCATGCTTGTTCTGCAGAGTCTGCGCCTGTATGACGCCGCTGTTGTTGACGACCGCGCCGGTCAGGCTGTCGGCTGCTTCAGCGGTCATGACCACCAGGCCGCCGTCCGTCTGGATAAGGCCCTTGTTTTCGGCCAGTGCGTTTATCGCGCCTTTGTTGATGGTGTAGCTGATGAGGCCGTCACCGTTAAAATCCAATGACACCTGGTTGCCCGCGGCCATTAAGACGTCGCCGCTGGTCGCTGTGATTGTTCCTTCATTGGTTACTTTCGGCGCGATTAAGGCGACTACGCCGCCGGGAATGACGCTGATATTGCCCTGGTTCAGGATGCTGCCGGACTGGCCGTCGCTGAAGAAATTATATTTACCGGCCAGAAAGTCGCTGTCGGCCATGTTCAGGGAGGAAGCCACCAAACCACCAACGTTGATCTGTGCGTCTTTTCCAAATACAATGCCTGAGGGATTTAATAAAAATACCTTACCATTGGCGGAAAGGGAACCCAGTATCTGGCTGGGGTTCTGGTCGTAGATACGGTTGAGCGCTACCGAATCGGCGTCGGGCTGTTTGAAGGCGACACCCGCACTTTTGCCGATGTTAAAGGTATCCCAGTTGGCAATCATCTTCCGGGTGTCCTGCTTCACTGTCATCTGGTTGCCGGATGAGTAGATGCTGCCCTTGCCGGAGGTTATTTTACCGCCCGTGGGCAGAGTGCCGGGATCCAGTGCTGATGCCGGGCCGGAAAGCAACAAAAATACTGACAGCATAATGGCGCCGAATATTGTTGGCGAATCGATCTTACGGGATGGGTGCCTACAAACGGAAACTTGACTTTCTTTGATTATAAGCGATACAAAATGATAAAGATTGTACATGGCGCGTGCTTCCTTTCTTGCTCTGCCACTTTTTTTTATTATTTATGGATACGGAGATTGCTGGAGAACTGGTTGATCTGGCATACGGTGTGTATGGCAAGTAAATACCCAGCCTGGCAGTTCAATCACCGTATCTATTATCCTAGATCTCGGTTGTAACTTTGCACCCCGTCCTTATAAGACGGTTCGCCTTTTTCAAGCTTCGTTAATATCTCAAATGTCAGCGAGAAAGTCAATCCCTCGAAAGAGGGATATTGATTATTACGAATTGAAAGGCGGTATTATGTTCAAAATTGACGCTGTGTGGACTACAGGAAGAAGTTGTTATAAAATTCTAAATTGTGAAGCCAAGTTTAATTGGGAGCAATAAACTTAAGATTTTTCTTCCAGCACAATCAGCGCATCGGCAACGACCGGCTCGGCGCCGTCAATGATAATCGGGTTGAGATCGATTTCGGCAATTTCCGGATGCAGAAGCGCGATGTTCCCGACCGTCTGAATTATCCTGGACAGATTGTTTAATTTTACCTTCGGCAGGCCGCGGAATTTATCGAGCAGTTTGCGGGCGTTGATGTCTTCGAACATTTCCAGCGCATCGGCGTTTGTAACCGGCGCCAGACGTAAAGTCGTGTCCTTGAAAACTTCCGTGAAAACGCCGCCCAGACCGAAAACGACACCCGGGCCGAATCCGGCGAAGCGCGTTATGCCGGCCAAAAATTCGCGGCTGCCGCTGAGCATTTCCTGCACCAGCACTGGCACACTTTTCCCCGCATTCTTTTGAATATTTTTAAATTCCTTTTTCAGCTGGTTTTCGTTTTCCACATTCAGCGCGATAAGCCCCTTGCCGCTTTTGTGCATGATTTTCCAGGAGCAGGCTTTAAGCGCCACCGGATAACTGATTTTTTTAGCGGCCTTCAGAGCGTCTTCAACCTTTACCGTCCGCGCTTCCTTCGTTACCGGCACGCCGTAGCAGGCCAGCAACTGCTTCGCCTCGTATTCATCCAGTGCCTTTTGTTTGTTGTCCAGCGCATTGAGGATAATCTCCTTGGCCGCTTTTTTGATTTTCGGCAAAGCGGCATCTTTGCGGGAAGCGCGCTCTTTGATGCACTTGTACCGGTAAAGCGAGCCCAGCGCCCGCGCGGTATTTTCCGGGGCATAAAACACCGGTGTGTTCGTATCCTGATAGCCTTTGATATAGTTGTCTTCATGATCAAAAAACGAAGATATCAGCATCGGGATTTTATATTTGGAGGGCAGTTCAAAGGTTTCGTTGGCAACCGTCCGGTCCATCTGGCCGTATTTTAAAAATTCTTCCAGCGAAATATTGCCGATCATATCTTTCAGCGTGGGATAAATTTCTTTCAGATAACCGGTCATCATGGTTCCGTGCAGGACGAGCGCATCGACCTCGCCGCTTTTCATCACCATCTCCGGCAGGGTGAGCGCGAGTTTATCCATGCTCAGGTCGAACGTCATATCGACGGGATTGGAAGACGAAGCGTGCGGTTCAATGTGTTTTCTGATTTCGTTTTGCAGGCCTTCGGAAAAGCGGGGAACCTCCAGACCGACCGCATCGCAGGTATAGGAAATGGTTGTGGAGGGCCCACCGGAATTGGTCATGACTCCGACTCTTTTGCCCCGCATCGGCGGTTGTGTGGCAAGCGTCCAGCCGTGATAGTAAAGATCTTCAATGGAGTTGACCCGGATGATGCCGGCCTGCTTGAAAATGCCGTTATAGAGGAAATCCGGACCGGCCATGGCGCCGGTGTGACTCAACCCCGCGCGCGCGCCGGAGGCGGAACCACCCACGTATAACGCCGCAATCGGTTTGTGCGGCGTGATTTTTCGGGCAACGTCGAGAAACCTTCGCCCTTCGCGAATGCCTTCAATGTAAAGAATGATGGCCTTGGTTTGTTCATCTTCTCCCAGATATTCCAACGCGTCAATCATATTGATGTTGGCCTCGTTGCCCAGACTGATGGCCTTGCTGAAGCGGATTCCTCTTTTTCTCAAATAGGGCAGCGTCTGGCTGAGGAAGGTGCCGCTTTGCGATGCAAATCCCAGAAGGCCCGGTTCTCTGGACGTGGCTAAAACGGTGGTGTTCAGTGAAATTCCGGAATTGATGACACCCATGCAGTTGGGGCCGACAAAACGCATTTGATAGCGGTCTGCTATTGCGTTGATCTTTTTTTCCATTTCGTGTCCGGCCGCTCCCGTTTCCTTGAAACCGGCGGTAATCACGATCGCTCTCTTCGTTCCGATTTTGCCGAAACCCTCCAGCAGAGAAGCAACCGCTCGTATGGGGACAATCAGGATGGCCAGATCGGGCGCTTCGGGCAAATCCTCCGGTGTGGCGTAGGCTGGACAACCCAAAACGGTTTTTTCCACGGGATGAATCGGGTAAAATCTGCCGCCGTAGCCGCCTTTCACAATATTCAACGCCTGTATGGTTCCCATCTTCGACGGGTTGTTATTCGCTCCGGCAACCGCAATGGATTGGGGATTCATAAGCAAATGCAATGGATTTTCCGACATTATTCAATCTCCTTTATCGTTGTATTGACTACCGCATCAGAATTGTGTTTTCGAAGTGCATCTTCAATAAAAATGGGGCCTGCTTCAGCAAGCATCTTAATAATTTGTTTATCCTGATTATTCTTTATGTATCCGGCAAAAACCATGACGGCAAATCCATGGGTGTAGATCCAGCCGTTTTTCAACAGCTCCTTTCTTTCAGCCGGAGCAAGCTTCTTGAGCTCGGGCACCTTCACGATCTCTTTATCCAACTTCTTCAGCATTTCGTCGATGATTCCGCTGGCATCATTATCCTCCAGGAATATCATTTTAAAAAATTCTTTATGATCCCTGGCATATAAAACATAGCCAACGCCGGTATTCAGGAAGGCATTTTTCGTGTACGGCCGCGTGACATAATCATAGAGAAGATCAACGGTCTTTTGCAACACCGCCTTTTTCAACTCGTTCATGGATTGAAAATGCTCGTACACCGGACGGGTGGAAGAAATCAATTGCCGGGCAACTTCGCGGGCGCTCAGTTGCTTAAATCCCTTTTCTTTGACGATTCTCAACGAGGAATCGATAATATCGGATCTGTTATAAATAACTTTTGGCGGCATGCGATCCCCGGCGTGTTTAAATTACATGTGTAATGTAACGTGTGTTATTTATTATGTCAAGCGTTTATTGATTATGAAATAATAAAGAATTTTGAATGCAGGCCTAACTCATCAACGAACGCCATTATTTTCAGATATCGCATGGCGCTCGATTGTTTTTTGACGTCGTCTTTAGGCATATTTCCCTTATTATCGTTATACTTGACTATTTGCTTAAAAAAATATAGTTAAGCAGACTTTACAAAAGTGGAGAAGCTATGGAAGATAATGAACTTTTAAATATCCGCCGGGAAAAAATTGCTGATCTGAAATCGGCGGGTATTGATTTATACCCCAACGACATCAAACCGAAAAACACAACACAGGAAATAGCGTTGAAATTCGGCAATATGGACAACGATTCCCTGGTGAAGATGGAGGAGACTTTTTCTGTTGCCGGACGCCTGATGGCTGTGCGCAATTTCGGCAAAGCGGCTTTTATCAAAATTCAGGATTACAAAGGCCAGATTCAGGGCTATGTCGGCAAAAACAGTTTAAGTCCTGAAGAATATTTTGTTTTTAAGAAACTCGATATCGGTGACATCATCTTTATTTCCGGCAAATTGTTCCGGACAAAAACCGATGAGCTGACTATTGAAGCGCAAAAACTCATGCTTTTATCGAAATCGATACGTCCCTTGCCTGAAAAATGGCATGGCCTGACCGACATCGAAACAAGATACCGTCAGCGATATCTTGATTTGATCGCCAACCCCAAGGTGAAGGAAATCTTTTACCGGCGCAGCCGCATTATCAAGTTAATCCGTCAGTTCATGGATGAACATGATTTTCTGGAAGTGGAAACGCCGATGATGCAGCCCCGCGCCGGCGGTGCCGTCGCCCGGCCATTTAAAACCCATCATAATGCACTGAATATGGACTTCTATCTGCGGATTGCACCGGAACTTTACTTAAAACGGCTGGTCACCGGCGGGTTGGAGAGAGTTTACGAAATCAACCGCAGTTTCCGGAACGAAGGCATTGACTCCTTTCATAATCCGGAATTTACCATGATGGAGTTTTACTGGGGTTATGCGGATTACAAAGACTTGATGTCTTTTACGGAAGAGCTGTTCGTTTTTATCGCCCGTGATCTTTTTGAGGGGCTCAAGTTCACCTATCAGGATACGGAAATTGACCTGACGCCGCCGTGGCAGCGTCTTTCCGTGAAGGATGCGCTTCTTCAAATAGCCGGAATGGAACCTGCCGATCTGACCGATCCGGCCCGAACGGTCGCTTTTGCCAGGAAAGTCGGCTGCGATGTCAAAGATAACGACCCGCTGGGGAAAATTCACATGGCCATTTTTGACGAAGTGGTCGAAAAGAAACTGGTCCAGCCGACATTCGTGACCGATTATCCGGTTGCGGTGTCTCCCCTGTCCCGCAGGTCGAACACCGACCCTGAACTGGTTGACCGTTTTGAGCTTTACATCTGCGGTCGGGAAATCGCGAACGCGTTTTCGGAATTGAATGATCCCGTCGATCAGAAAGGGAGATTTCTGCAGCAGCTCCATGAACGGGAAGCCGGCGACGATGAAGCCCATGAAATGGACGAGGATTATGTCCGCGCCCTGGAATACGCCATGCCGCCGACCGCCGGGGAAGGAATCGGCATTGACCGTCTGGTGATGCTTTTTACCGACAGTTCTTCCATCAGAGACGTTATTTTGTTCCCGCTGCTGAGAGCCAGGCAGGAATAAATCGAATACTTAACGGGTCGACTGAACCGGACCGATCCCGGAAAAAGGATTGAACAATAAACAATGCCCTACGAACTTTTCATCAGCAGGCGTTATTTAAAAGCAAAACGCAAACAGATCTTCGTTTCCGTCATCACGTCCATCTCCATCCTGGGAATTTTTCTCGGCGTCGCCGCCCTGATCATTGTTCTGGCGGTGATGAACGGCTTTGAGGAGGATTTACGCACGAAAATCCTGGGCATCAAATCCCACGTTGAGCTAACCACCGACATGAGCGGCCCCATGAAAAACTACCGCGACGTCCGCGAAAAAATTGCCGGCATCGAAGGCGTTGTCGCCTCCACGCCTTTTATTTACAGCCAGGCGATGATCCGCAATGACAATGGCGTCACGGGTGTCGTCATTCGCGCGCTGGATACAGAAAGCGCCTTTAAAGTTATCAATCTGGGAAAAATCAAAGAAGGGAATCTTGATTATCTCAACCAAATCCCACAGGACATTGCCGCCCGTTACTCAGACAACGGCGTGCAGCCGGAAGGTATTGTCATCGGGAAGGAAATGGCCCGGAATATGGGAATTTTTCTGTACGACACCATAACGATCATCTCTCCGGTCAGCATTGCCACGCCGGCGGGGATGGTGCCGCGCATGGGGAAATTTGTCGTGGTCGGAATATTTGAATCCGGATTTTACGAATACGATTCGACCCTGGCGTATCTGTCTTTGCCAAGCTGCCAGAAATTTCTGCAGATGGGAGATACGGTTACGGGAATTGATATCAAAGTGAATGACATTTACAAAGCGAATGTCATTGCCCGGAAAATTCAAAGCGAGCTGGGTTTCCCCTACTGGACGCAAAACTGGATGCAGATGAACAAGAATCTTTTTTCCGCCCTGAAACTGGAAAAAAGGGTGATGTTTATCATTTTGAGTCTGATTGTCCTGGTGGCCGCTTTTAATATCATCAGCGCTCTGATCATGATTGTCATGGAAAAAAGCAAGGATATTGCGATATTGAAATCGATGGGCGCGACCTCCCGGAGCATCATGAAAATATTTATTTACCAGGGATTGATTATCGGCGTGATCGGTACTTTTCTGGGATGTGTGGCCGGACTGACCGTCGCATTAAACTTGCAAAAGTTTTCGTTGCTTGTGGAAAAGATTTTTAACTTTAAATTTTTGCCGGGGGACGTTTATTATTTAAGCGAACTTCCGTCCAAAGTAAATTACAGCGACGTTGCCATTATCGTGGCCGGCACCTTGCTGATCTGCTTTTTATCGACCATTTATCCCTCTTTTAAAGCTTCTAAAACGGATCCGGCGGAAGCTTTAAGGTACGAATGAGCGCAGGCTGACACGTATGATTATACTGGAAAATTTATCAAAAACCTTTTTCAAGGCCGGCAACAAAATCGAGGTTTTGCGTGGTCTGAATCTGAGGATAGAGAAAGGGCGATCCCTTGCTGTCCTGGGCGCTTCGGGCGCCGGGAAAAGCACCCTCATCCATATCATGGGCATGCTCGATCACCCGACAGACGGGAATCTTTTTATCGATGGCGTGAATGTCTTTGCCTGGGAGGAGAAAAAAAGATCTTCCTTTCGCAATTCGCACATCGGATTCGTTTTTCAGTTCAACAATCTTCTTCCGGAATTCAACGCTCTGGAAAACACGATGATGCCCGCCCTGATCGGGAGAATGAACAAGAAACAAGCCGGAGAAAAAGCTTGCAAATTGCTTCAAGAAGTTGGATTAGAGAACAGAATCAATCACAAACCGGGAGAGCTTTCGGGGGGCGAACAACAGAGGGTAGCCATTGCCCGTGCCCTGATTATGGAGCCGGAAATACTGCTCGTTGATGAACCTACCGGAAATCTTGACACGGAAACAGGAAAAAAGATAGAAGACATTCTGGTCAACCTGAATGTGATAAAAAAAATAACGCTTGTTACGGTAACACACAACAAATTACTGGCGGAAAGAATGTCTGAAAGGATTCTTCTGCGCGATGGAGAAATTTATGACTATCAAAGAGAAAGCGTGTAAGTTATCTTTCATTATTTTATTTTTAATGATCCTGTTTGTTCCGGTGGCACAGGCGGAAGAATTGAAAAAGATTGTTGTGATGCCTTTTGAAATATACAGCAATCAGGATAAAATGGCTCTGCGGGAATCTTTGTATAAAAATCTCTCGGAGGAATTGCAGAAGGAAAAATCTATTGTCATTATTCCCGCTGACGAATTCCTTAAAAACCAGGGAAAGATTGAAGAGAATAAAGCTATCAGCTACGGGAAATCCAAGGGGGCCGATTTTGTCATTACGGGCACACTGACCCAGTTCGGCAAATCCATGAACATTGACGCCAGAATAACCGACCTGGACAAGAACAGTGTTTTCTCTCCGGCAACCGCGCACGGCAGAGGGGTGACCAATATCAGCTCGCTGACCGAACAATTAAAAGTAGAAGTTCTCGATCGGATCGGCCTGGTTCAGAAAATAGCCAGAATTGAAATCCAAGGCAACCGCAAGATTAATGCCTCGGCTATTACGGCAAAAATCAAAAGCAGGAAAGACGGTATTTTTTCCGAAGCCGATATCGCAGCCGACATTAAAACAATATTCAAGATGGGATACTTTCTGGACGTAACCGCGGAAACATCGGCCACGGCCGAAGGCAAGGTCGTTACGTTTTTCGTACAGGAAAAGGGACTGGTTTCCGAGATCAGCATTATCGGCAATAAAGCCGTCAGCAAAGATGATATTCAGGCGGTTTTAACCATTAAAACAAGACAAAATCTGAACCAGGAACAGATCAAAGAGGACATTGAAAAGATCAAGGCGCTCTATGACAGCAAGGGTTATTACAATGCGGAAATAAAGGACAGGGTGGAACAGGATGGCGAAAAGGATTTTCGCGTTGTCCTGGACATTAAAGAAAATGACCGACTCTATATTCAGTCTATTGTTTTCGAGGGCAATGAAGCCTACAGCGCAAAAGAATTAAAAAAAATGATGAGCACTTCTGAAAAAGGCATTTTTTCTTTCGTGACCGATTCCGGTCTGCTCAAACGGGATCAGCTTAAACAGGATATCGGCAGGATCAATGCCTATTATTTCAATAACGGCTTTATTCATTCTCAAATCGGCGAACCGGAAATCGTCACCGATCAAAAAGGCATCCTGGTAAAAATCAAAATTCAAGAAGGAAAGAGATTCAAGGTTGATAAAGTAGAAATTTCCGGAGATACCCTGGAAAAATCACGGGAAGAACTCCTGCAGTCTCTCAAGGTCAAGAAAGGCGATAATTACAACCGTGAAGCCATTATCCGAGATCTGGATCTTCTGGTGCAGGCCTGTAATGACGAAGGCTACGCGAATGCCGACATCAATCCCAAAGTCAACACCAGAGAAAACGAGCAACTGGTCGATATTGATTTCCAAATCAATAAAGGCGAACCGGTTTATATCAGCAGCGTCAACATTTCCGGCAACAGTATCACCCGCGATAAGGTTATCCGCCGTCAGCTGGATGTGGTCGAAGGCGATCTCTATTCCAGCAGCAAGTTGAGAAGCAGTTACACCAACCTGAACCGGTTGAGATATTTTGAAGAAGTGGATTTTCAAACGGAAAAGGGTACGGACAAGAATAAAATGGATATTAATGTCCGCGTTAAGGAAAAAAGCACGGGCATGTTTATGGTGGGAGCAGGTTACAGCGCATCCGATAAACTTGTGATGATGGCTCAGATCACGCAGCAGAATTTCCTTGGATACGGCCAGATTCTGAGTTTGAAGGCCTCACTCGGATCCGAAACCAACAATTACGATTTATCTTTCACGGAACCATGGCTTTTCGGCCTGCCGCTCTGGTGCAAGGCGGATATCTGGAAATATGAAAAGGAGTACGATTATTACACGCTGGATTCTCAAGGGGCGGGTCTGACTCTGGGCTATCCGGTGATAGAAAAAATTGTGGGCTACTTGGGATACAAGTACTATATTGACGACATCCGGGAGGTTTCGCCGCTCGCAACGGCCTATGTGAAGGCCCAGGAAGGCGAAACATCGTCCAGCGCCGTCACCTTATCCTTTATTCGCGATACGACGAATGATTACATCTTCCCCTCGAAGGGCACTAAAGCCACGATTGCCGCAACTCATGCGGGCGGTCCATTAATGGGAGACGCCAACTACACCCAGTACGGAGCAAGTTTATTCTCATATTTTCCACTGCCGCTGGATGTTGTTTTCGCCGCCAAAGGACGGATCGGCTATATCCAGGATCATGAGGGGGTTGAAAT
Organism: uncultured Smithella sp.; assembly: GCA_964539765.1. Taxonomy (GTDB): domain Bacteria; phylum Desulfobacterota; class Syntrophia; order Syntrophales; family Smithellaceae; genus Smithella. The sequence goes on from CAZIJZ010000015.1 coordinate 12,352, forward strand.
TCCCGTTTCCAACCGATATGTTCTGGGCGGAATCAATTCTCTGCGCGGATTCCGTTACGTCGGTCCTACCAACGGGGGAACGTCTGATGTCATCGGCGGCACGAATATGCTGGTGTTCAATGTTGAGCTGGTGTTGCCCTTTATCAAGGATTCCGGAATGAAGCTCGTGGCCTTTTATGATGCCGGCAACTCCTGGGATAACAAATACGACCTGGGGGATTTACGACAATCTGTCGGGGCCGGCATTCGCTGGTATTCGCCGATCGGTCCGTTGAGACTTGAGTATGGTCACGTACTCGACCGCGGAGGATTAAACGATGACACCAGCGGGCGCTGGGAATTTACCATCGGGATGCCGATGTAAAGAAATATAGAAAAATTAAACCTATCATTTAAAGAGGAGATTACAAATGAAAAAAATTATTTACCTGATGACCATCATGACCGCTTTCTTTTTCGTTTTAAGTATAAACGCCTGGGCTGCTGATAAAATCGGCTTTATCAATTTGCAGGAAATCATGCAGAAATCCAACGCCGGGAAGAAAGCTGCCGATGATTTCAAGCGGTTTTACGAAAAAGAAACTCAAGAAATTAAAACCACTGAAAATCAACTGAAAAAAATGAAGGAAGAGCTGGAAAAACAAGGCTCCATCATGACCCAGAGCTCTCGAAGCGAAAAAGAAGCCGCTTACCAGAAGAAAATGAGAGATTATCAATTACTGGTCAATGATACCAATGAAGAGTTGAAAAAACGTGATCAGGACATGACACAAAAACTGATGCCCGGCATCATCAAGATCGTCCGCTCCATCGCTGAAAGAGAAAAATATACGCTGGTTGTCGATGTGGCAACCATGCCCATTCCCTATTATGCAAAGGAAAGCGATTTCAGCAACAGAGTTATTGAAGAATTTAATAAAATCAAATAACGGAAAATATTCACTCGATGAACATGACAATTGGGGAGATAGCTGCGTTTCTCGGCGGTACGGTTATCGGATCGGACAACATTGTTATCCACCATATCCGAGCCATCGAAGAAGCCAGTCAGGGTGACCTGACTTTCATTGCCAACAAGAAATATCTGAAGAAACTGAAAGATACGAAAGCGTCTGCGATTCTCGTTTCTCCTCAGACAACGACGGAAGGGCAAAACCTGATCGTTGTTGCCGATCCCTATGTCGCGCTGGGAAAAATCCTGAATCATTATTATCCGCCGGACCATGGCCGCGCCGGCATAAGCGCTGAAGCTTATCTTGAAGAAGGCGCAAGCGTGTCTCCGGAAGCGGTAATTTTCCCCCGTGCTTTTATTTCCCGGGGAGCGAAAATCGGCAGAGGCACGGTTGTTTACCCAGGCGTTTTTATCGGCAGAAACGTTTCCGTCGGAGAAGATTCAGTGCTGTTTGCAAACGTTGCCGTTTATCATTCCTGCATCATCGGCAACCGCGTCACACTGCATTCCGGAGTGGTGATCGGCGCCGACGGTTTTGGTTTTGCATCTCCCGGCAAGGGTAATGTCAAAATTCCTCAGGTTGGTTATGTACAGATCGATGATGATGTCGAAATAGGCGCCAATACGACCATTGACAGAGCCACACTGGGCAAAACATGGATTCACCGCAATGTCAAAATCGATAATCTGGTTCAGATCGCCCACAATGTGGTTATCGGAGAAAATTCCGTTATCACTGCCCAGGTCGGCATCTCAGGAAGCACAAAGCTGGGCCGAAGCGTCATGGTCGGCGGGAAGACCGGCATGGTCGGACATATCAACATCGGTGACCAGGTCATGATCGCGGCCGGTTCGGGAATTCACAGAGACATCAAATCCGGTGAAATCGTGGGCGGCGCCCCGCAACTGCCTTATAAAGAATGGCTTCAGGTTGAAGCCTGCCGGTCAAAACTGCCCGAGATGAGAGCGACACTGAACGATCTTTTAAAAAAAGTTGACGATCTCCAGAAAAAGTAATTTTTTTAAAGAAGGTTAGAAGATGAAAATTCATTCGACAGCAATCATTGCGCCCGACGCGATCCTGGAAGAAGGCGTGGAAGTCGGGCCGTATTCGATCATCGGTTCCGATGTTAAAATCGGCAAGAACACGGTTATCGGTCCTCACGCGGTAATCGATGATTTTACCCATATCGGGGAAAACTGCCGTATTTTTCAGTTTTGCTCCATCGGAGCGCCTCCCCAGGACTTGAAATTCAGCGGAGAGAAAACCCGCGTGGTGATCGGCAACTTTAATACCATCAGGGAATTTGTGACGATTCACCGGTCAACGACGTCCGATATCGGCGTGACCATTATGGGGGATCACAATCTGATCATGGCATACTGCCATGTAGCCCACAACTGCAAACTCGGCGATCATGTGATCATGTCCAATGCGGCAACGCTGGCCGGTCACGTTCATGTTGAAGATTACGCCATCATCAGCGGTCTGACCGGTGTGCACCAGTTCTGCCGTGTCGGTGCACACTGTATGATCGGAGGCTGTTCCGCCGCCGTCAAGGACATTCCGCCCTACACCATCGCCCAGGGAAACCACGCCAAACTCTTCGGTCTGAATCTGATCGGATTGAAAAGAAGAAATTTCCCCGAAAAAACCATCAAAGCAATCAGTGAAGCCTACCGGATTATTTTTCGTTCCAAACTGCTTCTGGAAGACGCCGTCAAAAAAGCGGAATCCGAGGTAGAGGATCTGCCGGAAGTAAAACATTTTATAAAATTTATCAAGGAATCGGAAAGAGGCATTTGCCGCTAAATTACAGGAAATGAAACAAAAGAAAATAAAAGTCGGCGTGGTCGGCATCGGCCACCTGGGCAATTATCACTTGCAGAAATACCGTAAACTGGAATCTTGCGAAATTACCGCCGTCGCGGACGTTTCAGCGGAACGCGCTCAAAAAGCCGCGGACATTTATCAATGCGCGGCATCGGCGAATTATCAGGATCTGATCGGCCGAATAGACGCCGTCAGCATTGCCGTTCCGACAAGCGATCATCACCAGGTGGCCAGGGATTTTCTGGCGGCGGGGATTGACGTCCTGATCGAGAAACCGATTTGTGCCACACTGGAAGAAGCCGATGAATTAATCGCACTGGCCCGGGGGGGAAAACTGGTGCTGCAGGTTGGTTTTGTTGAAAGATTCAATCCTGCTATCATGGCCCTGGAAAAATTCGTCCGGAAACCTCTTTTTATAGAATCCCACCGGCTTCATCCTTTCTTCGAGCGCGGCACAGATGTTGATATCATTCTGGATTTGATGATTCACGATCTGGACATTCTTGTAAAATTTGTAGATTCTCCGGTCACGGGAGTGGAAGCCATGGGCGTTCCCATTCTCTCCGAGAAAATCGATATAGCCAACGCCCGTATTTCTTTTGCCAGCGGGTGCACGGCCAATGTCACAGCCAGCCGCATCAGCGCCAAAACAATGCAAAAAATACGGTTTTTTAGTCCCGAAGGATACCATTCGGTGGATTGTCAGAAGCGGGAAATCCTTTCTTTCAGCAAAGGAACGAGTGAAACGGGTCAGGCTCAGATCACGCAGAACAACATCGAAGTAGGAAGCCATGATCCTCTGGAAGAGGAAATTCGTTCCTTCATCGATGCGGTGACCCACCGTTCCCGCCCTCCTGTTTCCGGAGAAGACGCGCGCAAATCCCTGGCCCTGGCCGTGGAAATAATAAGAAAAATAAAAGCAGCAGAGGATTTACTAAAATGATTCCCATGGTCGATTTAAAAAGGCAGTACCATAATCTCAAAAAGGAAATTGATGCCGCAGTCGCCAATGTTCTGGAGGAAACCCGCTTTATTCTCGGTCCCAACGTGGCCGCACTGGAGCAAGAAGTTGCCGCCTATCATGATCTGCCTTACGCCGTGGGAGTAGCCAATGGAACCGACGCGCTACTTCTGGCTTTACGGGCCTGCGCTATTGAAGCCGGGGATGAAGTCATCACCACACCTTTTACATTTATCGCTACGGCCGAGGTCATCGCTCTATTGAAAGCGAAGCCTGTTTTTGTGGATATTCTCCCTGATACGTATAATATCGACTGCGGTCAAATCGAGAAAAAAATAACTTCCCGGACCCGGGCCATTATCCCTGTTCATTTATTCGGCCACCCCGCCGATATGGATGGGCTAATGGACATCGCTAAAAAACATGGTCTGAAAGTAATTGAAGATTGCGCTCAGGCTTTTGGAGCGGTATATCGCGGTAAAAAAGTGGGGTCCATCGGCGACATCGGTTGTTTCAGTTTTTTCCCCAGCAAAAATCTGGCCGGTTACGGCGACGGCGGTATGATTATTACAAAAAGTGAAGAACTCGCCGGAAAAGTTCAGATGCTGCGGAATCACGGCAGCGCGAAACGCTACTATCATCAGGAAGTCGGCTACAACAGCCGCCTTGATGAGATTCAGGCCGCGATTATCCGCATCAAGTTGAAAAAAATAGATGAATTCAATGCGGCGCGGCGCCGTAACGCAGCGGCTTACTGCGCGGCCATCAAACGTCATAATCTGATTCTGCCGACAGCTTCCGAAGATTGCGAACATGTTTATCATCAGTTTACCATTCGCTCGGACCAGCGGGATCTTCTGGCCGACTCGCTGCAGAAAAAAGAAGTCGCTTCCGCCGTGTATTATCCTGTGCCGCTTCACCGGCAGGATGTATTTCTAAAATTATACAAGGATTCGGAAACGATGCCGCAAAGCGAAAAGTGCTCACAGGAAGTACTTTCACTGCCGATGTTTCCCGAACTGACTCAAGAAGAAATCGGATTTATTGCCGAGATCATCAACCATGCTTCCTGAAGAACACAGCCTGTCCTGCCATGAACCATTCAAACCATAAAAGCAAAACCATCATGATTGTTGCCGGCGAAGCCTCCGGCGATATGCATGGGGCCGGTCTTGTCCGGGAAATGCTGAATGCCGATCCGGCCTTGAATTTCTATGGCATCGGCGGGAAAAAAATGCAGACGACGGGAGTGCAGATTCTTGCGGATGCTTCGGCCATGGCGGTTGTCGGCTTCACCGAAGTTTTTTCCAAACTAAGAGCTATTCTGAAAATCATGCAGATGATGAAAGAATCTCTGGACGAACGACACCCCGATCTTGTCATCCTGATCGACTATCCGGATTTTAATTTACCGCTGGCAAAGGCCGCCCGCAAAAGAGGCATCAGGGTTTTATACTACATCAGCCCGCAGGTCTGGGCTTGGCGGCGGGGCAGAATTGAGCAAATAAAAAAAACAGTGACCGAAATGGCGGTGATTCTCCCGTTTGAAGTGGAAACTTACCGGGAGAAGGGATTTACGGTAAACTACGTCGGTCATCCTCTGCTGGACATGATTAAAACAAATTATTCTTTACAAGAATCGCGCAAAAAGTTCGGGCTTGACGAGAATAAACCGACAATCGCCATTTTACCGGGCAGCCGTCTTTCGGAAATAAGAAAATTAATGCCGGAACTTTTAAAAGCCGCGGAAATATTGAAAAATAAAATTCCGGAAACGCAATTTGTCATTCCCCTGGCCGACACGCTTGAGGAGAAAGACCTGACCGACATGATTGCCGGATCTCGTCAAGACATCAAGGTGATTTCCGGCCATACCTATGATGTCGTTTCCTGTGCCGATCTGGCGCTGGTTGCCTCGGGAACGGCCACCCTGGAGACAGCGTTGCTTAAAATTCCCATGATTATAGTTTACAAAATTTCACTGCTGTCTTATTTTATCGGCCGATTGTTTGTGCGCGTAAACAATATCGGGCTGGTCAATATCATCGCCGGAAAAACGGTCGTGCCGGAATTGATCCAGAACGACGCCTGCGGCGTGCGCATTGCCGAGGAAGCTCTGGCCATTCTAAACAACCCTGCCCGAAAGCGGGAAATAATCAGAGAACTGGAAACCATCCGGGCCAAACTGGGAGAACCCGGAGCGGCAATTAAAACTGCTAAACTGGCGCTGGATATGCTATACAGGTAATAAAAAAATATGAATATATTTAAACGTCTTTTAAGTCTTGGTCGTCCATACAGCATGCGTTTCCTGATTTCCATGATCTGCATGGTGATCGCCGGAGCGTTGACATCGTCTCAGGCGGTGCTGGTCAAACCGGTTCTGGATGACATTTTTCTGGCGAAGAATCCCGCATCGCTGAAATGGCTGCCGATCGCCGTTATCCTGATTTTTCTGGTTAAAGGAATCTGTAATTATATTCAGACCGTTTTAATGAACTTTATCGGCTTGCGCATCGTCACCGATCTGCGAAATCAACTCTACGAACAGATTCAGAAACAATCCTTATCTTTTTTTGCGCAACACCCCACCGGCCTGCTCATGTCGCGCATTACCAATGATGTTGCTTCCATCCAAAACGCGGTTTCCGATGTCGTAACCAGTATCGTTAAAGATTCCTTTACGATTGTTGCTCTGGTCTGCGTCATTTTTTACACGGACTGGAAACTGGCTTTTATTGCCATGATTATTTTCCCCCTGACGATTTATCCTATTTCTCAGTTCGGCAAGAAAATACGCAAGGTGACCACTTCCACGCAAATGACGATGGCCACCCTCAGTTCTCTTTTACAGGAAACTATTTCCGGAACCCGCATCGTTAAAGCCTTCGGCATGGAAAAATATGAAAATAATAGATTTGCCGGCGAGAACGAACGTTTTTTTAAATTAAACATGAAGGCCGTCTCTGTTAAGGCCCTTTCCCATCCGCTGATGGAATTTCTGGGCGGACTGGGTATTGCCGCGGTCATTTTTTACGGCGGCTATAATGTTTTGGAAGGCAATTCCACACCCGGCACGTTTTTTTCTTTTTTGACGGCGGTGCTGATGCTCTATGAGCCGGTCAAAAGACTGACCAATGTCAATAACACGATTAATCAGGGTATTGCCGGAGCAGAACGAGTGTTCAGCATTATTGATCTGGTCCCCGACATCGAAGACAAACCCGACGCAGCGGAATTGCCGCCCATCAAACACGGCATTGACATCGAAAACGTAACGTTCCGCTACGAAAAAATACCGGTCTTAAAAAACATCCGGTTGTCCATGAAGGCGGGAGAAGTTGTGGCTTTCGTCGGTATGAGCGGCGGCGGAAAAACATCCCTGGTCAATCTGATACCCAGATTTTACGATGTCAGTGAAGGTCGTGTGCTCATTGACGATTTCGATATACGCGATGTATCCCTGCAGTCGCTGCGCAGACAGATCGCCATCGTCACGCAGCAGACGATTCTTTTCAACGACACGGTGAAAAACAATATCGCCTATGGAAGTTTTGAAAAAAGCGATGAGGATATTATCAGCGCCGCCAAAGCCGCCAATGCTCATGATTTCATCATGAGAATGCCCAAGGGGTACGACACAAACATTGGGGAACTGGGCACTAAAATTTCCGGCGGGGAAAAACAGCGCCTTTCTATTGCCCGCGCCATTTTGAAAAATGCCCCGATTTTAATTCTGGACGAGGCAACTTCTTCGCTGGACACGGAAGCGGAAATCGAAGTTCAGGAAGCGCTGGATAATCTGATGAAAGGCAAGACCACGCTCATGATAGCGCATAGACTTTCCACGATTCGCAACGCCGACAGAATTATCGTGCTGGTAAACGGGGAAATTGTTGAGCAGGGTGATCACGAAACATTGATGCAGAAGAAAGGCGAATATTTCCGTCTGTACAATTTGCAGTTCAAGGATGAAGGAAATTATGAAAATAATGACCGACTGGCCAAGGATTTGGGATGACGACGGAAGCACAAGGGGTTATGGAGCGTTAAAAATTGTCGCGCATATCCTGTCTTTCTTTTATCTTTTCATCGTAAATTTCCGCAATGGGCTTTATGATTACAAAATCCTCAGGGAAGTAAGACTTGCCTGTCCGGTGATCAGCGTGGGCAACATGACCGTGGGCGGCACGGGGAAAACTCCCTGCGTTATCCTGCTGGCCCGGATGCTTCAGGAAAAAGGGCTAAAGCCGGCGGTGATCAGCCGCGGATACGGCGGCCGCAGATCCGGTCCGGCCAACGTCGTATCGGACGGCCATCAAATTCTGCTGGACAGCGAAATTGCCGGAGACGAGCCAGTCCTGCTGGCCCGCAGACTGAAAGGAGTGCCCGTTATCACAGGAGCAAAAAGAACAATCACCGGAAAAATGGCCATAGAAAATTTCGGCGCCGATGTCCTCATTTGCGATGACGCGATGCAGCACCGGCAAATTTTCCGGGACATCAATCTGCTGTTGCTGGACAGCAAAGTCATAAAAGGAAACCATTATGTCCTGCCCCGGGGAAAATTGCGGGAACCCATGAAAGGAATCAAACGCGCCAGCGCCGTGCTGTTCACACGCGTCGACGAGACAACGAAGACGGATGAAATAATAGGCAAACTGATTCACCGTGAAAAAATTCCCGTTTTCAAAAGCCTTCACCGGACAGAAGACATTATCAGCGGGGATGAAAAAACGCAAAAACCTGTTTCCGCACTGGAAGGAAAAAAAGTTTATGCGTTCTGCGGCATCGCGAATCCGGATTCGTTTAAAAAAACTCTGCTGGACGCCAAAATCAATCTTGTTGCCTTAGATGTTTTTCAGGACCATCATGAATTCAGGGAACAAGAACTGGCAAAAATCCAGAACAATTTTGTCAAAAGCGGAGCGGATTATCTGATGACCACGGAAAAAGACGCCATGCGTTTGCGAAATTATCCTGATTTCTTAAAAATACTTTTTATACTGCGCATAAAAATGGAGATTCAACCGTCGTTGCCATTGTTTGAAAATTTCATCATGGAAAAGATTAAGCATCAAAATCAATAAAAGGACTTTCTCTTGAAATCGGAAACTGTCAAAAAACTGCCTCGTGAAGATCTAAAAAAAATTTTAATTCGCGGCACCAACTGGATTGGCGACGCCGTCTTAACGTTGCCGGCCGTAGCGTCCATCCGGGCCACTTATCCGCAAGCGCATATCGCCATGCTGGTCAAGCCGTGGGTCGCGGATATTTATAAAATATTTTCCGATCTGGACGAAGTAATCCTTTATGAAAATAAATACGACAGTTCCACCGGTGTTTTCCGGCTGGCACAAAAACTGAAAGAAAAAAAATTTGACGCGGCCATCCTTTTACAAAATGCCATCGAGGCGGCCATCATAGCCGTCGCGGCGGGCATACCAGTCCGGGCCGGCTACGATTCCGACGCCCGTGGACTCCTGCTGACCCACAAAGTTCATCGCACCAGGGAAATCAGAAAAGTTCATCAGGTTGATTATTATCTGGAAATGACTAAGGCGCTGGGTTGCGTTCCCGTCAATCGCGAAATGAATCTGGAAACAAAAATCAGTCCTGAGGATGCGCAAAATGTTGTGCGCCGATACGTTTCTGAAACCAATAAAATGATGATCGGGCTTGCCCCGGGCGCCACCTACGGAGCGGCCAAGAAATGGTTTCCGGAAAGATTCGCTGACACAATCAGCCGGATTAATGAAAAATTTCCGGCTCAGGGAATCATTTTCGGGGGCAGGGGTGACAGACAAACCGCCCTGCAAGTTCAGAAATCGTCGCGCACTGAATTAATTAATCTTGCCGGAGAAACCTCTCTCCGGGAGGCAATTTATTTGATTTCTCAATGCCGTCTTTTTATCAGCAACGACTCCGGACTTATGCACGTCGCCGGCGCTTTGAATATTCCCACGATAGCCATCTTCGGCTCAACGAACCCCGTCACGACCGCACCCGTGGGGAGAAAATCAATCGTTGTCCGCAAAGAAGTCTCTTGCAGTCCCTGCCTGAAAAAAACATGTCCGACTGATTTTCGTTGCATGAATCTGATTTCTGCGCAGGATGTTCTGTCCGTTGCCGAAAATTTACTTTCAGATAACCGGGATAAGAATTCATGAAAAAAAACAGAGCCGTCTTTCTGGACAGAGACGGGGTCATTAATGAAGAAGTCGGGTACCTCGACAGCCTCGATAAACTGAAGATCATACCCGGCGCTTATGAAGCCGTCCGGCTGATCAACGCCGGCGGAATGAAGGCTGTTGTTATTTCCAATCAGGCGGGGGTGGCCCGAGGCTTATTGACGGAAGCTTTTGTGCAGAAAATCAATCATTCCTTGCAGAAGGCTTTGCTTCAAAGGGGAGCATTGATAGATAATTTTTATTACTGTCCCCATCATCCCTCCGAAGGGGTAGAGCCATATCGCCGGGTTTGTAATTGTCGTAAGCCGGCACCGGGAATGCTGCTGCAGGCGGCTCAGGATTTAGATATCGATTTAACAAGGTCTTATTTCGTGGGCGACCGATTCATCGATATGGAAACGGCCAATAAAGTCGGCGTGAAGGGAATTCTGGTCAGAACAGGATACGGCGGCGGACTGTTGCGGGACGAGGGGCCGGACAAAGCAACGCCGGAAAATACACCGGCATTTATTGCCGCTGATATTCTGGAAGCGGTCCAATGGATCCTCAAGGACGTAACGTGAACATACTCATTGTAAAACTAAGCGCGATCGGGGATGTCATTCACACGCTGCCGTCTCTGGCCGAACTCCGACTGTTGTATCCGGAGGCCCGCATCACCTGGGTGGTGGAGGAAGCGGCTGCCGATTTAATCAAAAATCATCCGCAGCTTGATGAGGTCCTGATTTCACGCCGCAAAAGCTGGATAAAAGATATCCGCAAAGGAAGAATCATACCGCCCCTGAAAGAAATTATTTCTTTTATAAAAAAATTACGGCAACGACATTATGATCTGGTCATTGATTTTCACGGGCTGTTCAAAAGTTCTATCCTTGTATTTCTGAGCCGCAGCAAAAGAAAACTGGGATACGATTCCTGGCAGGAATTAAGCGGCCTGTTTCTGAATGAGAAAATTTTCGAAGAAATGGATAAACACGCGGTGGATCGTTATCTGGATTTTACCCGTTACCTGGGTGGAAAAGCAGAACAAGTGCGGTTTCTTCTGCCTATGAATAAGGAAGAGGAGCGCCGGGCGCAGATCCTTTTGGACCAATATCATTTGGAAGACGGAAAGTTCATCGCCTTTAATCCCGTTGCTTTGTGGGAGACAAAACTCTGGGACAATAAAAAGTTTGCTCATTTAGCCGACCTGATTAATAATGAACTGCACATGAAAATCGTCTTTACCGGCGGCGAAAAAAAATCACTGGAGGACATAACGTCTTTCATGACGGCTGAAAGCGTTAATTTGGGCGGAGAAACAACATTAATGAACCTGGCTTATATATATAAAAAAGCCCGAATGGTCGTGACCACTGATTCCGGTCCCATGCATTTAGCCGCAGCGGTGGGAACACCGGTTATTGCCATTTTCGGGCCGACCGATCCTTCCAGAACCGGACCCTACGGCGTTGGCCATACGGTAATCCGTTCCGGAGAGGACTGCAGTCCCTGCTTTTTAAAAAAATGCCCGACAAAAAAATGTATGGAAAATATTACACCTGAACAGGTTTTTTCAGCCGTTAAAAAAATTATCAAGGAGGAATAAATGGCTTTAAATAAAAAACTTCTGGAAATTCTTATTTGCCCCCGGTGCCGAGGCAAGGTGCGCTTGGACGAAAAGGCCAACGGCGTCATTTGCGATCATTGCAAATTGCTGTATGAAATAAAGGACGATATTCCTGTCTTGCTTGTGGAAGAAGCCAGGAAGATTTCCTGACTAACGATTCAAATACGTCGGATCAAGTCATTTTCGGGTAAAATAAATTTTCTTGACAGTTAAATTATAATAATATAAATTTATTACTACTTGAGAAAAGGCTATTTAAGCCCTACCCTTTGGAGCGTTTCAGATATTCAAAGACACAAGCCGAAACTTAATCCGTAATTACTGAAAAATCTTAATTATCTTTATTTCGTTTCTTTAAAATAATGTAGTAAAACAAAGTCAAATAGATGATTTCGTGATGGTTTTTATGGACCCGGTTATAAAATTAAGACAAGGAAATTTTTATGAACATTGAAGACATTAAGCGATTGCCCATTAGTGAGCTGAATGAACTGGGCAAAAAGCTGGACGTTCCCGGCGCCAGCGGTATGCGTCGTCAGGAGTTGATTTTCGCCATCCTGCAGACACAGGCAGAGCAAAACGGAGTCATTTCCGGTTCGGGAGTGCTTGAAATACTGCCGGATGGATTCGGTTTTTTACGAGCCGTAGATTACAACTACCTGCCCAGTCCGGATGATATTTATATTTCACCGTCCCAGATCAGGAGATTTAATTTAAAAACGGGCGATACGGTTTCCGGTGAAGTTCGCCCCCCGAAAGAAGGTGAAAAATACTTTGCCCTGTTAAAGGTTGATACGGTCAATATGGAAAGTCCCGAACAGGCGCGAGACAAAATACTGTTCGACAATTTGACACCGCTCTACCCTGAGGAAAAATTAAACCTGGAATATGACCCCAAAAATTTCTCCACCAGAACGCTGGATTTATTCGCGCCGATCGGCAAAGGTCAGCGTGCTCTGATTGTTTCTCCGCCCCGCGCCGGCAAAACGGTCCTTTTACAGGATATTGCCCACAGCATAACGGCCAATCATCCTGAAGTGGTTTTAATGGTTCTGCTGATTGACGAACGTCCGGAAGAAGTCACCGACATGCAACGCAGTGTTTCCGGAGAAGTTATCGCCTCGACATTCGACGAACCGGCTTCCTGCCACGTGCAGGTTGCGGAAATGGTTATTGAAAAAGCCAAGCGTCTGGTCGAGCATAAAAAAGACGTTGTGATTCTGCTCGACAGTATCACCCGCCTGGCGCGGGCTTATAATACCGTTGTCCCGCCCAGCGGCAAAGTGCTTTCCGGCGGTGTGGATTCCAACGCACTGCATAAACCGAAGCGTTTCTTCGGCGCGGCCCGGAATATCGAGAACGGCGGCAGCCTGACCATTATTTCCACCGCTTTGATTGATACCGGCAGCCGGATGGATGAAGTCATTTTTGAAGAATTCAAAGGCACAGGCAACATGGAACTGCATCTTGACCGCCGGATCGCCGATCGACGTATCTTTCCCGCTTTCGACCTGATCCGTTCAGGAACCCGAAAAGAAGAAATGCTGATTCCCAAAGTTAATCTTAATCGGGTCTGGATACTGCGCAGATTGCTTCAGGAAATGAATCCGGTCGACGCCATGGAATTTATTATCGGGAAAATCAAAAAAACCGAAACGAATCAGGAATTTCTCGATTCAATGAATTCTTAACCGTATAAAAAATGTTTTTGTTTTTGCTTGAATTTTTATTGCATATATTGTAAGGCAGGCCTGCAAGTTCGTATTAAAGCTGAAAACATCAATTATTAATTGTAGATAAGAAACAGGAGGACAAGACAAAAGAAATGAAAGAAGGAATCCATCCGGAATATACAGAAACAACGATCACTTGCGTTTGTGGTAATGTTATCCAGACAAAATCGACAAGGAAAGATATCAAAACGGAAATTTGCTCCAACTGCCATCCGTTTATAACCGGTAAGCAAAGGCTTGTGGACACAGCCGGTCGCGTTGAGAAATTCAAAAAGAAGTACGAAGCCAAAGCTAACGCGACGCAGCCTAAAAGCAAGAAAAAAAGCTGAAAATCAGGATTTTATTTAAACAATATCAATGTCTTGGAATAGATAATGACGGAGAAAATTCATTTTTCCTACTTAATCCCGAATACCGGCAACGGCCTTGATCGTTCCAGCTGTTATGGATGCGTAATTGTCGGTAATTTTTCTTGTCAATCTGAAATCTTACTAAATACCGCCCGGCCTCACCATTTGTAGGTGCCCTTCATCAGTCAGGAAGGATGCATAGAATGGCGTCTCATTGAATCACCTTAAATATTAATTTTTTCTAAAAAATAACATGGATATTATACTGGATAAACTTCGTGATATTGAGTTGCGCTACCGCGAACTGGAAGGTCAGCTCAGCGACCCGAAAATCGTTTCCAAACAGGGTCTGTATCAAAAATATGCCAAAGAATACGCTGACCTGAGAGAACTGGTGGAGGCCATACGCGAATACAATGCTGTCAGAGGTCAGATAGAGGAATACCAGCAGGTTTTGTCGGAAGGCGACGAAGATCTGAAGGCCATTGTCAAGGAAGAAATGCCGCAATTAAAGCAAACGCAGATTGAACTGGAAAGCAAATTAAACATTCTCCTGCTGCCCAAGGATCCCAACGATAATAAAAACGTTTTCCTGGAAATCAGAGCCGGTACCGGAGGCGATGAAGCCGGTCTTTTTGCCGGAGATTTGTTCCGCATGTATGCGCGCTACGCGGAATCACAGGGCTGGCGCGTGGAAGTGGTCAGCAGTTCTCCTGCGGGAGGGGTTGGCGGATTCAAGGAAATCATCGCCCAGATCGACGGAAGCGGCGCGTACAGTCGCCTGAAATACGAAAGCGGCGTGCATCGCGTTCAGCGCGTTCCGGTCACGGAAGCCCAGGGAAGAATTCACACATCCGCCGTCACTGTAGCCATCATGCCGGAAGCGGAGGAAGTAGAGGTAAATATTGATCCCAACGATTTGCGCGTTGACGTTTATCGATCCACCGGTCACGGCGGTCAGAGCGTCAATACGACGGATTCGGCCGTGCGTATAACCCATTTGCCTACCGGCTTGGTCGTCACCTGTCAGGATGAAAAATCGCAACTTAAAAACAAGAACAAAGCCATGAAAGTATTGCGCGCGCGATTACTGGATGCGGTCATTCAGAAACAAAACGCCGAAATGTCTGAAACCCGCAAAAATCAGGTGGGCAGCGGCGACCGCTCCGAACGCATCCGCACCTACAATTTCCCCCAGGGGAGAATCACCGATCATCGTATCAATCTGACCCGTTACGATCTTGATAATTTCATCAACGGCAATATCGGCGCCATGATGGACGCCCTGGCGGCGCACTACCAGGCCGAAGCTTTAAATAAAACAGGAATGTAAAAATCAGAAGTCGACCCCGCATGTTTTTCCTTCCGGACTTTCCGGTCTACTTAACCGCGGGAAAAGTATTGGAAATTGCTTTTTGAAAGACATCAGGATTGTTTTTAAACTTACCGATGATCAGGTCGGCAAATTTCCAGACGTTTAATCTGATTTCACGCTTGTAAGCATTTATTTTGCATATTTCCGGAATGCCGCCGAATTCATCGGCAATATGAAAGAAGTACTTGAGCTGATTTTTTTTATCGATGTATTTTTTAGGCGTTCCCTGATGCTGCACGCCGTTCCGATACACAATCCAGAAGCTGTTGAAATCTTCTAAACTTAGTCCCAGATCCTTTGCGGCTGCAATTTTAAATGTTTCATCATCTCGTTTTCCGCTAAGAGTGTCGGTCACAGCCCGGTAATATCTTTCACAAAGAAAAAGCGCAGCGGACAGAGCCAGGAAACCTCCGTCACCTTCCGGCAGCTCCTTTAATTTTTCTATCGGCTTGACAAACCAGCCATCGAATCTTTCTGTCAGACTTGCGCCCGCTTTCATGATCACTTACCCCGACAGGTCAAAATCTTTTAGAATATTAATATGTTAAATTTATAAACACTTGACATTTTTTTTGCAACATTTTATTTTCAACCATCTTTAATATGTATCAACTTCATCTTGCAGGAAACAGCGCCATGACTGTTCACGACATTCTTAATGATGCAATGCATGCCCTGGAAACATCAGGAATTCCATCAGGAAGACTTGATGCCGAAGTATTGCTGGCTTTTTGTCTGAATTGCGACCGCGTGGAATTTCTTAAAAATCCCGACAGAATCGTCAGTGAAAAACAATTCGCCGGATTCAGAAATTTCCTTGACCGGCGGTTGCGCTGGGAGCCGGTGGCTTATATTACCGGACGTAAGAATTTCTGGACATTTTCTCTGGAAGTAAACAAAGACGTTTTAATTCCCCGTCCCGACACGGAAATCATTGTTGAAGATACGCTGGACGTGTGCCGTAAAACCGGTTCTTCGAAATTGAGAATTCTGGATATCGGCACGGGAAGCGGTGCCATTGCGCTGGCGCTAGCCAAAGAAATTTCCTTGGCCGAAATTATCGCCACGGATATTTCCGCATCAGCTTTGGCGCTGGCCGGGAAAAATGCCCACGCCTTGGATCTGGATAATAAAATTGATTTTCGGCAGGGAGATTTGTTTGATCCCGTGGAAGGAGTTTTTGATATCATTGTCTCCAACCCTCCTTATATTGCGGAAGAAGAATATAAAGAGCTTCCCGCCGGTGTGAAAAATTATGAGCCGGCCATCGCTTTGTTGGCCGGCAAAAAGGGTATTGAGTTTTATGAAAAGCTGATCTATCAGGCGCCCGGTTATCTGAAAAAAAAGGGGTGGCTTTTGTTCGAAATTGGAGCTAAACAGCAAAAAGATGTTCGCGGTGTTTTGGAAGAATCCGGGTTTTATGAGCACATCGCCATGCGTAGAGACTATGCCGGATTGCCGCGCGTCATGAGAGCAAGGAGAAAATAAGTGGATAAGATCGTTATTAACGGAGGGAAACCTCTTCACGGCAATGTTCAGATCAGCGGCGCTAAGAACGCAGCCCTGCCGGTTCTGGCTTCGGCTTTGCTCACGGCAGGAACCAATACGTTTCACAATATCCCTGATTTGATGGATATTAAAACAATCAAAAATCTTTTAATCAGCATGGGCGCCGCGATTGAAGGTGAAGAAACCATTAAAATCAGTGTCGATAAGATTATCAATCCCACCGCATCTTATGATCTGGTGAAAACAATGAGAGCGTCGATTCTGGTTCTGGGACCGCTGGTGGCCCGTGCCGGAACGGCACGTGTGTCTCTTCCCGGAGGTTGCGCCATCGGCGCACGGCCGGTCAATCTCCACCTGAAGGCGCTGGAGGATATGGGCGCGCATGTCGAACTCAACAACGGCTACATTGAAGCCCGGGCAAAAAAATTAAAAGGAGCGGAAATTTATTTCGACCTGACCACAGTAACCGGCACCGAAAATATCATGATGGCGGCGACTCTGGCACAGGGCACCACTACTTTGAACAACGCCGCTCGCGAGCCGGAGGTTGTCAATCTGGCGGATGTTTTAAAGAACATGGGCGCGAAAATCACCGGAGCGGGAACGGATGTCATCACCATTGAAGGGGTCACGTCGCTGAAGCCTGCGGAAGCGGAGATCATTCCCGACCGGATTGAAGCGGGAACTTTTATGATTGCGGCCGGGATGACCGGCGGCGAGATCAATGTTCTCGGCTGCAACCCTCATCATCTGGAAGCCTTGATCAACAAATTGCGGGATACGGGAATGAAGATCGTGCCGATGAAGAACGGATTAAAGGTATCCGCCGGAAAGAAAATCAACAGCGTGGATGTCAAGACGCTGCCCTATCCTGGATTCGCCACGGATTTGCAGGCGCAGATCATGGCTTATATGGCTATCGGCTCCGGTTTGAGCGTAATTTCCGAAACGGTTTTTGAAAACCGTTTTATGCATGTCAGTGAACTTTTGCGCATGGGCGCCGATATTGTCATTCAGGGCGGTAACGCCATTGTCCGGGGTGTGCCCAAACTGCACGGGGCGCAGACCATGGCCACTGATCTGCGGGCGTCGGCATCACTGGTTCTGGCGGGACTGGCGGCGGAAGGCAAAACGGAAATTTCCCGTGTTTATCATATCGACCGCGGTTATCAGACGATAGAAAAGAAATTTTCCGCCCTCGGAGCGGATATCAAAAGGGTAAAATAATGAAAATTATAAAATCCAGCGCCGCCGGTTTTGAAAAATTCTTCCGTCAACTGCGTCAGAGAGGGGGCGCTTTTTCCCCGGAGCTTTTGTCCTCTGTGGCAAAGATTGTGCGCGATGTCGCCGAACGGGGTGACAAAGCTTTATTCAGGTTCACAGTCAAGTTCGACGGATACAAATTAAGCGCGGCCACGGCGGAAGCAACCGCTGCCGAAAAGAGGAAAGCACTGACCCTGGTCGCGAGGGATGATCTGCAAGTAATAAAATTAGCCGCAAAACGTATCGAAGGGTATCATCGGCATCAGATTGCGCGGGGTTATAAATTGAAACAGGAAAGCGGTGTGGAACTGGAACAGCGCATATTGCCCCTCCAAAGAATCGGCATTTACGCGCCCGGCGGCAAGGCATCCTATCCTTCAACAATCTTGATGGCGGCCATTCCCGCGCGCATTGCGGGTGTGGAGGAAATTATTCTGACCAGCCCGTCCCCGGGCGGCAAACTCAATCCGTTGATTGCCGCAGCGGCAGAAATCAGCGGCGTTCATCGCATTTTCAAGATCGGCGGCGCGCAGGCGATCGCGGCGCTTGCTTATGGAACAAAAACAATTCCCCGGGTGGATAAAATTGTAGGACCGGGCAACGCCTACGTCGCGGCGGCGAAAAAACTGGTTTTCGGCGCAACGGATATCGACATGATTGCCGGACCAAGCGAAGTTCTGGTCATTGCCGATGACACGGCAAAAGCGCCCTTCGTGGCAGCCGATATGCTGGCACAGATTGAACATGATGAAATGGCGGCGGCGGTTCTTTTGACGCCGTCGGAAAAATTAGTCAGCGTCGTCGTTGAAGAAATTTACCGCCAGATAAAAACTTCATCGCGAAAAGAGATCATAGAAAAATCGCTGGCCAGATTCTGTGCAATCATCATCACGGGAAGCATTGATGAGGCGGTGAGCCTTGCCAACGATTTTGCCCCGGAGCACCTGGAACTCATGGTGAAAAATCCGCGAAAAATTTCGAATAAAGTTAGAAATGCCGGATCGGTCTTCCTGGGTCATTATACACCGGAGGCGCTGGGAGATTATCTGGCCGGAACCAATCACATTCTGCCCACAGGCGGGACGGCTCGTTTTTCTTCACCGCTGGGGGTTTATGATTTCTATAAGCGCATGAGCGTTCTTTGCTTTTCGCAGAAAGCTTTCCATAAACTGAGCGCATCAACCGCTTACTTTGCTCAGAGGGAAGGCCTCGAGGCTCACGCCAAATCCATTCTAGTCCGCGGCCAGTAGAGTCATTTAACGCATGCCAAAATTAAAAAACAATAAATACCCCTCTGTAAAAAAAGTAAGCGACGCGGAACGTATCGGGATGGTCAAAGAAATATTTTCGACTATCACCAGCCGCTACGATTTCTTAAATCATTTTTTGAGCCTGCGCCGCGATATCGCCTGGCGGCGTTTCGCGGTCAAAAAAATGTCTTTTTTTAAAACCGGAAAATTTCTGGACATAGCCTGCGGGACGGGCGATTTATCAATCATCGCTTGCCGGAAGCATAAGGACATATCGGTTGTCGGAGCTGATTTTGTCTATCCCATGGTCAAAGCGGCAAGAGAAAAAACCGGTCAAAGGAATCTTTCTTCCCGGATTAATTTGATTCAAGCCAATGCCGTCCAACTGCCGCTTGCCGAAAATGCCTTTGACGTTACGGCCATGGCCTTTGGCATCAGAAATATCCCTCAAAAAAAACAGGCCCTCGAAGAAATGCTGCGGGTCACTGTTCCGAGCGGGCAAATCATGATTCTGGAAATGACATTTATTCAAAATCGTTTTTTTAAGCTGGCCTATTATATTTATCTCAACTTCCTGCTTCCCCTGCTCGCGAAAATTTTTTCCAAAAATGCCGCGGCGTATTACTATCTTGCCGATTCCATCATGAATTTTCCCTCGCCGGAAGAGTTTGCCGCTTTTATGGAAAAAGCCGGAATAGCGGACGTTAAAATATTTCCACAAACTTTCGGCATTACCTGTCTGTATGTCGGCAGCAAGCCTGCCGAAGGCAACCGGTCCGCTCAAAAATAAAATTTTAGGATGGACGGCTTTCTGTCAGTGAGCTTCGTCCCAGTTCTTCCCTGATGCAATTTCCACTTTTAACGGAACCTTGAGCTTGATCACTTCCTCCATTTCTTTTTTGACCAGCGCCATGACGTCTTCTCTTTCTTTAACCGGCGACTCAACGACAAGTTCGTCATGCACCTGCATAATCAAACGGGAGGTCATTTTTTTCTTTAAAAACAATCCGGCAATGTTCACCATCGCCACCTTAATGAGATCGGCAGCCGTCCCCTGAATGGGCGCGTTGATCGCCATGCGTTCGGCAAACTGACGAACGGAAGGAATCTTGCTTTTCAGCTCCGGCAGATAGCGGCGCCGGTTGAGCAATGTGGAAACGAAACCATTCCGGCGTGCCCCTTCCAAAATACCGTCAAGATAAAGGCGTACTTTCTTGTAGCGATTAAAATATCCGTCAATGTATTCCTGAGCTGTTTTCATGGACACGCCCAGCTCTTTCGCCAGGCCGAAAGCGCTCATGCCATAAAGAATACCAAAATTGATGACCTTGGCCTGACGGCGCATATCGGCGTTAACCATCTGCGGGAATACTCCGAAAACATCCGAGGCCGTCCGACTGTGAATATCCTCATCGGAAGCAAAGGCTTCAATAAGCGCTTCATCCTCCGAAAGATGCGCCAGAACCCTCAGCTCAATTTGCGAGTAATCTGCGGAAATCAGGATGCAATCAGGATCAGCAATGAAGGCTTGACGGATTCTTTTGCCTTCCAGCGTCCGGATGGGAATATTCTGCAAATTGGGATTGGAACTGGAAAGCCTGCCCGTTGCGGTAACGGTCTGATTGTAGGATGTGTGAATTCTTCCTGTTTGCGGATTAATTAAAACGGGCAGAGCGTCTATATATGTAGATTTCAGCTTAGCCAGGCTTCGATAAGCCAGAATTTCCGCAGGCAACGTGTGGCTTCGGGCAAGATCAGTAAGCACATCAACGTCGGTGGAATAGCCTTCCTTCGTTTTCTTTCCCACGGGCAGTTTAAGTTTTTCAAATAAAATGCTCTGTAACTGCTTGGGAGAATTGATGTTGAATTTTTCACCGGCCAGACGGTAAATTTTTTCCTCAGACAAAGACAGTAATTGTGTCAGTTCCGCCGACATTTGTTTTAAAAGAGAAACGTCCAACAAAACGCCTTTTTTTTCCATATCGGCCAGAACATGGAGAAGCGGCATTTCCACTTTGTGGTAAAGATCATAAGCTTCTATCTGCTTTAATTGCCTTGCTGTGATGGAAGCCAGTTCGAAAAGGGCGTCAGCGCGCTGTCCGGCATAGGCAGTCATTTTATCCAGAGGAACCAGGGCCAGCGGATAAGTTTTCCCTTTCCCGCCCGCAACCTCATTGAGTGAAGGAATTCTTTCATGAAGATATTCCCAGACCACTTCATCAAGTTCATAGGAATGCCTGGCAGGATTGAGCAGGTATGCCGCCAGTTGTAAATCCTCCCCTGATTGAACGTCAAGGCTGGTAAAATTTACCAGTGCCGTTTTCAAATCATAAACATATTTTTTTATTGCGGCGTTGTTTAAGGCGGGCGTGATGGCGGAGAATACTTTTTCTGCCGGTAATAACTCTGAAACACCGGCGTGACTCAGCGGAATGAAACAGGCATTTTTCCCGTCATTCAGGGCGATGCCGATCAAGTCCGTTGATTGGTTTTTTTCAAAAATTAATTCCAGGGAAATTTCATGAGATTCTTTCAACCGGGCAACCAGTTCACCCAATGATTTGTCATCCGTTACTCGTTGGTATCCTCTGTCCGGTTTTGCTTTATTCTGACGGATTTCCTGTAACAGAGAGGAGAATTCAAATTCACTGAAAAGAGTCGAGAGGATCTCTTTGTCCGGCGCTTTGATTGCGGCATTCTGAAAATCGAAGTCGATGTCGATGTCTTTTCTGATATTGGCCAGTTGACGGCTGAGCCTCGCCTGTTCGGCATACGTGCGAAAGCTTTGGCGCAGTTTGACATTTTTCAAATTTTCAGCGTTTGTGATGACATTTTCGACCGTACCGTATTCTTCAATTAAGCGCTGTGCCGTCTTGGGACCGATACCGGGAACGCCGGGAATATTGTCGGATGTATCGCCCATCAATCCCAGAATTTCGACTACCTTGTCAGGTCCCACGCCGAATTTTTCTTTCACCGCTGCGATGTCATACGTTTTATCTTTCATCGTATCGATCATTGTAACGTTTTCACCAACCAGTTGCATCAGATCTTTGTCGCCGGAAATGATGGCCGTGCGCCAGCCCTTTTGACTGGCCCGCACCGTAAGCGTTCCAATCAAATCGTCCGCTTCGACACCCTGTTTTTCCAGAACCGGGATGGAAAAGCCGCGGACAACATCTTTTATATAAGGAATCTGAGGGACAAGATCATCCGGCATGGGTTTGCGCGTCGCCTTGTAGTCTTCGAATTCCTCATGGCGCGTTGTCGGCCCCTTGAGATCGAACGTTACCACAATATAGTCCGGGTTCAGATCGCGCTTGAGCTTTAACAGCATGTTCGTGAAACCGTAAATGGCATTGGTAGGAAAGCCTTTCGAGTTTGTCAGCAGGGGCAATCCGTAAAAGGCACGGTAAATATAATTACTTCCGTCAACCAAAGCGAGGAGCGGTTTTTTATTTTCTTCGGTCATAAGTCAATACTTGTCAAACTCGCTATTTTTTACAAATCAAATGATGCATTTATCTTAAAAGTCCTTACTGACCGCATGTCCAGGATATCGGTTATGCCTGTCTTTTCTTTTACATCTTTCAGGAATTCTTTCAATTCATGACCATTGGCGGCACTGACAGTAAACCAGATATTGTATTCATGGTTGCGCTGGTAATTATGCGTGACATTTTTACTGGCGTTGACGATTTTAACGAAACTCTCCATCTTGTCTTCCGGCACGCGCGCTGCGCAAAGCGTGCTGACCCGTCCCAGTTTTGTTCCGTCAAAGACAGCGCCAATGCGACGGATGATTCCGTCATCCTTCATTTTTCGGACGCGGCGGATGGTTTCATCCTCGCTGATGCCACAGCGCTCTCCTACAATGAGATAAGGCTGCTCTTCGAGCGGAAATTCCTTCTGCAGGATGTTTAATATTTTTTTATCAATCTCGTCCATGAAACATCCAATTTTATTTGTCATTCCGGCGAAAGCCGGAATCCAGTATGCAGTATTTCAATAATTTCTAGATACCGGCCTACGTAACCTGAATAATCTGAAGGTCACCATGGGGTCATCTACGACCGGTATGACAAGAAAAAATTATCTCTTTGGCTCATACAGGCACAATGGCTCCTCTGCTAAATAATCCCCCGTTGCCTCATACGCCCGCGCACGGCAACCACCGCACACCTTGATAAACTCGCAACGGCCGCACTTGCCTTCATATTTACTGTAATCCCGCAAATTGCGGAATACTTCCGAATTTTCCCATATGCTCGCAAAACTTTTTTTCTTCACATTACCGCAATTCAGCTCCAGATAGCCGCAGGGCTGAACCTGGCCGGTGTGCGAAATAAAGCAGAAAGTAATACCGCCCAGGCATCCTCTGGTCGATTCGTGAAAGTGACCTCCGGCTTTCTTCATCGGCTTTTCGCCTTTTGGTTTGTTCTGATGCATGATGCGGAAATAATGCGGCGCGCAGGTGGCTTTGAGCTGAATTTCGCAGTTCAAACTTTCCTGATGAAACCACATCAGCGTTTCTTCATAATCGGCAGCGGTTATGACCTGCGCGGCAAGGTCTTTCCCGCGGCCTGTCGGCACCAAAAGAAAAATATGATGGGCTGCCGCTCCAACATCTTTTGCCAATTTTAAAATATCTTTAATCTGATTCAGATTATTGATTGTGATGGTGGTGTTGATTTGAAATTCCATTCCGGTCTTTTTGAGTGCTTCTATACCTTGCATCGCTCCGGCAAACGCCCCTTTTTGCTGACGAAACGCATCGTGACTATGCGCGTCTTTGCCGTCAATGCTGATGCTGACTCTCTGGATGCCGCTTTCAATCATTTTCTGCGCAATGGCCGGTGTAACCAGTATGCCGTTCGTTGCCATCACCATGCGCAGCCCCTTGTTCGTTCCATGGGAGGCAATCTCGAAAATGTCCGGTCGCATGAGCGGTTCGCCACCGGTTAAAATGATGACAGGTGATGATACTGCTGAGATTTCATCGATCAGGTTGAAACACTTTTCGGTCGAGAGCTCTCCCGAATAGGGGCCCAGACTCGAAGCCGCGCGGCAATGCACACAGTTCAAATTGCAACTGCGCGTTACCTCCCACGCGATCATGCGGACTTTATTATCAAGGACAATCGACATAATGTAATATTTTATTTGTTCAGCAGTTTTGCCACTGCCGGGGCAAAATAAGTGATGATGATATCGGCTCCGGCGCGCTTAATGGCCGTTAACGATTCCATCATCGCCCGGTCTTCATCAAGCCATCCGAGTTGCGCGGCCGCTTTAATCATCGCGTACTCGCCGCTAACGTTATACGCTGCCAAGGGTAAATCAAATTCCTGTTTTGCGCGACAGATAATGTCCAGATAAGCCAGCGCCGGTTTCACCATGATGATATCGGCGCCCTCGTTCACATCCAGCGAGATTTCCCTTATCGCCTCGTCGGCGTTGGCCGGATCCATCTGGTAGGCTTTCCGGTCGCCAAACTGCGGCGCGCTTTCTGCGGCTTCCCGGAAAGGTCCGTAAAACGACGAAGAATATTTTGCCGCGTACGCCATAATGGGCATATCTTCAAAAGCGTTTTCGTCCAGAGCTTCACGGATAGCCGCCACCTGTCCGTCCATCATCGCTGAAGGCGCGACCATATCAGCACCGGCACGCGCGTGAGACAAAGCGGTTTCCGCCAGCACCTCGAGCGTTTCGTCATTTTGCACGTTGTCTTTTTCCAGCATACCGCAGTGGCCATGGCTGGTGTATTCGCACAGGCAGACATCCGTAATCACCAGTATGTCGGGTACGTCATTTTTAATACGCTTTACCGCCTGCTGGACAATGCCGTCTTTGGCAAACGCGCCGGTGGCCATTTCATCTTTTTTTGCCGGAATGCCGAAGAGCAGAACGGCGGGAATTCCCAATTCGTGAGCTTTCTGTGCCTCTTTGGCGACATAATCCACCGACAACTGGAATTGGCCGGGCATGGAAGTAATCGGCTTTTTAACGCTCTTGCCGGAAACCGCGAAAAGTGGATAGACCAGATCATCAATGCTCAGTTTTGTTTCGCGGATCAAACGCCGGAAGTTTTCATTTTTTCTTAACCTGCGGGCACGATATTCGGGAAACTGCATTTCTTAATCCTCCTTATTATGTATCTCTTCATCCGTCAGATAACAGGCGGGATCAGGTCCCCAGAGGTCTCCCTCCGATTCCGCCCGGGCGCGAAAATTGCCGGCGCAGACATTCAGCCACAGGCATCCCGCGCAGCGGCCATGTACATATTTCTTTTTATCTTTCAATTTCATCAGCAGTTCGTTTTTTTCGTCCGTCCAGATTTCGCTGAAGGGCCGTTTACGGACGTTGCCTAAAGATTGATTGCGCCAGAACTGATCAGGATAAACCTCGCCGTCCCAGCTCACGCAACCGATACCCAGTCCCGAAGAATTGCCTTCGTTCATCTCGAGAAGTTCCAGAATTTCTCTGGCTCGATCGGGATTTTCTTTTTTCATTTTCAGATACAGATACGGGCCGTCCGCGTGATTATCCACGGTCAGGATTTCCGGAGAAAGACCCTCATCAAACATCTTTTTCGTCTCCGCCGTTATCAGATCAATCAGCTTGCGCGTTTCTTCATGGCTCAAATCCTCATCGCGCAGTTTGGAACCGCGACCGGTGTACACCAAATGATAAAAACACATTCTTTCAATCTTTTCTTTTCTCATCAGTTCGAACATATCCGGCACATCGGCCACATTATGTTTGTTGACCGTAAAACGAATACCTACCTTCATTCCCGCGTCGCGGCAATTGCGGATTCCTTCGATGGCCGCCGCAAACGCGCCTTTTTTTCCGCGGAACCGGTCGTGCGTTTTTTCCAGACCATCAAGACTTACTCCGACATAGGAAAGACCGATTTTCTGGAGTTTGGCAGCGATCTCTTTGGTAATCAGCG
Source organism: uncultured Smithella sp. (assembly GCA_964539765.1). Taxonomy (GTDB): domain Bacteria; phylum Desulfobacterota; class Syntrophia; order Syntrophales; family Smithellaceae; genus Smithella. The sequence goes on from CAZIJZ010000015.1 coordinate 38,334, forward strand.
TGCCGTTGGTGGAAATAACCGCCCGCATTCCCTTATCCGTCGCGTACTGCGCCAGTTCCAGTAAATCCTTTCTAATCAGCGGTTCACCGCCGGAGAAAAGAATGACCGGAGAACCGAAGGCAGCCAGATCGTCAATCAGTTTTTTGCCTTCGTAAGTGGTCAGTTCGTCAGGATAATCGATGTCAGCGGAATTGGAATAGCAGTGAATGCATTTTAAATTGCAGCGGCGCGTCATGTTCCAGACAACCACCGGTTTTTTGTCCGCGGAAAACTGCAGCAGGTGCGAGGGGAGATCACCCGACTTGCGGTTGTAGCGTAAAACATCGGAAGGTTCCACCGCGCCGCAATATAATTTAGAAATTCCTATCATTTGTTTTTGCCTCTTTTTCCTGCCGCCGGTTTTTTCTTAAAGTAATTGGCCAGGGCATCCACCAGCCCCTCCATTGTATATTCTTCCTGATGAATATCAACAGTAAATCCGGCTTTTTGGGCCGTCGCCGCCGTCACCGGTCCGATGCTGGCTATTTTAACACTTTCGGGCAGTTTGAAATTATTTCCCATGATTTTAACAAAATTATTAACGGTAGATGAACTGGTAAAGGTGATCACATCCACATGATTTTCTTTAAAAAGCTCCTCCAGTTCCTTTTTCTTCTTTCCCGAACTGATCGTTTCGTAGGCAGTGACAACGTCAACCTGGGCGCCCAGTTTTTTCAAGCCTTCCGGCAGAACATCACGCGCTTGGGCTGCCCTGGCAATAAGGATTTTCTTTCCTTTCAGATTTGTGCGGGAAAAGGATTTCAGGATTCCTTCGGAAATAAATTCACCGGGAACAAGATCAACCCGGATTCCCTTTTCTTGAACTTGTCTGGCTGTAGCAGGGCCAATGCAGCAAATTTTGATTCCCTTCAAGTCACGGATGTCTTTTCCTTTGGCCGAAAGCCTTTCAAAGAAATAGGCGACACCATTCGCGCTGGTAAATATCAGCCAGTCGTAATCTTCCAGTTTTTTTATCGCGTTATCCAGTTCGCGCCAGCTTGCCGGAGGAACAATCTTGATGGTCGGAAAATGAATCGGGTTTGCTCCTTCTTTAATCAGCAGTTGCGCCAGATCATCTGCCTGTTTTTCAGGCCGGGTAATGACAATGCCTTTGCCGAAAAGCGGTTTGGAATCAAACCACTGCAGAGTATCACGCAAGGCAACCACCTCGCCGACAACAAGAATCGCCGGTGGCGCAAATTTTTGCCCCCTTGCAAGCTTTACAATGCTGGACAAGGTGCCGGTAAGCATTTGCTGTTTTGCCGTCGTGCCCCAGCGAATCAGTGCGGCAGGTGTTTTGGGCGAACGGCCATTGACTCGCAATTCATGAACAATTTTTTCGATATTCTTTACGCCCATCAGAAACACCAGCGTGCCGATGCGGGCCAGGGCCTGCCAGTCTATATCGCTTTTTTCTTTGGTCGGGTCTTCATGGCCGGTGACAAAAGCCACCGTGGATGTCAACCCGCGGTGCGTCAGCGGAATACCGGCATAAGCGGGAACGGCAATCGCGGACGTGACGCCGGGAACAATTTCAAAAGAAATTTTATTAGCGGCCAACTTTTCCGCCTCTTCCCCACCGCGGCCGAATATAAAAGGATCGCCGCCTTTTAAACGTGCAACAATATTTCTCGCTTTGGCTTCCTTCACCAGAAGGTCGTTAATCTGCCACTGCGAAAGGGTATGCGCGCCGCCCTGTTTGCCTGCGTAAATAAAACGGGCATCGCTTCGGGCATATTTTAATAAGTCTTTGCTGACCAGATAATCGAAAATAACGACATCCGCTTCACGCAGGCATTCAATCCCTTTGAGCGTAATCAATCCCGTGTCACCCGGCCCGGCTCCGATGATATAAACTTTTCCTTTTTTTATGTTCTTCATATTCTTTAACAAATCAAGTCCAGTAGTCTTTTGCCGCCTTTATCCAGAATGATCTCTGCCAGTTTTTTGCCCATTTCCTCAGCGTCTTTTGTGGTGCCACCTATTTTTTCACGGATTACCGTGGTGCCGTTGGGCGCGGCCAGCATGCCCTCAAGTGTCAGCATTTGACCGTCGAGTTTGCCGAATGCCGCAATCGGCAGGCGGCATCCGCCGCCCAGCGTTCGCAAAAACGCGCGTTCGGCGGTAACTTCCGCCGCGGTTGTCGCGTCATTCAATCCAGCGCAGGCTTTGGCCAGTTCAACATCAGATTTGCGAATCTGCAAACCCAGCGCTCCCTGGCCGACTGCCGGAAGCATCGTTTCCACCGGCAAAAATTGTGTGATTTTTTCAGCCAATCCCATGCGCTTCATCCCTGCCGCTGCCAAAATAACACCGGTAAGATTTTCTGTCTCTATCTTTTTCAGCCGCGTATCAATGTTGCCACGCAAAGGCATAATGTTGACGTCCGGAAGCAACGCCTTGATCTGGGCGCCGCGCCGCTGCGAGCCGGTGCCGATTTTCGCGCCTTTCGGCATGAATTCCAATTTGATGTTGTTTCGCGAGACCAGAACATCGCGCACATCCTCACGCGGTAGAATAGCAGAGAACATCAGATCCTCGGGCGTTTCCCCTGGAACATCCTTCATGCTGTGCACCGCAATATCAATTTTTTTCGAGAGCAGAGCTTCTTCAAGCTCCTTAACAAAAACCCCCTGGCCGCCAATGGTCAAAAGCGATACATCCTGCATAATATCGCCGCTGGTTTTGATGACGCAAACTTCAACTTGCGCATCCGGTATTGCTTTCTTCAATTTATCGGCAACAAAATTCGTCTGTGTCAATGCCAGCTTGCTGCCGCGTGTGCCTATTTTAATATTTGCCATTCACCATTCACCCTTTACTTTTTACTGCTTTTACATCAATCCAATCGAAACAATCTCCGCACCGCGTCCACGATATCGCGGGAACTGATGTCGGAGCTTTCTTCTTTTAAAACCGTTACCGGAGCATGCAGTACCTTGTTCACGATGGAGTTTACTAGAATATCAATTTTCTCCTGATCTTCCTTGTTCAGATTATTCATCCAGCCGGCGGCTTTATCCATCTCATCTTTCACAATTTCTCCGGCCTTGTTGCGCAACGATACGATTGTCGGCACGGATTCGAGCTCCTTCTGCCAGTTCATGTATCGGATCACTTCTTCGTCTATAATCTTTTCGGCCTTGATCGCTTCCTTTTTGCGAACATGCATGTTTTCGTCAACGATGTCCTGAAGGTTGTCAATATTGTAGAGATAAACATTTTCCAGTTCGCTGGCCACCGGTTCGATATCGCGCGGAACGGCGATATCAATCAAAAACAGCAGACGGTTTTTGCGCTGGTGATGAATCTTTTTGAGCATATCGGCGGTAACGATAAAATCGGATGCTCCGGTAGAGCTAATCACGATATCCGCCTCAATCAGTTTTTTATCCAGCGCGTCGAGCGCCGCCGCTTCGCCGTGGAATTTTTCCGCAAGTAGTTCCGCCTGAGCGAAAGACCGATTGGCGATGATGATGGACTGCGCTCCTTTTTCAATCAATTGCTGGCCGGTCAATTCGGCCATTTCTCCGGCACCAATCAAAAGGATTTTCTTTCCATCCAGTGAACCGAAGATTTTCTTGGCCAATTCTACAGCGGCATGACTCACCGATACCGGATTGACGGCGATGCCAGTCTCCGACCGTACACGTTTGGCCGCGCGGAAAGAGCAGTGCATCAGACGATTCAGGATTACGCCAGTCGCATATTTCTCCAGTGCCTCACGATAGGCATCCTTCACCTGTCCGAGAATCTGCGCTTCGCCCATGACCATCGAATCCAGGCTTGAGGCCACCCGAAAGATATGACGCACAGCTTCCTCGCCTCGGTATTCGTAAAAACATCCTTTTGCTTCAGCCTCAGTCAGACCGCCGTTTCTTGCGAGAAATTCGCTGATTTCTTTGAGCCCCTTGCCGTCTTCCGCAACACTGGCGATAACCTCCACGCGGTTGCAGGTGGAAAGATAGAGCACTTCCTCCACGCCGTTAATGCTCATCAACGCGGGGAGCAAATCACTTTTCTCCTGACAACCGGCAAATATTTTTTCCCGGACAGCGATGGATGCTGTTTTATGATTTAAACCTGTTAGTACAATCATTTTTAAATAAAGTTATGCAAAGTTGAAAAACAAATTTTCACGCCACAGTAGGACAGTAAAAGAAGAATAAAAGTAACACCGGAAATCAAAGCCATCCGGTAACCCTTCCAGCCAATGGCCAATCGCTGATGCAAGAGAAATCCGTAAATAATCCAGGCGGCGAATGTCCAGATGATTTTCGGGTCGGTGCGCCAGCCAGAATGCCAGGTCAATTCCGCAAAAATCACTCCGGCGATAATACCCACGCTTAAAATCGGGAATCCCCACAAGAGACAAATATGATTCATTCTATCGAGGTCGTTTAATGAAGGCAGAAGTCTGCTCATACCACTGAATTTTTTGCTCTTCAGCAGACGGTTCTGCATGATGAACATCAATCCGGCGCAGGAGGCAATCACAAAAAGCGCCTCCCCGAAAATCGTCAGGAATAAATGCACGGCGGTCAGCCCGCTTTGCAGATTCTGCGGACGAATGGATTTGCCCGCTTCCTCTCCCGCGGCGGCAATCAAAAACAGCAGGATCAACGGCGAAATGAAGGCCCCGAGCACCCGGGTTTTAGTTTTAAATTGCAAAACCAGATAAACCGCGCACACCGCCCAGGCGCAAAAGGTCAGAAAATCCTGTGAATCAGGATTGAAAAGCCACGAGGAATGGATCGTCACGAAAAGGAATTTAACGGTTAGAAAAACAAAAGCAGCCGCCAGAATCCAGGTGGAAATTTTGGCCAGTTTTACTTTCTTCACAAGGAGAGAAGACAGATAACCGATTGTGCTAACGGCGCAAAGAAGAAGAGCAATCTTAAACGAAAGCATTTCCAGATTAGTTAAAATCAATTTCAACCTCCTCACCGGTAATGTCCTTCACAATCTCTTTCACTTTTTTCACGTCCCTGGATTTGATAAAAGCTAGAATGCCTGCCGCCATCAGCGAATCGAACCAGTCCTTACCGACACCGGCGTTCTTTTCCATTTTTGTGCGCAGGTTTCCTAAAACATTCAAGAATGTTTCATATTCCTTGCCGTATTGTTTTTCCAGATCTTCTCTTAAATGACGGGCCAAAGCGGGGCTTTTACCGCCGGTGCCAATCGTGATGGCCAGATCACCTCTTTGCACAACAGCAGGCAAAATAAAATCGCATTTTTGCGGATCATCAACAATATTGACGGGAATGCCTTTGTTGCGGGCATCCTGCGATATGCGGGCATTGATCTTTTCATCATCAGTTGCCCCGATAATCAGGGCGGCTTTGTCAAGCAAGTCTTCGGAATATTCGGCGGCAATATGGGCAATCAAATGCTTGTCTTTGAGCGCGGCCAGTTCGGGGACAAGTTTCGGACTGATCACCGAGACTTTCGCACCGCAATCCAGAAGCCTTTCGGCCTTTCTCAAAGCAACTTCGCCGCCGCCGATGATGACGCAGTGTTTATTTCGAATGTCCAGAAAAACGGGATAATACTTCAATATTTTTCATCCTTTCGCCCGATGGGTTCCCGCGCAAAGCTTCTGTGAAATAGCTATCATGAAGGGGGGTATTTTTCAAGGACGGATGCGGAAAAGGTATCACGGCGCCCGAAAACGGACGCCGTGATACAGGGTTTCTTTATCAAAAAACTGTCAAAAGATAAAATCGAGAAGATGCGTGGTGACTTTTTCCGGCTGCCCGTCGTTCTGCACAGCCGCCGCCGTCAACACGTCCAGATGATTGTATCCGGGTAAAATGGGAGAATCCGGCGGCAACTGATCCTCGCCCAGCTTCGCGCCGTCTCCCGCGACGATATTAATAACCGGCCGTTGCGTCACGCCTTCGGGATGCACAATAACATCGCTGCCCATCATGGATTCGACCGCCAGCCGCATCGGGAAATATTTTTCAACGAAGTCCATCGGCAGCGCACCTAAAGAACGCGCCAGATCATAGGCGTCGGTAACTTCCCTGGCGACCGTGGTGAAGGGCACTCCATCGTTGTTGTTCGGGATCGTCGTCCCTTCGATTTCATTGTAATTGATCCATGTATAAAGCGGCCCTTTCTTCAGGTAGGTACCGCTGTTGTTTGCAATGGCAAGCGTTCCACCGCTTCCGAACGGGAAATGTTTCTCCGCAATCGATCCCCCTGAGAAAAAGCCCAGGCTCGCCTGGATGATATTAATCGGCATCGCATTATCGTCCATAAACAGCGCCATCAATGCCTGATTGGTGTACCGGAATTTGTAAAGGGTGGGTTTGTATTCCAGGTAATCCCATCTGTTTTTTGAGTGATAGAATCGATAACAATTCTCTACACTTTTTGTGGCCGGCAAATAGGATACCAGATCTGACTCCTTGTTTGGCGCGACTAAAGCGGCGTAACCGACGCCGGTCAGAAGGTTCATGATTTCGGGTGTAATGATGCCGGGAAGGAAGATAAATCGCTCAAACAATCCCAATCGCATTAAGGAAACGGCGCTGTCCGGTATTTTGCCCAAAAGGTTGCTCAAACTGGCCGAGCCACCCGCCTGTACTGACAGCAGCGGATCGGAAGTTATCAGAGAATCCAGGGCGAAGTAGCCGGCAGTCTGATTGTATCCTGCATCATCCAGCGTGGCGGGATCGCCGTCAAAATCGGCGCAGGCATAAGCGCCGGTGAGGAATCCGCCAAGAGAGTGACCGCCGATGTAGACTTTCTGCTGACGAACCGAAGGGTCGGGAATTCCACGCGTGATAACCTCGTTCCAGTCCTTCAGGGTCTGTTCCATGCCTATTTCCACGAGCCATTTCACGTCGTCGGCCAGGGGTTTAAAATAACCCTGAAAATATTGCCCCTTGTATGGTTTGTTCCGATAATAATAATCGACCATGTCGTGCAAATTGCCCGTTTGTCTTGCCAGGCGCAGACCGTTCAAATCTTCGAGACAGTTCGATCGTCTGTCAATCGCCCAGAACTCCACAAACTTGCCTTTTTCATTATAGGCTCGCGTCACCAGATTCGCCGCGACATTGTAAAACGCTGAAGCGCCCTCCAGAACTCCCGGTTGAGCGATCAGAATTCTGTCCGCGGCGGAGGGATTGTTCGGTCCGTAAATATGCCTGATTCTGAGAAAATTGAGTTTGTCGCAGGCTGCCGGGTGAGATGGACACGAAGCCGGCAAGGGTGCAGAAACAGTCACAGCCGTTGCCTTCGTTAAAGGAAACGCTGTGTTTTGATCCGCCACGCTTTCCGTGAAGCCTGCCGGAGGCCAAACGGCAGCCATGCCATTTACAGCCATAAAAAATACCAATACACAAACAACGGAAAATACAACGATTTTTTTCATAAACCCCTTCCTCCCCTGATTTAGAATTAAGAACGAAGAAAATCCTGCACAGCCGACTACACTTATTTTAATGTAAAAAATTTATATTTATATGGATTTATCCGGGGGGAGAAACGTACAGGGTGAGATGAAGAACGTACAATTTATTCTTTTCTTAAAATAAATTGAAAATATTTGTCAAGCGGGAAAAAAAACGAAAAAATTAGTTTGGCGGGCACAGATCATTTTTTGAAAATAATTTAAGGATGATCCTGGATCAGAGTCGAAGACGACGGGCTTACTGCTATTCCGAATACTCCACGCGGTTGCGTCCGTTTTTTTTAGCCTTGTACATGGCTTCATCGGCGCGGGAAATTGTTTTGTCAATGCTTTCGTTTTTGAGATGCTCGGCCAGACCGATGGAAACCGTTACATTAGATGTCTTTCCATTTCCCAAATCGAGCACCAGGCTTTCTTCAACGCAAAAACGGATACGTTCGGCAAAAATTCTGGCGTCTTTAAGATCCGTCTGGGTAAGCACAACCAGGAATTCCTCACCACCGTAACGTCCGCAAAAATCCGTTTTACGCAAAACATTGCGGACAATATTGGAAAATGTCATTAAAACTTCATCTCCGACCTGATGACCGAATGTATCATTGACGCTTTTAAATTTATCAAGGTCCATCATCGCCACGGAAAAAAAAGCTCCTGTACGAATTGATCGATTATATTCGTTTTCAATCAGTTCCATCAGGTGACGGCGGTTATAAAAACCGGTAAGATCATCGTGAATAGCCATTTCATTAATTTTCACCAACGATGCCTGTAGTTTCTTCCGGCTGGTGGCCAGATCGTGGCGCAAAGCGCTGATGTTGCCGCCGATAAAAGAAACGGAGATTAGAACAACAGACAGAGCCAGCCACTGGAAAATTTCAATTTTTAAATTAACATCCTGTTGACGAAAAATATGCAGCAGGAAAATATCGATGCCATATGTCGTCAGAATAAAAGCGCTGACATTTAAAAACTGCCTGGTATCAAGGCGGAAGACACCAAACAACATGATCAATATGTACATCGCGAGAAGAAATCCCCTGGCTTCATAGACAAAAAATATCGCGTACATCACGACCAGACTGGCCAGACATATCTGAAAGGACGTCAGACTGGGATCTTTCATCCGCTGGTTCAGACCGCTTCGAAAAATAACATATAAAACAACATTGAAAGCGATAATAATAACCCAGTTCCAGTAAAGCGCCTTCAAACCCATTAACCCCGCCTTATAGGCCAGATAAGCAAGGGAAAGATTCAGGATATAAATGCCAAACGATATAAAAAAACGATTTAATCGCAGCGCCTGTTTTGGATTATCCTTGGGAATAATTGAAAAATCCTGCGCAAACATGGAAAGGGAAAAGGCAAATTTGGAAAGTTTTCTTTTTATGCCATTGATATTTAACGATATACTTCGATAAGTCATATATTGATCAATCAGTAAAATTTGTCGTCGGCAGAAATTAGTGAATTTTTTCTAATCACAAAAGAAGGTAGAAATCTACTTAAACTTAAGCTAATTTCGAAAGGAACGAACGGCAAATGAGCAATGATTTTTTTTGCGGACACAATGACGCAATCTAATTCCACGGTGCTGAGCTAAGAATCCCCATTCGCTTCGCTCAGGGGATAATTCCACTTGCGCTTTAATGAGCCTTGATTTTCCAACGGAAAATCTTAGAGCGAATTGTCCCGCCACCGTTAGGTGGCAGGGACGAGCGTCGCATAGCTTGCTCTCAGCGAGTCTCACATCCCGCTACGCTTCGCTTCGGGGATAATTCGACTAACGCTTCGAACTTCACTTCGCTCGTTCTCAGCGAGTCTCATTAAAATATAGTTCTCCGACCGTTGTATCTTTCGGTATCGTAGTATTTTTCGACGTCAACAAGTTTCAGTTTAT
>CAZIJZ010000015.1:47801-51616 GCA_964539765.1 uncultured Smithella sp.
CCGTTGTATCTTTCGGTATCGTAGTATTTTTCGACGTCAACAAGTTTCAGTTTATTGATCACCCCCGCCAGAGGCGCTGTGCCGATGTCACCTCTTTCCAGAGTAACCATACGTCCAAAATCTTCTTTGACAATCAGGTCCACAGCGGCAATGCCAAACCATCTGGCCATCAGGCGATCGTGGGCAGAAGGAGTTCCTCCGCGTTGAAGATGACTCAAGGATATATGGCGCGATTCCAGTCCCGTTTTCTTTTCAATTTCCCCGGCGACGTAACTGGCGATTCCGCCGACCGATACATGCCCGAAATCATCAACGTGACCGTCTTTCAAAAATTCTTTTTGGCCGACGGGCTTGGCTCCCTCGGCAACCACGATGATGGAATAGTTTATTTCCCTGCCTCTTCTTTCGCGCAAAAGTTCGCAGACTTTATCCACATTAAACGGATGTTCCGGTATCAGAATGATGTAGGAGCCGCTGCATTCCCCGCCACGCAGGGCCAGCCATCCGGCATGACGTCCCATGGTTTCCACCACAAAGATGCGGCCGTGGGAACCGGCGGTTGTTCGCAGACGGTCGATTTCTTCCATAATAATATTTATCGCCGTGTCAAAACCGAGCGAATATTCCGTTCCCGCCAGATCCATATCTATTGTTTTGGGAATACCGACCGTTTTTATACCCATTTTGTGCAGCTTGTAAGCCACGCCCAGCGTGTCTTCTCCGCCGATAGCGACAATGGCGTCGATGCCAAGCTTTTTAATGTTTTCCAGTAATTTTGCCGAACGGTCATTTTTCGGATTAAAAGGATTGGTCCTCGAGGTGCCCAAATTGGTTCCACCGTAGCGATCCCACGTGCGGACAACTTCTTCGTCAAGATATTTAAGGTATCGTGAGCGGCTTTTCTCATCGTCCGGATCAACTTCAATCAAACCCTTCCAGCCTTCGACAATACCGACAACTTCAAAAGTCATCGTGCGGCTTGCCGCGATGCGGGGATCCAGCGCGCTTTTGGTAACCCATTTAATGGCTCCGTTCAAACCGGGACAATCACCGCCGCCTGTCAAAACTGCTATTTTCATTTTCATGTCTTTAATCTCCGGACTGTTGAAAATTGGTTGAAAAGCGTATCAATTTCAGGAAACTATTTAAGAAATGTCGCGATTGTTGATTTATAAGAAAAACTTGTTCTCCTGTCAATCAGATATTAACCGCAAAATAAAAACGCTTTTCTTTTAGAACTTATTCAGGATGCTTGAAATATTATCTAAAAAAATATATATTTATCAAAAATCAAGGAAAGGATTCCATGACGGAAAAAGAAACGGAAAAATGGCTGAAAATTGAAATATCCGCTCCCCCGGAGCTGATGGAGGCGCTGGGGAATTTTCTAACCGAAGCGGGTGTCCAGGGTGTATTTCAGGAATCGCTGTCTCCTCAGCAGATCGGCTCAGACTTTCCCGAACCGGTCACGGAAGATCTTCTGAAAGCCTACTTCCCGCAGGACAGTCGCAGTGAAAAGAGAGTCGCGGCGTTACAAAAATATATCGACAGCCTGGCCGAAATATTTCCCGATCTGGAAAAACCTACATTTACAACCGAAACGATCTGCGATCCAGACTGGGGAGAGCAATGGAAAAAATATTTCAAGCCCCTCAGGGTGAGCAACAATATCGTTGTCAAACCGACATGGGAAAGATACACACCGTCCAGTCGCGATATAGTGATTGAGATCGATCCCGGCATGGCTTTCGGCACGGGTCAGCATGCCTCCACCAGAATGTGCATAGAAGCCGTTGAAGACATCATCATGAACGACCGATCCATCCAAGAATGGATGGTTCTGGATGTCGGCTGTGGCACGGGGATTCTCGGCATTACGGCCGCGAAAATGGGTGCTCAGGACGTTATCTGCCTGGATATCGACAGAAAAGCCGTCGAAATCGCGGCTGAAAATGCAAAAATTAATAACGTCCAAACATCGTTGCGTACCCTGAATAAAAACGCGGCCGCCATGGACAAACCGCGCAATCTAATCATTGCCAACCTTACCACAAACCTGCTGCTGTCCCTCCGTGAACATCTTGCGCAACTGCTTTTGCCGAACGGATATATGATCATTTCAGGCATCGTTGAACAGGATGCCCAAAAAATCGAACAGGCATTTTCGGCGCCGCCCCTCAAACTGCACCGGATGATAACGGAAAAAGAGTGGGTGTGTTACGTGCTCCAAAAGAAATCCGTCGGTTGACAGGCCCTTGCCGAACGGTAATTTTCAAACACAACTTTTTCAAGGAAGCATAAGCTTTGACGATTCCCCGAATATACAGTCCGGATTCTCTCGAAAATAAAAACACCTGCGAACTGGGAGAAGACAATTGGAAATATCTGAGAAAGGTCATGCGCCTTGAACCGGGCGACCGGATAAACATCTTCGACGGATTCGGCCGTGAATTCGAAGCGACCATAAAAAGTTTTTCCACAAAAACTGTTGCCGTGGAATTGGGGAAAACCATCCCGGCGTCATCGCGGGAAATCGGCATTACACTGGCGCAGGCTATACCGAAGGCAAAAAAGATGGATACGATCGTAAAAAGCGTTGCCGAACTGGGGGCCGACATGATCATCCCCTTTCATGCCGCGCGCTCAATCAGCCACATCGAGGATCATAAAAATTCCTCCAAACAGACACGCTGGCAGAAAATTGCTCTCGAAGCCGCACGTTCCAGCCACAGTGCTTACATGACCGACGTATCAAAAATTTTATCTTTTAATGAGATGCTGGCGCTTTCTTCAGAAAAATTTCTGAAGTTAATTTTCTGGGAAGAAGAATCTCAAAAAACCATCAAAGACGTTTTGACGGACGAGGCTTCGTTTACTTTCAAAAATTTTTTTATTGTTGTCGGACCGGAAGGCGGTTTTTCAAAAGACGAAGTTGTCAAAACAAAAGCGTCCGGTTTTATTTCCGTCAGTCTGGGACGGCAAATATTAAAAGTGGAAACGGCAGCGGCGGCGATTGTATCCATTATCCAGTATGAGAGAGGAATCTTCAGCAAAAAATCACAGGAGATATGACATGGCTTTTTATACCTACGCGGGTTTCTGGCGACGTCTGGTTGCGTACACCATTGACGGATTGATTGTCGGCATTGTTTTTATTATTTTGGCGTTTATTGCCGGAGTAGCTTTTTTCTCCGGAACGATATCCAGTGGCAGTAATGTCTGGGTTAACGAAATGAATGATCCCTCGCGCATGTTATCGTTCACCCTCTGGTTTTGGTTTTTTTCAACATTGACCAACATAGCCTATTTTACTTATTTTCATGGTTCCTCAGGACGAACGCCCGGTAAAATGCTGCTCGGTTTGCAGGTGGTTTCCGTCGAAGGCGGTCAGATTTCTTTTGGCACGGCGTTTCTGCGATCGGTTGGTTATCTTGTTTCCAGCTTTGTTTTCTGTCTCGGATATATCTGGATTGCCTTCGACAAAAGAAAACAGGGATGGCATGACAAAATTGCCGGCACCGTCGTCATTATCAGGGAAAAAGGAGAGCCAAGTTCGGGCCTATCCATTCCCGAAAGACCGACGTCATCGCCGAACGCGCAGGATGTAAAACCGCCTGAAAATAATGACAATTAGGATTTAAACATCCGCTGGAAAGACAAAAAAGACCTTGACAAATGGGCTCTTCTTCTATAGACGGTGACATAATTTTAATCTACCGGGTCGGTAGCTCAGTCGGTAGAGCATCGGACTGAAAATCCGAGTGTCGACAGTTCAATTCTGTCCTGACCCACCAGTAATATCAAGGGGTTGCAAG
>CAZIJZ010000016.1:0-51349 GCA_964539765.1 uncultured Smithella sp.
GCGTTGTCACCCGTACAGTCGGCGATAACACCGGGGTTTTTCGGGTCGTCTTCGGGAAGATGGAAGACGATCTTCATCAGGTCGGAACCGATGTCGGCAATCTTGGTGAAAATACCGCCGCAAATACGCAGAACGGAAGCACCCAGGGATTCACCAATGGCGAAGCCGATGAAACACGCGCCGGCGACTTCCTGAGGAACGTAAACCAGAATGATGAGCATGACCAGCAACTCAATGCTGACCAGAACGAGTCCTACGCTCATACCGGAACGCAGGCAGATGTTCACGATATTGAGGGGTTTGCCGGAAAGAGAGGCAAAAGCAGCGCGGGAATTAGCGACCGTGTTGATACGAATCCCGAACCAGGCCACCGCATAGGAACCAAGAATACCGATGACAGAAGCAATCAGGATGATGATCACGTTTGATGCCCCCATCGCCGCAAGAGCACCGAAATAGTAAACAATACAAATGGCAATCAGGACCCATAAAGCGAGCAGGAATTTGCCCTGCTGTAACAGATAGGTCTTGCAGGTTTCCCAAATGGTCTGGGAGACATCCAGCATCGCCTTGTGCGCAGGCAGATTTTTTGTCTGCGAGTACTGCATGAAACCGAAACCTAAACCGATCAGGCAGATAAGCAACCCGAAGTTAAGAATGGTCGTCCCCCCAAGGGAGCCACCAAAAAACGTAACCTGAGTCAAATCAGGCAGCTTGATGTTTGCTTCACCGGCAAATGCTGCGCCGGCCATGAGCAGGAACATCAAAGTGCTCAGTAAAAATGTCCAGATACTTCTTTTGTTTTGTAACATTAATCCATCCTCCTTTTAAAATACTTAATTATTTTTTGTATGGTATTTAGCCATAGCTTGTTGCATTCCTGATTGAACAATATCCGCGGCAGCTTTGGCTGCCGATTGAATGATTTGTTGCAGTACAGCGGATTCGTCCGCGTGGAACTTTTGAAGCACATAATCTTCAACGGGAGTTCTGTCAGCAGGTTTTCCGATACCCATTCTGATTCGCATGAAATCAGCCGTCCCCAGGGACGTTGCAATGGATTTCAAGCCTTTATGACCTGCATCTCCTCCCCCGTTTTTAAGGCGCATTGTACCGAAAGGCAAATCAAGATCATCATGAATCACAATCATGTTGCCTGGCTCCACCTTAAAATAAGCGAGCAGATTTCTTGCCGCGTTACCGCTTAAGTTCATATAGGTTTGAGGCATGGCCAGCAGGACATTCATGCCGGCGATCTTACCTCTATTCCAAAGAGCATCGAAACTTTTTTGTTTTATATCGACATCCCATCGGTCGGCAATTTTCTCCAACACCATAAATCCAATGTTATGTCTTGTCAGTTTATAGCGGTTTCCCGGATTGCCCAGTCCGATGATCAGATACATGATTTGCTCCCTCTCGTTAATTTGCCGGAAAAATATTTTTTTCAGTTTCGAGAGAAGCACCCGCTATCACCCAGCCGCTATATCTTTCTATAAATCTACTTCCCCTTTTCCGCCGGAGCTGCCGCTGCACCTGCCGTTGCCGCTGCTTCACCTTCCGCGGGAGCGCCTTCTGCAGCAACTGCTTCCTTCGCCGCCTCTTCAACCTTGGAAACCCTGACCACCGCCACAGCCGCAATCGACGTATCCGGTCTGTCCAACAAGGTTATCCCTTCGGCAACATTCAAATCTCTGATTTTCAGGGAATCGCCTATTTCCAGACTGGTAACATCCACATCGATATGATCGGGAAGATCCAGAGGCAGGCAGGAGATTTTTACCTGGCGTTTGATGTGCTGTAATTCGCCGCCGCTTTCCAAACCGACAGCCTTGCCGATAAAGTTCAACGCCACATCCATGGTGATTTTTCGTTTTTCATCCACTTCATAAAAATCAGCGTGATAAAGTTTCCCCGTCAGCGGCTGTAACTGCAGCTCTTTAATCAATGAAAGTTTTTCCGTTTTTTTACTGCCGCCGTCATCAATAATCAGTTTGATAAAACCATGATCTTTTTTATCTTTGTGCAGTTTTATCAGTTCATCGTTCTTCACGGCCAGCAGAATATTTTCGGCAGAACGGCCGTAAAAAACCGCCGGGACAAATCCCTTTTCTCTTAAGCGACGGGATGGTCCTTTTTTTTGTTCTTTACGAACTTGCGCCGCTAAATCTGTTACCTCCATTTGTTCCTCCTAAAATAAATTCCTATATAAATAATGAGCTTACGGAATCATTGTAATAAATACGTCGCACGGCTTCGCCTAAAATTCCGGATACCGATAACACTTTTATTTTCCCGCAATTTTTCGCCCGGTCGCTCAGCGGTATGGTGTCCGTTACAATAGCTTCTTTAATGTCGGATTTCTCAATACGATCGATCGCCGGTCCCGACAAGACCGGATGCGTACAGCAAACAAAAATCTCCAATGCTCCCGCCTTCTTCATGGCGCTCGCGGCCTGTACGACCGTTCCCGCCGTATCAATCATATCATCCAGAATGATGACTCTTTTCCCTTTGACATCGCCGATAATATTCATGGCCTCGGCTTCATTCGGCCCTTCTCTTCTTTTATCAATGATGGCCAGAGAAGCCCCCAGTCTTTTTCCAAAAGATCTGGCACGCTCCACGCCTCCGGCATCCGGTGAAACGATCACCGTGTTGTCTCTGTAAGTTTTTTTCATATAGTCCAGCAGAACGGGTTTGGCAAAAAGATTATCCACCGGAATATTGAAAAATCCCTGAATCTGACCGGCGTGTAAATCCATTGATAAAACCCTGTTGGCACCCGCGGCAGTAATGATATCCGCCACCAATTTTGCCGTGATAGGAGCACGGGAAGCCACTTTTCTGTCCTGCCTTGCATAACCGTAGTAAGGAATAACCGCCGTAATTCTGTCCACGGAAGCTCTTTTCATCGCGTCGATCATGATCAGCAGTTCCATCAGCGTCACGTTTACCGGCGGACATGTGGACTGAATGATGAAAACATCCATGCCCCTGACATTTTCATCGATCTCTACACGTGTTTCTCCATCACTGAACGTACTAACGTTGGCTTTCCCAAGGGATACGCCCAAGGTATCGCAAATTTTTTCAGCAAGTTCTTTATTGGCATTACCGGAAAAAACTCTAATTCTTTCAAGCATTTAAATCATACTCCACAATCTTTACTGGCTGGGGCGGGAGGATTCGAACCTCCGAATGCAGGAACCAAAATCCTGTGTCTTACCGCTTGACGACGCCCCAATAAAAATTTCTTAATGAGGGGTATCGATCACAATCTCATGAGGAAAATGGAGTAATTACAAAGATTTGGCAAAAAATATCTTATGGTTACCGGGAATTTCTTTACCTATGCATTCCAGGGCTTTTTTTGCCTCTTTTCCGTTCCTAAATACACCAAAGATTGTGGGGCCGCTACCCGACATCAATGCGCCAAGCGCACCGTGTCTGAGCAACATTTTTTTTAATTCATCCAGCTCCGGATGAATTTTCAGCGAAACTGACTCCAGGTCATTTTGTAATACCTGAACTATGTCGCCCAGTTTCAAAAACGGTGGAATGCTATAATTATTTTCTCCCATTGTCAATCTTAAATTGAGGCTTTCGTAAACCATTTTTGTAGAAATATCGAAAGGAGGCTTGATTAAAACGAGGTTGATTTGCGGTAAATTGCGTAAGTGCTTGAGTTTATCACCGATTCCTGATGCCAGGGCTGCATTTCCAAAAATAAAAAAAGGGACGTCAGCCCCTAGTTTCGACCCGATTTTAATCAGGTCATTTTTTTTCAACTTCAAAGAACATATTTTATTTAAAGCCATCAATGTTGTCGCGGCATCGGAACTTCCTCCGCCCAGACCAGCAGTCATAGGAATTTTCTTAATCAGAGTAATTTCCATTCCCCGGTTGTAATGACAGTATGAGAAAACAGCCTTCGCAGCCCGGACCACCAGATTGTCATCATCAGTCGGCAAATGAGTGCCCGGACAATTCAGCACGATTCCTTGCGGAAGAGGAGAAAAAATCAGCTCATCATAAAGACTGATTTTCTGCATCAGTGAAAAAATGTCATGATAACCATCGGTGCGTTTTCGCAAAACATGCAAAAAAAGATTTATTTTCGCCGGCGCGAGCCAATTCATCTTAACCCTTTTCTTTTACGTAACGCATTTTCAGTTCATAAAGAACTCCCTGGATCAAGCTGCTCTCATTTTTATCAAGATTCCCTTTTGTTTTCTCATTAAGCATATCCAGGATATCGATGGTCTGTTTGGCCGCCGGTAGATTTTTCTGCGGTGTTCCACCCTCGGATTCCGGAAAATCTCCGAAGTGAAAAAGAGCGGACGTACTCAGCGACAGAACAAAATTGGTAAAGTTCACCACGGGATAACCAGAATCGCTATCCTGTACCTGCGAAGATTTTTCCTGCTTTTCTTCAGGCTCGGCGGTTTTAGTGTCTTCCTGCGGGCTTTCCTCAGCCGAATCGCCGAAATGACGTTTGTCTTTTACAACAAAACCCGTGTCTTTTTTCTTCTCTTCCATGAATTCCTTCCTCCCCTTTTCTGCGAAGAATATTTAAGACTTTTTCGTCAAGGTTATTTCGCTTTTTTTAGATTGATCGATTAAAATTTTATCTCCTTCGGCAAATTTCCCCGCCAGAATTTCCATGGCCAGCGGATCAAGAATCAGTTTCTGCAGCGAACGCTTCAGCGGCCGCGCGCCGTAAACAGGACTGTAGCCCTGTTCGGCTATATAGTTTTTGGCTTTTTCTGTCAACTCGACACTCATCTTGCGTTCCTTAAGCCGTTGGTCAATCAAACCCATCTGGATATCGACGATCTTGTAAATATCCTCCAGCTTCAGCGCCGAGAACATAATGATGTCATCGATGCGGTTCAAGAATTCCGGTTTGAACGTCGTCCTCAACACGTCCAGGGAACGATTCTTCTTTTCTTCGTCGTCAAGCGTCGGGTCCTGAATCCACTGACTGCCCACGTTGGAGGTCATGATAACCACCGTATTTTTGAAATCCACGGTCCGCCCGTGTCCGTCGGTCAATCGACCATCATCCAGTATCTGCAGAAAAATATTGAACACGTCGGGATGCGCCTTCTCGATTTCATCGAACAGCAAAACACTGTAGGGTTTACGCCGTACGGCTTCGGTCAAATAACCGCCTTCGTCATAGCCGACATAGCCGGGCGGAGCACCGATTAAACGGGCCACCGCGTGCTTTTCCATATACTCCGACATGTCGATGCGGATCATGGCCTGTTCACTGTCAAACATGAATTCCGCCAAAGCCCGCGCCAGCTCGGTTTTGCCCACGCCGGTGGGTCCGAGGAAGATAAACGAACCGATGGGGCGATTCGGATCCTGTAATCCTGAACGTGCCCGGCGCAGAGCGGCCGACACCGCGCTGATGCCTTCCTCCTGGCCAATGACGCGCATTTTGAGACGTTCCTCCATATGAATCAGCTTCTGTACATCGCTTTCCATCATCCGGGAAAGCGGAATTCCCGTCCAACTCGACACAACTTCGGCCACGTCTTCCGCGTCCACTTCCTCCTTGATTATCTGATCGTTCTTTTGAACATCATCCAGTTTCTTCTGTTCCTTCTGCAGCTCTTTATCCAAGGCAACAAGCTTGCCATAACGGATTTCCGCGGCCTTCTCGAGGTTCCCCTCACGCTGCGCATTGGTTTCTTCCAATTTTAAATCTTCAATTTTCTTTTTGATATCCTGTATTTTATTGTTTATATCTTTTCCCGTTGTCCAGCGAACCTTCATCTGATCGCCCTTGGATTTCAGCTCAGCCAGTTCTTTTTCAATCTTGTCGCGGCGTTCCTTTGCGGATTTATCCGTCTCTTTTTTCAGGGACTGCTTTTCGATTTCAAGCTGAATGATTTTACGGTCAATAACATCGATTTCCGAAGGTTTGCTGTCCAGTTCTATCTTTAAACGAGAGGCGGCTTCATCAATCAGGTCAACGGCCTTATCCGGCAGGAATCTGTCGGCAATGTAACGATTGGAAAGTGTCGCAGCGGCAACTATCGCGGAATCCTTGATGCCCACCCGGTGATGTACCGAGTATCGTTCTTTCAATCCGCGCAGAATGGCTATCGTATCTTCCAAGGTCGGCTCCTTGACCAGAACCGGCTGAAAACGACGCTCCAGCGCCGCATCCTTTTCGATATACTTGCGATATTCATTGAGCGTTGTCGCGCCAACGCAGCGAAGCTCCCCGCGCGCCAGCGCCGGTTTGAGCATGTTGGAAGCATCCATCGAACCTTCCGCAGCTCCCGCGCCGACCATGGTGTGAATTTCATCGATAAAAAGAATGATTTCGCCTTCGGCGCTGGTCACTTCCTTCAATACCGCCTTCAGGCGTTCCTCGAACTCGCCGCGATATTTCGCGCCGGCCACCAGAGCGCCGATGTCCAGACCGATGACGCGTTTGTTCTTCAGGTTTTCCGGCACATCGCCGTTAACAATGCGTTGCGCCAACCCTTCGACAATCGCTGTTTTGCCGACACCCGGTTCACCGATCAGTACCGGATTATTTTTTGTGCGACGCGAGAGTACCTGCATGATGCGGCGTATTTCCTCATCACGTCCGATGACCGGATCAAATAAACCTTTCTTGGCGAGAACGTTGAAATCCCGGGCATAGCGTTCAAGCGCCTGGTATTTGCCTTCCGGATTCGGATCGGTTACGCGCTGGTTGCCGCGAATATCCACCAGAACCTTGAAAATATTTTCCCGGGAAATACCGGCCTGACGCAAAATTTTTCCAGCCTGGCCTTCTTTTTCCTCGGCAATAGCTACCAGTACATGTTCGGCGCTGACGTATTCATCTTTGAGCTGCGCCGCTTCGGTCATCGCCTTGTCGAATATTTTATTGAGCCTGCCTCCGGGGTACGCCTGGCCAGTGCCCGCGCCCTGGACGCTCGGCTGCTTTTTCAGATAACCGTCGAGTTCCTTTTCGATTTTTTGCGATGAGGCATTGAGCTTGTTGATGATAGCCCCGGCGATGCCATCGTCCTGGCGCAAGAAACAAACCAGCAGATGTTCCGGTTCAATCGATTGATGCCCCATGGAACCGGCCAGAGACTGCGCTTCCTGAAGAGCTTCCTGTACTTTTAAAGTAAATTTATCAAAACGCATATCTTATTTCCTTGTTACTTAATGATATTCGTCATGCCGGCGGAGGCAGGCATCCAGCATTATTTATACCGGTTCCCGGCCTTTGAGACTGTCTCGCAATACTTTCCCATGTCATTTCGACCGTAGGGAGAAATCTTGCTTTGCATCTCATTACCCCCATTCGCTGCGCTCAGGGGATAATTTCCAATAGCCTCCGGCTATTGGATAGTTCGATCAGCTCTTCGACCTTCGCACTGCTCGTTCTCAGAGAATCTCACTACCACTAACGCTTCAAACTTCACTGCACTCGTTTTCAGCGAGTGTCATTACTCAACCGGTTTTTCTATGGTCACAAAGAGTTTGCCATTTTTGAAAACCGTTACGTTTCCCGAAGATTCGGAAATCACGATGGCGACGGCTTTTGTCACACTGGTAATACCGGCAGCGGCAATATGCCGACTGCCCAGACCTGGCGGAAAATCCTTGCTGCCCAGAGCGGCACTGAGATGCCTTCCCGCAGTCACCAGCACGCCGTTTTCTTTGATCACAAAAGCCCCGTCAATGGCGGAAAGTTCCTTGATCGTTTCTTCCAGCTCCGGATTCAGAATGTTGAGCTGTTCTTCCGAATATCCGGAAAATGGATTAATAATCATCTGTCGGGAAAGCTGCATGACCTTTTCATCATCGCCCAGAACAAATATCGTACCCACTTTTCTGCTTTCCCTACCCTGAGCAGCCAGTTCCAACGCAATATTCAGGGCCGCGTTAAATACTTCCGGACGGACATTTTCAATAACATCGTTGATAAAATCCGATGTTAAAATTTCAAATTCTTTTCCCACGTCAATAACAAAAATGCTGTCGGCGTAACTGAATTTGGGCACGCCGCTCAGACACACCACCTTGTCGCCCCGCTTCAGAATACCCAGAACGATTCCCTTGGCAACGGCAATTTTAACTTTCCCCACACGGGTTAAATTGACATTCGGGACGGTCAACACCTGCGCGTTGTTTTTCATGTCTTCCGATATACTTTCATCTTCGCGGGAAACAATAATAAAACGGATATCTTTTTTGATTTCATCCATGATCAGATCTTCATCATTAATGACGTCAACACACACCAGCAGGGTGTTGGCTTTTATGTCATGAACTATTTTTACAGCATGTTCAATCATCGTTTTGTTTATTGATTTCATTTTAAAATCACCTGTTTTTTATTTTATTTAGAATAAGCACAAATAAGGCCTCTGTCAAGGTGGGATCAGTTAAAAATCACTCATTTCAATACACTGTGTCCCATGAAGTTTTTGTATTATGAAAACGGGATTGCTGGATTTGAGTTCGCGCTTGAAAAAATTCCACGTCCCGGCCCATCCCGGCAGGTTGTGGTTTGACAGGATGCCCAAGATATCATCAACATCTCCCGCGCGAAGGCTTTCAAAATTCGCGTCTCATGAACACTTGCGTTTCCTGTAGTCAGCGCGTGTCATTAAATAACTTGACCATAAAATTATAGTTGGATAGTATTTAATAATTAAAAAGCTAAGGAAATGACCGCAAGATGGAACTACCTGCCCTGACAGGCACCCTTAATTTATATATAGCGGAAATCAATCGTTTTCCCCTTCTGACTCCGGACGAGGAATTCAGGCTGGCCGTGCGACTGAAAAAATATAATGATGTGGCGGCCGCGGAGAAGTTGATCGTTTCCAATCTGCGTTTTGTCGTCAAAATTGCCCACGAATATCGCAACTACGGATTCAAACTGGCGGATTTGATTCAGGAAGGTAATATCGGCCTCATTCACGCTGTGAAGAAATTCGACCCTGAGAGAGGCTACCGGCTTATCTCGTACGCAGTGTGGTGGATTCGCGCTTACATTCAGAATTACCTGATCAAATCATGGAGCATCGTTAAAATAGGCACGACCCAGGCCCAGCGGAAACTTTTTTTTAAGCTGAATCAAACGAAAAAAGAGCTGGAAACCATTTCCCGGAGAAATCCCGAGTTCAGTGAAATAGCAACTTCCCTGGGGGTCAAGGATTCCGAAGTGGAAGAAATGGATTTGCGCATGGGCTCCCGCGACCTTTCTCTGCATGAAATCATCAACGATGAGAGCAGCAATTCCCATATTGATTTTCTGGCTTATGAGGGAGATAATCAGGAAGTGTCTCTGATCAAAGAAGAAGAAAAAAGTCTTGTGCAGCGTGACATAGCCGGAGCCCTGGCCAATCTCAACGAGAGAGAAAGTTACATCATTCTTAACCGGGTAATGGCTGATGACCCGAAAACTCTCCAGGAGATAGGAGAAAAATATAATATTTCCCGGGAACGAGCCCGTCAGATCGAGAAACAGGCTCTGAAAAAAATGCAACTGGCTCTGCCTTACTTTAAGCCCAACAAATAGTATAATCGCTGTCAGCGGATAGATTCTAAAAATATTTTTAATATTTTACTGAACCACTTTTACAACAGGCACATGTTTCCAAACATCTTTCGTCCTTGATAAGGAGCGTTTACCATTGAAGACAAAAGCCTTTTTAAAATATTTTCATAATTTAAAAAGTAAATTCCCCGGCGAAAATCTGAATAAAAAATTAACAGATGACGAACTTTTACGTTCGGAATTATTCAGTTCCAAACAGATGAGGCAGCATGGCAAAACCATTGCCGGAGCGCATAAAATCGGTGCGGGCCGCACTTCCAACCAGTTGCTTAAAAGATTGTCGGAAAATGAAAAAGTGCTGCTGGATGCACGGGGAAAACTGACCAAAGCCGTTATGGAAAATCGCCGCGTCACACCGGCGGAGGAATGGTTTCTGGATAATTTTTACCTGATTGAGGAACAAATCCGTACAGCAAGAAGACATTTTCCGAAAGTATACAGCAGGGAACTGCCTCACCTGGTTAACGGACCGTCGGGAAAGTTGCCCCGTGTATATGACATAGCCCTGGAAATGATCTCCCACGGCGACGGCCGCATAGATTCAAAAACGCTGAGTCTGTTTGTTTCTTCCTATCAAACCGTCACCGTGCTGAAAATCGGCGAATTGTGGGCCATCCCCATCATGCTGCGGCTGGCGCTGATCGAGAACATCCGGCGCATAGCATCGCGCATATCCAAGGACCGGGCCAACCGTGATCTGGCCGATTACTGGGCGAAGAAGATGACAGCCACCGCCCATAAAGATCCTAAAAATCTCTTTTTGGAAATAGCCGACATGGCCCGTTCGAACCCGCCGGTTGTCGGTCCATTCGTTGCGGAAATCTCACGTCAGTTGCAGGGTCAGGGACCGGCTCTGGCTCTGCCTTTGACCTGGATAGAACAGCGACTTTCCGAATACGGACAGACCATCAAAGGTCTTGTACAAATGGAAAGCCAGCAACAGGCAGCCGACCAGGTTTCCATGAGCAATAGCATCGTCAGTCTGCGGTTTTTGGGTACCATGAACTGGCGGGAATTTGTCGAGACCATGAGTTTCGTCGATCAGATCCTGCGTGAAGACCCGGCAGATGTGTACGTCAAAATGGATTTTCCCACCCGGGACCGCTACCGACACGTCGTGGAAAAAATCGCCAAGAGAAGCAACCTGTCGGAAAGTGAAGTAGCTCGTATGGCGATATTACTCGCCCGCAAAAAAAGTGCTCAGAAAGCCCATCAGGATCACACGACTCATATCGGTTATTATCTGATTGATAAAGGATTACCGGAGTTGGAACATCTGGCCAAAGTCGGTTTATCTCTCCATGAAATAATCGCCCGCCAATGCAGACGGGTACCTCTGCTTATTTATGTCGGGTCGATTTTTCTGTTGACCTTAATTTCCACCTTTATTTTGCTGTTGACGGCACACAACGGCGGCCTGAACGGATGGTTACTGGCCGGCATCGGGATGATTACTCTTGTGAGCACAAGCCATCTGAGCGTAGCGCTGGTAAACTGGCTGTCAACGCTTATGGTGACGCCCAATCCTTTGCCGAGAATGGATTTTTCCCGCGGCATACCGCCTGAATGCCGCACGCTCATCGCCATTCCGACAATGTTGCTGCACGAGCGAAACGTTAACAAACTGATCGAATCCATCGAAGTGCATTTTCTGGCCAACCGGAATGAGAATCTGCGATTCGCCCTTCTAACGGATTTCCGCGATGCCGAAACCGAGAAGTTATCCGATGACGACCGGCTTTTATATCTCGTCCAGAAAGGCATTGAAAATCTTAATGATAAATACGTTAAACTCCACGGAGATATTTTCTTCCTGTTGCACCGTTCCCGTCGCTGGAATTCCAAAGAGAATATCTGGATGGGCTACGAGCGAAAGCGAGGGAAACTGGCCGATCTGAATGCATATCTGCGCGGCAGAACGCAGGGTCCGAGCGGAGATCTATTCTCGCTGATTGTCGGCGATACAACGGAATTAAGAAACATAAAGTATGTCATTACGCTTGATACGGACACCAAACTGCCGCGCGACGCAGCATGGCAGTTTGTCGGCACCATGGCCCACCCGCTCAATCGGGCACAGTATGATGAAAATAAAAAACGGGTCAGCAAAGGATATGGCATCCTGCAACCGCGGGTCTCCGTTTCGCTTCCCGATATCAGCCGTTCACTTTACAGCGTCATGCATGGAAGCAGTTCCGGTATCGACCCTTATACAAGAGCCGTATCCGATGTCTATCAGGACGTTTTCGGCGAAGGCTCCTTTATCGGCAAGGGCATTTATGACATCGATGCTTTCGAGGAAGCTTTGGATGGATGCCTTCCCGAAAACTATATTCTCAGCCATGATCTTCTCGAAGGATGCTACGCGCGATCGGGGCTGATCAGCGACGTCCAGCTTTATGAAGAACATCCGTCCGAATACAAGGCCGATGTCAGCAGAAAACATCGCTGGATTCGCGGAGACTGGCAGATAGCACGCTGGGTCCTGTCCCGGGTTCCTTCCGCCGACGGTAAAACGCTCAAAAACCCGCTTTCCATGCTTTCCCAGTGGAAGATATTCGACAATCTGCGCAGAAGCCTGGTTCCGGCGTCGTTAATGCTCATGTTTATCGCGGGGTGGATATTCCTTCCTTCGCCCGGGTTGTGGACATTGGCCGTGCTGGGCATCATTCTTCTGCCGGCTTTCATTATGTCGGTGATAAACATTTTTCAAAAACAGCGCAATGTGATTCTGGCACATCATCTGACCTCGATCGTTCAAAAAACCGGCAGCAATTTTTTACAGGTGCTATTTTCGCTTGTCTGCCTGCCTCATGAAGCCTATTTCAACACCGACGCCGTGCTGCGCACACTCTGGCGAATGCTGATTTCGCGCAAACGGCTTCTCGAATGGAACCCGTCAGAAAACACCAGCAACATGCGGAATGATCTTTACGGCTATTATGCAACCATGTGGTTCGCTCCTTTTCTCGCCACCGCCCTGTTCATCGCATTCACGACAGCCCCCTTGCCGGTCTTAATGACAGCAACGCCTTTTCTGCTTGTCTGGTTTGCATCTCCGGTCATTGCCTGGTGGTTCAGCAAACCGTCCCGGCGCCGGGAAGCAAAACTTTCTTTGCATCAAATCATCTTCCTGAAAAAGGCGTCCCGGAAAACCTGGGCGTTTTTTGAAAATTTCGTCGGTCCCGAAGATAACTGGCTGCCCCCCGACAATTACCAGGAACAGCCGGTGGATGTTGTCGCGCATCGCACGTCACCGACCAACATCGGATTATCGCTTTTAGCCAATCTAGCCGCTTTTGATTTCGGCTATATTACCATCCTGAAGTTCGTCGAAAGAACCTCCCATACCCTGCACACGATGAATTCACTGGAACGATACAAGGGTCATTTTTACAACTGGTATGAAACGCAGTCGCTGGATCCGCTGTTGCCGCTGTATGTTTCATCTGTGGACAGCGGAAATCTTGTCGGCTATCTTTTTATTTTAAAGTCGGGATTACACACTCTGCCCGACAAAAAAATTATCGATCTTCAAATCTTTGACGGCCTCAACGATACGCTGGAGATTCTGGCCGATGCTGCGGGGAAAGCGGCTCCCGCTCAACTGCACCACATCAGAAAAAATCTGGCGGAAGCCATGGCTTCTCCACCGGCAACACTGACGGAGCTGAAAACCTGTCTGGAAGAAATAACATCGCTTGCGGAAGAAATGAAGGCGCATATTCATCTGCCCGATCACAATCCGCAAAGCGAAATCAGCTACTGGGCCAACGCGTTCATCACTCAATCAACGACGGCTCTTGACGAAATGCTTTTTCTCGCACCATGGATTTTCGATCCGCAATTTACGGACATCATCCATGAAGTCCCCCGGCTGAACGATATCATGACGCTGAGGGAACTGACCAGCCTGTATGAACATTTTGAATCAGAAACGGAAGAAATCAAAAAAGTCGAGTTGACTGCCGTGGACATCTCGCGGATCGTTGAATTGAAAAATCTGATTTCCGCATCCGGCAATCGCGCCGTCAACCAGATGCGGGACATCAATGCTCTGGTACGGCTGTGTGTCGAGTTCACCGATATCGAATACGAATTTCTTTTTGACAAATCCTGCAATCTTCTCTCCATCGGCTACAATGTCAGCAACTCCCGTCGTGACACAAGTTTCTATGATTTACTGGCGGCGGAAGCCCGCTTCAGCAATTTTGTGGGTATAGCGCAGGGGAAATTGCCTCAGGAAAGCTGGTTTGCTCTCGGCAGGCTTCTGACGATCGCTGCGGAGAAGAAGCCTGTGCTTGTTTCCTGGAGCGGCTCCATGTTTGAGTATTTGATGCCTCTGCTGGTCATGCCGGCATACGAGGATTCTCTTCTTGATCAAACCTACAAAGCGGCGGTTGCCGCGCAGATTGACTACGGCAAAAAACGCTCCGTTCCCTGGGGCATCTCGGAATCGGGTTATTATGCCTTTGACAGTCATTTTAATTATCAATATCGCGCTTTCGGTGTGCCCGGCCTCGGCCTCAAACGGGGACTGGCTGAAGATTTGGTCATTGCGCCTTACGCCTCCGCCCTGGCTTTGATGGTCGAGCCGGAGAAAGCATGTCTCAATCTGGAGAAAATTGCTGACAAAGAACTTCAGGGAAGATTCGGTTTTTATGAAGCCATTGATTTTACGCCCTCACGTCTGACACGCGGTCAGTCCAACGCCGTCGTTCGTTCTTATATGGCCCATCATCAGGGGATGACCCTGCTGGCGATGGCCTATCTGCTGCTGAACCGGCCGATGCAAAAACGATTCGAGGCGGAACCGTTATTTCAGTCCACATTATTGCTGCTTCAGGAAATGGTTCCCAAGGCCGTTGCGTTTTACGCTTCACCATCCGAACTCATCAGCGCGCAAAAAGAGCCGGAAATCGCGGAAAATCCCGTACGTGTTTTCACCACGCCGGACACAACGGTTCCAGAGGTACAGCTTCTTTCCAACGGCCGGTATCATATCATGCTGACCAACGCCGGCGCAGGCTACAGCCGCTGGAAAAATATCGACATCACCCGTTTTCGTGAAGATACCACCTGCGATAAGTCCGGAGTTTTCTGTTACTTAAGCGACGTCAAAACCGGCGAAGTCTGGTCGACAACCTATCAGCCGACGCTGAAGCAACCGCGAAATTACGAGGCCATCTTCTCGGACGGACGGGTGGAATTCCGCCGTCGTGATCATGACGTTGACGTGCACACGCAAATTGTCGTTTCACCGGAAGACGATATCGAGCTTCGCCGCGTCACGATCACAAATCAGTCACGATCTCAGAAAACACTTGACGTCACCAGTTACGCGGAGGTGGTCATTACGAATCCCGCCGCGGATAAAATTCATCCGGCCTTCTCCAATCTTTTCGTTCAGACAGAAATTGTCGAACAGCGCCGCGCGATTCTGTGTACCCGCCGGCCGCGGTCGGAAGATGAAAAAAATCCCTGGATGCTTCATTTAATGGCCGTGCACGGAATCGATATTGAACAGGTTTCCTATGAAACGGACCGGTCCCGTTTTATCGGCCGCGGGAACACCCTCATGGATCCCCAGGCCATGGGTTCCCCCGCTGACCTTTTCGGAACGCTTTCGGACAGTCAGGGTTCCGTGCTTGATCCGATTGTATCCATCCGGTCACGGATCACGCTGGCGCCGGAACAATCGGCCGTCATTGACATGGTTTTCGGCATCGGCACCACCCGGGAAGACGCCTTGAGTCTGATGGATAAATATCAGGACCGGCGGATCGCCGACCGTGTTTTCGAAATGGCCTGGACGCAAAGCCAGGTGCTTCTCAGACAGATTAACGCCACAGAAGCCGATGCCCAGTTATATTCCCACATCGCCAGTTCGCTTATTTATCCCAATAATTCCCTGCGTGCCAGCGCCGGCATCATATCGGAAAACCGCCGCGGACAATCCGGCCTCTGGGGTTATGCCATTTCCGGCGATCTTCCGATCGTGCTGCTGAGAATATCTGATCAGTCTCATATTGATCTGGCGCGTCAACTCATTCAGGCGCATACATACTGGCGGTTGAAAGGACTGGCCGTCGATCTGATTATCTGGAATGAAGATCACGCCGGTTACCGGCAACTTCTGCACGATCAAATCATGGGGCTTGTTTCTTCCGCCATTGTCGCGGATCTGAAGGATCAGCCCGGCGGAATTTTCGTCCGGTCAACCGATCAGATGCCGGAAGAAGATCGCATTCTTATTCAAACCGTGGCCCACGTGATTATCTCCGGCAGCAGGGGTAAGCTGATCAATCAGGTCATGCAGCGCGGCGGTTTGAAAATAGCCGTACCCAGGCTGATACCCAGCCGCACCCATCGTGACGCCCCGGTTCCCCAAACGGCCCCGCCGCGTCACGATTTGCTTTTCTTCAACGGGCTGGGCGGTTTCGATTCCGCTTCACGGGAATATGTCATCCTGACGTCGCATGCCCAGAAAACGCCTGCGCCGTGGGTTAATGTTCTGGCTAATCCGAGTTTCGGCACAGTCGTTTCGGAAAGCGGCATGGCGTACACCTGGGCGGATAACGCCCATGAATTCCGGCTCACGCCCTGGCACAATGATCCGGTCAGCGATAACAGCGGCGAAGCCTTTTATATTCGAGACGACGAGCGCGGCCGTTTCTGGTCGCCCATGCCCTTGCCGCGACGCGGCTTCGAGCCCTATACAACCCGGCACGGCTTCGGTTACACTGTTTTTGAACACACGGAACGTTTCATTCAATCCGAGACATGGGTTTACACTGCTCTGGATGCGGCCGTAAAATTTATCGTTTTCAAGATCAGGAACCGGACAGGACGAACCCGTCGCATCTCCGTCACCGGTTACGCGGAATGGGTTTTAGGAGACCTTAGAGAAAAAAACGCCATGCATATTATCACGGAAGTCGATCATCAAAGCGGTGCGATTCTGGCGCGCAACCCTTACAACACGGAATTTCCCAACCGCATCGTCTTTTTCAATACCAGCGCCTCAATGAGAACCGTCACCGGCAATCGCACAGAATTTCTGGGACGCAACGGCACACTCAGCGATCCGGCCGTCATGAAACGCCAGCATCTTTCCGGAAAAGTCGGGGCCGGGCTGGATCCCTGCGCGGCAATCCAGGTTCCACTGGAACTGCTTGAGGGAGAAGAAAAAGAAATTGTTTTCACCATCGGCATGGGACGGAATGTCAGCGAGGCACGCAAACTGGCACAATTCTATAGTGATCCGGTAACCGCCGCCGAAGCTCTGCAGGCTGTCAGGAATTATTGGACCGACAGACTCGGCGCCCTGCAGGTGATAACACCCGATCCCTCTCTGAATGTTATGACCAACGGCTGGCTTCTCTATCAGACACTGTCCTGTCGTCTCTGGGCACGCACGGGATATTATCAGTCGGGAGGAGCTTTCGGCTTCCGTGATCAGTTGCAGGACGTTATGGCGCTGATTCACACCGAACCGAACTTTGCCCGCGAACAACTGCTTCTTTGCGCCTCCCGCCAGTTTGAAGAAGGTGATGTGCAGCACTGGTGGCATCCTCCTCTGGGACGCGGTGTGCGCACGCAATGTTCCGATGATTATCTCTGGCTGGCACTGACAACCGGCTATTACATCATGCGCACCGGTGACCGAAACATCCTGGATGCATCCGTGCCGTTTATCAACGGCAGGCCGGTCAGCCAGGAAGAAGATTCTTATTACGATCTGCCGACCAGATCGACGGAAACGGCCAGTTTATATGAGCACTGTCTGCGGGCGATCAAAAGAGGACTGCGCTTCGGCATTCATGGATTACCACTGATGGGCTCCGGAGACTGGAACGACGGCATGAATATGGTCGGCATTCAGGGAAAGGGCGAAAGTGTCTGGCTCGGTTTTTTTCTGTATGATGTGCTCACGCAATTTTCGAAAATCGCCGGCTCGCGCGGCGACACGTCCGTTGAAGAGCTTTGCAGGAAGGAAGCGCTGCAACTGCGTTTGAACATCGAACAGCATGCCTGGGACGGACTCTGGTACCGGCGCGCCTTCTTCGACAACGGCGTCATGCTCGGTTCGGCAAAAAACCAGGAATGCCGGATTGACTCCATTGCCCAGAGCTGGTCGGTTTTATCGGGAGCGGGGAACGGGAAACATTCGCTCCTGGCCATGGAATCATTAAGTCAGCATCTCATTCGCAGAGACATCGGTATCGTCCAGCTCCTCCACCCGCCGTTCGACAAGTCGGGGTTGAATCCCGGCTATATTAAGGGATACGTACCCGGTGTCCGGGAAAACGGCGGACAATACACGCACGGCGCTGTCTGGGCGGCAATGGCTTTTGCCGTTCTGGGAGACAGCAACCGTGCCTGGGAAATTCTGACCATGATCAATCCCGTGAACCACGCCAGTTCTCCGGAAACAATGGCCCGGTACAAGGTCGAACCGTACGTTGTCGCCGCCGACGTTTATGCTGTCGCGCCGCACACCGGTCGGGGCGGGTGGACGTGGTACACCGGCGCGGCCGGATGGATGTACCGGCTTATCGTGGAATCCCTGCTGGGATTGAAACGGGAAGGCGACAAACTGCGTTTTGACCCCTGTCTGCCCGCGGAATGGGACGGGTTCCATGTTCGTTACCGGTATAAGGCAACAACCTATCAAATTGCTTTCAGGATAACCCTCAAAAAGAAAGAAGACATGAACGTAATTCTTGACGGTATCGATCAGCATGAAAAAGCCGTTGACCTGACGGATGACGGCACCGAACACAAGGTTGAGGTAATCCTGTAACGTTCCGCAACGAAATTACCTTGATAAAAATACGATTATCTGCAAGATCGGTTCACGAAAAAAAAGCTTTCATCAATTTTAAGGGACACGATGCCGGTTAAGAAATATTTTTATGATGATCCGTATGCGTTACCAAAAGCAAAGGAGAGAAATCGTTGATTCGACGATATGTTCTTTTATCGCTGGCCGTCATGCTGCTCCTTCGCATCGGTTATCTTTACTGGGAAGTCGGCAGGGGATTTTCCGAAAACATCGGGAAGGGACCGGCCATTTTTTACGGACGGGCGATCGAAATTCGCAAGGGAATGCATCTCGGCAATATCCGTTTCAACGATCGCTTGCACAGACTCGCCTATAAAAAAATAACGGGCAAACCTTCCGTTGCCGGAACTTTCTCTGAAGAACAATCGCGCATCAGAATTTTCCTCAAGAATAATCCAAGGAAAAATTCCGCCGGGAAAAACGTCCCTCTGGAAATTTCCGTGCGCAACGGGCGGGTCGAATCCATCCTTTCCGCGGGCAAACCATTAAATTCGTTTCGTCTGGAACCGGAAGAAATAGCCCGCATCATGAGTCCGGGAATGGAATCCCGGCGTCCGGTAGCGCTTTCCCGGATTGCTCCCGCGCTGCAAAATGCCGTCATGGCGTCTGAAGATTCACGTTTTTATGATCATATGGGCATTGACCTGCTGGAAATCATCAAAGGATTATTCGTCGATCCTCAAAAGCAGCATTTTACCCGGAGTGGTTCCACCCTTACCCAGCAACTGGCTCGAAATTTTTTCCTGTCCCCTGAAATAACATTCTGGCGTAAACTGCGCGAAGTCGAGCTGGCATATGTTCTGGAAATGAAATACACCAAAAAACAAATTCTGGAAATGTACCTGAACAATATCTATTGGGGGCAGGATGATTCGCAGGGCATTTACGGAGTCGAAAGCGCGGCCGGCTTTTATTTTTCGAAGCGCGCCGGAAATCTTTCCCTCGACGAGTCTGCGCTGCTGGCCGGTATGATCCACTCTCCCAACCTTTACAAAAATATCAAATCGGCGAAAGAAAGACGCGACGCCGTTCTGGCCAGCATGAAAGATCTGGAAATGATCACTGAAAATGAATTCCGTCGGGCCATCAACCGGCCTGTACAGATCAAACCATGCAAAGCCTCTGCGCGAACATCATATTTCATCGACTATATCCTGCGGACCACCAAAGATGATCTGGGCAGCGAAAAACTGTACCATCGGGGATACCGCTACTTTACGACTATGGATCCTGTTGTGCAGACCTTTGCCGATGAGGCGGTGGCCCGCGGAGTTGAAGAAATCGAACAAAAGGCTTTTCCATCCGGTGAAAAGCTTCAGGCCGCTTTAGTCGCCATCGATCCTGTAACGGGAGAAATGATTGCCATGGTCGGCGGGCGAAGCTATAAGCAAACCCGTTTTAACCGCGCTCTGGACGCGAATCGTCAGTCGGGAAGCGCTTTCAAGCCTTTTGTTTTGCTGACGGCTCTCTCTCAGTCCTTACAGGGGAAAAGCGACCTGACGCTCTCCTCCCTGATATCCGGCAAACCGGTGTCCTTCCATACTCCGGAAGGCATATGGACACCGACAAATTTTGAAAACAAAAAATATGGAAACATTACCCTTCGTAAAGCGATAGAAGATTCCGTAAACACAGCCACCACACGACTGGCCGGTGAGACCGGTTTTAAGGAAGTGCTTAAAACAGCCCGTTTGGCAGGCATTACCAGTCCTCTGGCGCCGGTGCCTTCCTTGGTACTGGGCAGCTTTGAAGTTACTCCGCGCGAGCTTGCCTACGCCTACACCACAATGGCTTCGGGCGGTATCCGCTTTGATCCTTTTTCTCTCTACTCGGTCACAACGGCCAGTGGCCATCCCCTCCTTTCCAAAACAGTGCGACGGGAAAAGGCGTTTGATCCACGGGTAGCCTTCCTTGCCAGTTACGCCTTGCAGGGCGTGCTGGAACGCGGTACGGCAAACAAGGCAAAAGCCCTGGGAATTTACTTTCCGGCGTCAGGGAAAACCGGAACAACGAACGGCAACAGGGATTCCTGGTTTGTCGGTTATACTCCCGATATTGTTTGTGCCGTGTGGGTCGGATACGATGCGGGAGCCGATACGGGACTGACCGGAGCCGACGGAGCACTGCATATCTGGTCGCGTTTTATGCGTTCTTTTTATGCCCAATCCGGGCCCTCGGCCTTGATTGCACCGGCGGGAATACAGATGGCCATTATCGATCCAAAATCCGGTTATCCGGCCACGGCCTCATGTCCTCAAACATTCAGAGAAGCTTACCTGAAAGGAACGGTACCGGAAAAAACATGCCCCGATCATCCGGTGAAGCCCGTTTTGAAAAGAACCCGTAAAGTGAAATAACGAATGGGTAAAGAAGCACTGTAACAGAAAGACCGATTTGTGAATGATGATTTAAAGTTACTGGTTTCGAGTTTAACGACTACAGCGGGTGGGCGCGAACACTTAAACCATTTTAAAAGCACATAAAATTTTGTTTATTGTGTTGCGGGAACAATCGTTGCTATCCCGGAAACAACAGCCATTTCTGCACGATTCCTGGTTAAATCCCCGTCAACGTTCCCGGTGTGTTTTCCGCAAGATATGCCAGAATCAATAAGAATGATTTGTCAACAGCCCGCCGGCGAATGCATGCAAACAAGCTCTCGAATAATAACGATGTGCTTTTCAACCAAACCGGCGTGAATTTAACTGCCCCGGTTATCAAAATATGTTCTATCCTGAAATGTGAAGATTTAGGATTTCTGTCATTTGAAATGTCGCAAACACACTGTTTCAAACGGTTTCTTGCCTTTGCACGGTTCCGCTGGAATAAAAAATCGTGACCATGAAAAAGTCATGACCACGATGGAAGATTAGTTTCTTTACTCTAGGATTCCGGGGCTTCCACCCGGGATAAATTTTCGAAACTCGTGTATTTGTCTACAAAAGCCAGTTTGACAGTGTCGGTGGGGCCGTTCCTCTGTTTGGCGACAATGATTTCGGCGATACCTTTGTCGATATTATCGTCCGATTTGTTATAAACTTCATCACGGTAAATAAAGGCAATAACGTCGGCATCCTGTTCGATGGCGCCGGATTCCCGCAAATCCGCCATCTGCGGTCGTCTGTTGGTGCGGCTTTCGACCTGACGGTTCAGCTGCGAAAGCGCCACAACCGGCACATTGAGTTCTTTGGCCAGAGCCTTCAGTGACCGGCTGATATCCGATATTTCCCTTTCGCGGGATTCGTTTCTGTAACTGGAACGCATCAGTTGAATATAATCCACCACGATCAATCCCAGTCCCCGGTCCGCTTTCAGCCGGCGGGACTTCGCCTTCATTTCCAGAACGGTGATGGCGGCCGTATCATCAATATAAAGAGGGGCTTCCGAAAGACGGCCGGCAGCCATGGTCAATTTGGGCCAGTCCGTTTCGCCCAGGAAACCTTTTCTCAACCGCTGGGAATCCACACGGGCTTCAGAGGAAAGAAGACGAAAAGCAAGCTGTTCCTTGGACATTTCCAGCGAAAAGACGGCGGTCGGTATCTGTCCTTCCATGGCCGCGTGCAGGGCAATATTCAAAGCAAAGGCCGTCTTGCCCATGCTGGGACGTCCGGCGATGATGATCAGTTCGGATTTCTGCAATCCTGCGGTTAAGTCATCGATCTTCTCAAAACCGGTCGGCACGCCCGTAATCAACTGCTGTCGGGAATACAAATCTTCAATGGAACGGAAACTATCCTTGACAATATCCCTGATCGGGAAATAATCCTGACGCACTTTATTTTCGGAAATTTCAAAAATACTGTGTTCAGCCTTATCCAGGATATCATCGACTTCCGAGCTTGTTTCATAGCAGCTGTCAATGATCTCCGTTGCCGAAGTGATTAACCCGCGCAGAATCGCCTTCTCTTTTACAATTTTCGCGTAATTCGCCGCATTGGCCGCCGACGGAACGTTGTCCACCAGAGAGGCCAGATATGCCGTCCCTCCGACCGAGTCCAGCAGACTTTTATCCTTCAGGGCATTGCTCAGCGTGATGAGATCCACCGGATCACTTCTTTCGGAAAGATCGTAAATCATATTGAAAATTTTGCGGTGAGCCTCGGAATAAAAATCGCTTGCCGATAAAATTTCCATCACCCGGTTAACCGCGCTGTTCTCCAGCAGGATGCTGCCGAGGACAGACTGCTCCGCTTCGATATTCTGCGGCGGCAGTTTGTATAAAGAAGGATCATTCGCTTGCATTTTTTTCGCCGACAACAGTCAGTTTGATTTGCGCTTCCACGTCATGAGCTAATTTTATTTTCACCGTGTATTCGCCCAGCGCCTTGATATGTTCACCATGTTCATGAACAATCATTTTGCGGTTAATGTCATAGCCTTTTCCCTTAAGCACCTCTTCGATATCCTTGGCGCTCACCGACCCGAAGAGCTTATCCTGTTCGCCGACTTTGCGGGTAATGGTAATGGTTTCGCGGGACAAAACGTCGGCCAGATCCTGCGCGACTTTATGCTCCTTGGCCGCCTTCTTCAAAATATTATTTCTCTCATGTTCGAACAATTTGACATTTTTTTCATCGGCTTCGATGGCCATACCTTTCGGAATAAGAAAATTACGCGCGTATCCGTCGTTGACCTTGACCAATGATCCGGCCTTCCCCAGAGAAGGCACGCTTTGCTTCAGAATTACTTTCATGAAAATCCTCCGTTATGTAAAATATATTGCATACAAACTTAATCTGTTATCTGTTTTTTTGAATTAATTTCCGGAAATCAAACCAGATGTCAAACAGTCCCATTATGGCTATAGGTATCATAAGAATTTGCTGAACTGCAATTAAAAAATAAAAAAGATAACGGAAAATACCCGGCACGTTTTTGACCTGAAACAGGACGCTGACAATGGCGAGACCCTGCAGCAGATAGACAAAACAAACAATTAAAAAAATGTTTAAGCTCAAGAAATTAATATCCTTTTGTGGCAGAAACAATAGTGCTCCGGAAACAATAAAGATCCAGATCACGATATCGGAAACCTTCCAGCGGGCCAAAGACTGGAATCCCTTATAGAACAGACCGAACCGGAACAAATAATGCCTGCCAAGCAGCAGGTTCGCCCAGATGATGAAGACGGACGAAATGACAATGAGGGCGGGGAAAATGCTGATAAATCCTTTAACAATATCTGGCTCATTATCCTTGATAAGACTGATATCTTCAGCCTTTAAAGGCATTTGGCTGTAAAACTTAACCGTTTCGCTGATTGTGGCGGCAATAAAATTCTTCACCAGCTGCCAGGGATGAACTCCCAGTGCCACGGCGTCGTAACCGAAATAAAAACAGACGGCCCCGATAATAAAAAGAGCTGGAAAGATAATGGTTTTT
The DNA here is from genome assembly GCA_964539765.1 of uncultured Smithella sp. Taxonomy (GTDB): domain Bacteria; phylum Desulfobacterota; class Syntrophia; order Syntrophales; family Smithellaceae; genus Smithella. Next base: position 23,826 of record CAZIJZ010000016.1, read on the forward strand.
TCAATGGAATAATTCCTGTCCGCAAATTGCGTCATGAAGATCCCCGTCATACCCATCGTAAAAATCGCGATAGCCGGCACCTGCAGGCGCAAGAATACCGACAGGAGCAGAAGCACGGTAAAAGAAAAGAAAAAACACAAAGATGTTTTAAGCGTGCCGTTGAGGGTACCGTTGATAAACAAAATCATCGGCAGAAAAAAAAGAAACAACGGTCCGGCAATGGGAACAAAAACAGCGGCGAAAACAAATATAACAACAGCGGACAGCAGTTTTGAGAAAGAATGACCGGGCGCGGATAATTTGAGTTTTTGAAACAATGATAAACTGCTCACCACACGACACCTTGCCCAAACGACCGTTCGTTAATGCTGTAAAAGAAGGTAACGCCTTTGATGGCGTTACCTTATGGGAAATACCACGGAATTGATTTTAAAGGGCTGTGAATCGCACAGTCCTGAAAATAACACGTCTTAATCCTGCTTTTTCAGCACGTCAGAAACGCATGACATCAAATAATTTTATTTGCCGTCAGCCGTCACGTAAGGCATGATCGCAATCTGCCGGGCGCGTTTAATCGCCAGAGCCAGCTCTCTTTGATGGGAAGCGCAATTCCCCGTAATCCGTCGCGGCATGATCTTGCCCCGTTCGGTTACGAAATTATTGAGAATGGCGGTATTTTTATAATCGATTTTTATATTGGAATCCGAGCAGAACCGGCAAAATTTCTTTCGGTGAAAAAACTTTTTCTGGGGATACCTGTTCGGTCTTTCTGAGTTTTGAGTTTCCATTTTTATTCCCCCTTCGTTTGAGCTTCTTCTTTGATGTAATTTCTTCTGGTGTGCGGCCTGGCTTCTCGCGGCGCTTTTTCTATCTGATTAACGGCCTTTCCTTCTGCGGCAGCGGTTTCGGCATCAACCTTTGCCTGAGCGCGCTTGGCTTCCGCCGCGGCGGCTTCCTGCTCAATGCCTTCGGCGGTGGTGGCTCCTTCTTTTTTCACCGTCATAAATTTAATGACGCGATCGTCAATCTTAAAATTTCTTTCGATTTCATTGACAATAGAACCATCGCCGGCAAAATCGATCAGGAAATAATAACCGTCTCTTTGCTTTTTGATTTCGTAGGCGAGATGCCGTTTGCCCCATTTATCAACCTTGGCAATGGCACCCTTTCGGTCGGTGATGATGGTCTGACTGCGTTCGATCAACGCGGTGATGTCGTCCTCGTTTAGATCGGCCAGGACGATAGCCACAATTTCGTATCTTTGCAAAATGTTCTCCTTTCGGCTCTAAAGCCCGTTTAGGACGGGCAAGGAGTCCTAAAAATTAGTAGGCGTGGTTTCTATATCAAACCCAACCAGAAATCAAGAACTAAATGGCCTTGATAAAATGATGTTTAAAATCAAACAATTAACGGATGTTTCAGGGAAGATTTTGTCTGACGGGCTTCCTTTCTTAACGAATAAGGTATAGAAGGATGCAAAAAAATTATATTTTAAGACTCCTTTTCCATATTAATTTAGAATTTTAGGGACAACGCCCTATTTTTTGAAAATTCTTCGGGCGAAGCGGGCCATGCGCCGGTAAAAGGGAAGAGAATCCGTGATCGTGTTCAGAGATTCGCGGGCGGCATCCTCGCCCGCCTTGACCAGGTCTATCCCCCGTCTGAAATCCATCCAGTGCAGACCGCCCACCTGCGGTCTGATGACAACATCCGCGTCCGCAAGTTCCGATGCTTCCAGAACGCTCGTCGTGATTTCACCCGCCCGGAATACAACATCCTTCGCCGTTTCAATGCTGACATTCGTCTGGATATCGCGATCCACTGTCACAGCGATGACGACGTCGGCTCCGGCCTTCCGCGCGGCCTGAACCGGCACCAGACTGGTAATACCGCCATCAGCCAGCAGCCAGTCTCCGTAACGAACCGGCTCGACGGCTCCCGGAACCGCGCAACTGGCCAGCACAACCTTGCGCAGCGGCCCTTCGGAAAAAACGATTTTCCGGCCGGTCATCAGATCCGAGGAAACCACACGGAGAGGAATTCGTGTTTCTTTGATGTCAATATCCGGTAGAAAATAGTTCATCAGCGCCTGGAAATCATGCGAAGGAAGAATGGATGGCTTGAAAAAGGCCTGAACAAAAAGAACACGATTCATGATAAAGTTCTGCGCTTTCTTGAGAATATTTTTCTCCTCTTGCGAAAAAGACAGGCCAATGGACTTCATCCTGGAGTCGTCAAACTCCGGACTTTGCAGATATGCGTCGATTTTGGCCTGAATATCTCCGGGTGTCTGGCCGGAGGCATAAGCGCCTCCGATTAAAGCGCCTGCGCTGGTTCCGACAATCAGGTCAATGCCGATGCCTTCCTCTTCCAGAACTTTGAGAACGCCGATGTGAGAGAAGCCACGAACCCCTCCTCCACCCAGCACCAGAGCAACTTTTTTACCCGTCCATTTCATACGTGTGTTCTCTTCTTTTCTTTCAAAACGATTCATAGAGCCTGCAGGAATCCGCCGTCAGGCAGGTCTGCTCGACAAACCTCGTCAGCTTCTCTCCAATCAGCGCATTGGCAGCAGCACTTCATCCGCACCGCTTTTTTTTCAATACATCAATCTGCTCGGCCGAATCAGCGGTGGCGACGATGTAGGCATTGGGCGCCAATGCCCGGCATGCGGTCACCATCGCCTTGTTGCTGGTTCCCCGAAGCAGCATATCGGGAATCGTCGAAAGAATAATTTGCGCCCCGGAAATATGCGCGTGTTCCAGTGTGTCCATACTACCGATATCGGCAAGAATGCCACGCATAAGATAATGTCTTTAATTCATCATTACTTTGGCGTAAAAGTATAACAGCAAAATATTAATTTTAAATTTTTATTTTTCAAACAAACATCTTCCTGCTTGCGCAAGATGTTCTTTTTTTACCGGATAACAGCAGTCCACTATTTTGAACCTGAATATTTTTTCCTATCATAACGGTAAAATGATTACAAATTCAGGTCTGTTCGGAATAATCGTTACAATAAAGAATGATTTCAAAAGATGGCTCGGAAAGCGGGGAATAGATCATTATTTCCCGATGCAGAAACTGGAAAAAATCTTATCCAGGATCTCATCGTCGATTTTTTTGCCGGTTATTTCATCCAGATGATCCAGTGCTTCGCGTAAATCGAAAGCGGCAAATTCCGCCGATAGGCCGGAGGCAATGCTTTCTTTCGCTTTGAGAATATTTTTCAGTGATTTTTCGACGGCAAGTTTGTGGCGTAAATTGGCAATGATCGCTCCGGAAGTACTTTCTGTTTCACCGTCCACGGATAAATCCAGGATTGTTTGTTTGAGTTCTTCCAGGCCGGAGCCTGACTTGGCCGAGATTTCCAGAAACCGTGTCTGCGGCGGAAAACGTTTCTCAAGGTTTTGCGTTTCCCAGGACCGCGGCAAGTCGATTTTATTGACGGCCACAATGATTTTCCCCGACTTATTTTTATCAATAATTATTTTATCTTCCTCTGCCAGCGGTTTGTTCACATCCAGCATCACGATGACGATATCCGCTTCGGTCAGCGCCTCCCAGACGAGCGCAATCCCTTCCTGCTCAATCGCGTTTTGCGGTTCCCGGATTCCGGCGGTATCCATCAGGTGCACGGGAATACCGCCGATATTAACCGTATCCGCAATCAGGTCACGCGTCGTTCCCGGAATATCAGTGACAATCGCTTTTTTCTTTCCGGTCAAAGCATTGAGCAGACTGGATTTCCCGACGTTGGGCTTGCCGGTGATAATCACATGAAGCCCTTCCGTATAAACTCTCGCCGAACTGTACGAAGAAATCAGTTTTTGCAGACGCTCGCCGGCCTGAGTAATTTGCGGTGGACTGGCCGGATTTTTGTCTTCGTCCGTATCTTCAGTAAAATCAATGGAAGCTTCCAACTGAGCAAGCGCGTCTATGAGCAGCAAACGAATGTTTTCTATCTCCAGGGAAAGCGAGCCTTTCAACTGGGAAAGGCCCATGGCGTAAGCTTTGGCGGATCCGGCGCAAATCATGGTCGACAGCGCCTCCGCCTGTGACAGATCAAAACGATTATTTAAGAATGCGCGCTCGGAAAATTCGCCGGGACGGGCAAGACGGCACCCGAGTTCCTGAAGATGATTTAAAATTGACTGGATGATGATCGGATTGCCGTGGCAGTTGATTTCGACAACATCTTCTCCCGTAAACGACCGGGGTTTCCGCATGCAGGAGACCAGGACTTCATCAAAAACCGTTTGGCCGTCTGCGGAAACGATGTCGCCGTGGTAGAGCTGATGGCTTTTCCACGCGCATTTTCCGCCGGATGGTTTGAAAATACGGCGCGCGACAACGAGAGCTTCCGGGCCGCTGATTCTGATGATGCCGATTCCGGACATGCCGAAAGGCGTCGCGTTGGCTGCTATGGTATCCTGGCGAAGCACAGTAGGGCACTTCCCCTCATCTTGATTTATGGATTTAAAATTTAATCCCGTTTTTTCTCTCTGATACGTCGGGTGTTTCCCGTTTTCGCGGGAAGAATGACGATCTTTCTGTATTTGCCCTCGCCGCGGCTTTGCGTGACCAGAGATTCATCTTCCTGCATCACCAGATGGATGATCCTGCGGTCATGAGCGTTCATGTTGGCTATGGATACTGGTTTTTTTGTTTTTTTAACTTTTTTCTTTATTTTTTCCGCCAGATCGAGCAGAAAGGCTTCTCTTCTTTTTCTGTATTCACCTGAATCGATCAGAATCATTTTATGCTCGCCGTCGAGTTTATTAACGGCTTTGTTGATAATATACTGGAACGCGTCCAGATTTTGTCCGCGTTTACCGATGAGCAAACCGCTTTCGTCGCCTTCGATACCCAGAATTATTTTTTCCTGTGTCTCGTTCACCGTCACACCGTATTCCGGCGAGATTCTCTGTAAAATTCCCGCCAGCAAGTCCCTGGCCTGAATGGCGATGGGAGAAGCGGGGATAAATACTTCCGGTTCTTTTTTCACCGGCGGCCGTTCCTCGGATACGTCCTTCTCCGGTTTCTTTCGGGTTGCTGCTTTTGTTTCGATTTTTACTCCGGCGTTATCCGGTTTCACTCTCGGTTCATTTTTTTCTTTGGGTTTGTCCGCTTTTTCTTTGGGTTTATCCGAGAAGGAGAAATCAATATCCAGGGCCAGCAGAGACGCTCTGATTTTTGCTTTCTTGGAAAATAGTCCCAGGAAGCCTCCCGATTCTCCGGAAATAATTTCGATATTCAACTTTTCACGAGGTACGCCAAATTCCTGACACGCCTTTTCAATCGCTTCATCAATCGTTTTTTCTTCTATTTCAATAAATTCTGAACTCATTTTTCATCCTCTACAATCCAGCTATCGATTGTATCAATCAACTAATTTTTTATTGATGTATACCTGCTGTCCGATGCTGATAATGTTATTGATCAGCCAGTAAATAACAAGCCCCGAAGGAAAGTTTAAAAAGATAAAGGTGAAGACGATGGGCATGGCCAGCATGATCTTGGCCTGCATCGGATCACCCATCGTGGGGGTCATTTTCTGTTGAATGAATTGTGTCGCGCCCATGACAATCGGTGTAATGTAATAAGGATCTTTAGCCGACAAGTCCTGAATCCACCAGAAAAACGGGGAATGGCGCAATTCAATCGCGTACAGCAGTGTGTTGTACAGCCCGATGAAGACGGGAATCTGAATCAGAATCGGCAGACAACCGCCGAAAGGATTCACTTTATGCGCTTTGTAGAGCGCCATGGTTTCCTGCCCAAGCTTAGCCTGATCATTTTTATATTTTTCCCGCAGGGCGGTTATTTTGGGCTGAATTTTTTGCATCTCTTTCATGGATTTGTAGCTGATATTGCCCAGCGGCCAGAAGAGAATCTTGATCAGAATGGTCAGCAAAACGATGGCCACGCCGTAATTGCCGACAAACTGATACAGAAATTTGATGAAGAGCAGCAGTCCGATGGACAGCCATTTCAATCCCGGAATGAAGGAATCGAACTCAATGGCTTCCTCCAGGGATAATCCATGTTTCTTCAGCATGGCGTAATCTTTCGGGCCGATAAACAGGTTGTATTTGAACGAGTTGGACTGCTCCGGCGGTATGATATTTTTGGCTCCCTTGAGATTGACGGAAACCACATTGTTCTCTCTCGACATGTTGACACTGGTTAAAGAAGGATCCTGCGGAATGATGACCGCCATAAAATATTTTCTTTCGAATCCGCCCCAGGAAACATCCGGCCCGATCGTTTCTTCCTTCGATACGTCCGCCGATTTTCTGCGCTCGATGGATTTCGATACATAAGCAACGGGACCTTCCTTGCTGTAGCTGTCCACTTGTTCCCCGGGATCAACATATTCGTACCAGTTCAGATAAGGTATCTTCGTGACGGGCGCGTCCGTCAGATTTGAAATTTTCACGTCAAGGGCGATGGAATAATTATCGGCATTGAATGTGTAAATCTTTTCCACCCTGATTTCGTTGAACGTGCGGGAAAAAACCAGGCTTTGTTTGTTTTTGTTTTTGGTCATATCCAGTCTTGTGACATCAGCGCTGAAGACAGAATCGGCGCTAATCTCCGGGGATGACTCAGGAAACGTCAAAGCAAGCGGATAAGGCATGTTTTCCTGCAGAGAAACCACTTCAATCAAATCATTGCTTTTCCCCTTTGCCGGCTGTTTTTTACCCGTTACAAAATTCTTGATCGCCGGCCAGATGTCGCCAACGCATTTTGTGCATTCTTTCCGGTAATCCTTCAGTTGAAAGGATTTCAGCGCAGCGCCTCTGGTGGAAAACACAGCGGTGTAATTTGCTGTTTCCACTGTGATGTCCCGGGCCGGTTCTTTTTCGAGGGAAACGACTTTCTTCACCGCCGGTTTCGGCGTTGTGGCAACCGGAGAAGAAACAGGTTGCGTCACCGTTGCGGTTTCTTTGATTTGTTTAGATTCCTGAACAGAAACCGTCTTGGGTGGCACAGGCGGTTTAGCAAAAAAAATCTGATATGTAAAAAGCACAGCCAGTGACAGGACAATCGCCAGAATGGTCCTCTTATCCATTTTAAACCTCTCTTTTTTTTACTTGACGGGATCGAAACCGCCAGGATTCAGGGGGTGGCAGCGAAGAATTCTTTTTACGCCCATGAAAGAACCTTTTGCCGGTCCATACATTTTAATCGCCTCGATGGCATATTCGGAACAGGATGGATGAAAACGGCAACAGGGAGCAAAAAAGAAAGGTGACAGGCAGGTTTGATACAAACGAATTATAAAAACAAAAATTTTGATCAATAGTCTTCTGAGCATAGATTATATATTGTTCTTCCGCGTGAAGAGTTCCGTCAATTCATTGCATGCGTCTCGATAAGTAAGGGGAGGTATATTTCTTTTGGCCATGATGACCACGTCGTGTTTTTCGGGAAACAACTCTTTGTTGAGGCGAAAATATTCTCTGATCAGACGTTTGATTCGGTTTCGTTTTACCGCATTTCCCGTTTTTTTGGTTACTGTAATCCCCAGTCTTTTAACCCCCTGAGGGTTCATGCAAGTTACCGTCGTAAAATGTTTAGAACTTCTCCACACCCCCTGATTGTAAATTACTTTAAACCTGCTTCTGCTGTTCACCCTTTCTGTTTTCCGAAAAGATTGTTCCTTCATGCATACCGACCTGACCATCCTTTAATGGCAATTAACATGCCGGATTTACACTGCTAAACGCTTTCTGCCCTTGGCTCTGCGGCGGCTTAAAACCTGCCGGCCGGCCTTCGACGCCATTCGAACCAGAAAACCATGCGCTTTCTTTCTTTTGGTATTCGTTTTATTGGTCAAAGTCTTTTTCATTAGCAAAACCCCTAAAAGTAATAGGGTATGCGTAAATCATAGTAGAATTTATTTGTCAAGATTAAAGTGGGCAGGGGTTTAAAACCGGAAAGGAATACATTAGATTTAAATGTGATCAGAACCTCAAACCGGTGTCCCTGGCAAACACCAGTCACCATCGTTTAACCAAACGATTATTGACCCGTCAGAATTTTTTTAAACCAGGGATAAAATAGCGTCATGCTGGCATCTTTGACCCAGAGGCGATATTTTTCTTCCAGAGGATTCATGTTCAGGATCTGTGCCTGGCAGGTTCTGGCGCCGATCAGAGATATCATCAGACTGTAGAAACAATAGATGAACATTTCGATTTCCCGGGTCGATCCCTTCAGGGCAAGTTTTTCCTCCATGATCCTTCTCATGCCCGCCATGCTCATAATGATAAAACGGTAACCGGGTATTTCTTCGATATGACCAATGTTCACCGCATTAAGGGCGGCTATCCGCAAAGCATCAGGCTTCGCCATTGTATAATCAAGCATTCGATCAATGAAGAGAGCAAAGCCGGCATTCAAAGACATATTTTCCATATCGTTAAACCATGATTCCTGGATAGAAAGAGTTTCATGATAGAGAGCCTCGGCCATCTCATAAAAAAGATTTTCTTTTGAGCCGAAATAATAATGAATCATCGGATGCTCCACACCCGCCTCTTTGGCAATCATGCGGGTGCTTGCTTCCTTAAAGGAGTACACGGTAAAAACTTCCCTGGCCGCCGTCAGAATCCTTGCCCTGACGTTTCCTTCATTTGACGAACTCCGCCCTTTAACATTTTTTTTGAAGCTTCCCGTAAGACTGTTGTTCACTGACTTTTTCATTTTTCAATTTTCTCCACATAGTTATTGTACCATAAAGCAAACCGTTTGGTAAATGTAATTTTTCACAATTTTGAATTGGCGCAGTCAGGGTCGCGCCAAATTTAATTAAAAAATTTAACAACAACATAACTTATTGTTATAAATAATATTATTGTAGATGTTGTGCTTTCCGGAGCACAAATTATGAAATATTAAAAAAATATGTTGACACGGATTATTCTTTTTAGTATTTACCAACCGGTAAACATATCTTCTTTAAAAATTCAATCGGAGGTAAATTCAACATGGCCAAGTTTAAAGTTCCCAGCGGGGTAAGTGTAAACGATTTTTTCGAAAAACACGTACCGGATCAGTTTAAAGAAATTATCGCCGGCGCAGATCTTTCATCTTTGACCGGCAAGGAAGTCAACCTTCAGTTTAATGTCAATGATCAAAAGTATTGCCTGAAAATAAAAGACGGCAATAATCTGGACGTTGTAAAAGGCGGCGTGGATAAACCCCTGTTGACCATGTCGTTGTCCGAGCAGGTATTTCTCGATGCCATAACCGGGAAGGTCGAAGGGATGATTGACCGTTTCACCGATCCCGTCGAAATAGCCAATCCCACGAGGCTGAAAAATCTTCTGGAAACCAAAGGCACTTTGAATCTGACCTTGAAACAGGATGGTAATGCCATCCCCGTGAGCATGGTCTTTAACGGCGAAGAAAAACCCAGCGTGGACATCAGTCTTGAATTACAGGACTGGATTGCGATGCAGAACAAACAAACGACCGGACAGAATCTTTTTATGAACGGCAAGCTCAAATTCATGGGCGATATGGTTCTTTTGATGAAACTGCAGACCCTGATATAAATCAGCGGCGATGCGTTAATCCGGATTCGTCCAATATTTGTATTAAATTTAAATACCGGGGGTGTATCAGAAAACCATCTTGGGGGGGGGGCTTACGATAGACACCACCCCCGGTAATTTTTTATAAAAAAGCCGGGCAATTCTTTAGAACAAACTTGCTGCATCTGTTTTAACTGTAAGACCGCATTCAAGGAGAGAATTATGGAAGATAGAGAATTTGGTTTTAGCATGTCTGAAGAACAAAGCAGTCTGAAAGATACTGTGGCTAAACTGATCAAGAGTATAGTCGCGGGTAATCCCGCCCATGACATGGATGAGGAAAGAAAGCTTTCCCGGGAAATCATCGACAAGATCTGGGAATTGGGAGCAACCGTATCCACCGTACCGGAAGAATACGGCGGATACGGCCTGGAATATTCACCTGTTATGAACACAATTTTTCTGGAAGAACTTGCCGCCGGTGACATGGCGCTGGCCATCGCGGCGACTCTGCCCTCCACCTTCATTTACACCATTTTGCAGATGGGCACCGAGGAACAAAAGAAGAAGTATCTGCCCCTGTATTGCGATCCGGCTTATAAGGCCTGTACCGTGGCAATCAATGAACCAAGATTCAAGTTCGATGCGGTATCTCTGGAAACAAAGGCGGAGAAAAAAGACGGCAAATACGTCATTAACGGAAAAAAATGTTTTGTGCCGATGGCGAACGATTCCGGTCATATACTGGTCGCAGCCAATGCTGACGGGAAAATGGAGTTGTTTATCATCGATCGGATCAATCCCGGACTCAAAATCGGTGAACGGGAAAAGAATCTGGGATTATACGCGCTGGAAACTTACCCGGTGACCCTGGAGCATTGTGAAGTATCGGCGGCGGACTGTGTCGGCGGAGAAAACGGTTGCGATTACGGCAGATTTTTGCAGAAAACTCGCATAGCTATGGCCGCCATTGGCACCGGTGTTGCCCGCGCTTCTTATGAATATGCCAGAGAATACGCCAAAGAGAGGGTGCAGTTCGGTGAACCGATAGCCAGCCGTCAGGCCATCGCCTTTCTGATCGCCGAAATGGCTTATGAAGTTGACGCCATGAGGCTGATGACCTGGAAAGCGGCCTCCGCGCTCGAGGCAGGCAGAGACGCCAAGAAGGAATCCTATCTGGCCAAACTTTACGCCGGAGAAATGACCATGAAGTTAACGGATTACGGCGTGCAGATTCTGGGCGGACACGGTTACATTCGGGAAAATCCGGTGGAAAGATACTATCGCAACGGCAGAGGCATCGCCATTCTCGAAGGCATGGCCACGGTATAGGAGGAAAGACTATGATTAATCTGGAAATGACACAAAAGATGATAGATGTGAGAAGCGGCATGAACAACATGGCGACCAGCATGCTTCGGCCTATATCAAGACATTACGACGAGCACGAACATGAGTATCCCCAAGAATTGGACGTGTTCCGTTCCATAAAAATCATGAGCCGCCCGAAAAAGAAAAAAGAAGGCGAAGAAGCAAAACCGGAAAAACCGGGAGCAAAAAAACTGGGAGCGAATCTTTCGATGGTCATCGTTATCGAGGAGATGTGCTGGGGCGACCTGGGATTATTGTTGTCACTGCCGAACGCAGGCTTGGGAAACGCCGCCATCGCCGCGGTGGCCACCGATGAACAGATGGAGAGATTTGGCGAAAAATGGGCCTCCATGGCCATTACCGAACCCGGTTCCGGTTCCGATTCCGGCTCCATCACCGCCAGAGCTACCCTGGATGGCAACGAATGGGTGCTCAACGGCGAAAAAATATTTGTCACCTGCGCGGAGCGTGCCGAAGTGGCGGTTATCTGGGCAACGGTGGACAGAAGCGCCGGCAAGGCCGGAATAAAATCATTCGTGGTGGAAAAAGGACGCCCCGGCTTCAAACTGGAAAAACTTGAGCACAAGCTCGGCGTGCGCGCTTCGGACACAGGCACCTATGTTCTGGACGACTGCCGCATACCCCAGGACAATATTCTGGGCAGCGCCGAGGTCAAGCAGTCCACCGAAGGCTTCAAAGGTGCCATGAAAACCTTCGATAATACCAGGCCACTGGTTGCTTCGATGGCGCTGGGCGTTACCCGGGCAGCGCTGGATTTGACGCGGGAAAAGATCGAAGAAAGCGGCATCAGACTGGATTACGAAAAAAATCCTAACAACATAAGCGCAACAGAAAAAGAGTTTTACATGATGGAAGCCCATCTGGAAGCCATGCGCCTGTTGACCTGGCGCGCGGCCTGGATGATGGACAACGGAGAATTCAATAACCTGGAAGCCTCCATGGCCAAGGCCAAAGCCGGACGCTATGGAACGCTGATCGTTCAGAAATGCTGCGAGCTTTTGGGGCCTTTGGGTTTCTCTTGTGAAAATCTCGCTGAAAAATGGATGCGCGATGTCAAAATTACGGATATTTTTGAAGGAACCGGGCAGATCCAGCATTTAATTGTAGCGCGAAACGTTCTCGGCTATTCCAGCAAACAATTGAAATAGAGATATCTTTTCTCCATCTGTAAAAAATTTGCCTGTGCGCAGAAGCAAAAAACGTACAGGCAAATTTTTGTTTTCTGTCTATCGAATCACGCGTCACGAATCTTTTTTATTTCTTTCGCTTTATCGTCTTTTTCAACTACACCGTGCCATTCCAAAATAAATATGCTATGAATAAATTCTGATATACAAAACTTTCAGATTATTTGTCGCTGCACCGGGATGAAAAAAACTCAACAACAAAGAGCGCAAAATTGACCTATGAAAAAAAGTGTTTTAGTCATTGATGATGACGCAGTTGCCTGTGAATTTCTTCAGGAAGCATTGAAAACAGAAGGATACGATGTTACGACTTTTACATCAGCAGGCGAAGCGCTGAATCAGGATTTATCATTATACGATTTGCTGATGTCCGACATTCGCATGCCCGGAATGGACGGTTTGCGTTTTCTGGACCTTGTTCATCGAAAATGGCCCGATTTACCGGTCATTCTCATGACCGCTTACGGTTCCCTGGAAACAACCATGGAAGCGTTAAATCTCGGAGCCTGGGATTACATCAGCAAACCTTTTTCTCCCGAGGATTGCCGAACTGTCGTCAAAAAGGTCCTCGACTCTCGGGAGTTTCAGGAAAAGCGGATGATCACTCCCCAGGAAACACCGGAACAACCAAAGTTAATTGGTTCCTCCGCCATCATGGTGGATTTCTACAAACAGATAGCGCGCATCGCCGACGCGCCGGCCAGCGTGTTGATCGAAGGTGAAAGCGGCACAGGCAAAGAACTTACCGCCCGTTCTTTACACAACATGTCATCCCGGAGAAACAAACCTTTTATCGTCGTCCATTGCGGCGCGATTCCAGATAATTTATTGGAATCGGAATTGTTCGGATACGAGAAAGGGTCCTTCACCGGTGCCGATCACCGGCATACCGGGCTGCTGGAATCGGCGGCAGGCGGCACGGTGTTTCTCGATGAAATCACGGAAATGTCCACTGCTTTGCAGGGGAAGTTTTTACGTTTCATGCAGGATGGAGAAGTCAGAAGAATCGGCAGTCATGAAGTTCAGCATGTGGCCGTACGGGTGGTTGCGGCAGCCAATAAAAATATCGCGGAAGAAATCAGCGCCGGCCGTTTCCGTCTGGATCTTTTATACCGATTCATCGTGCGGTTACATGTTCCGCCTTTGAGAAACCACAGCGAAGATATTCCTCTGCTGTGCGAATACTTACTAAAAAAATCAGGTTATCCCGAAACGCATATCTCACAAAAAGCGATGGAATTATTCGTGGCTTATGACTGGCCGGGCAACGTGCGGGAGTTGGAGAACGTTCTCCAGCAAATCATGCTTCTTTCGCCTTTTGATGAAATTCTTCCCGAGAACCTGCTGGAACGGTTTCATTCCTCTCCAAGCAAGAAAGATATCGTCAAAGGCTCTGATTTATCCCCTCTGGAAGAAGCGGAAAAAGAAAAAATATTACAGACCCTGAAAGAAACTTCCTGGAATCAATCGCAGGCGGCAAAACTTCTGGAAATTGACAGAAAGACTCTCCGGACAAAAATACGTCGTTACGCCCTTTTTCAGGAATAACGATTCGCCGAGAATAATTTTTTTTGCGCTGAGACGCTTTTTTAATGAAAACGCTCAACGTCCTGAAATTGGGGAAAGTATAAAATAACGGTTGTTCCCCCGCCGGGAGAACTTTTGATTTCCATTTTACCGCGATGAGTCTTCATGATGTCACGCACGATCGCCATGCCGAGGCCACGCAGACCTTCACTGGTTTTTGTGCTAAAAAAAGGCTCGCAAACTTTTTCCACAACATCCGGCATCATTCCCCCACCCGTATCGCCGACCGTAATAACCACAAAATGTTCGGAGGGAACATCGTGTGCCGATATGGTTATTGTCCCTCCCTGCGGCATGGCTTCCAGAGAATTCTGAATAACATTCATGAGCGCGGTCTGAACGCGATAGCGGTCCACGTACAGATGAGGAACCGGCGCCTTTATATTTACAATTGTTTCAACTCTATTTTTTTGCAAAAAAGACTCCATGAGAGAAAGGGTTTCATGGAATATCTGTTCGACGGTTAATGCCTCGAAATTGGGATCGGGCAGTCGAGTGGCCTTTCGCACATTCTGAATCACAGCATCCAGCCGTTGCGTCTGTTGAACAATTAAATTCAGTTTATGCTCGACATCGTCCGGCCAGCCGCCCTTTTCCAAAAGCAGTTTCGCCAGTCCGCCGATGGAGTGCAGCGGTGTGCCCAGGTCATGCGCCAGATTGGCCGTCAATTGTCCCAAGGTGGTTAATTGTTTCAGATCGGCAACCTGTTTCTGCAGTTGAATCACCTTGAGCGTTTCTTCATGAACACGCTCTTCCAGGTGTTTGGTAAGCTCCTGATTTCTTTTCATGACCTCCTGGATCTCGTCAGCCATCACATTAAAGTGTTTGGATATCTGCCCCCATTCATCGCTGTGAACAATGGGAATGCGGTTTTCATATCGTCCTTTCCGAAATTCATCAATAATCTGAATAATCAAATTCAGCGGCTTGTCGATTATCCAGCGATAGCTCAATCCCAAAACCATAAGGATCAGCATCTGCAAACCGGCGCTGCTGAAAATCAACAACTGCCGCGCCCGGTTCATGATTTCCGCGTTACCCCTTGAAAAACCGATGACACCAATGACAATATGCGAGCCCCTGATCTCTCCCGCCGCAGGATAAAGCAACCCCAAAGCCGGTCCGTTTTCCGTTTCAATTTTATTATAACGAGGCTTGAGCTTGACGTTTGCGGAAAGAATCACACTGTCAGGCCACTCGTATGGGTCACGGCTTGCTCCGGCCACATAGCCAACATGCTTTGAACTGATATCGAAGATGTCAATTCTGGCCAGACGCACATCAGCCTGTAAATGATCATTCAGCGCGGAATCAAGAGCCCTCAAACCCCTTTTGGTCGGGAAATACTGATAAAAAGTACTGACTGTTTCAGCAACGCCTTCCAGTCTTTTGACCTGCTGTTCCACTAATATCTTTTCCAGAGCGTTGAGCTGAATGATGCCCCAAACGCCCATCGTCAAAGCGAGACCGGAAAATATTAGCATCACCAATCTCGCTCTTACAGTCAGGCGGTTGTTAAACGCGATGACATTGCGCAATAATTTCTTCAGCATGAATCAATTTATATCAAAGACAAAAATAATTATCCAGAAACAACTTAGGGTATGAGATCCCCCTCGAAGACTTGGGTTTCACTATCCGTGAGTCTCCAATCCCGCTGCGCCTATATTAACCTTTAGGCTATTCGATTCGGGGATAATTCCACTAACTCTTGGCCTTTTGCGACAGAATCCCCATTCGCTTCGCTCAGGGGATAATTCGACTTACGCTTCAAACTTCATCCCGATTCGTCGGGATTCGTTTTCAGCGAGTCTCATTAAAAAAAGAAAGGAACGGGTAGAACCCGTTCCTTCTTTAGAATCACATACAGTTTTTAAATACTTATTTTGCAGCAGGTGCTTCGGACGCTGCTTCTTCAGCTTTCTCTTCAACCTTCTTTGCTTTCTTCTTGGCTTTCTTCTTGGCTTTCTTTACTTTCTTTTCTGCTTTTTCATCTGCGGCTTTTGCGTCATCTTTTACTTCTTCTTTTGCTACCTTTGCATCCGCCTTAACTGCTTCTTTTGCAACTTTTGCGTCCGCTTTAATAGCGTCCTTTGCTACCTTTGCGTCTGCTTTAACAGTTTCTTTTGCTGCCTTTGCATCCGCTTTAACAGCGTCCTTTGCCGCAGTCTCAACCGCCATTACTGTCATGGAAAATGCGAAAACAAAAGCAACCGCCAACAATACAACTCTTTTCATCTTAAATTCCTCCTTCTTCAATTTTTTATTCTATTTCAACATCACCCTCAATGAGGCACTCAACCTGAAGTTCAGCGACTACTTCACCGGAACAGATTTCCTTTCAGACGGATTAGCATCTCTGTTTTTAAAAACGACTTTAGACACTTTTGACGCTGTCAACTTTCCATCTTTTTCAGTGTATTCTATTTTAACAGAATCACCCGTTGAAATATCGGAAGACGATTTATCCAGAACAAACTCCATCGTCTCTATATCGCCCTTGACAGTGCGTTCAATCTTAATTGATTCATAGTAAATCTCGATCACTTTGCCGGTGGCATGCATTTTGGCGGCTTTAACAGCAGGCGTTGCTCTCTCAACGGCAAAAGCCGTTGCTGTTAAAACGAAAACCATACAAATTATAAATGATAATACTTTCCTCATCGCAAACCGTATCCAATATATTTCAAATGCGCATAATTGCATTTTATATGCCAACAATAAAACCAGCGCGCAAATATTTATATCATTGAATTTGTTGATTAATATTTCTTTGGTAAAAATTCAGATCCTTGCTTTTTGGAAAACTGAACAATAATTCCCCAATAGTGGGGATTTATTCCCCTGGCATATTCAAGATTGACCGACTGTATGCTTTGTGTTACGCCCTGCAAAATGCAAAAATTATGAATAAAAAAACTGAAATATACAGCGACATCATTGTAGTCGGAGGGGGAGCCGCCGGACTTATGGCCGCAGGTCGTGCCGGAGAATTGGGTGCAAAAGTATTGCTCCTTGAAAAAACCGATGGCTGCGGCAAAAAAATTCTGGTGAGCGGCAAAACCCGCTGTAATTTAACCAATACGGCCGAGTTGAATCATTTTATTGCCATGTATGGCGATAACGGTCGTTTTCTTTTCAGCGCTTTCCATAATTTTTTCCGTCCGGAACTGCTGGATTTTTTCAATCATCACGGCCTTCCCACCAAGGTGGAACGCGGAGGAAGGATATTTCCTGTGTCCGATGACGCTCATGATGTCGTGCGTATCTTTAAAAAATACCTTTCCGAAAACAGTGTAACGATAAGACCTCATACAAAAGTCAACCGCATTATCATGAAAGACAATTCCGTTTGCGGCGTCAAGGCACAGGAGCGAGACTATCACTGTAAAGCTCTTATCCTGGCAACGGGCGGCGCCACCTGGCCGTCTACCGGTTCCACCGGCGATGGTTATAAAATAGTCTCTGCGCTGGGACACAACATTGTCAAACTGAAACCGGCGTTAGTGCCATTAATCGTGCGGGAACAGGAGCTTGCTCAATCCATGCAGGGCGTGAGCCTGCGTAATGTGCGCGCCACGGCTTTTCAAGGAGATGCGGCTTCTATTGATTCCCAAACAACGCCTGACTGCGTCTACGGACGCGGAGAAAAAAAATCTCCCCGCCCTCCTGTTATTGAAAGCCGTTTCGGGGAAATGCTTTTTACCCATTTTGGATTGGGCGGACCGATTATCCTGCTGATGAGCCTGTCTGTCGTTGAAGCTCTGGAGAAAGGTCCCGTATCCATACTGATTGATCTAAAACCGGCTTTAACCAGAGAGCAATTGCATAAACGGCTGCAACGGGATCTCGACAACTTCAGCAAGAGAAAAATCTCCGGCATTCTAAAAGAATATCTGCCGGCCAAGATGATTGAACCCATTATAGAACTTGCCGGGATCAACAAAGAAAAACTGGCACATCAGATAACCGCCGCGGAAAGAGGAAAGATTGTCGGGTTATTGAAAGCTCTGCGGTTTAACATCAAATCGTCTCTGCCTCTGGAAAAGGCCATCGTTACCGCAGGTGGCGTCTCTTTAAACGAAATAGACCAGCGCACGATGGCTTCCAGGTTGATTAACGGACTCTTCTTTTGCGGTGAGGTTATGGATATCGACGCCGACACCGGCGGTTACAATCTGCAGGCCGCTTTCTCTACCGGTTATTTAGCCGGTGAAAAAGCCGCCGAGTATATAAAGTCATTTTAAATTCATCAGGCATTACAATTCCGGAGCGGCTGACGGAACCAGACAAACAAAAACAAGAGGCTCTTTCCCGGTGTTCCTGATCTGATGTTCTTCGTCGACTGGCATGAAAATGACATTTCCTTTTTCGATAGCATTCCACTTGCCTTTGCCGTAAATTTCTCCTTCACCCGCGTGAATAAAAATTTCATGTTCCCAGGGATGAGCGTGCTTCGGCGTATAACCTCCCGGAGCGATTTCAAAAACACGCATACAAAAATTATTCGCGCCGTCAGCCTTGCCGACAACCACACGACCGGCCACGTCTTTAGCCACATCATTGTTAAAATGGGTCGGTGCAACGGATGTGTAATTTATTAACTTCATAATGGACTCCTGATCTAAACGGTTAGAGGAACAAAGATTTCGCTCAATGTCGGATGAGGCAGCACCCAGTTACGCAATTGTTTCTTGGTGAATTCATTAGAAACGGCCAAAGCCAAGGGTGCGATAACTTCCGCGGCGTCTTCACCGATGATTGTCGCCCCGATAAGCTTATCCTGATGGAAAATCGCTTTAACAAACCCCTGCCCCATCAATTCCACTCGAGCGATAATGTTGGCGCTGTATGGAGATTTAACAACTTCAATGGAAAGACCTTCTTCTTCAGCTCTCTTTTGTGTGAAACCTACGCGCGCTATTTGCGGATGGCTGTAAACAACAGAAGGAATAAAATTTTCGTTATAGCTAAAGTCGTTGTCTCCGCAGATATGTCCTGCTGCAACTTTCGCCTGCTGCATCGCCCGATGAGCCAGCATCATGCCGCCGGTAACGTCGCCCACCGCGTAAATACCGGGAACATTTGTCATCATATTTTTATTTACTGAGATTCCCATCTTAGAATACTTAATACCCAGTTTGTCCAACTCATCTGAATTCAGCAGAGGTTTTCTGCCTGTGCAAAGAAGCGCATAATCGGCGTTGATTTCCAATGGTTTGTCGTCTTTTTGAGCGACCATTGCGACCGAGCTTCCGGCATCTTTCAGGCTCTCCAGTTTTGTTGAATTATGAATAACGACGCCCAGGCGGGTTAATTCCTGTTTGAGCAAATCAGCGCATTCCTGATCTTCAAGAGGAATGATCCTGTCCAATATTTCCACGATGATGACCTTAGCGCCCAGTTCGGCAAAGAACGTGGCAAACTCGACGCCGATCACACTGCCGCCGACAATGATAACGCTCGACGGAAGTGCATTCAAATTCAAAATGCCGTCCGATGTCATAATTCGCTCGGAAAGACTGATTCCCGGAAGCACCTGTGGCACGGAGCCCCAGGCAATCATGATATTTTGAGTGGAAAATTTTTCGCTTTTGCCCGATGCATCGGCAAAACGAACTTCTGAAGGCGAAATAATTTCACCAATGCCTTGCTTGATTTCTACTCCGGCATCGGTGAGCATTTTTTGCGCGCCGAGAGCAGACACTTTTACAATCTGCTGTTGATGTTTTTTGATCGCTGGAAAATCAATTGATGCATCAGCGATGTTAATTCCCATTCTTTTGAATTTCTTTAAATCAGCGTAATATTTGCTGCAGGAAAGCAACGATTTTGTCGGAATACAGCCCCTGTGCGTGCATGTCCCACCCCAACCTTCTTTTTCGATGGTGAGAACGCGTTTTTTATTTTTTGCGGCAGATTCGGCAGCCGTCACCCCCCCCGGCCCACCGCCGATGATAATTAAATCATATTTTTCAGACACTTTTGTACCTCACAATTTATAAAACATTTTTATTAAAGACAAATCTGATTCACCTTTCACTATCCACGATTCACCCTGCCCTTTCCGCGTGATAGGAGCTGCGAACGAGCGGTCCCGCTTCCACATACTGAAAACCTTTTTGATAGGCAATTTCTTTAAACTCGGCAAATTCATCCGGGTGGTAGTATTTAGCCACCGGCCAATGCTTCAGCGTCGGCTGCTGGTACTGCCCGATGGTCAGACGCGCGCAGGAAACAGAAGACAGATCATCAATCAATTGCAGAATATCTTCACGGGTTTCACCAAAGCCGATCATAAAACCGCTTTTGGAAACAATGGAAGATGACCTTATATTTTTAAGCAGTTTTAGTGAAGTATCGTAATTACCCTGCGGCCGCAATTGCTCAAACATCGGTCTGACTGCTTCCATGTTGTGGTTGATAACATCCGGTTTCGCGGCAATCACTTTTTCCAGCGCTGCCGGATTTCCCTGAAAATCGGGAATCAGCACTTCGATTTTGCACTGTTGAGCGGTTTCCCGCAGTCTGCTGATACACTCAGCAAAAACCTGCGCTCCGCCATCCGGCAAATCATCACGCGTAACGGAAGTAATCACGACATAATCCAGTTTCATCTTCTGGATGGCGTCCGCCAGGTGATTGATTTCATTTTCATTGATTACCGCAGGTTTCCCATGTTCAACGTTGCAGTAAAGGCAGTCACGTGTGCAGACATTGCCCATAATCAAAAATGTCGCCGTGCCGGCGTTAAAGCATTCCGCCATGTTGGGGCAGGCCGCCTCCTGACAAACCGTGTGCAGTTGAAGCCCGGCTAGAGTCGATTTTATCCTGCGGCAGTCATCGGAATAAGGAGGCCGAACTTTTAACCAGGAAGGCTTGCGGAGAATTTGCTTGGCACGTTGACGTTCGTTCATAAAGTTACATTTAGAAAAAATTATAAAATGGAAGTTAAGCTCCTTGCGGGAAGCGTAAAGTTGAGATTAGTGGGGCTGTTCAAAAATATTCAGATGCAAGGCACGCAAAAATCCGAACCGCGAGACGTATATTTACATACGTTGAGCGGTGCGGTTTGCAGCGCAACGCAGCAGACCATGGTGCCCTTGAGGGTATGAGTGTTTTTCAACAGCCCTATAGCATCACCTTTTCCAGCAGACATCCGGCTTGCGGGCAGCCAGCACCTCATCGAGCCGACTGACCGGTGTTGTCACCGGCGCGTTTTTCACGCCATCAGGATTTTCTTTCGCCTCATTGGCAATGGCAATCATGGCCTCGCAGAAAGTATCCAGAGTTTCCTTGCTTTCCGTTTCGGTGGGTTCAATCATGATGGCCTCATGCACAATGAGCGGGAAGTAAATAGTCGGCGGATGATATCCGTAATCAATCAGCTTCTTGGCAATGTCGCTGGTATGCACTCCGTTTTCGGCAACCTGTCTATTCCCGGAGAAAACGCACTCGTGCATGCAGATCCGGTCATAAGGCAAATCAAAATATGGCTTGAGTTTTTCTTTGATGTAGTTGGCGTTGAGCACGGCCATTTCGGTGGCATGTTTTAAACCTTCAGCGCCCAAAGAGCGGATATAGGTATAGGCTTTTACAATCACATTGAAATTTCCATAGAAAGCGCGGACACGGCCGATACTGTCGGGAAATTTTTCCGACCATTTGAATTTATCATCTTTTTGAACAATGCGGGGCACCGGCAGAAAATCAACAAGCGCCTTGCTTACGCCCACCGGCCCGCTGCCCGGACCGCCTCCGCCATGCGGCGTGGAAAAGGTTTTATGCAGGTTGAGCTGAATCACATCGAAGCCCAGATCGCCGGGTCTTGCTTTGCCTAAAAACGCGTTAGCGTTGGCGCCGTCGCCGTAAAGAAGACCTCCCTTTCCATGAACGATCTGCGCCACCTTTTCGATATTGCGTTCAAAAAGTCCCAGCGTATTGGGATTGGTCAGCATCAGCGCCGCGACATCTTCCGACATCAGAGATTCCAGATGCTCAATATCCACGCCGCCTTCACCGTTGGATTTCAGCTCCATGATTTCGAAGCCGCAAAGAGCACTCGATGCCGGATTGGTTCCGTGAGCGGCATCGGGGATCAGAATCATCCGGCGTTTCTGTCCCTTTTTTTCAAAATATTTTTTAATCATCATCACGCCGGTCAGTTCGCCGTGCGCGCCCGCCGCCGGCTGAAGCGTAAACTCCGCCATGCCGAAAATAGTGCACAAATACTTCTGCATGGCATAAAGCAGTTGCAGATTGCCCTGAGCGGATTTGGCGTCAGCATAAGGATGCAATCCCGTAAAACCGGGCAGAGCGGCGACATTCTCGTTAATCTTGGGATTGTATTTCATCGTGCAGGAGCCCAGTGGATAAAATCCCAGATCGACGCCGAAATTTCGACGCGACAGATTGGTATAATGCCGGACCAAGTCGATCTCCGCCACTTCGGGCAAATCAAGTTCATCGCGAAGATATTTACTGCCGATAGTGTTTTCAATATTGACAACAGGCACATCGCTTTCGGGAGTACCCGCGGCAACGCGCCCCGGTTTGCTTATTTCAAAAATTAATTCCATTACCAATCCCCTATTTCACAATATCAGCGGCCTGATCCATGTCTTCCCTGGAAATCATTTCCGTGGCGCAAAAAAGAAGCGTGTCTTTCAGCTCCGGATAATCTTTTTTCAATTCGTAGCCGCCGATGATGCCTTCCTTCCTGAGTTTTTTATTGACCTTCCGGGCATCGGGACAGCGTAAAACAAATTCATTATAAACCGGAGAGGGAAAAACTTCTTCCCATCCCGCAATTTCCAGCAGTTTCTTCTTTAAATATTGCGTTTTATAAATATTGAGTTCTGCAAGACGTTTGAGATTCTTGCCCAGCGCCGCCAGATAAACGCCTGCCGCCAGCGCGCAAAGCGCCTCGTTGGAACAAATGTTGGACGTGGCTTTCTCGCGACGGATATGCTGTTCACGAGTTTGCAGAGTCAGCACAAATCCGCGCTGACCGTTTTTATCCACCGTCGCGCCGACAAGTCTGCCGGGTATCCGGCGCATGAATTTTTCTTTGGCTGCAAAAATGCCCAGATAAGGTCCGCCGTAATTCAAAGAATTGCCAAAACTCTGCCCCTCACCAACGACAAAATCCGCGCCGGCTGCTCCGGCGGGTTTCAGCACACCCAGTGACGTGCCGTCGGTAAAACCGGCCACGAGCAGCGCTCCTTTTTCGTGGGCGGCGTTCGCCAGAGGTGCGATATCTTCAATGACGCCGAAGAAATTGGGGCTTTGCACAATAACCGCGGCAACCTGGTCATCAAGTCTTTTCAGCAAAGCGTCACCATCAACCTGACCGGACGGCGCGTAAGGCAGTTCAACAACCGTGTAACCATTGGCCCAGGAATACGTCCGAAGGACCTGTCTGTATTCGGGATGCACAGAGCGGGCCACTATGATTTTATTGCGATTGGACATTTTCGCGCAAAGCACCGCCGCTTCAGCCATCGCGGATGCGCCTTCGTACATGGAAGCATTGGCGATTTCCGTGCCGGTGAGACGGGCAATCATGGTCTGGTATTCATAGATCGCCTGAAGCATGCCCTGACTTATTTCCGCCTGATAAGGCGTGTAGGCCGTGTAAAATTCAGCACGTCCCGTAATATGTCCGACAACAGCCGGAATGAAGTGATGATAAGCTCCCGCGCCGGTCAGGGTAAAGAGCGGCGATTTATTTTTTTGAGTGAGTAAACGCATGAAAGACAGCGTCTCCTGTTCGGAGAGAGCGTCGGGAATGTCGGGAATTTGTTTTAATCTGAATTTTTCCGGAATATCGGCAAAAAGTTCTTCGAGACTTGAGGTACCGATAACCGACTGCATTTGGGCAACATCATCGGGAGTATGAGGACAATAATCCATATCAATCGTTTCTTTCTTTAATGTTTTTCTTCCTGTAACATTTCATCGTATTCTGCCGCGGTCAGCAGCATATTCAATTCGTCCGGATTGGAGAGACGCATTTTCACGATCCAGCCTTCGCCAAAAGCATCCTGATTAAGCAGTTCCGGTGTTTCTTCCAGCACTGAATTGACCTCAATGACTTCTCCGCTGACCGGCGCGAAAACGTCAGACACGGATTTAACCGATTCAACGACAGCCACGGTGGCATGTTGAACAACTTTTCTGCCGACTTCCGGCAAATCGACGAAAACAATATCGGTAAGCATTTCCTGCGCGTAATCGGTTATGCCGATCAATGCTGTTCCGTCGCTGTAGTAGATCACCCACTCGTGGTCGCGGGAATAATATCTGTCATCCGGATTTGGCTTGGACATAACGTCCCTCCTTGAATGTTATTTTATGCGTTTATAAAACGGCAGCTTGACAACTTTAGCCGCTGTCATTGCATTACGAATAGCAATTTCCACTTCCGTGTCCGGCGAACTGCAATCAGCATCAATAAATGCCAGAGCGATTGCCTTGTTCAATGTCGGCGAAAAAGTCCCTGATGTGACCATGCCGATTTCTTTTCCACCGCGAAAAACTTTATAACCGTGACGGGCGATGCCGCGCCCCGTCATTTCCAGCCCGGCCAGCTTTTTTTTGATTCCGGAACTTTGTCTGGCTCTGAGACCCGCAGATCCGACAAACTCTTTATGCGCGTCAACAATCCACCCATAAGGCACTTCCAGGGGGCTCACCGTTTCATCCATATCCTGGCCGTTGAGCATCATGCCCCCTTCCAGCCGTAAAGTGTCGCGCGCGCCCAGACCGCATGGTTTCATGCCGCACCCGAAGCCAATTGTCATCAATTTATCCCAGATTTGACCAATCACATTTCCAGGAGCGTAAATTTCAAAGCCATCTTCCCCCGTATAACCGCTGCGCGAAATATTTGCCTCAAATCCCGCGACATTACCCTTGCAGAAATGATAAAAACGCAGGATTTTCAAATCAGCGTCTGTAATTTTCTGCAGAATCGCTTCCGAACGCGGCCCCTGCAAATCCAATTTCCCCGTTTCATCGCTGATATCTTTCAGCTCACAATCAAACTTTTTTTCTGCTTGAATTTTATTAATCCATTCCCAATCCCTGTCCTTGGGTGTGGCATTGGTCACTAGCATGTAGAAATTGTCGTTCATTTTATAAACAGTCAGATCATCAATCACGCCGCCCTGTTCGTTGAGCAACGCGGTTAACTTAACCTGTCCGTTTTTCTGGTCCGCGAGATTTCTGGTCAAAGCCAACTGCAAAAGATCGAGCGCCTGCGGCCCCCTGACTTCGATCTCGCCCATATGACAAATATCAAAAAGTCCGGCAGCGCTTCTTGTTGTTCTGTGTTCGTCGATAACATTGGTGTACTGAACCGGCATCGCCCAGCCGCCGAAATCAATGATTTTGGCATTCAGGGCAACGTGCTTTTCATATAATGGTGTTTTCTTCAATTTTATTCCATCCCATCATTCAGAATCTAAGATAATAAACAGACAGCAGATATAAAGCCGCAAATATTTAATGTTTTCGCAAAACTTATTTCCCGGCACAAATCCTGCCGCATGCCGGACAAATGGCAAAGCCGGAGAAAACGTCACCCTCGCAAAAAGGACAATGCGACACTGCCTGCACTGGACTCAAAACATGAAACCGGTTTCTCCGGGAAAAATAATTTCGCGGGGAAATATATCTTTTGTACCTGTGATGATTTCTGTTGCTGTAAAAAAGCTACTATAAGTAAAAATATATTTCAATGATGAATCACGAAATAATCTGGTATCAGTCCCGCATTGTCGTAGATGCCTCGCAACGCTCGCTTTCAGCGAGTGTCAAATCCCGCTCAGCGCCGCTTCGGGGATAGTTCCACTAGCGCTTCAAGCTTCGCAACGCTCGCTTTCAGCGAGTGTCACTAAACAGTTTTTCAAAAAACAGTTGTTTGCTTTTGGGATAATAAATGTCGCCGTAATCAACGATCAGTTTGCCGTCTAAATGATCGATCTCATGCTGGACAACCCGGGCGATGAAATCCAGATATTTTTTATTGACTTTTCCCCCCTTGGCATCCAAAGCACGCACCTTGATTTCCGGAAAGCGGCTGATTTCAACCTGAACATCCGGGCAGGAAAGACACCCTTCCGCCCCGACCACTTTTTCGCCCCGTTCCTGAGTAATCCGCGGATTAACCAGAACTTCTATATCATTGATATCTTTTATTTTATTCTGACCATCTTCAGCCCCTTTGACGCGGAAAACGATCACTCTTTTGTTAATGCCGATCTGCGGCGCGGCAAGACCTACCGCATCGTCTCTTTCCATAAAAGAGTCTATCAATGCTTGAATCACTTCCCGTCCTTCTTTATCTAGGGGAACAGGCAACTCAACGGATTTTTTCCTTAAAACGGAAGTATCCTTGGCATCTACACCCTCTTCATTCCATAATGCTAAAACTCTTTTTGCGGACATAACTTTTACTCAAAAATTATTTTGAAGGTCACTTATCATCTATTCTTTGTTATTTCAAGTAATGAGTCCCAAATTTCAGAAGCAAAGCGCTGTGCTATAATGTAACAATCTGCGTAGGATTATATCATGAATATATGAAGATAATGGGTATAATTGTCGCTTGCAATAAACGCCCATATTTTGCTAAACATCTAAAGAGTTGATTTTATAAAAAATATCATGAGGATGATTTATCGTTGATTAATCAAATTGTTACGAAAGTTGCCAAGCGGGAATTCGCGCGTTCACTGAAATTTGAAGATGGAAGTAAGCCGGAACTGCCTCCCTGCACCGACAATAAACAGCGCCTGCTCTATATCCACATTCCTTTTTGCGAAGAACTCTGTCCCTACTGCTCCTTTCACCGGATAACTTTCCAGGAGTCTTTAACGCGCAGATATTTTCAAGCCCTGCGTAAAGAAATGAAAATTTATTACGAAAAAGGATACAAATTCGAGGGAATTTATGTGGGCGGCGGCACACCGACCGTGCTGATTGATGAACTGGCGGAAACGCTTCAACTGTCACGGGAACTTTTCCCGATCCGGGATGTTTCCGTGGAAACCAATCCCAATCATTTAACCGCAAACAATATCGACATCCTGCAACAATGCGGCGTCAAGAGACTTTCCGTGGGCGTGCAAACCTTCAATGACGATTTGCTGAAAAAAATCGGACGCTACGAAAAATACGGCTCCGGTCAGGAAATCGCCGAGCGACTGAAAAATTATCAGGGACACTTTCACACTCTAAACGCCGACATGATTTTTAACTTTCCCGGCCAAACCATGCAGATACTGGAAGACGATCTGGCCATGATTCTTCATCTCAACATGGATCAGGTAACCTTTTATCCGTTGATGATCTCCGACCTGACACGCGAAATCATGAACAAAACCTTTGGCGGCGTGGATTTCAGTAGGGAAGAAAAATTATATAAGTTGATCGTCCGGCGCCTGGAAAAAAATTATGACTTTTCCTCGGCCTGGTGCTTCTCGCGCAAGGAGTCGCTGGTTGATGAATATGTTGTGGAGTTCGAAGAATACGCGGGACTGGGCAGCGGCGCCATCGGCTATCTTTACGGGACGTGCTATTCTAACACTTTTGATATCGAAGGATACATCGATTCCCTGGAAAAGGGCAAATTGCCGTTGCAGGCTTCCCGCAAGTTCGACCTTCATGATCGGATGAGCTATGATTTTTTAATGAAACTGTTCAGCACGAAGCTGGATATTAAAGCCATGCAGAAAAAATATGACGGCAGATTTTTGAAAACCATGTGGAAGGAAATAGCGGCTTTTGAAATCGTCAGGGC
>CAZIJZ010000017.1:0-49699 GCA_964539765.1 uncultured Smithella sp.
GATATTTTGCTGGAAAACTCTAATTCATAGTGGCACTATTGCCGGGGGTAGTTCAAAATATCCTGTTTTCACAAATCCTATTTCCGCGGGTTGGCCCTTTCCATCAGGATCGGTGATGGATTGGTAATTGCTTCGTCGTAGAAAAGTGTGTTTCTTGGGTACAATTTTTTCAGACGCCTGACATATTCTTGCGTTTCCGGAAACGGCGGTATACCGGAATAACGATCAACGGCTTTTTCTCCAGCATTGTATGCAGCCGTAGCGAGCTCAACGTCCCCGCGATAATAGGCCAACAACCATTTCAGGTATCTGATACCCCCCTTGATGTTTTGAGAAGCATTAAAAGCATTCTTTACGTTGAAACGTTCGGCGGTGCTGGGAATAAGCTGCATCAACCCCATGGCACTTTTAGGCGATGTTGCTTTTATTTCAAAATCGGATTCCACGGCTATGATGGAAAGAACATATTGAGGATCAATATCATACCAGCCTGATATTTTATTCGTCAAATCTATGATCCATGATTTGTTGCTGGGCAGAGATTTAAGATAACGATCAATTTGAATGGGATGTTCACTGGGGATGATTATAGAAGGTGGGTGCTTCTCGGGCAATTCGTTCGATGATAAACAGGGAGGCAGTTCCTGAGATTTGAAATTAACTGTCTCCAGCATATCAGAAGCTTTACGATGTCCCTGTTGACTAGCTAATGAGAAAAGCGATGCGGCAAATGTCCTGTTTTCCGGCACGCCTTTCCCAAAAGCGTATAGCATTCCAAGCCTGTATTGTGCCTCCGTGCTGCCTAATTTGGACGCTTCGCAGTATATGGTCGCTGCCCGCCAGAACTCTTCGTGACTTTCTGCAGAGGTTTCATAGGTTGCAGCTTCATCTATGAGTGCTCTTATCGTTGGTCCGCCTTCAATCATTTCTGAAGAAGCCGCGCCTGATATGGCCACAGAAGCCATGAAGATGAAGATGCAAATGGAACAGCACAGAAAGATTTTGAAAACTTTACACCACATCTCTCTTTGCCCTTAGCGATGAGAACCTGATTCTGATAATAAATTATTCTTTAATGTGCTAATTATAAAGAGAGTTAATGTTGCATGTCAATTCTTTTCTCAATAAGAAAAGTAAGGATAAGAGATTGTGTAGAGCAGAAGAAACATGGCTATATGTATTGAAAGGAATTGTTTTAAAAAACCGATGCATATAAGTTGACAATGCAGCCTGAAACAAACAAAAAGAGTTTAGCTCAAATGATGCCAGGCTGATATGAAGTTTTTGGAGAAACTAAAGGCTGGATAAATAATTTCTTTCTTCCTGTATTCCACAAAATATCAACCGCTGTGAATATGCTTTCTTTCAATCCTAAATAAACATAATCTGCATCACGCATTTTGTGCTTATTATTACCTTTGACACACAAGGCTCCTTGTCTTATACTTCTTCATGAAAAAACGAAGTCATTCTCCATCATGTTGCTCTGCTTCGTCCAATTTTTTATTACGATAAGGAGGCTGTATGGTTTCAAAAATTCTTGTGCCATTAGACGGTTCAAAAACAGCAAAGAGAGCGGCCAAGTATGCGGTTGACCTTGCCAAACAGTTGAACGCATCTATTACGATCCTGAACGTTATTGATAAACGCTCATTCGTTGCCCAAACAGTTCCCGCATCGAGAACGGCAATGCACACCATAGAGCCGATTGAAGATTATCTGAGAGAAGTTGCCGAAAAGTACATTGGAGAAATATTAAAACTGTGCGACAAAAACGGCGTCGTATCTGAAATGTCCATCAAAAAGGGGCATCCGGTAAAGGAAATTTTGAAAGCAGCTAAGAAATATAAGGCAGACCTTATTGTGATGGGTTCCCATGGAATAAGCGCCTTATCGGCGACAGTGCTGGGCAGTGTTTCCTACGGAGTTATCCACAACGGTAAAAATATTCACGTGCTCATTATAAGGGGCTGATTGAAAAAAGTTGACGTTGTTTATCATGATTATCCTCGGATGGACGCCGGAATGTTTTATGGAACATCCCGCACGCACCTGATCGCTGGACGGAAGTACGATGTTTAGCTGGCTCGTCAATTACCGCCGCAAAAAACTTATCCGGAAACCGTTTCCGCCCGCCTGGGAAGATATCATACGGCGTAATGTCGCCCATTACCGTCTATTGGATGATATTGAACGTACCCGCCTGCGTAAACTCATCCTGGTTTTTATCGCCGAAAAATACTGGGAAGGATGCGGCGGATTGGAACTGACCGATGAAATCCGCATCACCATTTCCGCTCAGGCTTGTCTGCTTCTTCTCGGCGTGCCTCATAATTACTACCATAATGTCCAAACGATCCTTGTTTATCCCTCTACGGTTATACCGCCTCCGCCCAAACTCGGTTTTTTTGAGACAGCTCTGGAGCCCATAGAAGATTCCCATCCCATTATCGGGCAGGCATTTCAGCAGGGACCTGTCATCATCATTTGGGATGCGGCCTTGCATGACGGCCGCCATCCCGAATCAGGTCATAATGTTGTTTATCATGAATTTGCCCACAAGCTGGATATGCTGGATGGGACGGCTGACGGGACACCGCCGCTATGGAACAGAGCTGAATACCGTGACTGGGTGCAGATTTGTTCCCGCGAATACCTGCGTCTCAGGCATGATGTAGAACATGGCAAAGATACTTTTATCAATGCCTATGGCGCGACAAGCGAAGCCGAATTCTTTGCCGTGGCCACAGAGCAGTTCTTCGACCGGCCTTTGTTGATAAAAAAAGAGGCTCCTGATCTTTATCGTGTTCTTAAAGAATACTACCGTCAGGATCCGGCACTACGCGCGCAAAAAAAAACATACGCTGTTTGATTTGGGTCCAATTCTGGGACAGTATACTTAATTATTCACCGCAGGTTGTTTTCTTGTATAAATGCCCATGGCCAGAATAGCAAGAATAGTCGTTCCGAGCATACCCCATCATTGTACACAACGGGGCAACCGGCGTCAGGATTCTTTTTTCAAGGACGATGCCTATCGGGAATACATTTCACTAATGTCGGCTTCCTGTCGTCTTCATAGTGTGGAGATATGGGCCTATTACCTGATATGTCCATCTGATTGCAGTTCGGGAAAAAGCAGAAAGCCTTCGCAGCGCGATGGGTGAAGCACATCGCCGTTACACGCGATTGATCAATTTCAGACAAAATTGACGTGGGCATTTATGACAGGAGCGACTTGCATCATTTCCGATGAATGAGAGCCATCTTTTGACGGCGGCGCGCTACACGGAGTTAAATCCTGTTCGCGCGGGCATTACCACGAGATCCATTGACATATCTCTGGAGCAGTGCCAAGAGTCACATTTTGAGGAAAGATGATGAACTTGTGAAAGTAATACCGTTGTTGGAATGAGTGCCAAACTGGAAGAACTTTTTGAAAGAAGGGATAGGAGAGGAGGATATAAAACTGACAAGGCAGCATGAAAGGACGGGCAGGCCATTGGGGGATAATAAATTTATAAAAAAAATAGAAAGAACAGTGGATCGTGTTTTGACCAAGAAGAAGCCCGGACCAAAGAAAGAGAAATAGGGGAAAGGCAAATAATTAAATATACTGTCCCCAGAATTCCAGTCCGTTAAAAACAAATATTATCAAACCTGCCAAAGCATGCGAAAGGAACAGTTATCACGATTTCAGACAGCCAGATAATAATAGAGCGCAAAGTTAAAGGTGATACAGAGACCATGATGATTAACCGGTTGCAGATGAGACTGTCAATGATGACGTGAAAATAAACTACATAGAAAGAGGCGATGAACTGATCGCGCTGAAAATAATCAAAGTCGTTCATAAGAAAAAATGAACTTAACGTCTTGATCGAAACACCGACAATAGTTAAAAGACGTTGATGAACAGAAAGTGCCCAATAATCAGTGGACGGAGCATGAAACAATTTTCGGCCAAGATGTGGATATGTGGCGTAAAAATCTCCTTTAGACTTGAAATATTATGATTTAATTTGGTATATTTATTAACAAACAGAGCACTAAGGCAGGAAGGTTATGGATGTAATGCAATATGATGTTCCCGTGCTTCTTCTTCATAACATCAATCCTGAATGGACATCTGAGGAAAAACTGGAAACAGAAAATGACGTTGAAACGCTTGGTAATGCTTTAAATGAATTAGGCCATTCTGTTGAAGTTGTAGCGGTTAAAGACGATTGTTTGACGGACAGGTTGAGCGTTTTTAATCCTCGGGATTATGTTGTATTTAACTGGTGCGAAGAGCTTCCCGGCGTTCCGCATAGCGAACCCGTGATAGCTGCAGTTATGGAGAGAATGGGTTTCGTTTTCACCGGTTCATCATATGAAGTGCTGGCATTAGCGCATGACAAACCCGCGGTAAAAAGAATTCTGGATGACGCAAATATTCCCACACCGCCCTGGAATGTGTTTGACAATACGGATGTGGAAGAATGGAACATTTTCCCGTCTATTGTCAAAGCCGCTTACGAACACTGCAGCCTCGGAATTTCTACAGAATCCATTGTTACCTCACATACGGAATTGGAAAACCGCATCGCCTTTATTCTGGATACCTTCAAACAACCGGCACTGGTAGAGGAATTTATCGACGGCAGGGAATTTCTTAATGCCGTTTGGGGAAACAGGAAAGTTTCCATGCTGCCTTCTGTGGAAATGGATTATAGCGGCCTTACAGATATGCGCGACCGGCTTTTTACTTACGAAGCGAAGTATGTTCCGGGGTCCCGTCTCTATGAGAGTATCGATATGTGTGTGCCGGCGGAATTGGAACCGTTGGCTAAGGCCGATCTGGAACGAATCGTCATTGCTGCCTACCAGTCGACAGGTTGCAGAGATTACGGGAGAATTGATGTAAGGTATCTTAACGGCGTCTTCTATGTCATTGACGTTAATCCGAATCCGGATATAAATCCGTATACGTCCATGACACACGCTGCAGCTAAAGTCGGTTATTCTTACGGTAAGATGGGAAGCCGTATCGTTAACCTTGCGGCAGCCCGACACCCGGTTTTCCGAAGATAATTTCCCGAATTCTTAAACATGAGGAGATTGCAATGGAATCCTTGATCTGCAAACACTGGCAGCCCTGTCCTGTCGAGGAAGTCACACCGCTGATGACAACGAATCCGGACCGCGGGCTTTCATTGTTCGCGTAGGAGAGGAGGGGCAAATCTTTACTCTTGACAATTCAAGCAAAACAAAATCCGTATTGCCAAATGCGGAGATCCAGCTTACTTTTTGACGAACCTTGCAAATAGAAATTCTTAACCTTGTTTTCTATCAAATACTGCGCCTTTGTTGGTGAGCTCAACAGGCAATTTACCCGGCAATCAATAATTTTATTTCCCTCTTTCAAAAACAATCAATAGTGCTATGATGGTTCTAAATCATGGGGGCAAGTTCAATAAACGGGTGGTTCATGAACATCTCGTGATAGAAAGCTAAATATTAAAAGGAGTAAATGATGGGTGGTAAAGAAGTGAAGGAAGGTCCGAGAAAGATCATGGTTAACTCTGACGAAGAGTTAATAGAGGAACTTATAAAAATAAATGAAACCCTCAAAGAAAAAGATAAAAGAAAAATTATTTGTAAAGACAGAAAGGAGTAAATGATTATTAAATGAACAATGCGTTGATTTGGTGATCAGTAATAAAAAAGCTTCCCGCAACAAAAAGCAGGAAGCCCGGATAATCTCACTTTTCAGGATTTTTTCAATTCATTAAGAAAAAGATCTTGCGAATAATTCTTTGATCGCTTTTTTGCCATTTTCTTCAAGGAACCGGGTTCCTGTTCCGGTGAAATGGAAATGGCTTATAACAGGCTCGTCTCCTTTTTTGCGTTCAATCCATTCCAATTTATTCCAAGTGTACCAATTGTTTTTCTTTTGATCAAAAACATGCAATGGCTTGTTACAAATTTTGCTGAATTCAGCGCCCCAGCCGGTGCCGCCTTTAACAGTCTTATCGTCGAGTATTTCACCGATCACAAAAGTTTCCTGACCACTGTTAATCTGATACCAGATACTTTGGAGGATCTTTCGAAAAGTCTCATTATCCGTGTAACGGCGATTCATTAATTTTGATACATATTCCAAACTCACATCGCCATTTTTCAGTTCTTCGTGATTGAGGACACGTAATCCCCGTTTGCGGCTGATACTGTGCCCGTTGAATGTAAAATTTACTTCTTCAATCCCGAAGCTCTCTGCATTTGCGCCAAATTCTGCTTCCGCCCCCTGAGCTCCGCCACTAAATAGTATGCAATCTTCTTTTTTCATGCTTTTCCCTCTCCTCAACTCACTTGTTATTATAGATATTAATAATATGGAATTTATACCAAAGAAACAAAAGAGCAGAAGATTTGCAGTAAACTGCCTTCTGCTCTTTATTTATAATGTTTCTTTTAATCTCTTATCCCGCGCCCTTAGGCTTCGGGGATAGTTCCCAATACCGATTAATCGGTATTGGGTAATTCGACTAACGAATATTACTACACTATGTTTGTAATATTCGAGTCTCATTACGACTTACGCTTCAAACTTCATCCCGACTTGTCGGGATTTGTTTTCAGCTTGTCTCACTAGTATCTTCCGCCGCCGCTTCTGGGGCCTCTGCTAAATCCGCCGCCACCGCCACGGTTGCCGCCGCCTCTGGATCCGCCACCTGCGCCGAATTCTTTCTTCGGTCTTGCTTCGTTGACGGTAATTGCCTTACCATCAAGCATGCCGTTGTTAAATTGTTTAATGGCTTCCGTCGCGCCTTCTTCCGTTTTCATTTCGACAAATCCGAATCCTTTGGATTGGCCTGTAAACTTGTCTTTAATGATTGATGCAGAGACAACTTCTCCTGCCTCGCTAAAGTTAGATTTAAGATCATCATCCGAGATCTTATAAGACAGATTGCCGACATACAAATTTTTGTTCATTTTGTTCACCTTTCTTTTTTATGACTTCTTATTTCTCTATTCCCCGATGGGGCCCCACAAAGCATCAAAATCACCCCCATCCGTCTCCCAGTTGAGAAGGAAGGAAAAAGTGAGGGGATTGTATGCCTTACCTCTGGAGCTTTAAAAAAGCTCGCTACCGCTTAAAGCTAAAAACACCATGCTCTCCGGAGCGTTGGTGGTCGTGTCTTGTCTATTAGGAAAGGTTTAACTAAGAAAGGTTCAACATTTGATAATATAAACACAATAGATTTTGCTCTATATATTAGTTAGTCACGTTACAGATTAATAGTCAAGAGATATTTTCCATTGGCTTGGCCGTCGTCACTCCAAAAGCAGATGAACCATACGTGACAACTTCCAACAAGGAATCCTCTCTTTAGATGACGACTAAATACTTAGATTTGCAGGTGCTATCTTAAATGACATCGCTGCAAATCTCAGTCGGGATTTAATAGGTTTTTAACCGATTATAATACTCAATAAAACGGTTTCGTGTGATCTGCCTAGAACTTCTTCCCCTGATATGAATCGCGCCGCTCCAGTTCCTTATTAATGGAGTTCAACACGTCCAGTTTATTCATTGCCCAGCCCGGCGCGAGAAAAATATCGCGGTAACCATCGGCCGTCAGGCGCTGAATCACCATTTCCGGCGGCAATACCTCCAGAACATCGGCGACCAAAGAGACATAGTTTTCTTTGGAGATCATCTTAACGTCTCCTTTTTTATACATCTCACCAAGAGCGCTTCCCTCCAACGCCAGCAGGGAATGAATTTTAATGCCGCTGACCGGCATGGCTGCAAGCGTTCGGGCTGTCGTCAACACATCTTCTTCGCTTTCGCCCGGCAGACCGATGATAATGTGCACACAAATGTTCAGTTTTCCCCCTGTCAGAACATTTACGGCGTCAAGAAATTGCTGAAAATTGTGTCCCCGGTTTATGAATTGCAACGTCTTGTCGTGAACCGATTGCAGACCCAATTCCACCCAGACGTGATACTGTTGCGCATAACCGTTTAAGAGCGCGACAACATCGGGACCTAAGCAATCCGGCCTGGTGCCAATCGAAAGGCCGATGATGTCTTCCTGAGCCAGCGCTTCATCATAGATTGAGCGCAATCTTTCTACCGGCGCGTAAGTATTGGTAAATGTCTGGAAATAAGCGATGAATTTTGCCGCCTGTTTCGTATAATATTTTTTACCGCTGGCAATTTGTTCGGCAATCGCAGGTAATTCACCCTGCTGACGCAATTTTGATCCCCGGCCATCGCAATAGATACAGCCGCCCCGGGCTACATATCCATCACGATTGGGACACGTAAAACCCGCGTCAATCTGCAACTTGTGCACGCTGCAGCCGAACAGGTTGCGCCAGTAGCTTTTCAGATCGTAGTAATTCTTATTATTTTTCCAAAAATCCGGCTTGGACAAAGCAACCTCTTTTTTATGTTGTATTTTTACTTTCTATGCCGTAAAAAACGAACAGTACCTTTTGTCATTCCGTGCATCCGGCATACGCTGGAGTAAACAGCGCAAAGTCCGGAATGACAGACAATGATTTGTTTTTAACACTGATTTTATACAATCGCAAGTAATCGGATTAAGAATGACTAACTTAACGGACAACTATGATATTGCGGTCATCGGCGGCGGGCATGCCGGCTGCGAAGCCGCGCTGACCTGCGCGCGCATGGGTTGTCGCACAATCATGTTCAATATTAATCTGGACTCGATCGCGCTGATGTCCTGTAATCCGGCCATCGGTGGCTTGGCCAAGGGACAACTGGTCAAGGAAATTGACGCGCTCGGCGGTGAAATGGGTAAAGTCACCGACAAAACCGCTGTACATTTTCGAATGCTCAACGCTTCCAAAGGCCCGGCCGTTCATTCTTCACGGATGCAGTGCGACAAACAACTCTACCGCCTGACGATGAAATCGGTTGTTGAAAATCAGCCCAATCTCTGCATACGGCAGGCGATGATTGAGAGCCTGGTCATCGAAGACGGCAGAGTAATAGGCGTGCAGGATCAGAGTGAGCATTTTTACGGAGCAAATAAAGTTATCATCACCACCGGCACTTTTTTGAACGGACTGGTGCACGTCGGCGCTTCGCAGACCCCTTCGGGCCGTGCCGGAGAGCTGGCCTCCATCGGTCTTGCCAATCATCTCAAAGCACTTGGTTTTGATATCGGCAGAATGAAAACGGGCACCCCTCCCCGCTTGTGTGCATCCTCCATTGATTTTTCCCGACTGGAGCGACAGGACAGCGATCCCGATCCCCGGCCCTTTTCCTTCACAACCGAAAAACTGCGTCCGGAACGTCTGCCTTCTTATTTTTCCGCCACATCCGCCGAAACACATCGCGTGATCCGGGAAAACATTCAGCATTCACCCTTGTACTCCGGCATCATCAAAGGTGTGAGCGCCCGCTACTGTCCGTCACTGGAGGACAAGGTCATGCGCTTTGGCGAGCGCCAAAGTCACCCTGTTGTTTTGGAGCATGAAGGAGTCGACACGCAGGAAGTTTACGCCAAAGGTCTGGGCAACTGCCTGCCGCTGGAACTGCAATATAAGATTGTTCGCAGCGTGAAAGGCTTGGAGCAGGCGCAAATCATGCGTCCGGCCTATGCCATCGAATACGATTATGTTCAGCCGACACAGCTTAAAATCACTTTGGAGACAAAGCTGGTTGACGGACTTTATCTGGCCGGACAAATTAATGGTACATCCGGTTATGAAGAAGCGGCAGCGCAGGGTCTCTGGGCGGGAATCAACGCTGCCTGCGCCGTGCAGGGAGCTCCTGCTTTTATTCTGGATCGCTCTGAGGCTTACATCGCCGTGATGATCGACGATCTTGTCACACGGGGCGTGGATGAACCTTACCGTATGTTTACCTCGCGCGCAGAATACCGACTGATTTTGCGCGAAGACAACGCAACCATCCGCCTGATGGGCAAGGGCTGCGAACTGGGGCTGATTAAACGCGTACATTATCTGGAACTTCAGGATAAGATAGAATGCATCGAGCGGGGTATTGCGCATCTCAAATCATCGTCCATTAACCCGACGACGGAAATAAACGATAAGCTGGCAGCGCTCCCATCGCCACCTTTGAATAATCACACCACTCTTCACGGTTTGCTCAAAAGACATGAAATCTCCTATGACAAACTGGCCGGATTTCCCGGCTGGGAGCCGCAGCCTGATGCTTTTGTCAAACAGCAGATTGAAATCGAAACCAAATACGAAGGCTACATCAAGCGCCAGTTCGATGCTGTAAGAAAATTAAAGGAACAGGAAAAGAAGAAAATCCCGCCGGACTTCGATTACAACACCGTTCCCGGCCTCTCCAACGAACTAAAAGCAAAACTCACCAAAATAGCGCCACAAACCCTCGGCCAGATGGAGCGCATTCCCGGCATGACCGAAGGGGCGATTTCGGCAGTGCTCATCATGATGAAAAAGCAAGAACTCACGGGCTGTTAAAAAACGTCCATCTGCGGCGTTGCGCTTCAGCCCGCGTTGTTGCGACGTACACAAAAAGTACGTCTCACTTCTCAGGCTTGGCGCGCCTTGCATCTGAGCATTTTTGAACAGCCCGAAACATAGGATTTTTTCTTTTGAAAAATAAAAAGTTGTGTTATTTTTTAGCATCCACAATATCAAAATAAATGAAGTGCGCATATTAATTGTTGTGTGCCGACAAAGACGGCGTGAGGAAAGTTTTATCACATTTACACCAAACCGTGGGAGGAAATATTGAATAGAAAGACAGAACTTGAGGAAATTGCACATACAGGAGGAAAGGTTAATTTTAACATCAAGATCGACGCTGATGGCCGGATCGCCTACAATGTTGGATGGACTCATTCAAGACCAACCCGTGCAGCATTGTTTGCTGTTTATGCCATTCCGCAAGGCGTTGCCGTTCGTGACATTAAGATGGGTGGAATCGGCACTCCTTGGAATCCACCTCCGTTGCCGGACTGTTTTCCAGTATTTATCTCATCAGACAGCACAGGCATGTTTGGCCACCAATGCCCCTCATGTAATGGTTATTGGCGAGCTGGTCTTGGTGGCAAGATCTGTCCGTATTGTGCCTTTACGGCCGATGAATACTACCATTTCCTTACTGATGCCCAACAACGATATGTTAGGCAATACTGTGAAGTACTTAGTAACGCTCTTGCTTCTGGTCAGTCTGGCGAACACATAATCGATATGGATTCGGTGGCTGAAGCGGCTGGTAAGGACTGCGAGAAGCCAGCTTTCTACTATGCAGAAGAACGTCAGCAAAACCTATTTACATGCAATGCCTGTGGTAAAGTTAATGACGTCCTTGGAACGTATGCTTACTGTAGCTCATGTGGAACAAGAAATGATTTGCAGGAGTTGGAAAAAAATATTCAGCAAATCAGGGATAGAATCAATGCTGGTGGTCCATATGAAACGTGTGTTAAAGAAACCGTCGCTATTTTCGACTCGTTCGCCGGCCAGTACGCAAAGCAGCTCCTAACCAGAGTGCCATTAACTCCAGCCCGTAAAGCTTGGATAGAGAAATCCCACTTCCACAACCTCGGGACAGTTTTCGAGATATTTCGCAAAGTATTTGACATAGACATTCTCAGTAGTATCGATAGCGAGGATGTATCTTTTGGTACTCTAATGTTCCATCGTAGACACGTTTATGAGCACAAGGGTGGTGAAGCTGACGAAAAGTACATTGCTGACAGTGGCGATAGCGTGCGCTTAAAACAGGCATTACGTGAATCTAAAGAAACCGCCCACCGTACTGCCAATCTCATCACGAAGATTGCTACAAATCTTCACAAGGGATTTCACGAGATTTTTCCACCTCTCGAAGAGCCCATTAAGCAGTATGAACAACGGAAGTATAAAAGATAAGCTTAAGAAGAAATGTTCATTTTATGTTTTTGAACTTAACTGCGCTTTTGCCTGGGCGAGTTTTTCTTTGTCCAGATAATATTTTCCGTTGTTGGTTTTGATCACCAGACCGTCGGCAATCAACAGATTCAGAGCTCTGGGGCGAATATTTTTAGTGCCGACACGAAAGAAGTTTTTCCGTTCATCCTGAATTTTAACCGCCCTTCCCTCTTTGAAGGCTCTGGCCGCCTCCATTTCGGCGATAATCTCAAAGCAAGCCTTGCGCACAGCCAGACCACCTATGTAAAGAAAAAGGCCGACAATGGCTATAAAGACGGCGACCAGCAGCAGGATTTGTACATAAAATGGCATATATAATCTCTCAACAATTATTTTTTGTTTCATATAATTGATAAGTTCGTTTGTCAATCCCGGCGGTTGATGACTGAAAAAAATATGCCTTGACAAACCATATCTAGGATTGTATCTTATCCTCAAATTGGAACGATTCCAGAGTAGATATGATAAACAAAGATAGTTTAATCGGTCAATTAAAGGAAAAAGGTCTCAAGATAACCCCCCAGCGTCTGGCAATTATTGATGCGCTGGTGGAAAATCGCGAGGCTCATCC
This sequence comes from uncultured Smithella sp., assembly GCA_964539765.1. GTDB lineage: Bacteria > Desulfobacterota > Syntrophia > Syntrophales > Smithellaceae > Smithella. Next base: position 12,512 of record CAZIJZ010000017.1, read on the forward strand.
CGGCGCGACTTTGATTTACGAAGAAGCGCGTAAGAAAGCACGTCGTGTCAGTTTGTCCACAGTTTATGCAACGCTTAAAGAGTTTTCTGAAAACGGTCTGATCCGGCAACTGGAATTCGACCGTATGGAGAACCGCTATGATGTGGACCTTTTAGACCATGTGAATCTCATCTGCAACCGCTGTGGGAAAATTTTTGACTACGCCATTCCCGCATCGCTTGAACCCAGGGACATTGCCCGGAAATCGGGTTTTGTCGTAACCGACACCCGACTGGAGTTTCACGGGTATTGCCGGGATTGCCTGAAGCGCCCCGACTGAATTTTCTTAATGTGCCGTCCCGCGGCACATTAAACAAATTGTGAGAGAAGTACGATGATCGGTTTTTAAATTAAATCAGAACCATTCCGGATTAATGAGGAGAGAGACAGGCAAAAAGGATAAGCTTTTTTAACCAATCACTGAAAGAAGGGAGGAAATCAGATGACCGAAGAAAGCAAATGCCCGGTAACGGGCATGATGAAAAAACCCATTTCCGGCGGCGGCACATCGAACCGGGACTGGTGGCCGAATCAATTGAATCTGAGAATTCTTCATCAGCACACCCATAAAAGCAATCCGATGGGCGAAGCGTTCAACTACGCCAAAGAATTTAAAAAACTCGACCTCAAGGCCATCAAGAAAGACCTCTACGCGCTGATGACCGATTCACAGGACTGGTGGCCCGCTGACTGGGGGCACTATGGCGGACTCTTCATCCGGATGGCGTGGCACAGCGCCGGCACCTACCGCATGGGCGACGGTCGCGGGGGAGCTGGAACAGGCAATCAGCGACTGGCACCGCTGAACAGCTGGCCTGATAATGTGAGCCTTGACAAGGCGCGCCGTCTGCTGTGGCCCATTAAACAAAAATACGGCAAGAATATTTCCTGGGCTGATCTGATGATTCTGGCCGGCAACTGCGCTCTGGAATCGATGGGTTTCAAAACATTCGGCTTTGCCGGCGGACGTGTGGACGTCTGGGAACCGGAAGAAGACATCTACTGGGGCAGCGAAGAGGAATGGCTGGCGACGAGCGACAAACCCAAGAGCCGATATTCGGGCGAGCGCGATCTCGAAAATCCCCTGGCGGCCGTGCAGATGGGACTGATCTACGTCAACCCCGAAGGTCCGGACGGCAATCCCGATCCGGTAGCCTCCGGCCGCGACGTCCGTGAAACCTTTGCGCGCATGGCTATGAACGACGAAGAAACCGTTGCACTGGTGGCGGGCGGTCATACGTTCGGCAAGTGCCATGGCGCAGGACCTGCAACCCATGTGGGCCCCGAACCGGAAGCAGCCCCCATCGAACAGCAGGGACTCGGCTGGAAAAGCAATTACAAAAGCGGCAAGGGTGGAGATACCATCTCCAGCGGCATCGAAGGAGCCTGGAAACCGAATCCGACAACTTGGGATATGGGCTATTTGAAAGTGCTCTTCAAATATGAGTGGGAACTGGTCAAAAGCCCGGCCGGCGCCAATCAGTGGCTGGCCAAGGACGTGGAAGAAGAGGACATGGTCGTGGATGCACATGACCCGTCCAAGATGCGCCGTCCGATGATGACGACAGCGGATCTCTCGCTGCGTTACGACCCGATTTATGAACCGATCGCGCGGCGCTACCTGGCCAATCCGAAGGAATTTGCCGACGCATTCGCCCGCGCCTGGTTCAAGCTGACCCATCGCGATATGGGTCCGCGCTCGCGCTATCTCGGTCCGGAGGTTCCGAAAGAAGTGCTGATCTGGCAGGACCCCATTCCCGCCGTCAACCATAAGCTGATCAACAAATCGGACGCCAATTCTTTGAAGAGCAAGATTCTAGCGTCAGGTCTGTCCATATCGGAACTGATTTCGACGGCCTGGGCGTCAGCCTCCACGTTTCGCGGCTCCGACATGCGCGGCGGCGCCAACGGCGCCCGCATCCGCCTGGCACCGCAGAAGGATTGGGAGGTGAATGAACCGGAACGACTGGCCAGCGTGCTCAAAACCCTGGAACGCATACAGAAAGCCTTCAACAAAGACCAGAAAGGCGACAAGAAGGTATCGCTCGCCGATCTGATCGTTCTGGCCGGTTGCGCGGGCACCGAACAGGCGGCAAAGAATGCCGGTTACAAAATGACGGTTCCTTTCACGCCGGGTCGCATGGACACCTCGCAGAAGCAGACCGATGTGGCTTCGTTTGGCGTGCTTGAACCGAAGGCTGACGGCTTCCGCAACTACCAGAAGGCCAAATACATCGTACCGGCTGAGGAGATGCTGGTGGACAAGGCGCAGCTCTTGACGCTGACGGCGCCGGAGATGACCGTGCTCATCGGCGGCCTGCGCGTATTGGGCGCCAATTTTGGCGGCTCTCCTCATGGTGTTTTCACTACGCGGCCGGAGACGCTCACCAACGACTTCTTTGTGAACCTGCTCGATATGCGCACCGAGTGGAAGCCGTCGTCACAAGACGCGGACGTGTACGAAGGGCGGGACCGCAAGACCGGCGAGCTCAAATGGACCGGCACCCGCGTCGATCTGATTTTCGGGTCGAACTCGCAGCTTCGGGCTGTAGCGGAAGTTTATGCCTGTGCAGATTCGCAGGAAAAATTCCTGCGGGACTTTGTGGCGGCCTGGGACAAGGTCATGAATCTGGACCGTTTCGATCTGGCCTAAATGAGAACAGAATCGTTTTGAAAAAGATCGTGGCAAAAGCCGCAAATCAAACGATTATTGGAATCCGGCTGCAGCGGCAGTCAATGCGCCGGCTCTACAGCAACAGAAATTCGTTACATAAAAATAAAAATATGGAGGAAATCAGCATGTCAAAAACAGAGGAAGCATTAAAGGAAGCTTTTGCCGGAGAATCACAGGCCAATCGAAAATATCTGGCGTTTGCGGCCAAGGCCGATCAGGAAGGATTTACCCGGGCGGCAAAATTATTCCGGGCCGCGGCGGAAGCCGAAACCGTTCACGCCCATGCCCATTTAAGGGCGATGAAAGGTATCCGTTCCACGAAGGAAAACCTTCAGGAAGCCATCGCCGGAGAAACGCACGAGTTTAAAAGCATGTATCCGGCCATGATTGAAGCGGCCAAAGCCGAAGGTCATAAAGAAGCGGAGCGGTCTTTTAACTTTGCCAACGAAGTGGAAAAAATTCACGCCGCCCTTTATCAGCAGGCGCTGGACAATTTAGATGGCGCAAAAGAAGCGTACAGCTATTATGTCTGCCCGGTCTGCGGTTACACCGTGGAAAAAGAAGCGCCCGAAACCTGTCCCGTCTGCGGCGCAAAAGGAAAAATGTTTAAAAAAGTGGATTAATCATACTAAAACAAGGAGGTTCATCATGGCACAAAGAAACGATATTTTTAAATGCGACGTATGCGGCCACATCGTGGCCGTGCTCCACGACGGCAAAGGCGAACTGGTCTGCTGCAATCAGCCCATGAAAAAGCTGACGGAAAACACAACGGACGCCGCAAAAGAAAAGCATGTTCCGGTCATTGAAAAAGTTCCGGGCGGCATCAAGGTAAAAGTCGGCAGCGTCGCGCATCCCATGGAAGAAAAGCATTACATCGAATGGATCGAAGTGATTGCGGACGGCAAATCCTGCCGCCAGTTTTTAGCGCCGGGCCAGGCCCCTGAAGCGTTTTTCCCCATCGAGGCAGCCACTATCACGGCACGGGAATACTGCAATCTTCATGGCCTTTGGAAAGTGTAAGTAAAAGCTGAACCATTATTATAAAAGGAGAACACATGGTTAAACTATACCGATGCACGATATGCGGCGACGCGTATATCGGCGCCAATCCCCCGGCAAACTGTCCGTTCTGCGGCGCCCACATAGAGTATATTGTGGAGGCCAAAGAGGCGGTCGTAAACTTTGATGTGCCTCTTAGCGCGAAGGATCGGGCTAATGCCGAGCACGCGCTTCAGGTGGAAATAAGCAATGCGACCTTTTATTCTTGCGCTGCGAACAAAACAAATAATCCGGAAGGAAAGATTTTATTCAAAGCCCTGGGCAAAATCGAAGCAGAGCATGCATCCATATGGAGAAAAATACTCAAACTCGAATCCGTTCCGCCGGGAAGCGAGACCTGCCACATGGAGAATGTTGAAAATCTGAAAGAGTCCCACGCAAGGGAAACAAGGGCGATTGATTTCTACAGAAAGTCAGCTGCTGAAGCGGATCATCCAAGGATCAGACAGCTCTTTGAATCACTGGTCGACATCGAAACAGATCACCTGTCCCTGTCTGAAGAAAGACTAAAATAAAACAAAGGCTGCGTGCAGATCGCCGCCGTATTTCCGCGGTCTGCACGTAAAGCCGGCCGTGGACGATTCCGGATACATTTCCAGTTGGAGGATTCATGCCGCGTCAGGTTCGATAAAGAGAGCATCGAAAATCACCTATCAAAACGGTGTTGCCAAAGTAAACAGATAAAGCTTTTACCCATCAAGTCGAATAAAGGAGGGACTGATCGATCAATCAGTTTCTCCTTTTGATTTGTGAATATTTTTTCAATGAAATCAAGCAAAACGAATTATCTTGACAGTCAAAAACCTTGTTTCTATACTGACGCGGTAAATATAGTGTTTGAGTCCGGCCGATCGCGCCGTCATCACATGATTATCTTTGATGTCCGATAGGAAAGGAGAAGAACCATGCGCTGGAGAGGTGAAAGACAAAGTGACAACGTGGAAGACCGCAGAGGAATGTCCATTTCCCGCGGCGCAAAGGTCGGCGGCATCGGAGGACTCGGTCTGCTGGCGGTGGTGGTCATCAGCATGTTCATGGGTGTTGATCCCTCCGCAGTCTTGCAGGTTGTCGGACAAAACACCCCCTCTTCTTCAATGTCCGTTGAACAAAGCGCGACCACAGCGGCAGATGACGATATGCGCAATTTCGTTGCCGTGGTTCTGGCGGAAACGGAAGATGTCTGGAACGAAGTTTTCCAGCAGGCAGGGCGGACCTATGAAGAACCGAAGCTTGTCCTGTTTTCCGAATCTGTCGAATCCGCATGCGGTATGGCCGGATCGGCTACGGGACCTTTTTATTGTCCGGCCGATCACAAGGTTTATCTTGATCTTGCCTTCTTTGAAGAGCTGCATTCACGCTTCGGCGCATCCGGCGATTTCGCACAGGCATATGTCATTGCCCATGAAATAGGTCATCATGTTCAGACCCAGTTGGGCATTATTCAAAAAGTGCATGAGCTCCAGTCGGGCGCAAGCAAGTCCGACGCCAATAAATTAAACGTTAAGCTGGAATTACAGGCGGATTGCCTCGCGGGTATGTGGGCGCATCAAGCCGATAAGAAAAGAAGTATTCTGGAAACCGGCGATATTGAGGAAGGCCTGAATGCCGCCAGCGCCGTCGGCGATGATCGCATCCAGAAACAGACACAGGGCTACGTGGTACCGGATGGCTTTACGCATGGAAGCTCTGCCCAGCGTGTCAGCTGGTTTAAACGCGGCTTTGAACAGGGCAATATCGGCACCTGCGATACCTTTAATGCCGCTCGCTTGTAAGGAAACGCTGATTTAAAACCGGGCGGATTTGCCAGAACATCTTTTTTTGTCTTGAAAAAGCGAGCATGAAAAATTCATACATTCATGGTTACGATCCCAGAGAAAACATCCGGCTCCAGGATCAGGCCTCAACGCTGGTCGACCTGCTGCATTGCGACACTTTATATCCGGCGGGAAGTAAAGTTCTAGAGGCCGGTTGCGGCGTCGGCGCACAAACCGTCACTCTGGCGAAAAACAGCCCGGATGCTCTGATTACCTCGATCGACATGTCCGCGGCTTCCGTCAAAGAAGCCAAAAAAAAAGCCGAGGCGGCCGGCATTAAAAATGTTCATTTCGAGCAGGCCGATATTTTTAATTTGTCTTACGCGCCGCAATCTTTCGATCATATTTTTATCTGTTTTGTTCTGGAACATCTGCCCCGGCCGATTGATGCTTTGCTGATATTGAAAGATTATCTAAAGGAAGACGGTACCATAACAGTGATTGAAGGCGATCACGGTTCGGCGTATTTCTATCCGCAAAGCGAGGCTGCGCAAGAAGCAATTCAGTGTCAGGTTGAGCTGCAGCGTCGGGCAGGCGGCAACGCCAATATCGGCAGAGAATTATATCCATTGCTGAATCAGGCGGGTTTCCGATCGGTTTGCGTATCTCCTCGCATGGTCTATGTGGATTCCGGCAAGCCACAACTGGTGGACGGGTTCACAAAAAAGACGTTCACCGCGATGATTGAAGGAGTACGCACGGAAGCGATCAACGCGGGAATCATCGAAGAAAACGTTTTCGATCAGGGCATCCGTGATTTATATTTTACCGCCGAGTCCGACGGTGTCTTCTGCTATACGTTCTTTAAAGCCACCGGCAAGAAATAATGATCCGGCAAGAGGTCTTCATGGACAGCGGATCGGATAAAATTAAAATGCGAAAAAAAGAAAGAGAAATAAAAGACAGAAAAGACATCGACGATATCATCAGGCGTTGCCGTGTTTGCCGTTTGGCAATGTGCGACAATGATCAGCCTTATATTGTTCCTCTCAATTTCGGCTATGACGGCTGTTGCCTTTATTTTCATGCCGCACCCGAAGGAAGAAAAATTGACCTTATCAGAAGAAATAATCGCGTGGGATTTGAGTTTGATATCCTTCATGATATTGTTACAGCGCAACAGGCCTGCGACTGGGGAGCGAGATACGAGAGTGTCATTGGATCGGGCACGGCGGAAATCGTTGACGATTTGGAAACCAGGAAAACCGCACTCGTGTGCATCATGCGACAGTATGGAAGTGATGCAAATGATTTTCCGGAAGATAGAATGAAAAAAACCCTGATTATTCGTGTGCGCATAATGACAATCAGCGGCAAATCAAAAAAATAATTTCTATACGAATGCATCAAGGCTCTCCGTGGTAAACCTCGGAGAGCCTTTTATTTTAAGCAACAATGTTATTCAGTCCCGCGTCGCGTCGCTGTTTAATGCGCCCACTGGCTGCGATTTGAAGAATTAAAAGATCGCTGCTGGGGCCTGCTGTTGGCTCGCGCTTTGGGAGAAAACTTCTTTCTGCCGTTATTAGGCTTCATGCTTCTTCCGCTGCTGTTGTGGCGAGCGGGGACTCTATCGTCAACAGGCATACTCATCGTTAATCCGTCAACGTTTTGGTATTGAAGCTTTTTGCCCAGCACTCTTTCCAGCGATTGGGCAAGTCCGCGGTCCTCTCCTGTTACAAAAGTAAAAGCATCGCCGGTTTTGGCAGCGCGCCCTGTCCTGCCGATGCGATGCGTGTAGGCATCGGCGGTCGAGGGCATATCATAATTGATAACATGGGAGATGCTGGTCACGTCAATGCCGCGGGCGGCGATATCGGTGGCCACCATAATTTCGTAACGGCCGTCACGGAAGCCGTCGAGGGCATGCTGACGTTTCTGCTGTGTCAAATTGCCATGCAGCGAAGTCACTTTGTATCCCGATTTGTCCAGTTGCAGAGCCACGCTCTTAGCGCGCGATTTCGTCCGCGTAAAAACGAGAACGGAATCCATCTCCGTTTTGTTCAAAATATCTTTCAGCAGATCGGTTTTGGAGCTCATAGGTACCGGATAAAATTTGTGTGAAACCGTTTCCACCGGCGCTGCATGGCCGATTTTAATGTTCACCGGATTGGTCAATAGATCGTTGGCGAGAGACCGGATATCTTCCGGCATGGTCGCTGAAAACAGCAATGTCTGGCGTTTTGCCGGAAGATGTTTCACGATTTTTCGTACATCCGGCAGAAAGCCCATATCAAACATGTGGTCGGCTTCGTCCAGGACAAGGACTTCTACGTGGGACAAGTCAATGGTATTGCGCTGGATGTGGTCAAGCAGCCTGCCGGGACAAGCGGAGACGATGTCAACCTTGTTGCGCAGCTTATTGATCTGTCCATTGATATTCACGCCGCCATAAATGGAGGCGCTGCGGACTTGCGCCCTGCGTCCCAATTGTCCTATGGCTTCGTGGGTTTGTTCGCTTAACTCCCGCGTTGGAGCTATAATGAGGGCCCGAATATGGCCGCGTGTCCCCTGCATCAAACGTTGCAGAATCGGCAGCACAAAAGCTGCTGTTTTTCCCGTTCCGGTCTGGGCCAGCCCCATAACATCGCGGCCTTCCATAATCGGCGGGATGGATTGTAATTGGATGGGTGTCGGCACTTTATAGCCCTGCGCCTGCACACCGGCCATTATTTTCGCATCTAACTCAAATTTCTCAAAACTCATTTTTTCTTTTCCTTCTTTTTCAGTATTTGTGACATTTGAACCCAGGTCTATTCGTTGCGGTGGTTGAGAACACACCGCCGTGTGCCATGATGGTAAGCCCCAAAAGGCCGCAAGCATGGCGCTAAAGTTGGATTCGGTTACGATTAGCCGGATTTTCCTGCCGAAATTTCTGAGGTAGAAAGGAAGGGAGGTCAATAACTATCGCGATCACTGTGCAGACTTTTACAGGTATAATTCATAAATAGCAAGGATTATCTTTTTAGCTTCGCAAACAATTAAATCTGTTGAGCTTTTCAACGATTTAAACATTTTAATGTTTTTCATCCAAACCTTTCTCATCCGTTTTCCGGAGGAATAACTGCTCGGAAATAGTCCTGTAAATTTCTATGGCAATGTTATGCTCTCTATTGTAAAAAATAACTTAATGAATATTAAACTTAAGAAAAACAGCAAAACCTGGGTTGTTTATATTCTGCGTTGTTCAGACGAAAGTTTGTACACAGGCATTACCAACAACATCGAAAAACGTCTGGCTGCTCATCAGCAGGGAAAAGCGGCGAAATATACCCGATCCCGCCGGCCGATAGAATTGCTGGTCACCAGCGCAGCGATGAAAAAAATTGTGGCGATGCGTCTGGAAATAAAAATCAAGAGGCAACCGAAAGAAAAAAAGGTGTCCACGCTGAAAAAACACGCGCCCAGGAAATCACCCGCGGCCGGAATAAAATCAAAGACCCGCGTTGTTGCCGGGAAAGAAAAATCTCTTTTCAGCAGAGAAACGCTGAAAGCCGTAGCCGGAATGTGGCAGGTTCACCTGAAAAAAATACACCATAAAATTCCGGTTCAGGGAAGTCCGGAACGTTCTTGCTTTCGTGTTGTTCTGGAAGATCGGGACAAAAGATTTTTTCTGCTGGAACAAATCACCAGGCAATCACTGGAAAACAAAAAACAGATAGCGGCAATTCTTGATTCGCTGGCCGGCAAACAACTCTTGCAAATCAATCCTTATCTTGCCGATGGAAAAGGCAATCATATTCTCGAACACCAAAATAATTTCTGGCAACTTTCGCCCTTTATCCCCGGTGTGGAACTTGACCGCGAAAAATATATTTTTGAACAATGGCGCGGCATTGTTCTGGCTGACTTTCTCATCACCCTGCATCGCAAATCGCAAACAATGACCACTGCCGGTTCCCGCGGCCTGTTCTCACTGAAAAAATACGTTTACAAATTAGTCCGTGAAATTAATCTTTACAACAAAGACATCAAAATCGACATCAGACGCGTTGTCGATTTTCTGGAAGAGGATTTTATGTCCGCTTATGAACAACTGCCTGTGGCCTTTTGTCACGGCGACTACCATCCGTTGAATATTATCTGGTCAACCGACGGTATCCAATGCGTGATCGACTGGGAATTCTGCGGTCTGAAAAGCGAGCTCTACGATGTTGCCAATTTAATCGGCTGCGTCGGCGTGGAAAACCCGCAAAGTCTTCCCGGCGACATGGTAAGAAGTTTCATCGGAAAGATGAAGAAATCAGGCACCATTTCCAAAATGAGCTGGAAATATCTGCCGGAGTTTATCGTCGCACTGCGCTTCGCCTGGCTGGCCGAGTGGCTGCGCTTCAGGGACAGGGAAATGATCCGGCTGGAGCTCGATTACGTGAAGCTGCTGATGGATAATAAAACTGTTTTACAAAAAAGCTGGCTGTGATAAAAGTCGGCTCTGCATTTAAAAATTAATTTTCGGGATGAGCTTGCTAATGGATTCTCTACCTGTAGATGTCATTCTTGAGCAGTTAAAAATCGCCTATGAAGAGAAGATGCCTTTTAACAAATATCTGGGCGTGAAGATCGATTCCATTACGGCGGATGGGGCGGTCGTCCGAATCGACATGCGGGATGATCTGATCGGCAACTTTGAAAAAAGAATTTTACACGGCGGCGTGATATCGACTATTCTGGATTTTACTGGCAGCGTCATCGCGCAGCTCCACATCATTAACGAAATGAAGGACGCTCCTCTGGAAAAAATCGTCAAGCGCCTGACCAGCATGGGGACCATCGATATGCGGATTGATTATATGCGTCCGGGGCAAGGATCTTATTTTCTTTCCACCGGCCATATTTTAAGGCTGGGACACAAGGTTGCTGTTGCCCGTACCGAATTCGTCAATGACAGCGGGGTATTGATTGCCGTCGGCACCAGCACGTATATCGTCGGGTAAAACGGAACAGGCAAAGGAAAAGCAACATGCAGATTGAGTGCCCGCATTGCGATTTCGAATTCAAGTCCGAAGATATCGCGCATACGCTGCAAAACGGACACTTCAAATGCCCGGTCTGCGGGAAAAAAATACCGGCTGCACCAGATGCCAAAAATCATTTATCACGGATTCCCCGGCGTCAACATCTTGTCATGATCCTGATGGCATCCCTCGTATTGGCAGCACTGATCGTCTATCACTTTACAAAATCTCCGGATCAAGCGCCATCAAAACCTGTTTCCGCCACACCGGCAACAACGGATTTTCCAACCGTTCCTGCTCCTGCGCCGGTCATTATACCGTCCGATACGCCGCCTCCGGAGGTAATCCCGCCGCTGCAAACCCAGCAGGCCTCATCAAAACCGGATAAAATGAAAATTGTGGAACACATTGCCGCGGAATTTCACCAGAAGCACACCTATACTCTGGAGGGCGAATTCGTTTGTCTGGACATGGCCATTGATGTCTGGAATCAGCTGGTTACCAATGGCATTGAAGCGAAGATCATGGGCGGAACACTCCGTGAAAACATCACCGCGTGGAATTTCCGACAACTGGCAATGGAAAGCAATCACGCCTGGGTTGTGGCCACCGTCGGTCCGAATGACAAGGTTGCTGTTGAAACCACATCCGGAACCGTCATTAAACCCGGCTCGAAGGAATATGCTTCTTACTTCAAGGGGATTGAATTTGATTCGCCGGCCCAGGTTAAACGATTTGAACTTCTCCGGAGAAAAATGAATGACGTCTGCCGGGAAGCTTCTCAGATGATCACGGACTGGAACCAGAATGTCGCCGGCAAACAACTTCATCCGGCGGAAATTGTCGCCAGACAGTCGCGTCTGGAACAAAGAAAGCAGGACTGCGAAAACACGTTCAGGCAGCTGCGGGAATTCGAATCGAAAGCGATTTTTTACTGATTGGCCTCCCGTGACCGAATGAGAAACAACCGTGTTAAACAAGATCACAACAAATTCGATTCCGGATGAGCCAAATAAAGGGGAACAAAAGCGTTGCTATGGATGTCTAACATAATGAACGCCAGAATAAAGACCGCCGAAGATGAAGATCTGAAACAGGTCATTCTTTGTCAAAAAGGCGACACAGAGGCTTTTGACGTTCTGGTCGAAAGGCATCAGAAGAAAATGTTCAATATAGCTTACCGGATGATGGGTGATTACGATGAAGCCTGTGATGTAACGCAGGAGGCCTTTGTTGCGGCCTACAAGTCTCTCCGGCAATTCAAGGCGGAAGCAAAGTTTTCCACCTGGCTCTATCGAATCGTCGTCAATTACGCCAAGAACCGGTTAAAGCAGTTGAGCGGCAAAAGCAGGCGCGAAGGATTTTCCATTGATGATGCCGGGGAAATACCAGCCGAACGTGTATCCGATCAGGCGATGATTCATGAGAATCATCCCGGCATACAGATGGAAAAGCGTGAACGTGAAGCGCATGTCCAAAAATGCATCAGCGCGCTTGATGAAGAATACCGGGACGTGCTGGTGTTGAGAGATATTCAGGGTTTTTCCTATGAAGAAATAAGCGCCATTCTCAAGGTGCCGGATGGAACGGTGAAATCGAGACTTTCGCGGGCCCGCCACGCGCTGAAAGATTGTCTGATCAAGGTTATGGGTGACTTATGAAAAAATGCAGGGATATTGAAAACAATCTGTCTTTGTATCTGGATGATTTACTGTCCAACGAAGACAAAGCAGCCGTGGAAGAGCATTTGCAATCCTGTCCGCGGTGCGCGAAGACGCTCGCCCGGCTGAGCAAAACGAAAGAACTGACCAACAGCCTTAACGAAGTCGAACCGCCGCCCTGGTTTAAGCAAAAAATCATGGCCCGGGTGCGCGAGGAAGCCGGAAAGAAAAGTTTTATTCATAAACTGTTCTATCCCTTGCAGATAAAAATTCCCGTCCAGATATTTGCCACGGTCTGCATCGCCGTGCTTGCCGTTTACCTTTACCGGGCGGGAGAAGACCGGATTCAGGAAATTGTTCCTTCCTCCATGCCGGCGCCGGTGATTCAGGCTCAAAACAGTCAAATGCCGGAACAGAAAGAAGAATCTTCAGCCGCTGAGGGAAAAAAACAGGAAGCAAAACTGATGCCGCAGAATGACGCGCCGCTGGAAATCGCTCGCCAGCACAGAGACGTTCAGATAAAAGATTACAGTGAGCAGGCGAAAATCGTTCGCAAAAAAGAAGATCCCGGAATAAAAGATTTTAACGCACAGACCGCTTTCGACCGGCGGGAAGATCATTATAAACCTGCCGCCGCAAAAGCTCCGGAACTATCCGGGACGGAAGCCGGACAGCAAGAAGACCGCGATATTTCGGGAACAGCCATGAAAACAAGGATCGCGCCGCAGGCGCTGGATTCAATGACGGGGCCAAGTATCTTACTCAAGGTTTCCGATCTTGATGTCGCCGTGAGGGAAGCGGATAAAATATTAACAAAACTCGAAGCAAAAAATATAACCAGCAGAATCATGCCGGGCAAAGCATTTTTCACGGTTGAACTCAGCCATCACAAAATAAAGGACTTGTTGAAAGAATTAACGGCCATCGGCTTGGTCGAAGAAAAACATATCCCGGCAGCCGATGCCGCCGGGAATACCGCTTTGGTTCTGGAAATCACAAACCACTAGATTATCGCATAATCGTTCGATTGAATCATCAGCCGCCGTTTATCAGACTTTTTAATTTCCATACAGTACCAGTCGGATAGAATCGTTTTCCTCCAATCACAATTGCAGGATGTTTATAAAAAAATAATGGGCTGACTTACGGTGAAAATCACGCTGCTGCCTGAAATAAAATTCAAGCAACAGCGGATCAGAAAAATGGCTGTTTCGAAACAAGTTAAGAGATGGAAGTGGCGATAATGTATCCCAGCAGGGCTACATAGATTCCCGCAATGATTAAACCGATAATCGGGTATATTTTTTTAGTGTTTTCTTCTGATAATCCCATAAAACCAAGGAACCCGCCTATGATGGCAAAAGTCATGCTGACAAAAAGATACAATACAAATTCAATAGACCAGCCGGTCTCATCGGTGGAAGTAATTCCCAGCGTTTTAATAAGCAAAAGCATCGCCAGTCCGATGATTGTCAATACGATGGAAATGTAACCGATTACAGAACTTTTATTATCATCAGTTGTCAAGATATCATCTTCGTCTGCCATTTTCCTTCCTCCTTGTTGTATTGAATGATTAAGACTTTGCTTAATTATGATTATAGAAAAAACCACAAAGAGAGTCAATGAAATATTGACCGTGGAGCCGGACGAAAGGATTCAATATCAGGACGATTGACGTCTTGATTGAAATCAGCATCAACCGCCCCATACCGATATCAGCTCTTTACATTGCCCGTCAGAAATCCCGGCTGACTATAAGCCGGTCTCGGATAGGAATAAAAACCTTTTTTCGTTTTGGCGCCCAGTTCTCCTCTTTCGACATAGGGCTTCAAAAAGTTCGCGTTGGCCTTGGACTGAGGATCTTTCATTTTATCCGCCCAGTAATCCGTGATCGTCCAAACCGTCTTCAATCCGACCTGATCCATGATACCGAAAGGTCCCAGGGGCATCATCGTAATGCCCATCCAGGAGCGGTCAACATCTTCAACACTGGCCACATCCCTGGTGACCAGAGTCAGGGCTGTCATAAAAAGATTGGAAAGCATGGCGTTAAACACATATCCGTTGTTTTCGCGATGCAGCATAATGGCGATCTGACCGATACTCACGGCAAAATCATGAATCAGTTGGGTCACAGCCGGGTCAGTCCCCGGATGAGGCATAACATCCACCACGTTAGTTGTGCGCACATCGTGAAAATGCAAAGCAGCGAATTTTTCCGGCCGGCCGGTCGCTTCCGCAAACCTCGACGGCATCAGCAATGAGGTGTTCGTGGTAAAAACAGTCCTTGGAGGACAGAGTTCGTTGAATTGAGCAAAGACTTTGCCTTTGAGTTCCGGATCTTCGGGTACCGATTCACTGATAATGTCGGCATCCCTGGCCGCCGCTTTCGCATCTGATGTTGCTGTGATACGGCTCATAATTTCCGTGAGTTGTTCCGGAGTAATCCTGTTGATCCGAACGAACCATGATGATCCGAGTTTTTCCATCCGCGAGACAGAGGCTTGCAGAATATCTTCTGAAACATCATACATGGTGACGTTATAGCCGTGCATGGCGCATAAAAAGCCGATCTGCTGCCCCATGGTTCCCGCTCCCAAAATCAATACTTTCTTCATATCCTTGAGTTCCATATTATTTCCTTTCCAATGATAATCAGATGACTTCATAGCATGAGTCGTTTCTTTTCAAAAGTGAAAAAATTTTGACACAACCATCAAAGATCAAGATGATATACCCCTGCGAGATTTGCAAACGCCTATGTTTTCACGTGCAGCAGGGGCAGACCTAAATGACGGCGGCGGGTTTCGCCTTTCAGCTGGGTTTGTTCACGCACAGTTGGAGAACCGCGACGGCCTCTGCCCAGTTTATCAATCGAATGAGAACTCCCCAGATGCAGCGTGTGTTTACCGAATTTTCTTCCCAGTTCATCAGCGACATTGTAGAGATCCCTTATCTTTTCCGCCTGCAGGGGATCATCAAAAAGAGAGTATTGGATGTTGGTATCCGGTTCCAGATCGAGCAAAACAATGCCGGTCGCGCGGTAGATATCTTTCGGGCAGAAGCAGGAATCGAAAAGATTGCGGATGGTATCGGAAATCTCCAGCGGCAAGGCGCAGGGGCGTGAAAGCTTCATCTCGCAGCCGACCGTATCGAAATTATTTTTCTTGAGGAAGACAACAATTTTATTCGGCGCCAGCGAATAACGCCGCGCTTTAATGCACGCTGATTCCATATTGCGCATCAGATGAGCGAACAGATATTCGGCATTGGACGTCGGCGGCGCGAAGGTTTTGGTTTTGCTGATCGAAGCGTAAGAGCTTTTTTCTTCCGCCGTTACCGGATAAACCGATTCGCCGCGCAGCTCCTGCCATATTTCTACGCCGGGCTTGGTAAATTTTTCCCGTACTTTTCCCTCCGGCAATTGCGCGAATTCCAGCGCGGAGCGGATGCCCATCTTGGCCAGATAATGGGTTGTGGCATTCCCGATTCCCCAAACCTTTCCTACCGGCAGATCGCCAAGATAGGCGGGAATTTCTCTTCCACTGATGATGGTCACGCCGGACGGCTTTTGATGTTTGGAGGCTACTTTGGCCAGTACCTTGCTGATGCTCAATCCCACGGAAACGGTGATGCCCAGTTCTCTTTCGATTTCTTTTTTCATCTTCAGAATAATTTCTTCATACGATGAACGCAGGGCACGGCGCATGCCGGTGATGTCTGCGAAAGCCTCATCAATGGAATATTCTTCCACGTCGGGCGTAAAGCGCCGCATGATGTCAAACATCCGTCGGGAAAACAAACTGTAGGTTTCGTAATCCGAGGGCAGAATAATCAAACCCGGACAAATCTTTCGCGCTTCGTGCAGCGGGACGCCGCGCTGGACACCCCGTTTTTTGGCTGCATAGCTGGCGCAGGCGACAATGCCGCGTTCCCCTCCGGTAATCAGAGCTTTTCCTCTGAGTTCGGGATGAATGGCTTCCTCGCACGAGGTAAAAAAAGCGTCGCCGTCAATGTGCACAATCGCGCGCGGCCAGGAATGAAGAGAAAATAATTGCTGTGACATAAAATATTTTAAAAGTTTAAATTCAAAAGTTGAAAAACCGAGAAGAATTTCAATTACTGATGGTCTTGGACAGTATCAGCGATTACGACTGAGCTAAGCGGGCCGACAGCGCCGGAGCCAACTCGAGCGTATCGTTAGGCAATTGATCACTCGATCCGCGAAGCATAAATAGTACAAGTTCAGGAACAACCAGGCGCCTTAAATGGGTTATAACATTAAAGACCGGCTGGAAGTTTAGACGCCATCATTTCCTTTCGGTCCAGCTTACGCCCATCCACTATAAAAGTCCCATCGCCAACGGCGTGAACCGTTCGCTTTTCTTTTCGTGAACTATCGAGGTACGCCGCAACGGCTTCGAGGACGACGATATTGTGCTTCTCGACAATGTCGGCAACTTTGCACTCGATATTCGCCAGGCATTCTTTTATCAAGGGGGCCTGGACATGCTTTCCCTTCACGGGGGTCAGCATAAACTTTTCAAATTTGTCTGTATCAGCGCCGGAACAGGTTCCCACGCCAACGACCTTATCAAGCATGTCCACAGTGGGAATCGCAATAACACACTCCTTCGTTTTACGAAGAGCGGCAAAGGAATAGTTCCAGGGCCCGGTGGTCATGGCAAATACCGGTGTAAAGTCCACCACCATGGTCCACGAGATCGTCATGATGTTGTTTTTCGTTCCGTCATGCGTCGTAACAAAAACAACGGGACCGGATTCGATCAACGTAAACGCTTTACTGATCTGTATTTTTCTCATGTGTGCACGCTCTCTTCTCCCTCGTCTAACGACACGTTAAGCCGGAGCCACGAAGCAGCGATCGGCTGTATTGCTTTTGTAAGGTTCTCATATAAATTATTACATGTACCCGAAATAATCTGTTACCCATCTTCCCGTTCGCTCATTAACCGCTAGCTAATCTAGTGCCTGGATAGCCTTATATTTTGGCAAAGATGGATCATTTTGTATTATGCTATGGACTCGATTCCAGAGTGCCATGATCGCCTCGATGTCGCCGGGCACCCTGTCGCCCGCTAATACGTACGACCCATCGGGCAGTGCCTCATACTGATAGGCAGCACGCTTCTTTGGAACAGGATAGCGGCCCGCCCAAAGAACACTTTGCGAAAGTCGCTGGACCAGCCGCTGTTCAGCACGTGAAAGCGTGATGCCGGCAGTTTTGAACAATTCCACCAGCACATGCTTACCAGTGAGATTTTCGGCTAACTTATCCGCTTCAACAAATTCTGGGCGTTTCGCAACGATCATTCCCTTTAATACCACTTCAAACGCAAGGCCAAACAACATATGGGCGACTGATGAAAGGTGCAGTCGTTGCGCAGCCCATTGCTGATGCTTGGATAATTTGACAATGCCGGACGTCTTCGGCATCGGTCCAAAGTACGCTGCATTCGCTTTCTCGATTGCTTCCAGCAATACGATCGCCGAGGTAAAGAGGTTATTTGCACGAAACCACCAAAAAATTGGTGTCTTCGCGACATTTAGGAAATCTGTTGAAGGTTGTCTTTTCATGTGGCTCCTATATTACACAATAGAAAAATCAGCCGGGGCGTAATGATCGACTGATTTGCTCTTGTTGGGCGATCAATCACTTCTCGTGCAAGTGCCATCAAAGAAATCCGTCTGTAGCTTTATGGGCAGATTTATGGCCAATGTCTTGCTCAGAAAGGAGAAGTTTCCCTTTATTCTTTTTGCAGGGTCAAAAATTTGGTACTGGTCACCGACTTTCTTAACGTCGCCAAAATAGTCAATGTAGGTATTAGGGACTTCAATATATATAGCCGCGTCTGACTCGCTCCACAAACCTACCCACCATCTGTATTCCTTAAGTTTCAAATAGACAGTTGCGGGACGCAATCCATCTGTGGATGAGATTTTTCCTGGACACTGAAAACGGGACTCTACAACCGAGAACTTTGCAAGGAATACGAATATAAGAATGACCGCGACCCCAATGATCCCTAGAATCTTCATTACCTTCATGGTCCCCTCCTTGATGCCTAAGAATGTTTATATTTTCTTTATAAATTATTTTTCTGTATTCGGAATACTATCAATATCATTAAATGAAATCAAATATTTAAAGCAATTCTTCTTTTGCTACAAAATCTCATTTATGATATTTTCGCACCACCGCTGTAATTACTCCGGCAATGCGTAGTTCTTCCTGCGGTGTAATCGTTGGATACTTGGGGTTGGCCGCTTCCAGCGTCACTTTTTTCCCTTTCTTGCGGAAATACTTCATGGTCCAGCGGCCATCCACTTCCGCCAGAATGATATCGCCGTTTTTCGGCTCCCGGCCGCGCTCCACAATCACCAGATCCTTGTCCTTGATGCCTTCGCCGATCATGGAATCGCCGGTAACGGAAAGAACAAAAGAAGACGACCGGTTATTGATGAGATAGTCGTCGAAGGAGATGGTATCGCGCAATTCTTCTTCAGCAGGCGATGGAAATCCCGCCGTCACATTGCCAACAAAAGGAAGATTCAAAGACAGACGCGCAGGCCTTAAAAAACCCTTGGCATCCTTTTCCAGAGCGCCCTTGGCCAGCAGCTTCTTGGTCCAGTATTCGGCGGCGCTTTTGGCCTTGACGCCCAAAAGGGGCAGCATTTCCGAATACGTGGGCATTCTTCTCTGTTCCCTGAAGAATGAGGCGAATTTTTGCTCCACAGTATTGATTTCCATTCTTTTCTTCATGGGAAACAGCATATAGGACGAACGTCCTATTGTCAAGAATAATTTCATGAAACCTTTGCACAAGTACGTAAAACAAAAAATTGTCATACCCGCGTAGGCGGGAATCCAGTATTTTTAATGACTTCCTGGATACCGGCCTACGCCGGTATGACGAAAAGAGGCATTGTGCAACGCTCTCTTCATTTTCTTCCAAACACCGAATTTCTTCGACCGCCAGCCGGGAAATCTGCTATAATAAAAAAACATAGGAGAAAATATGTGCGGAAGATTTGTGCTGGTAACCGATTTAAAGAATATTCAGAAGAACTTCAATATTCAGGAAGTATTCTGTCAATACCAGCCCAGCTGGAATATAGCGCCCGGCCAGTTAACACCCGCAATCATCAATCATGGCGATAAAAATCTATTGGTTTGCTTCCGGTGGGGGCTGATTCCTTCCTGGTCCAAAGATCCATCGATTGCCGCGAAAATGTTCAACGCCCGCGCCGAAACAGTGGATCAAAAACCCAGTTTCAGGGATGCATTAAAAAAAAGGCGCTGCCTGATTGTTGCCGACGGTTTTTACGAATGGAAGAAGGAGGGCAGCAAAAAAATACCGCTGTATTATTATCTGAAATCGGGACGGCCCTTCGGGTTCGCGGGACTTTACGACACCTGGCTGTCGCCGGATAAGAAGGAAATCAGTACCTGCACAATTATTACCACCGCCGCCAACGAGTTGATTGCACCGGTTCATGACCGCATGCCGGTTATCTTATCTCCGGAACAGGAAAAAATCTGGCTGGCCGGTGAGGTCAATGATGTTTCCGCGCTCAAATCTGTTCTGAAATCATATCCCGCCGAAGAAATGGACTTCAAGCCGGGACAGCGCCCGCACAGCGTTAAAGTCAAAAAAGATTTTTGATATTATCTTTTCACCGAAAGCAGCAGGCTCTGATAATATCATTTCATCTTTCGAAACCGTCGTTCAGATCTTCGGGCGCTCCTACGAGACTGACGAGGCGTCGCATCTTCCCCGAGCGCTGATCACGGGGTATGTTTTCCACACAAAAAGTTTTCATCGTTACCCGGTCAAGAAATCCGGCCTGACGCATGCAACCCTCCAAAACGCTGCGCACTTTATTTTCAATGTCTGTACGAGTGTCGACAGGCACGTAGGAAAAGGTAAATTCGTTGCGTCCCGTCTGGACAAGTTGATATTCGCGTATTTCCGTTAAGTCCACAATCGCGCCGCCGAACAGATAGGGATGCACGGCCTCATAACCGCCACCCAGACGGTCAATATAAAAAATGTCGTCGGTGCGTCCTTCCACCGGCAACAAGGTCGGAAACGGCAAGCCGCAACGACAGGGTTCCGTGGCATAGCCGGTGACATCGCTTATTTCATAACGGATGAACGGCTGAGTCAGATTAAACAGATTGGTCACCAGCACTTTATCGCCTGCCTGTCCGTCGGGCACCGGATTGCCCTGATGATCCACGATTTCCAGACAGCAAAGATCGCTCATGACATGCATACCGGCAAAATGACCGCATGAACGCGCCATCAGAAAACATTCGGATGAGCCGTAGGTATCTTGAATCTTCATGCCCCAGGCTTTTTCCACAAGCTTTCTGGCCGTTTCGGTCAGAGGTTCGCTGGCGGATACGATCGTCGCCATGGGCGGATCAAATTTCAGTTTCAGACGTCCGGCCAGTTGCTCCCGCGCCAGCGTCTCCAGCATACTCGGATAGGAATATAACTGATTACAGGAAGACCGGTTGAGTTTCTCGACAAGCTTCGGAACAGGTTCCAGCAGAGAATGAATCTCTTCATTCACAAAAAGTTTATATAACCTCGGCAAATAAGCCGCTATTGTATAAGCCGGATAAGGTCCTCCGGTCATAAAAACCGCGTTGATTTTGAAGCGATGGACAAACAAGGCGTTCAATATCATCTTTAAAAATTTCACGACGTCAATGTCCGGGGAGTGAGCGTGACGCGCTATCATGGCCGCCTGCACAAAATCCAGCGCCCACCGGTCATAAACAACAATGGCAAATTTGCCCGTTGTGCCTGACGTACGGATGGGAATATACTTTCCCAGATACATCCGGCCGATGTTGTTTTTGTTCTCAATCCAATGGATGATTTGATCTTTTTTAAGACGGCGATCGGTCACAAAATCATCAAAATGATCCATCATCGTTGTTTTATCCACGACAGGAAGATCGCTCAACTGACATTTTTCGATATCAATGCCGCGATAGAGATTACGGTAGAATGGCGATCGGGAAACAGCCGTTCGCAACAGGCGGCGAAAACGTTTTTCACGGATGAGCGCGATTTCCTCCGGCGTTGACCGGGACGCGTTGAGCATGGAAAAAATCAAGCCGATGACATGCGGTAATCCCATAAAATCTCCGGACAATCATTTGATCGTTTATCTTTGTTAAAAAAAATGACAGCAGGGCAACTCATTCGGATTTCAATTCCAGCCATTGCCGTACTTCACCCGGTGTGGCGACCTCACGGCCGTTTTCCTTCGCCAGTTCCACCGCTTTTCTAATCCAGTCGCTGTTGCTCGCCAATGTCTTATTATCTCTATCCAGATATAGACTGTCTTCCAAACCGGTGCGAATGCCGCCGCCTGTTTCGGCAGCCCACTGATGCATCCTGCTGTGAAACCGACCGATGCCGGAAGCCGTCCAGATGGAAAAAGCCGGAATCTGTTCAACAAGATAACGGAGATTGTTTTCTGAAGCGTTCATCGTACCCAGCGAACCGAGAATAAAATTAAGATAAACGGGTTGTCGAAGAAAGCCCTTGCGTATCAAATGCTTCGTATAATCAAGCATGCCGACTTCAAAGATTTCACACTCCGGTTTAATATTACGCTCCTGCATTCGAAGAGACAGGGCCTGAATAACTTCGGGAGGATTGACGCTGGCCTGTTTCGGAAAATTTAAAGATCCCATGGTGAGCGACGCCATATCCGGTTTGAGATCATCCGGCAGATTTAAAACCGCGGATCTTTTCTCGAGCTCCGGCCAGTTCCGGCCGCTGGTCGTTACGCAAATGATCAAATCGGGATTTTTCTCGCGGATGCGACTGATAATTTCTGCATAAACCGAAGGCTCCGGCGTTGGTTCTTCCTGGATGCCTCTGGCGTGCAAATGAACAATGGACGCGCCGAGTTTTCCGGCTTCCAGCACGTCTCTGGCGATCTCTTCCGGTGTAACCGGCAGATGAGGATTGTTGCTTTTCCGGGGCATCATTCCGGTCAGGGCCGCATTGATGATTAATTTTTGCTGCGCAGCAGGCGGCATATCGATGCGGGTCAGGTCCGCCTCCAGGGTCGTCCATTCGGGAACGTCGCTTAAACCAAAATCATGAATCTTGGGCAGCTTCCCAATTTCCCGATATCCGAAATGTCGTTTGTACCATGAAATTGTTTCCGGACGGTCGGCGTTGGTGATGATTTTTCCGCATCCGAGACTGCGCAGAATCTGCATGCGCCGTATCTGCAACTTCCCGCCCAATCCGGTTTTTGCGCAGTCGGGACGCACAGCCATGAGGGTTGTCTTTCCGACATCATCGGAAAGGAACGTAAAACCGGCAGCGCCGAGCAGATGGCCTTTCTGTTCGGCAACGATAAAGAATTTGTCATCCAGAGGTCCCATTTCCGGCGAGGGAATATGATGCATGTTGAAGGGTCGCATCAGCTCTATGATGGCTCCAATGTCTTCGGGACGCGCAAAGCGAATTTTATAATCTGATTGATGTTGCGACATAAATTGACTGCCCTGTTTCACGCTTGATTGTTTACAGAACCACTGAAGGGTAAAGGAATGTCTCCATCCTTTGATAAACCACAGTTGTTTCGATTGAATATATAAAAATCCCAACGTTTTATGTCAAGAAAAACTTATCCGCGTTTAATTATTTTTTAAGCCGGATTCATAGAAGGATCGATCAATAATTCCGTATTTTTACGAGTAAGGATCCTGGCAAGGGAAGTCTGGATTCCCGGACAGAAATTTATTCCCGGATATTTGCCATGTAAAAATCTTGAATATTAAAAGGAATAATGGTAGTTGTTACAAACATTCACCGATCTGAACTTTGTTTACTAAATAGTTACCCGTGTAAGAAGTTAACTCCATTCAAACCTTAAATTCTTGAGGAGGTGCCATGAAAAAACTTTCAATTTTTATTGCGATCTTTGCGGTTGCCGCGCTGATGGGTTGCGCCACGATGATACCGATAGGCGGACTCTACACGGCAACGAAACTGCCGGGTATGGCAACCAGCAACAGCGGCGTGGCGCTGAAGACCGGTGAAGCCCAGTGCACCAGCATTCTGGGACTGGTTGCTTACGGCGACTGCAGCATCAGCACGGCCAAGAAAAACGGCAAAATCAACACCGTGTATAGTGTTGACTGGGACGCCAAAAACATTCTGGGGATCTACGGAACATACAAAGTGATCGTTACCGGTAAGTAAAACGCCGGCAGAAAACATTACGTTTAAAAGTAAATCCCTCCCGTCTCAACCGGCACAGGCCTTGATAATAATCTTTCCGGTCATGTCCTGTGCCGGTTTTTTATCGTCATTTCCAGACGCACGAGATCCAGGCGCTTTCATCCCTGATCTTTGCCGCTGGAATTTTCACTGCCGGTTTTTGCTTGACTTCATCTGCGGGATTTTGTTACTTCTTCAGCACGTTATGCTAATTTCCTGTTTCACAGCCTTCACGGCAATTCATCTAAGGAGAAACAAAAATGAATTTCGAACTTACCGAAGAAATGAAAATGTTAAAGGAGATGGCCTATAAATTTGCCGTATCGGAAATAAAACCTGTTTCGCAGGAATGCGACGAACATGAAAAATATCTGCCGGAAATCAGAAAAAAGGCCGCCGAAAACGGTCTGGTCGGCTCATGGATTCCGGAACAATACGGCGGACCCGGCGCCGGAATCCTGGGCAACACTATCATCACCGAAGAAATATCTAAAATAGACATGGGGATCAGCCTCAATATCGTCGCATCGGGTTTCGGTTGCGAATCGATTCTGAACTACGGAACGGAAGAACAGAAAAAAACGTACCTGCCGCCGATCTGCCAGGGTGAAAAAGTATGCGCCGGCGCTTACACGGAACCCAATGCCGGCACGGATGTCTCCGGTTACAAAACCCGTGCGGTCAAAGACGGCGGGGACTATGTGATTAACGGCAACAAAATGTTCATCACCAACGGCACCGTATGCGATTTCATGGTTGCACAGTGCATTACCAATCCGGAAGAAAAAAAACACAATAGCTTCAGTCTGATTATTGTGCCGGCGGATGCCAAAGGGATTACCCGCAACAAAATTCACGGGAAAATGGGCATCCGCGCCAGTGATACGGCGGAAATCGCGTTCGAAGATGTGCGCGTACCACAAACCAATCTGGTCGGCAAAGAAGGACAGGGTTTCCGTCAACTCATGCACTTTTTCGACATCACCCGCGTGATGGTTTCGGGCCAGGCGCTGGGCATTTCGGAGGCCTGCTTGGAAACAAGCATCAAATACGTTAAAGAAAGAACCGCTTTCGGCGCGCCGTTGGGTTCTTATCAGATGACGCAGATGAAACTTACGGAAATGGCGATAAGGATTGAGGCTCTGCGCGGGCTGGTATATAAAGCCGCCTGGCTGATTGATCAGGGGAAGCCCGATTACACGCTGGCCGCGATGGCCAAATTCTACGGCGGACAGACAGCTGTCTTCTGCGCCAATTATGCCGTGGAACTGCACGGCGGCTATGGATACATCGAGGAATATCCCGTGCAGAAATGGTATCGCGACGCGAAAATTCTGGAACTCTACGAAGGCACCAAGGAAGCCGAAATCATGACGATCGGCCGCGCGCTGCAGTCCAGATAACCGGATCAGGCCTCGTGGGCTTTTTTGCCGTAAACTCTCTCGTACGCGGCACAGTTCGGGCACAGACCGTCTTCGACATTCTTGACAAACCAGTAGGCGAATCCCCGCTGCTGTTGCCTGGCTTTCTTACAAACCGGACATTCAACACAGCGTTGCGCCATCTTTCGGTCTTTCTCGGTAATCACAGTTTCACTCATATCGGCCTCCGGGGAAAAAAGATTGGACTCATTTTTACACAGTCATGAAGCAATTGTGATCTGATCGACTTCCCGGTCGTTGGCATTCTGCTAATATTAAGGTTCGTCTGTCTGATGATCTGATGTTCCCTCACCTTTTTCCGGCTGGTCTACAGATTCACTCTGCTGACCTTCTTTTTTCTCAGCGGCTAAATCTTCTTCATCTACATAGTTGGGAACGCAGTTTTCCATCCCATCCTGCGGTCGGTCTGTAACGATGGCGTTGCCGCTTTGGTCAACACATCGATACAATTCTTCCGCATTGGCGGAGGTTAAATAAGCCACGAAGAAACACAGAATTAAAATGAATACTCTCATGACATGCTCCTTCCGGGTAAAGGCAACCGTTACTTGCCCTTTTACAGTCTGCATTTTCCCGTAAAATCCACACCAGGAGATCAACGCATCTGATTATGTTTTATTATTAATTCTTATCAAGAATAAAAACAAGCCCGATTATTTTTATCGGTTATTGTCAGCGAGTCCTGATCGTGCTTCAGGCAATAAATCCCATGTCCCGAAGCAGGCCGTACCAGACCCGGCCGCGGATTTTGTCGAATACCAGCCAGTGCCCGCCGGTTCGGTAATGACATCGGGACAAGCCCCATTTTTGTCTGAGTTGTTCCACCGGATCGGCGGGACAAATCCGGTCGCCGCGCGACGCCACCACCAGTATTTTTTCAACCGGGATCTTCGGATAAAAATTAAGCGGCGAATGAAAATCGGCGGCGCAATAAACCTGTTTGCGCCACTCCGGACCGAACGGCGCCTGCTTATAAAACAGGGCCGGAGAAATGGGTCGCAGAAACGTCACCGCCGGCACCATCAGGGCTGCGAATTCCGGCAGACCGCTCAGACAGACATATAATCCCGTGACATACCCGCCAAGACTGGCGCCGACCAGGCCGATTTTCTCAACACCCAGCTTATGCAGAATTAAAAAAGAATTATGCAGATCATAAATGCTGTGCGCAATGCATTCATTGGTAAAAGCGGCATCGCCCAGCGTCAGGTAAATGCGGCGCGACGCACGCGGTCCCGCGACTCTCTTCCAGTGAAAAGGATGAATGAAAAGCGCAACATCCAGACCCAGGGAAAATAATTTGCGAACCTTAAACATGCGTTCCGCTTCCCGCGGATCGCCCATCATAAAACCATGGACGCACAACACCGTCTTGCGGGGTTTGTCGCCGTGTATCCAGCGAATCAGATAGCCGGTGCGGTTTTCGGGATAATTGAGATAGCGTTCCCGCAAAAAAGGATTTCGGGGTTCGTACAAACTGGGAAAGGTAATGACCTGATAAAAACCGTTCTGATAAGGCATTTGCTTTTCAACGACAAACGACGGAGCCTGATCAGGCAATACAAAGAAAGAGGAAGGATTTTTGATGAAGTCCTGCTCGTGATAAAAAGCAATCTCCCGGGCGAAAACCGGCCAGTCCGTTTTCCGGTGTGCCTGCAGCCAGGCAATCCATCGGCCCGGTGTCAGAAACATCTCATCAACAATACTGCCTAAGAAATCCAGTCCGTTCATTCGCATGCGCGAATATATAAACAAGCATTTCTCCTGTCAATGAAATATCAATCATTGTGTTGTGTGTCGACGGAAATACGATGAAAAAAAGAGGCCGTTGTTTAAAATCGATTATTTTTTATCACGCTGTTTTTTGTTGCATGACTATTCTTCCATATAAAGTTTAACGAGCAGATTCCATTCCTTTTCCGTTTTGCATTTTTTGTCCAAAACATTGCACATAATCGTTTTACTGTCCGGTTTGACAAGGAGGGAGCCGTATATTTTATTTTCGCTGATACTCTTCAAGCTCTTCATCCGCGATGTTGAATAGGTTACCAGCATAAAACATTTATTTAATCTCTGATTGTAATAATTTTCATAGGTCAATTTGTCGCTGGGATATTTTTGTTGATAAGATTTTGACCATGCCTCGCACTGTTTTTCACATTTCTCCTGTAATGGAGATTGTTTTTTCGTGAGATTGAGAAAATTACATCCCGCCAGGGATACTGCGAAAGAAATGATGAGTACAGATATCAGCCATTTTTTCATGATGTGCCTCCCGATTGAACCGTGACCGGCATGGAATTTTAGATATTTCAGCATTCAGGCGATTCTGAAAGCACTGTTTTCAAAATCTTCCATGAACGAAAAATATGGATTAATACTATTTTCTCATATCCAAAAGTTCAAGCATTTTTTGCGGATCGCTTGTCGGCAGATTGCAGGTGTAGTTGGTGCAGACAAAAGCGGTTGCTTTTCCGTTGAGGAGGAAATGACTCTTCACAAACGGCGCAATGTGTTCAATATCCGGTTGCGCCGATTTTTCCGGCCGGAAAATGACGACTTTATTCGGGGCAAATTGTTTTCTTAAAACCCGCAACATTTCGAGGGTATCCGGCTTTTCCAAATCTCCGGCAATGATGACTTCACTGGAAGGACCAAGTGCAAAATCCAGGCCGCAGAGAAATTGCGTGAAGGCCGTCGGCATCGCGTCCGCCGGTGCTTCAAACGCTTTATAAATTTCCTTCGCCTTTGTATCCATGTCGGCATCACCGGTCATGCGGGAAATTTTCAGCGCATTAACATATGCCACGGAATTGCCGGAGGGAATGGCGCCGTCATAAAGTTCCTTCGGCCGGGTTAAAAGCTTTTCCGCCTCCACGGAGGTAAAAAACAGTCCGCCGTTTTTTTGATCAAGGAAGTTGCGGAACAGGTTCTTGTTATAGTCGATGGCTTGTTGCAGATATTTTGTCTGAAAAGTCGCCTCATAGAGTTCCAGCAGCGCCCAGATGACGAAGGAATAGTCGTCAATATTTGCATCCATGGCAGCCTCGCCACTGTGGTAGCGGTGCAAGAGCTTTCCGTCTTTGGTCTGCATTGATTCAAGAATGAAATCCATCGCACGGCTGGCGGCTTTCGCGTAAAGAGGCTCATCAAAGACCTGAGCACCGCGCGCCAGCGCCGCGATCATCAGGCCGTTCCAATCGGCTAAAATTTTGTCATCCTTGTGTGGATGAATTCGTTTTTCCCGCGCGGCAAAAAGTTTTTTGCGAATACTCTCCGTTTGAGAAATAATTTTTAATAAATCTTTCTTGTTTTCGGCAGGCGGCGGCCAATGAAGGATGAAATAACCGGCGGGAATTTCATGCATACCCGGCAAATCAACATCTTTCTGATGGCGATAGAGCGACAGGAATAAATCGGCTTCTTTGTCGTTCAGGATGCTCCGGACTTCCTCTTCCGTCCACAAATAAAATTTTCCTTCCACGCCTTCGCTGTCGGCGTCCTCAGCACAGTAAAACCCGCCCTTTTCATCCGTCAAATCACGCAGGACATAGGTAAAAATCTCGCGGGCCGTGGCTTCATATTCCGCTTTTCCCGTAGCCTGAAAAAGCTCAATGAAGGCCATCACCAGTAGCGCCTGATCGTAGAGCATTTTTTCAAAATGCGGAACAATCCAGCGTTCGTCGGTCGAATAGCGATGAAAACCGAAACCGACGTGATCGTAAATCCCGCCGTAACGCATGTTTTGGAGTGTGTGCTCGGCCATATGCAGCCCCTCCGCGTCGCCGGTTCGCTTCCAGTACCGCAGCAAAAAAAAGAGATGATGCGGAGAGGGAAATTTCGGCGCCCGGCCGAAACCGCCGAATGTTTTGTCAAAACTCATCTGGAACGACTGATACGCGCGCCGCAGCGTTTCCTCAGACAACTCATTGCCTTTTTCGGCAACCGGCCGGCGCAGGGCAACAGCAATTTCCGACGCGGCGGAAAGAACTTGGCCGCGTTTTGTTTTCCAGAGTTCTTTCATTCTGGGAATGATCTCCAGTATTCCGGCGCGTCCGTATTTATTTTCTCTGGGAATGTAGGTTGCGGCGAAAAACGGTTTTTGATCCGGCGTCATCATGATTGTCAGCGGCCAGCCGCCGCTTTGCGTCATGAGCTGGCAGACTTTCATGTAAACCGCGTCAATGTCGGGACGCTCTTCCCGGTCAACTTTGATATTCACGAACACATCGTTGAGCAACCTGGCGACCTCTTCGTGCTCGAAAGATTCGCGCTCCATGACATGACACCAGTGGCAGGTGGAATAGCCGATGGAAAGAAAGACCGGTTTGTCTTCGCGCCGGGCTTTTTCAAATGCTTCTTCACCCCACGGATACCAGTCCACTGGATTTTTTGCGTGCTGCAGCAGATAAGGGCTTTTTTCGTTGATCAAGCGATTCGTTTTCATTTTTACCCATCAATCCGCTTCGATTTATTTCAACGCCGCGGCAAATGCCTTTTCAATCGCTTCCTTTGTGGGAACCCCTTCCATCATCTTAACCTCTCCTGTATAAAGTGTCGGAACATAATAGTAATCATATTGCTCCGCGATTTCCGGATTTATCTTTTCATCGATCACCGCAAAGGGCACATCGGCATATTCCGGATGCCGGGAAAATATTTCAATAATCATTTCGAGGGCCTTGCGGCAATGCGGACAGCTTTCGAACATAAACATCTTGACTTCTTTCATTCTTTCGTTCGCTCCTGCGATATCATCTTATACGAAAGATCAGCGACCGACCACCGATTTATTCGTGCATTAAGTGATTTATGACGACTCGTATTTTCCGTTTTTAAACCGGCCGAAATCGGCGTGTTCCCATCGCAATCCGGTCAGTGCCGGACAATCGAGTGTAACGGCGGAATCATTGTCTCCCGTGTAGCGGTACTCGCCCTTTTGGGAGTACGCGCAATAAGCGGACAGCCACATGCGGTAATTGCCCAGCGTCGCCTGCACGCAGTTGGTGGCCACCCAGCCGGAAGCTTTGCTGCCCGCTTTTCCCATCGCGGCAAGGGTCATGACCAGTCCGACGCGATATCCCTTTTGGTTGCAGAAATTATTATTCAACCATTCGCGGTCGTCCTCCGACATGAAATATTTTTTATCTTTCCGGACTTCCTTGGTGGTTTTAAAAGGGTGAGAATGAAAATCTCCGAGATAAATAAAATGCGGCCAGAAAGACGTAATTACATCGGCCTTCAGAGAGATAGCCTCCTTGTTTTCATCCACCGAACTTCTTCGCTGTTCGGCGGTCGTGTCCGTGTGCGCCATTTCCACCTGATAAAGGACTTCCCGGTTTTTCATCAGGATTTCATGACCGAAAAGACTTCCGTAAACTTCAATCCGTGATTTCGGACGGCCTTTTTCCTTGATATCTTTTTTCTTCACTGAATAGGCTTCCAAAGAGCTTAAAACCAGTGATATCAATGCATTTTCGGAAATACGTACAACGTATCGATTGTAGATTCTCGGTGTCATTTTTCCCTCCATTCAATAATGCAAACAAAACCGGTATTGGAAATTTCAAGTCGCTCTTGACAAAAATATTGGCCGTGTTAAATTATAAATAACGAGATACTGCTGTGTTCGAAACGAGTCATGTCACTGGAGCTGAATTTTGCAAAAAACCGCAGGATCTTAGTGGTGATGGTCACCCTGAAAAGATCAAGTTTTAAAAAGTCGTGACTCCAGCATGAAGACAAAACGGCACAAGCGGTTCTCGTCAGATTTACCCTTCAACGGATAGCGCTATCCACTGAAGGGTTTTTTTATAAAAGAAAGCCGGCGAATCGTTTTTGCAGGAAATCCGCACCATTCGTTTATATTTTATCTATTTTCGACATCAGATGATCGAACCTTTCCACATCGACAACCGGCGATGTAGAAAAAGAGATTCCCGTCAGCACATTCAGCGCCGCCGAAGCGGAAAGCGCCTTATCCAAATCGGGGAAATCGAGAGTAAAAACAAGATCATGTTCACCCATCACCGCGTACATGGCAATCACCTTCCCGCCATTTTTCTCAATGATTTTGACAGCCTTTTTGGTCCGCTGAGCAGAAACATTCTTCAGGGAATTCTTGGTATATTTACCGAACATCATAAAAATCGGCATAAAATTTTCCTCCTTTCTTTTCTATTTATGATTCTGAACCTTGTTGAACAATGGCTGTCTGAAAGAAATGACACGGGTTTTATTTAAGTTTGATCTTTCTAAGAACTGCTTTGAGTCTGGAGGTCAGCATTTTGTTTTTGCGGCTAACCCATTGACTTCTCGGAATTTTAAGAATGATGTTTTTCTTTTCTCTTCTTGTTTCCATAAAGATACCTCCTTTATACAAAATCTGAAGAGATCCCCGATACCGGGCAGGGGTTACCTGATCATTGCTGCTTACAAAATTAATTTAATTACATTCGATTGATTGTCAAACAGGTGAATCCGGATATTTTGTCGATAGAGACGCTAAATTAAGCAGTAAGGCATTGTATTAACAAGAACAATTTGCCTCAAAAAGAATATCGATTATATTATTCCGTTATCGTCTTTCGAATCAGCGCGAAAAGCCAGGCAACCTCCGCATCATCAAGGCCCCGGGCGAATTCAACCTCCACTTTGTCGCTGCGGGCGATGATGCCGCGGGAACCGACCATTTTCATTAATGCCAACAATAATCGCGGCATCGGACGGCCATCGGGCATTCGGGAAGTGCCTGTCCTGCCCAACGGAACATCCTTCACGCCGGGATAAGTGACCGCATTAACGATGTCCGGTTTAGACGGAGCCACAAGATCTTCCAGTTCAGAAACAGGAATCTCCACCGTTGTCTGTTTTCCATACTTCAGCGCTTCCACCCGAAGAATCGTCTTTGTAACAGTAATCATTTCAAACGGCTTTTTCGTGCTGACCTTTTTTCCCAGAAACACGATGGCGGGCACGGCAATAAAAACCCCCATAAACGCCAGGAAAAAGTAACGAAAGATAGCCGGCATGGAATGAAAATCCGCTTCCTTCAGAAAAAACCAGACCACAATACCTGCAAAGACAAGAGGTACCAGAGTAATAAGATATTGAATCCGTCCGGAGGGCGGTTCGTCAATAGAGATGGCGAATCCATCGGATGTTTGTTCGACGAGCGAACGCTTATTGACCGGTTCCGGCGGCAAGATACTTTTTGTTTCACCCTTTCTTTTTATCCGGTCTCGGTATGATTCGTTCAGATAATCGGAATCACGCATTATTTTTTCGCCGGTTGAAGAATCCATCAGTGGCTTTCGCAAAAAACGGGAAAGTTCTTCGGCTAATTTTCTTGCCTCGGTGAAACTTGCAGCTTGCCGAACAGACAGGGATTTTGCAATATTGCGGCCGGAAAGTTTCACCGGCCAGGTCGCGGGAGAGTCGTTGTCGCCGGGAGAGAAGCTCAATTCCACCTGATCCACCGAATCCAGCAGATATTCTTTTCTCTTCATGGGTACCAGCAGGCCATACCACTGGATCACGCGGCCTCTGGCCCGATCCAGGATGATTCCGCTGCGTCCAAAAACGAGCCCTGCTCCCACCACGGCAAACACCGCGCCAACCAGCATAAAAAGCAGAGAGGATTGTGTGCCCGGTGAGCCAACTATGGGAATAATTCCCAGCGGAATCTGCATGACGAAGAAGCCGACCAGGAGAAAGGGAAGTCCGAAGATGGCAATACAACCGCCCCCGCTGCGAATTTCCAAAGTAGCCTGATCCCTGTATGTGAAGGGGCTTTTTTTCGCGCCGTTCACCGGTTGATTAAAAATGTTCATGTTGAATTTTTGCATGACACCCCTTCATCATGGCCCGGCATGAAAGCAATGTATCGATCCGTCATGCCTATCAGGCTAAATCCACTTGAGAATTCCCGCAAATACAATCAGGGCAACCGCATTAACCGCGAAAAGCGAGCCGATGAAAATTTTCTGCGCGCGTGGTTCCCAGTCGTGCACATAACAGGCGGCAGCGAAAAACGGAATATAAACAGTCACAAAAACGGGGAATGCACCCCACCAGTTGTACACCCAGACAAAGGCCGGCGTGCGCACCAGAAATATTTCCAGAATGGATGCAAAAGCGGCGTTGGTAATGGAAAAAACGAGCCGATTGTTGATGCCCATAATTTTTACCGTCGGATCTTTGGGCATCAGCTTGCAGACAACCAGTCCGGCAATGGAAAACATCAGACTGATTTCAATGCCGACCCCCACCATGATGACAAAGGCTGATCCGGCGGGAACCGTCCACAGCGCATGACCGGAGAAATACTGGATCAGGGCGTTGATGATTTCCACAAACCAGTGCACCATGTAAAGAGCCAGCCCGCCGACGATGACACGATAATTGTTTTTTTCGTATTCGTTGGCATAAATATATAAGACGATAACGAGCAAAGGAATAATATACCACTGAAAAGGATCACCGCTCCTTAAAAGGCTCAATGCCTGCCGGGTAGCTTCAGGATTGTTCAAATTCATTGCCATCCCTCCTTTTTTGTATTCAATCTTTTTCGGATTCCATTTGATTGTTGTGTATTATTCTACCTGTAAACAGAAAAAAATAACAGTCCGGATTTCTGAATGCCCGCCGGCAGGCATTAAGCCAATTTGACAAAGCCCCGGAGAGGGTGTAGATTTTGAAGCAAATTGATCAGGGAGGTTTCCTATGAAAATATCTTTGATTGAGCTTTATCATGTACAGGTTCCGTTAAAACAAACCTTCTGGCCCACCTGGATTCCCGGCTACCCTCAGACACACAACGGCTTCACGCTGATAAAACTGGTCACCGATGACGGGATTGAAGGGTATTCCGCAGGCTCCGCCCTCGGCTATGAAAGAGAAGGACTGGGCGACCTCATTGGCGGATATTTGCTGGGCGCCGATCCGACGGATATCGAATCCTGCCAGAACTTATTGAAACAGGCCGGCATTCTGGGCTGGAGAAATTTCTGGATTGAACCCGCGTGCTGGGACATTATCGGCAAGAGCAAGGGGAAACCCGTCTATGAACTTCTGGGTGGCGAGGCCAGACCGATTGAAGTGTACTGTTCCACGGGAGAAATGCACGAGCCGGAAAAAAGAGTCGAGGAACTTCTGGCCATGAAGGAACGCGGATTTAAAACGGCTAAATTGCGCGTGAAGAACAAAGAACTTAAAGATGATATCCGGCATATTGAGGTGGTCAGAAAAGGTGTCGGCGACGGTCTTGTTTTAGGTGTGGACGCCAACCAGGGATGGCTGGTGACCATTGTGGATAAAATTCCCGCGTGGGATCTGAAACGCGCCACGGAGTTCGCGAACGCCTGTCATGCCAGCAACTACAACTGGCTGGAAGAGCCGCTGGATTCGAGAGATTACGACGGCAACGCCGCTTTGAAGAAAATATCCAAAGTAAAAATTTCCGGCGCCGAGCTGAACTACGGTTGGGATGAAGTCAAAATCATGTTCGAGAAAGACTGCTTCCACATTTATCAGCCCGATGCAACCTTTGCCGGAGGAATTGCGCAGGTAAAAAAAGTCATCGATGCCTGCCATGCTCACAACAGAGAATATTCTCCGCACACCTGGACCAACGGCATCGGTTTTTACATTAACTGGAACATGGTGCTGGCCGACAAGGGAAATAAACTGCCGCTCGAATACCCGCTGGAAGAACCGTCCTGGGTTCCCGAACAGCGGGAAGGAATTATCGATCCGATTATCCCGGATAAAAACGCGATGCTTACGCCTTTTACGCGACCCGGCCTCGGTTTTGAAATCAATCAGAAACTGCTGAACAAATACGGAAAGCGCTTTTTCAAATTCACGGAGACAAGACAGAAAATAAAAGTCATCCGGCAAAAAGGACTCAAGGCGGCACTGGAACTTAAGAAGAGGAAAGAATCCCTGTAAAGAATTATCATTCCGTTGCGACTTTTAACGGCTGTAAAAAGCGAGGAATGATTTTACACAGCATCTTGATTCGCATTTAAACGTCCGGTTTTCAAATCATCGTAATCCGGACCCTGGCCTTACCCTGCCTGATAAAACCCAGCTGGCGGGCCGCTTCACGCGACAGATCAATAAAAACATCCTCATGTTCGAGACATCGGTCATTGATTTTGACGACCACCGATTTATCGTTTTCCAGATTCACCACTTTGACCCGTGTTCCCAGCGGCAGCGTCGGGTGGGCTGCCGTAAGTTTTTTCGCGCGATATATCTCACCGGATGTAGTCCTCCGGCCCTCGTATCTTTTCGCATAAAAGCGGGCCGTCCCTTCCACGCCCCCCGGAACAGAATAAAAGGCATCATCTCCCATCAGCGAATGAGAGATGGTCTGACAGCCGGTACTCATAAAGAGCATGGCGACGGATAAAATGAACAGGGCAAGCATTCGTTTTGTTTTCATCCTGTCTCCTTCAATCTCTTGATTTTCTTTATCAGAAGAAAATCCGGATGGTGTTTCTCCCGGCGGTTTTCAAGACGTTGGCTTTAAAAAATATGCAGAACAATGAACGGCAACAGACGAACGTATTTTTTTGCCGAGAGAAATTCTCACCTTTCCGGCCGGATCCGGACCTTTGGAAACTGATATCCGGCGCGTTTTGTCCGCCTGAAAAAGCCTCTTTTCTTCCGGTTGTCATACCGGTTTATTTTACGTAGGCTTCCTGTTTGGAAAAAATATTTCCCGGCACAATCGGGGCGCGGCTGCTTCTGATTATTGCAGTCGCTGTGTGATCCTTGCAGTTTATCACCTGTATCGTTCCGTTCGGTATTGCGTGAACATCAACGGCCAGCGTCTGGAAAACATCTCCGATCTCAACGCCGTCCTTGCATCCCTTGTCTATGTAGACAATATCTTCCGAAGAATGAACTATCATTTTTCTGGCGGCAGCGATAATCATACCGTTCATGTCCGGACTGCGATATTTTCCCGTGGTCATAAGCGGTTTGATCTCGTAATAGGCGTCAAGAATATCTCCCCGGGCGATTTCCCGGAAGGTTTTGATAATGCGGGCTTTCGTGTCGCCGTCTTTTATTTCCACAACCTCGGCAATGCCGCTCATCGTAATGACATGGCCGACTTTTTCTCCCGTAATCGGATGATTGACCGGTTCGGAAACGTCGATGACATAAAATTTATCGCCCACTCTGGCTGGCTGATCAAGACACAAATAGACGAGATCATTGTTGCCGTATAAGTTCCCGCCAACATTAGAATCGTTAACCCGTCCGACGCCTGGCACCGTATCTTTAAAAGTCGTTTTCCCCGTTGAACAATCAACAACCTGACCGGCCACCGGAATCGTCTCGGCGATGTAACCGCTGGCCATAATCAGATTTTCATTAACGATGGGAAAAGTCGCTGCCGGAACTTCTTTTTTGACATCTTCCGTTACGTCTTCCGGAAGAGGCTCCTGAAATTCATCTTTGGGCTTCGGTAAATCCGCCTGCCTGCGTTTATCTTTTTGAATCAACGAAAGAGGTATTCTGATGGTCTCCTCCGGATAAATCCAGTGGGGATTTTTGATTTCGGGATTTGCTTTCCAGATTGCCGGCCACATATAGGGATCGTCTAATTCCTTTTCCGCAATCCCCCAAAGGGTGTCGCCTTTTGTTGCTTTATATTCCTTTGCTTCCTCCGTTTCCGCAAAAGCAATCAGGGATAAGAACAGAAAAACCGTGAGGACATATCCTATTGTTCTTGTTTTCGTCATGATTATTCTCCTTCTCTGAATTTTTCCGTTTTGCGGAAAATAACTGAGATGTTTAAAACTGTCAAGAAAATGAGTGATCGGTATGAATTCCATAAAAACAAATGGCATTTTGTTTTTAAAGAGCCGTTAATTTTTCAAAGCAATAAACAAAGCGACAACCGCCACAAACGAGATGATCATGGGATTCTGAACGGTATTAAGTCCGGCTATTTCTTCCGGCCCCATGCGTTTCGACAACTGAAGTCCAAGATATATCACCAGACCCAGATTGATTATCACACCCAGTACTTTCAGCATTGGAATCTCCTTTGACACAGAAATTCGTTAAAGTCAGGTTTGATCTGCCGCTGCCGTCATGAACAAAATGAAGACTTTGTTGAAAATATTTAGAGTTACTATAGAAAACGTTATCGATGATGTCAAGACAATCTTAACCGCTTGTCCAGCCAATTTAGAAATGTCCTATTTTTACCAAAATAGAAATGTCCTATTAG
>CAZIJZ010000018.1:0-48655 GCA_964539765.1 uncultured Smithella sp.
CCTAAATAAAATTTGCTTTTCGATTGTGAAGGAGAATAATGCCCGCACCGCAGATAATTCTTGAGCTGATTGAACGATTCGAACGCAACCTTGAAGCCTACAAATCAGGAAACTACAACGAAACACAGGTTCGGCGAGAATTTATCGACCCCTTCTTTGAAGCGCTCGGCTGGGATGTCAATAACACGGCAGGCAATGCCGAGGCCTACAAAGATGTCATTCACGAAGACGCGGTAAAAGTCAGCGGTGTAACCAAAGCGCCGGACTATTCCTTCCGCATTGGCGGACAGCGAAAATTTTTCGTCGAAGCCAAACAGCCATCCATTAACATCAAAGACGCTCCCGCGCCCGCCTTTCAGGTGCGGCGTTACGCCTGGTCGGCCAAACTGCCGCTTTCCATTGTCACCGATTTTGACGAATTTGCCGTTTACGACTGCCGCATCCGTCCCGATCAAAAAGACAAGGCCGACAAAGCCCGCGTCAAATATTACACCTATCAGCAGTACATCGAAAAATGGGATGAAATCGCCGCCGTCTTTTCCAAAGATGCCATTCTCAAAGGCTCCTTCGACAAATTTGCCGAATCCAGCAGGGCCAAACGCGGCACCGCCGAAGTGGACAGCGCTTTTCTGGCCGAGATCGAAAGCTGGCGCGAGACGCTTGCCCGCAACATCGCTTTGCGCAACACGCTATCGGTGCGCGAACTCAACGATTCCGTCCAGCGCATAATAGACCGCATCATTTTTTTGCGCATTGCCGAAGACCGCGGCATTGAAGACTATGGCGCGCTGCGCTCGCTTGGCAACGGCAGCGACATTTACGGAAGATTGCAGGAACTTTTTTACAAGGCCGACGATCGCTACAACTCCGGCCTGTTCCATTTCCGGCACGAAAAGGAAGAAGCCGAACCGCCGGACAAGCTCACGCCGGATTTAAAAATTGACGACAAACCGTTTAAGGATATTCTCA
This sequence comes from uncultured Smithella sp., assembly GCA_964539765.1. Taxonomy (GTDB): domain Bacteria; phylum Desulfobacterota; class Syntrophia; order Syntrophales; family Smithellaceae; genus Smithella. The sequence goes on from CAZIJZ010000018.1 coordinate 970, forward strand.
AAACGCTTTACTATCCCGATTCTCCTTACGAGTTTTCCGTCCTGCCCGCCGATATTCTAGGGCAGGTTTACGAACAATTCTTGGGTAAGGTTATCCGGCTGACGAGTGACCACCGTGCCGTCGTGGAAGACAAGCCCGAAGTCAAAAAAGCGGGCGGTGTATTTTACACGCCCACCTACATTGTCGAGTACATTGTTAAAAACACCGTGGGCAAACTCCTCGAAGGCAAGACACCAAAAAAGGCGGAGAGCCTGCGTATCCTCGATCCCGCCTGCGGGTCGGGTTCTTTTCTGCTCGGCGCTTATCAATATCTGCTTGATTGGCATTTAAAGTGGTATTCGGAAAACGACCCCGAAAAACACGCCAAAGCCAAAAGACCGATTTTGTATAAAGGTCAGGGCGGTGCGTGGCATCTGACCACCACCGAGCGCAAACGGATACTGCTCAACAATATCTACGGCGTGGATATTGACACACAGGCCGTCGAAGTTACCAAGCTTTCGCTGCTGCTCAAGGTGCTAGAGGACGAAACCGGCGAGACGCTCAACCGCCAGAGAATGCTTTTTCATGAGCGCGCGCTGCCTAATCTGGGCGGCAACATCAAATGCGGCAACTCGCTCATCGGGCCGGATTTCTACGAAGGCAAACAGATGAACATGCTCGATTCCGAAGAAGCCCAGCGCGTCAATGTTTTCGATTGGCAGGCCGAGTTTTCCGAAATCTTCAAAGCCGGCGGCTTCGACGCGGTGATTGGCAACCCGCCGTACATCCAATCTCGTTCAGAACTCATTAATGATATAGATAAGGAATATCTTTACAGAAAATATCAAACTTCTGAATATCAACTCAATACCTACGGATTGTTTGTCGAAGAAGGTTTCAAGTTGCTTCGTGAAAAAGGTTGTTTGGGTTATATCATTCCTAATTACTGGCTTTCAACAAGATACGATGAAAAACTACGCAATTTTGTATTTAAACAAAATGACGCGTCTGAAATTGTGAATGTTTATAATGTATTTGCCAATACGACTGTTGATACTGTGTTGCTTGTCGGATTACGCACAGATAAATCAAAATATCCAAAATCTTTCATAATTAAAAGCATTGACAGAACGCTTATGAGAATTCCGGAAAGACTAAACGCTGTGAAAGAAGGAATGTGGAGCTACAAAAAAGATTATCTCCTTTCATCAGATGCCACTCCGATTGATGTTTCTTTTTCAGAATCAATGCAACTAAATGGCGAGAAAACATTAGCCGACTATTTTATTTTTAAAAAAGGGATGCAGCCATACGAAGAAGGTAAAGGCGAACCTATACAAACGCGACAAATGATGAAAGAAAAACTTTATCATTCAAAACAGAAAATTAATGAAGATTGGAAACCATTATTGACTGCGCGAAATATCAAGCGTTACCGTCTTGATTGGCAGGGTGACTGGATAAAATACGGGAAAAATCTTGCAGCACCTCGCGCCCCAGAAATATTTCTTGGCCCTCGTATTCTTATTCAACGCATCATTTCATCTTCAACCTTAGCGGGCAACTTTACCGATGAATCGTTGATCTGCAATACGGATGTAATTACTTTAAAACCAAAACAAGATATGCCTAGAAAAACTATCTTATTCTTCCTCGGCATCTTGCTTTCACGTATGTGTGCAAAATATCTGAAAAGTCGTAACGTTAATCTGGATAGAGCAGCGTTTCCCAAAATTAACGTGAATACATTGGAAACGTTTCCTGTTCCGATTCCCGATTCAAAGTCGTCAATTCCTGCTCTTGTCGAGCAGATGCTTGCCCTGAACAAACAACTACAGGAAGCCAAAACCGGTCACGAACAAACTTTAATCCAGCGCCAAATCGACGCGACCGACAAGCAAATCGACAAACTGGTTTACGAACTCTACGAATTAACGCCGGAAGAAATTTCAATCGTGGAGGGTGAATGCAAAAATTAGAACCAATTTTTAACTTTAAAAATAATGAATCAAATTTTGTCATTAATAAAGGTCAGGCAGAAGTATGTATTAACCAAAACATCTATATAGGTAATGGAGAAGTGCTTTTGGAATTATTACCACGTGCTAACATATATTTTTATGGATATTTTCAGGGTGTTTCTTGTAAGGATGCCTTGAATGCTATTTCAGGACAGGCCGAAATTTCTTCATTCTCTATTAATGGTCGTAAAATTGATGGGTTTTTCTTAAGCGGAGGGGGTAATGTTGATAAACAAGAATTTAATCTTAAATGGTGTCCAAGATCAGAACCTATCATTGGGATTGGTGTTGATTCTACCATAATTTCATTAGTAGTTTTTCACATATTCAATTTTCTTGATTTTTTAGGCACTCGACATTCAATAGAGCAAATCGGTTCTTCAATGCATTCCATTCAACACATAGATTTGATTTGCGATCAATGGAACATTGAATTGAGGTCGCTTCTCTCAACAAGTGAGGATATTAAGAAACTTAAGAAAGAAGGTGGCTACTGTTTAACCCATGTAGGGTGCATTAAGAAGTCTGATAGTACATCATTTTCTGGGCATGACGCACAAATATGTTTGAAAGCTCTTCGTTTTTTTCTGTCCTTTGCAAAAGGTGGTTGGTGTGAGCCAATTTGTGCCGTGGGATTAGATATTTCAGGCAATCATGTTTGGGAATCTTGGTCATCTTCCAAAGAACAGTGGCATGCACCGTTATCATGGTTTGATCCTCATAATGGATTACAGTTATCGACTTTCTTCCCATTATTCATGAAGAAATGGAATAATGATAATTGGCAAGAAGCTCTGCATGAAGTTATTTACTGGTACTTGAATGCAAATTATTCATCACGCGGCATAGATGCTGGAATTATTTTAACGCAAGCAGCGATAGAAAGACTTTCTTATAAATATGTGGTTAAGGATAAAGGACTTATTTCTGTAAATGGATTTAAAGATATTCGGGCATCTGATAAATTTCGTCTCTTATTTTCGTCACTGAATATACCGCTTGAAATACCAAATGAAACACCTGAGATGATTAATTTTGGCAGAAGATTTAATTGGCTTGATGCTCCTCATGCTCTGACGGAAATTCGAAATTCTCTTGTGCATCCCGAACATAAACGGCGTGGTCAATTTGATGTTCTTTACCGTGAAGCTTGGAATCTTGGCTTGTGGTACTTAGAGATGGGAATATTAGCTGTTTGTGGTTATTCAGGAACATATGGAAACCGATTGAAACGAAGGTATATAGGTCAAATTGAAAATGTACCGTGGAATTAGAAAGCAATGACGGTCGATTTCAGAACACTTTACGAACAAACACTAATCCAGCGCCAAATAGACGCGACCGACAAACAGACAGACAAGCTGGTTTATGAACTCTACGATCTGACACCAGAAGAAATCGCCATTGTGGAAAAAAATAAATGAAATATCTGTTTGAAATAAGTCAATGAAAAAACATAATCCTCTCATCGATGATGCCATTAAACGCAATGAAGATGCCTTGACTAAATTAACTCCTGGCACATCGGAATACCAGAAATGCAGAAATAGAATTGAGCGGCATAGACATGATTCCATAATGGAAATGCTTATTGAGATTTCAAAGCCCAAAAAAATAGAAAAAATAATAATGGTCTTTGCGATTTTTGCTGTCTTAATTGCGGCCATATCACTTTGTCTTCAATTTTATGGATATTCTGATAAATCTCAGAAAAAATCAGATGAGCATAGTAATCAGTTCCGAGTAGAAGAATCAAAATCAAAAATTGAAAAAACAAAATCCAGTGATGTGTACGATTTACCAAAATCATCAGCTATATTACCCAGAATAAAGTATGAAAAAAATAAATTTACGAGCGCGTTAAAATTGAAGCTAAAATCGGACATGAACAAACGTCAAGGCGGGTTCAATCTTGCAGATTGAACCCGGTAGTATTTTATGAAAATAAAAGACTGATTCACGCAGGATGATTTAACCAGCAAAGAGGTGAAGAAAAGAAATCATCTATGGAGAATGGGAATAAAAAACGGCATGCGATGGGGCCTCCCAGTAACCCCACATTGCGCTCCCGCGATAATCACGGTGCTACGGCCGGGAGAATATCACCGTGTCACGCATGCCTGATAAAAAAATAAGCGCGCTATGAGGATAAGTCAACTGCTTTTAAAATATCTGCGTATTAACTATAGATGAGATATCGTCTGGTTTTGCCGGCTCAAATAAATATGTCGTGAAACGAGACGGAAAAAAAGAACCGACCAGATGCAAAAACCAACTGCGCCGGGGACAAAAATATAATGTGTATCGGCAACCAAAGGATAAAAAATCAAATACGTGGTGAGAAAAGCAACAATTCCGCCAGCGATATAAAGCAGCGCGCCGAGAATCCAGAAGCCCTTGAGCCGGGTAATGCCGTACATGGCGGCAAATCCGACTGTCGCGCCGATGAGGGAGGGAATGAATATGTCTAATGTCATGGTTGTTGCTCTCCAACATACTGCAATCGATGTGATGAAAGGCGTTATCGCCCGTGTCCCTAACGTGATTACAAGTTTAGGCAATGCATCCAAAGAAGTCAAGAACGACTTTGGTGACATGAACACACGCCTTTTCACGGAGTTCAAGTCTCTGACTACACTTGTTAACAAGATATCCGAAACGATCATAGAGACCGAAAAAGAATCATGAAAAATCGGCTTGACATGTCGAATATTCAAGGTAGGTTCAATCTTGACGACAAACGAATTGACAAACCGGTCTACGAATTGACGGAAGATGAGATCAAGATTGTAGAAGGGAAATAAAACGTGCGACACACTTGGGGAACCCGCCCTGCAAGGACAGTGATAATACCATTTGTTGCAAAGCTAGACTTGTCTAGTAAAAGATGGAGGCAGATTCAATTATCCAGATCGCATCCGGAGCCCACGATGCATCGAATAATGAACGGCGCGATCGAGGATCGCACCCTACGAGAAATCTTTTTTATGGAGGAAATAGGATGAGAATCATCATGCTGACTTTGTGTTTATTTGCCGCCTTATCCATATCCGTTAATGCCGCAGAAATGTACCAGTGTCTGGATAGTAACGGCAATCAAATCATTACCAGCGCGCCTCAAGACTGGATGATCGATTGTGAGTTGAAGGATTCCTCTGATGATGCGGTAGCTGAAGAAGGAGAGCAAAAAGAAAATTCGTCCGTAGAATCAGATCGCAAAAGTTCGCAGGCTGATGAAAAATTGCGTCGGCAATGCGCACAGTTGAAAGTTTATCGCGAGGAAGAAAGAACTTACTGCGAAGGTATCCCGCAGAGTTATAAAAGCGGCAATGAGGAGATGAAGAAAACGGCGCAAAACCGGATGGCATCTTCCAGCGGCAGCGCCAGTCAGAATTGCGACTATTACAGCGGTCTGGTCAGGGAATTAGAGGCAAAATGTCCCTGAATGAAGGCAAAAGCGCCGAAGCAATAAAAATTTTGAAGGGTGAGGCATAATATGAAAGTATTATTAATCAACGGCAGTCCGAATAAGAAAGGATGTACCTACACAGCCCTTTGTGAAGTGGAAAAGGAATTGACCAAACAGGATATTGAAACGGAAATATTCCACATCGGCAAGAAACCCATCCGGGGATGTACGGCCTGCGCGAAATGTCTGGAACTGAACAAATGCGTGTTTGAAGACGACGGTGTGAATGTCGCGCTGGATAAGGCCGAAAAAGCGGACGGCTTTATTTTCGGATCTCCGGTGCATTACGCGGGAGCTTCCGGTTTTATAACATCGTTTCTGGACCGTTGTTTTTTCGCGGGCAGCGATGTGTTTGCTTACAAGCCGGGCGCGGCTGTCGTCAGTTGCCGTCGCGGCGGCGCTACCGCGGCGCTGGACCAGCTCAATAAGTATTTTACCATTAATCAAATGCCGGTTGTCTCCTCGCAGTACTGGAATATGGTTCACGGCAACATGCCGGAGGACGTGCTTCAGGATCTGGAAGGAATGCAGATCATGCGGACGCTGGGACGGAATATGGCCTGGCTTTTAAAGACCATTCAAGCGGGTAAAAAAGCGGGGATTGTGCCGCCGGAACCGGAAGAGCGGATTTGGACAAATTTTATCAGATAATCAGGAGATGTCTTTGAAGTTTTCACATGAAATTGTTACCGAAATCGAAATCGACGCGACAGCGGAGCGTGTCTGGGAAGTGCTGACTGACCTTGGCTCATTTCCGGAGTGGAATCCAATGATCCGGTGGGCGAAAGGGGAGGTGCGTCCGGGTGTACGGCTGACGGTGCGCTTTGAGCCCGAAGGTAGCAGAGGTTACACTTTTACGCCGAAACTATTAACGGTTGAACCCAATCGCAAGTTGCTTTGGCTGGGATATCCGAGGCTGCCCAAGCTCATCGATCTGGAGCATTATTGGATCATTGAACCGGTAACAAAGGGGAAAGTTCGCTTAATCCACGGGGGCGTTATCTACGGTTGGCTTACCCCCCTGAGCGGGAAAATATTTGAGCGTAAATCCAGAGGGCCTTTCGAGGCAATGAACCGCGCTCATAAGAAGCGCGCCGAACTGAAATAGTTTTGATGCGCAATGGGGATTTAGGTTTTAATCTTGCCCTTGAGCCCGCGATAAAAAGGACCGGAAATGAAATTAAAAGCGGAAAGCGATTTCGGTGAGTGGATAAGCGTTGGCGGAAAGCATTTCTATCCGGGTTATGTTGTTAAGGGCAGGGAGAAGCGTCTGATGATCGACGCCGGCATTAACATGATGGGGCCGTTATACCTTGCTTCCCTGGAAAAAATATTCGGCGATCAAAACGCACTGGATTATGTTTTTACGACACATTCCCATTTCGACCATCTGGGCGCGATTCCTTATTTAAAAAGGAAACTGCCCCGTCTTCAGGCGGGCGCGTTTGAACGAGTCGGAGAACTGATGAAAAAGAAATCTGTTCTGGATCTGATGACTTTCTTGAGTGAGATTCAAAGAGGGTTTTTTCAGGACGTTGTCGGAGATGAGGATGTTCATATAGAACCGGTAAATTTTGAGATCAGTCTTAAGGAAGGCGACCGGTTTGATCTCGGCGGCCTGACCTGTGAGGTTTACGAGGTTCCGGGGCACACCGGCGACTCGCTGGCTTTTTTCATCCCGGAAATCCGCGCATTGTTTGCCGGAGAGGCCTGCGGCATTCCCGAAGGCGATCAAGAAGGCAGTGAGGTGCAGGTCGAGTTTTTATCGTCTTATGACGACTACGTTGCGTCGCTGGAGAAACTGATCGGACTTCGACCGAGACTTCTCGGCATGGCTCACATGTGGGTGTTTACCGACCAGGACGCGACGGAATTTTTACAGCAATCCCTGAAGGCGACGCCGCGGTATCGCAAACTGATCGAAACGTATCTCGATGCCGCGAATGGCCATGTCGATGAAGCGGTGCGATGCATGGCGAAAAAAGAGTACGATGAAAGGGGCACGATTCTGCAACCCAGAGAATCGTATGTCCAAAATTTGAAAGCGCAGGTGCGGCACGTAGCATCGAGCGCCGGTCGTTGACGATTGTTCCGGATGCGGTCAAAATAGATTTTGAAGACCGGGACGCGATGTATTTAAATTTAAATTGTGCTATGCAGTCTTTGCACAGCGGTATTTAAACGCTGTGCAAAAGGCTGAGGGAATGAGTTCCTGGAATGAAAGTAATCCAAAAAAAGATAGAAGGGGGAATTATGAAAAAAATTTTGATTGCGTTTGTTGTAATCATTCTTCTTGCGGGCTTTTCTTATTATGTTCTGAAAAGCGGTTCTTCAAAATCATCGGCACCTCCGGCGGGAATCAGTCAGACTGGCGCTGAGCAGGCTCAATCTGTGACGGACGCGGTGGACTGGACACCGTCCAAGGATAATCCCTATATGTTGCTGAAGAACGTCAAGTTCCGATTTGCGGAGGATATCTATTTCAACGTTCACTACATGCTCTCGCTGACAGAACCGGCCAAACCCTACAAATATGTAAACATGAACGACGGAAAATCCTTCATCATTAATATCATTACGGCGCAGTGCTCTCTTGATCCGTTCGTGATGGAAAATCTTTTCAATAATTATGTTTTGAATTACGAAGGCTCGCCTTTGAAAAAACTGAAGATTGCGATGGCGGAAATGGACGTCAACGGTGAGAAGATCCCCGCGCTGAAAATAAGCGGCATGATGAGAATGGGCGTGTGGCTTCCTTTTGAAATGACATCGCGCGTCGGGCTGGAAAAATCAACCAATCAGATGACGATCGAAGCGCTGAAAATCAAATCGGTCGGCCTGCCGTTCGTCAAAAATCTGATGGACCTGTCCGGCATCAAACTCGAAACGCTTTTATCCATCAAGCCGGGCAGAGGATTGTCGATCGTCAAAAATACAATGTATGTTGATGCCTTGAATTTGACGCCTCCGCCGAAACTGGCCGGGAACATTCTGGATGTCCGGGTCAACGTGAAGAACAACTGCGTTGATCTGCGACTGGGCCAGGAGAAACCCGCCGACGTTAAATATACGCTGCTCGTTCCGGAAGCGAAGAACTACATTTACATCTTTAACGGTTCTTTGATTTTCGGGAAACTGTTCTCATCCAATGGAAGGTTGCAGCTGGTGGACGCCAATCCGTCGGACTATTTCGATTTTTATCTGGATAAATATTTGTTGCAACTCAGCAGGAGTGACATTAAAATGACGGAGGACGCGGCGATGGTTGTTAATACGCGCGATTATCACTCTATCGTTAAACAGTAGCCGCGGTGAAAGCCGCGGGGCGGGATTGCTATGGCATGAAGTCGGGCGCAACGCGTTCTTGCGAGCCGGACTATTGTGCAAGTCCGGATATTCACGGTTATGAAGCATGACGTTAACGGGTATGTTGTAAAAAAAGAAATGAAAGGGGTTGTCAAACATGAAAGATGACACTTTTTCTTTTTCAGCTCCGGACGGAGTGCGGGTATTTGTTTATAAATGGCTGCCCGATGAAGCGGATGCCGTGAAGGGCGTTGTGCAGATCGCCCATGGAATGGCGGAGCACGCGGCGCGATACGGGCGGTTTGCCGAAACGCTGACGAAAGCGGGATATGCGGTTTATGCCAACGATCACCGGGGACACGGCAAGACCGCCGGCGTTCAGGAAAGCATGGGTTACTTCGCTGATGAGAACGGCTGGGAAAAGGTTGTTGGCGATATGCACACACTGACCGGCATCATTAAAAAAGAAAATCCGCAGAAACCTTTGTTCCTTTTCGGTCACAGCATGGGCTCGTTTCTTTCGCGACATTACGTGATGCTTCATGGTGATGAACTTTCGGGACTTGTTCTGTCCGGCACGGGCGGTGATCCGGGCGCGTTGGGGAAGGTAGGCCTTTTCATCGCAAAGATGGAGGCGACGGTTCGCGGTAAGAAAGCAAAGAGCGGATTAATGAACAAGCTGTCATTCGGCGCCTTTAACAATGCTTTCAAGCCCAACCGCACCGATTACGACTGGCTTTCCCGCGATAATGACGAGGTGGATAAATACATCAGCGACCCGTTGTGCGGCGCGGTTTTCACGGCCGGTTTTTTCTGCGACATGCTGGGCGGCATTTCCTTTATCAATCGGCAGGAAAATATCGGGCGGATTCCGAAGCATCTGCCCGTTTATATTTTCTCCGGTTCCAAAGACCCCGTGGGCGCGAACACGAGAGGCGTAACGCAGGTATACAATACCCTCCGAAGCGCGGGGATCGGCGATGTGACGTTGAAATTTTACGCCGACGGCCGCCACGAAATGCTCAACGAAATAAACTGCGACGAAGTATTCGGTGATGTAATCGCATGGCTGAACAAACACATGCCGGTCTAAAGTTCCGAATTCGCTTAATGATGCGGTTGGTTTGATTTGATGCAGGAGATGATGTTTCTCGTCGGGGTGTGTTTTGATGAAGACGGCATTGAAGAATTCATGATTCTCTTGACTATGTTCCGGGTCTTCCTGTAAAGTCAAATAAACGTGGTACATAATCTGTGTCAGGATTGACAATGGCAGTGAAGATTCCAAGAAAAAAAACAGTTTTTCTTGTCCGGCTGATGGTTATTATTACCACGGCCTATTTTATTCTCCTTTCACCGGTAGCGGGCAAAGACCTGGAAATTTACGGATATCTTTTCATCGTCGTTTACCTGCTGACCAATCTGATTGTCGCATACATTCCGGAAAAATATTTTCATGACGACAGGGTTTTTTACGGGTTCATCTTGTGCGACAGCATTCTTCTGCCGGCGGGAATATATTTTTCCGGATATATCGGGTCCGATTTGTATCTGATGTTCTTCTTCATAATCTCATTGACCACCATGAGCTCCCGTTTCGGGTATCTGATGATCAACACATTCTTGTTTTCCTTCATCTATCTCTGGCTTCTGTATGAGAAGGGAGCGTTAACCGGTCCGAAATCCGGCGGTTATTGGATTCAAATTCCTTTTATTATCGTCATCGCGATTTTTTACGGATATCTGATTACGACCCGCCTCAAAGACAAGGATGTACGGATTAATGAAGCCCGGCAGCGCTACGAGCAGGTTGTCCAGGCGACCGACGTTCTGATGTGCATTGTCGATCATGAGGGGAATTTGCTGTTTGCGAATAAACAATTTACTGAATTTTACGGTCAACGGGATGAAAACAGTCTTGCCGAAATGACCCTGGCGAAGATTTATAAAGAGGATGCGGCTGCCGCGGAAAAATCGCTGATCCATGTGCAGTCCGTGTATGAGAAGAACGACGTGGTCCGTTACGAATCCTATGATAAAAAAAATAATATCTGGTTTGCCAATACGCTCGGTCCGATCAGAGCAACTGCCACCGACGCGGTCTCAGCGGTCTGTATCATTTCAAAGGATATAACCGACCGGATTGAGAAAGAGCAGAAGTTGAACAACACGGTTGAACTGCTGATAAAAACGCGTGATCAGTTGATACAGCAGGATAAAATGGCCGCTCTCGGACGCATGGCCTCGGGTATCGCCCACGAAATCCGGAATCCTCTGGAAATCATTTACATGGGCGTTGACTACCTCGAAAATAATATTTCCGGCACTGATCCCCAGATTGCCGTGTCCGTGGAAAAAATATACAAGGCGGCAAGCCGCGCCGATAATATCATAAAAAATATATTGTCTTTTTCCAGAAAATCGGAATGCAAAATTACGCAGATTCCCATTTGCCAATTACTGGACAATACGTTGGCCCTGGCGCAGCAGACCATCAAGAAGGGAAAAGTTACCGTCAGATGCGAGTATGAAGATAAATCGCTGGAAGTGGCCGGCGATCATAATATGCTGGAACATGTTTTCCTGAATCTTTTTAACAATGCCGTTGACGCCATGAAGGACACTCCGGAAAGGGTTCTGACCGTGCGCGCCTACAGGAAACAGATTGCCGAGATCGGATATAAAACCGGTTATCGTTATACCGATTATTTTAAAATAGGTGAGCATAAGGTTGTTGTGGCGGTATCGGATACCGGGAAAGGAATTTCGAAAGATGATATGTTGAAAATATTCGAACCGTTTTTTACCACGAAAGCGGTTAATGAGGGAACAGGTCTGGGGCTCAGTATCGTGCACATGATCATGGAACGCCTGAGCGGTACGATTGATGTTGAAAGTGTGGAAAATCGGGGAACGACTTTTTATGTTAATATTCAGCCTGAAATTATAGAAGTGAACGCGATGGAGGTTCTGTATGACAGAGAATATAAAAGTTCTGGCCATTGATGACGAAGCTGATTTTTGTTACTTCATCAAAAAAAATCTTATGCAATCGGGGTTGTTCGATGTCATTGTCGCAACAAACGGTTCGGACGGAATAAAACTGGCAAGAAAAGAAAAGCCGGATATCATTCTGCTCGATCTGTTTATGCCCGATATGCCCGGGGAGGATGTCGCGGCCATCCTGAAAGAAAATCCTTCCACTGCAGACATTCCGATTCTATATATTACGGCTCTGGCCTCCAATGACGACATTATTGACGGTGAAAATAATAAAATGGGCGATAACTATATAATGCCCAAACCGATAAGAACAAAAAAACTGATTCAAACAATCATGAAGATACTGGGACAGAATTCATATTAAACGGAATCTTCGCGGCAAACCGTTATTTTTGCAACGTAAGCTTTGAGATGCATTGACGGATTAAGAATTTTAAAAGGAGTTTCATAAAGCGGAGAAAGTATCTGTTTTTTCTCCTTTGTGCCTTTTGATTTTCCCTTCACTTTCCAGATAGAGCAGATGGGCGATGGCTTCGCCGACGGCAAACCATTTCTGCGCGGTCGGAAACTGTTGCCAGCTTTCGCAATCAATATCCCAGGTCATGCCTGCCGCAATGTCGTAAGCATTCATTGTGCTTTTGCCCAGAACTTCAAGTACTTCATTAACTCTGGTTTCATGGTGATGTTTTATTTCATCTATCCGTCCGGCAAGGTCATTAAAGAGGTTACGATGTCCGGGGAGGACAAGTCTGACTGGAAGATTTCTGATCTCGTCCAGACTTGTTATATAGTTTTTGAGGGAGTTTACGTCGTAGGACCAGGATTCGATATGCGGTGTTATATCGTATAAAACATGATCTCCGGAAAAAAGAATTTGTTTTTCTTCTTCATAGAGACAGATATGTCCCGCCGTGTGGCCGGGCGTCAGCAGGCATTTAAGTTTGTAGTTGCCGATATGAATAATGCTGCCGTCGTCCAGCATGGTGAACTCGGGAATTTTCTTCGGTCTGTATTTTAAGCCGGGATGGCTTTCCACGGCTTTGATAAGTTCTTCAAGTTGAAATCCGCTGCGCAAAGCGTAATCCAGCATGTCCTGCCAATTGATGTTTTCGTTGAATACTTCGGAGTCAATTCTGCTGAAATAAACCCTGCTGGTATCGGTGAACAGTCGGGAAACCAGTCCCGTGTGATCGGAATGCATATGCGTCAGCATGAAGTCGGTTTTGGACAAATCGATGTCGAGATCGCGCAAACCTTCCTGCATGGCGTCATAACATACACTGCGGTTGAATCCGGTGTCGATGATCAGGTTCCGGTCAGGGGATTTTATGACATACGAATTAAGGTCTTTCAGCGGGCTGTTCGGCAGTGGAATGATAATCCGGTAAAGATCGGGCAAAATTTTTTCAAACATGAGAACTCTCTTATAATTCAATTAATTAAATTGAATCTTTAATTAGCACGTTTAACCTCAATTAACAAGTTCCCCCAAATTATTTTTCATGAAAAATAATTGCTTGACATATTGCGCCGCAATATGTATTAAGCGCACCTTACAAAAGCTCGTTTTTTGGTGGATGCCCCATCTGGAAGAGAGTCAGCCAGAGGGGGTTTTTGTTTAGTGAGTCCCAAGCTTTAGAAACGAAGTGTACTGAAGCTTGCTTGACGAACTATCCCTGAGCAGAGCGAATGGGATTATAAAAGTAATTGAAAAAAGGAAAAAGTAATGAAATTTGATGATCAGAAAATACGCAATATCGGCATAAGCGCTCATATTGATTCGGGCAAAACCACACTGACCGAAAGAATTCTTTATTACACGAAAAGAATTCACGCCATTCATGATGTCAAAGGAAAAGACGGCGTTGGCGCAACCATGGATTCCATGGAACTGGAAAAGGAACGCGGAATTACCATCGCCTCAGCGGCCACCTATTGCGAATGGAAAGGTTATGAAGTCAATATCATCGATACGCCCGGTCACGTCGATTTCACCATCGAGGTGGAGCGCTCTCTGCGCGTTCTGGACGGTGCGATTCTGGTTTTATGCTCCGTGGGCGGCGTTCAGTCGCAATCCATCACGGTTGACCGGCAGATGAAAAGATATAAAGTTCCGTGCATCGCTTTTATTAATAAATGCGACCGCAGCGGTGCCAATCCTTTAAGGGTTATCGGCCAGTTGAGAACAAAGCTGGGACACAATGCCGTCGCCATGCAGATTCCCATTGGTCTCGAAAACGAAGCAGAAGGCGTTATTGATTTAGTCAGCATGAAGGCGTTGTATTTTGATGGCGATAACGGCGAAGTTATCCGTGAGACGGACATTCCCTCCAATCTTCTGGAAGAAGCTAAAGCGAAAAGGGAAGAATTGATTGACGCCGCTTCATTATTTTCCGATGAGTTGACGGATGCCATTCTCAATGAACGTGAAATAACGTCCGAATTGCTCTACGCGGCAGTGCGCAAAGGCACACTGGCAAGAGAAATAACGCCTGTCTATATGGGCTCGGCGTATAAAAATAAAGGCATACAGCCATTGCTTGACGGTGTGAATTATCTTTTGCCCTGTCCTTCCGAGATAGAGAATGTGGCCATGGATATGAGCAATAACGAGGAAACGGTTGTATTGGACAGTGATCCCGAAAAACCGATCGTTGCTCTGGTCTTTAAATTGGAAGACGGTCAGTACGGGCAGCTTACCTATATTCGCGTTTATCAGGGAACGCTGGCGAAGGGATCAATCATTGTCAATATCCGCAACGGCAAAAAGGTAAAGGTCGGCCGTGTTGTGCGGATGCACGCCGAGCAAATGGAAGATGTCGAATATCTGAAGGCCGGATACATCGGCGCGTTATTCGGAATTGAATGTTCTTCCGGTGATACCTTCACTTCTCCGGAAATAAATTTAACCATGATTTCGATGTATGTGCCCAAACCGGTTATCTCGCTGGCGATTGTACCCAAGGACAATAAATCACAGTTGGCCATGGCCAAAGCTTTGAACAGATTTTCCAAGGAAGATCCGACTTTTAAAACTTTTGTTGATCCCGAAACAACCGACACGATTATTGAAGGCATGGGCGAGCTGCATCTGGATATTTATGTGGAAAGAATGCGGCGGGAATACGGCGCTGATGTCACGACGGGAAAACCCCGTGTCGCCTATCGCGAAACGATTACGCAACGGGCTGATTTCAATTATACCCATAAGAAGCAAACCGGCGGCGCCGGTCAATTCGGCCGTATTGCCGGTTATCTTGAGCCGATCAGCGATGCCGAATTTATTTTTGAAAACAAAATATTCGGCGGAGCGATTCCCACCCAGTATATTTCCGCCTGCGAAAAAGGATTCAAGCAAAGCATGGCCAAGGGGCCGAAATTGGAGTTTCCGATTACCGGCGTTAAAGTCGTCATTAATGACGGCGCTTCCCATGCCGTGGATTCTTCGGATATGGCCTTTCAGGCATGTGCACGCGGAGCATTCAAGGAAGCCTATCTGCGGGCTAAGCCGGTTATTCATGAACCGATTATGAAAGTCGTTGTGGAAAGCCCCGTGGAGTTTCAGGGGCCTGTCATGGGTCTTTTAAACCAGCGCCGGGGCATGATTATCGGTTCTCAGGATGAAGATGTCATGTGCGTGATTGAAGCGCAGGTGCCGCTGGCGGAAATGTTTGGTTTCTCCACGATTCTGCGTTCCGCCACACAGGGAAAAGCGCAGTTCACAATGGAATTTGCCATTTACCGTCAGGTGCCACAGTCCATCGCGGAGAAGATCGCGCTGGAAGCAGCTGAAAATAAAAAATCGGCAGCCTAGTCAACAGGATACGTTGCACTGAAACAATAAAAGAATGTTATTCATTCAACTTATAAGGATATCATCATGATAAAAAAAGAAATGATTTATCGTAATCCGCTTGTCAATCTTGGTTATGAAAACGAAGATATTTTATCTAATGGAGGTTTTGGCGCTATTCTGGCTTATGCCGGAGTAGGGAAGACGGCGCTGCTTGTTCAGGTTGCGTTAAACGCGATGTTACGCGAACAGCCTGTCCTGCATGTAAGTCTGAACGATGCCGTGAGTAAGGTTGATGTCTGGTATCAGGAGTTATTTCATAATATCGCCGAGAATTCAGGCGTGGTTGAAGTTAGTGAATACTGGGACAAAATTCAGCCTTATCGTTTTATCATGACGTTCAAAGTGGACGGATTCAGCGCGCCGAGGCTGGAAGAGCGTTTAATCGATTTACTGCAGCAGAATATTTTCAAGCCGCATACGGTCATTATTGACGGGTTTAAATTTGATGATGCCGGCCGCGGGCAGCTTGTGCAGTTAAAAGAACTGGCACAGAAATATTCAATGAGCGTCTGGTTTACCGTCCATACGCATCGCCATGAACCTCCGCAGGAAAACGGCCTGCCTCTTTCTTTTCTGCATGTGGCGGATTTGTTCGAAGTGATCGTCCAATTGGCAACCAGGGGGGAAGAGGTATATATCAAATCGCTCAAAGGCAAATCCAATGCGTCGGCGAAAAATGACCTGCTGCTTGACCCGGAGACGATGCTGATTAAAAACGGCAAGTAAAGCGCGGTCCGAAAGGTGATGGCGCCCGTTTATTGTGAGACTCAAATTTTAATGAAACTCAGATATTACAAACGCAGTGCGGTAATATCTGTAAGTTGAATTATCCCGCAAGCGAAGCTTGTCGGGGCAAAAACAATCCCGCACAGCGGAGGGTAATGAGACCCAAACTTCAGAAACAACGTGTACTGAAGTTTGAAGGTCGAACTATCCTGCATAAGCATGGATATAATACCCCGCAGCTTGCTGCGGAATTAGGGTCCAGGGCTTGCCCTGGGGTTCATACCCGTGATTAAATAGTTGCCGGATGAAAAAATCCGCATCCCGCGATGAGGCCATGTTACCAGGGAATTCCCTTCTTCTTTAAAAACTTCTGCGCGAGATCGTCGCCCAGTTTTGCCGCTTTTTTGATATCCGCAATTGCCTTGTTGATTTCTCCCAGATTGTTAAGGGCAAAGCCGCGGTTCAGATAGGCTTCCGTGCACAGAGGATCAAGTTTAACGGTGCGATTGTA
Source organism: uncultured Smithella sp. (assembly GCA_964539765.1). GTDB lineage: Bacteria > Desulfobacterota > Syntrophia > Syntrophales > Smithellaceae > Smithella. Next base: position 17,844 of record CAZIJZ010000018.1, read on the forward strand.
ATTTATGACCGCTTTTTTGTAATCGCCAAGCTTGTCATAAACATTTCCGCGATGAAGAAAGTATCCCGGATTTTTCGGATTCAACCGGATGGCTTTATCGAAAGCATTTAATGCTTCATTCCACTTTCCGGCAAAAAAAGCTTTGCGGCCTAACTCAAACCACTCCATCGAGGAGTGATCTGCAATGTTTCCCTGATGCGCGTCCGCTGGTCTTTGCTCTTCCACTTCGTAATCTTCCGCCTCATCTTCCGCGTTGTCTATCGTTGTTGTCGACCGGGCCAGCCCCCGGTAGAGTTTTTGATTTTCTTCAAAAAACTCATCCAGCTCTTTTTGGTCCTGCTCCGTATAAACGGATTCGGCGGAGATTGGCCGGTGGTCTTTTATAGGGGAATACACGATCTGTGATTTTTCAGCGCAGCCGTTGATGACCAGAATGGCTAGTGGAATAATGAGCAAGAAACCGGAAAAATAATTCATGATGTTGTCTCCGGCCTTCTATCTAGCATAAAAGAGCCATTGGAAAAACAGTAAAATTGTACGGCGGGTTCAATTTATCCGGTTCCGGTTGATGATAGAACGGGAAATAGTTTAGATGATTCCGGAAAAGGCAAAAAGCATCATCAGCAGATTCATCGCATCTTCTCATTAAAGGAATGCCATATCACCCATCAATCCCGGGAGCGAATTATCGTCCCCGGCAGTCTGATTTCCCCTGTCCCCGGCCTTCGGTGTTCTCTCCGGTTAGAATATTGTCTTCAAACGTCAGGGTGTAAACGAAATCATTATCGCCGCAGTTGTAATACCAGACATCAACTTTCTCACATTTGTCTTTCTTGCTGGTCCGGTTTCCTTTGCATTGCTTTTCCTTGGAAGTCGGTTTGCCGCAGGTCATCTGCACCATGGTTTTGGTCTCTCCCGTACTGACGAGACCGTTGCCGCAACGGAAAGCGAGAACGTCATGTGGCGTAAAAGATGAAAAGCAAAGTGTGGTCAAAAAAATAATGATCAGGCTCGGTTTCATGTTCTGTCTCCTTGAATAAGAATCAAATATTCATATTTAAAAAGATCATAAACGAACTGTTTTATTATTTCCTGCTCGTCATTATGCGGTGTTTGAAGTCTCAGAGCTGTCTTAACGCGATCGCTCAAATTTAAAGGGAGAAAATCGGCAAAAGATCCGCGCCGTGTGCTGTAATTTAACATTTCAGCGATTTTTTGCAAGTAAGAAAATTTAATGGTGAATTCGCTGTGGCCTTTTAGCGAAATCCTTTCCGGAATACCGGGAGAGGTGAATGACATATAGGGTCTGACGTTTTCGGAGACGACGGCTTCGCAGCTATGCTCGCTTAAATAAATGTGTCTGACCCCGGCGAGACAAAGTTTTTCCACGGTTTCCAGGGCGCCGATATTGATATTTTCGTTTTCGTCCGCACCTAAAGCTAATCCGTATTTTGTGTTGAGTTCTTTTATTTTTTCCTGAATCCCGTCGTTATTTTCAGAAGGTCTGCTTTCTTTTTCCGAACTGGCCACTAAAGTCGGCAGGTCTCCCAGGTTTTCATTCATGATCGCCAGATCGAAACCCGACAGGGCCGAAGCCGGTACGGTCAGGATATCGGCAAGCTCGAAATCGACGTCGAATGATTTTAATACCTCCTTCTGCCTGTTGAGAAGGTAGGGTGAGATATCAATCATCTTCGCCTTCATTTTTGGATTGAGCGTTAGAAAATCGCGCATCAGGTAACCCATGCCGCCGCCAATTTCCAAAACCGTGCGAATTTTGTCGAAGGGAAAAATATTATTCAAGAAGAGGGAGAGGTTGTGGCCGAAAGACACGGGTGTGGAAAGCACTGAACGGCAGGGACTGTCGGCCGGCTCCAGAGCATTGCAGACGGTCAGTTCCCATCCCAGAGAATTCAACTCGTGCTGATGATAATCGGCAGTGGAATTAATGAAATATTTCATAATCGATAGAGCATAAGAATATTTTTCTCCTTGTTACCATATTTTAAAAATTATGCTATTAAAATTCATCTTATGTCATTTCGTTGAAGAGATGAAAAGAGTTTTTATGGCAGTTCGGTTAAATAACAACGATACGGGAAATGGAGAAATGCGCGATGTCCCAATATTCGGAAAAGTTAATTGAACTTCTCCGCAAGGACCATCCTGATCTTTCCGGCTGGACAATCATTTGCGCCAGCGACAGAGCGGTTGATCCTGTTCAGCATCTCATTCACGGTGAGCTGGGCGGAATACTGCCCCGGGTCGAAGATCTTAAATCCTACATTGCCAGAAAAAACAGTGAGAAACTGAATCTCGAACCTGTTCCCGCTGATGAACGCTTGCTTTACTTTATCCGGTTCATTGTGGAAAAATTTCCGAAAGAGCCATACCCGGCCCGGCGCGCCGTCAGTCTTTTGCCTGTCATCTCAAAACTGGCGGAATATAAAATCAGCAGGAACACCATTTATGGCGCGGAGCGTTTTACCGATGATGAGTGGGCCAGGCTCGAAGAATATCTGGAAACCGCGCAGGATTTTCGGAAATGGCTTCAAAAAATAAATTTATTCCTGCCGGAGCTGGAAATAGAGACAATGGCGGAAATCACGCCCGGAGAAAAAGACGTGTTTATCGGACTTCCCGAGATAACGCCGGTGACTGAGCGCTTCTATCGGGGGATAAAAAAAGAGCGGTTGTTCATTGATTCGCCGCTGTTCGGGGCTGATTTATCCGGGCCGGAAAAGCTGCCGTTCGATTCGGCAAAAAATCTTATGTTGTCGTTTGGCGGCAATGTTACGCCCTCGGATGGCGCTCACATTGAGTTAATAACGCTTGCCGGACTTCATGCGCTGGTTGATCTGGTCACTCTGGAGGTTACCTTGTTTCTTAAAGAGCGAACAGGCAAGGAACAGTTCAGGGTCTTCCTGCTTGATGAGTCGCTCACCCCGATGCTCTGGAACAGGTCACTCCGGTTTTTCGGTAATGACGTTAATCTTGCCGTCTGGCTGCCTTTTTCGACAACCTCGGCGGGAAGAAGGCTGCTTCAGGAAATAGAGCAGACCGGACGCTCAGGCCGGATGATGCCCGATTTTAAAAAGTTTGCCACCACCTGCGCGGTGGAATTATCCAAAAACCGGGAAAATTACGTGCGTGAGGAATGCGAAGCGCTGGAGGCAGCCATATCCTTTGCCACGCTCCTTGATTTCTGGAAAGAGCGGCTGGGGGGCAACCTGATCGATTCCGCGAGAGCGCTGATTGAAACGAGGAAGTTCCGTATTAGGGGCAGCAGGTCGGCTCCGGTGCAGGTGGTCGGCTTCGGCCATGTTTCGGGAGAGAAATTCAGCCGAGGTTTAATCCTTTCTCTGGATGCGGGCATTGTGCCTTCACAGCCTTTTGAAGGTCCTTTCATTAATCCGGTGCATGTTCCGCAGTTGCGCAGAAGTGTGTTTGAATATGAAGATTTGATTTTCCGGCAGATTCTGGCACAGGGCGAAAAAATCAAAATCGTCGGCGTCAACGATCAAATCAGGGAACGAACGCCGAGCTATTACCTGAGTCTGCTGGAGCAGGAATTCAAAAAACCAATCACAGCAATCGCCTTTAAGGCATCCGTCACGGCAAAACTCAAAAAAGAAAAGACGGCGATCACCCTTGATGAGGATATGAGAAACAAACTCAGAGGTTTTACGTATTCGTATTCGAGCCTGACCAGGATCATGGCCTGTCCTTTTTTGTTCTACCATCAACATATCCTCGGGATTAAGCCGCCGCCATTTCTGGATGATGATGAAAAAATAAATATGCACATGGGAGATTTTGTTCACAGGTTCCTGCAACGGCTCTCAACCGGTCCGAAAGAAAAGTTCGGTGACTGGGAAAGGCTTTTTGATGAGCTCTGGCAAAGTGACGAAAACGCGGAGGTGCGGGACATTGACGGCATTAATATCTACATGCTCAATGCGAAAATTATGCTGCAGGAGATAGACGCCGATGAGAAAGATGCCGGCGCGCGTCTGGTTTTTGCCGACAACGCTCTGTGCTGCGAAGAAAAATTCGAGGGGCTGATTGACGGATGTTATAAGATAACCGGACGTTCGGACCGTATCGCCCTTATTGCAGGACGAACGGAGGTTATTGATTTTAAATATACCCCAAAGCAAAGCAGATATGATCTTAAGGGAAAGTCAACGGTATTGGAACGCTTTAAAGAAAAAAACATTCTGCATCCCGCCGCTCAACTGATCATCTATCAGCACTTCAACAAAGGCGCTCAGCGCGCGCGTTTTTATTTTCTGAAGGAACCGACAAGGGATCGTGAGATAGAACTTCCTCCTGCGGAAAGCGCCAATGCGGAAGCGTTGATGCAGGCGATCAGGGAAAAACTGGACGCCATCATCGGCGGCAGCGAACTTGCGCCAAATCATGACGGTGATGCCTGCGAATATTGTCAGTATCAGGTTTTATGTGGCAGGGAAGATTACTATAAAACGGGCCGGGGGAACAGGTCATGAAAAGCATTTTACTGAAAGCCTCGGCCGGTTCGGGAAAAACAACACGACTCACTGATGAAGTGTTCGAAAGAATATCCGTCGGCGGCAAATTCATTTCCGCGTTGACTTTTACCCGTGCCGCCACCATCGAGATGCGCACCCGGATCATGAAAGAGATCGCCGATCGGAAGGGTCTGGGGCTGTTAGAGCGTCTGCGATTGATTATGGAAGCGGGACGCGTCGGCTATTCGACAATCGATTCGTTTTTTTACCGGCTCTTTGCCGCGGCCGGTTTCGCGCCGAAACTCGCGGATGAGAAATCACAGATGGAATTATTGCGTGAGATTGAAATTCTTTGCCGCGATCATGTTGTTCAAAAGGGCAAAGCCGACAAATTGATCATGGCGGCAAGAATTTTAAGAACGGATATGGACGCACTCCGGGAGGTTTTGACGGATGAACGGACGGTTGAACGCTGTTTGCTGGATAGGGAGCGGCTGGCCGATCTTGACGACGTCATGAAACAAAACGGCGTGTTGAGAAACAGGCTTTCATCGCTTTATGAAAAGGCTAATGCTTTAGCGGAGCACGTGTCAGCGCGAACCAAGAGTTGGGTGATTGATGCTTTGGCCGATTATAATAATTTCGTTACCAAGACCGTGGCATCTTATGCCGATCTGGAAGATTATAAAAGCCTCGGAAAAACCATAAACTGGCATGAGAATCCGTATGCAGAACTCAATAAAAATTTCCGGGATTACCGGGAAACTGCCGGACAATTGGCGATTAACAAAGCGCTGCTGCGCGAATTAGCAGTAGCCTTTCTGGGCGAGATTTATCTTGAAGCGTCTGCTGCCGTAAAGGACGACAAAGGGTTGATCTTCTTCCAGGATGTACGTCGCCATCTTCTTGAACTGGATGGTCCGACATCGCCTGAGCGCCCGAAGCTCATGAGCAATTATTTTTCGCTGGGACTTGACCGGACGGAACATCTTTTAATTGATGAATTTCAGGATACCTCGAAAGGTGACATTGAAATATTGATGCCGCTTATCGATGAGATTTTATCCGGCCGGGGCGAGCGCGGCGCAAGGTCGTTTTTTGCCGTGGGTGACTGGAAGCAGATGATCTATGGATGGCGGGGCGCAGATCGTGAAGCCCTGGAAAGTGCGATCGGCAAATACATCAAAAACGGGGAAATCACGGAAAGCTCGCTGGAATACAATTATCGCAGCACGCCTCTTTTGATTTCTTTTTTCAATGAACTGGTCGAAAACCTCTTTGAAGGAAAAGAGAAAACCGAAAAGCAAAAACCACCGGATAAAATGAAATCTTTTGAAGGTCTGACCGAAGTCAACCGTGTTGACCTGGAGAAAGACGGCGCGTCTCAAGAAGCCTTTTATTCGGCGATAGTCGAATATCTGATGAAGAAAAAGACTGAATACGGTTGTTCCTGGGGAGACATGGCGGTGCTGGCCTTGACCAACAACCATGTGCAGAGAATAGAAGCCGAACTTTTAAAGAACGGCGTTGGCGTGGCGGCGGTAAAAGGAAGGCAGCTTCTTTCGACGGCTGAAGGAGTCGGGGTCATGTTTTTCATTGCCGCTGTGCTGGCCAAGGAAGATAAAAAAAGTTTTCTTGCGACAGCGGCCGCATCACCTTTATGGAAAGATATCTACGGAAATATCGAAGATATCCGGGCGGAGTTTTCTCAAAAGTTTCCCCGGCCTTTTGGATGGATGGCCGTCAGTTGCGCTATTGAACTCTTACGTGGAAAGATCACCGCGACAATACTGGATATCTGGCAGGAGGAGGCGCAATCGTTTTTCAATGAAAGCAGCGCCGATGTGGATGGTTTTCTTCTGAGAATGTTCGACGTGCGATATAACATCAGAGTGCCGGAAGCGGAGGATGGTGAAAATATCAAGGTGGATACCATTCACGGAACGAAAGGGCTCCAGTTCAAGCACGTTTTTGTTTTCTGGAAAGAGGAGGAAAAGGAGTCGCCATTTTATTTGGAATCTGAGAAATGTCATGTGCAGTTTTCGAGTAAGGAAATGGAATTCTTAAGCGCGAGCGAATCGGAAATTACCGGAGAAATCATTGCGGCGCGCGAAATGAATCTGGCGCAGTTGCGTCGCGAAAACGCGAATGTGTTCTATGTAGCCGCGACACGAGCCATCAGAACACTGACGGTTTTTCTGCCGAAGAAAAAAAATGATAACTACCGGTCCGTTCATCAGGCCATCCTCAAAACCTTCGAAAGATTTGCGCCTGATGGCAGCAGAAAAGAAATTTGCAAATCGTCCGGTAAGACTGAAACTCCGCCATCGGTAACAATATTCGGTGTGCCGGCGAAAGATAATCATGAACCGGAAAAATACGGAGAGATTGATCCGGCGCTTGTATCGTCATACATCAAGGCCGGTATCATGAGAGGCGACCGTCTGCACCGCTGGCTGGCCAGGGTTGTTCATCCCCAAGCCCTGCCGTCGGCCGGAGAACTAAACGAAGAAGAATACGACACGGTCATTCGCTTTGTTCAAAGGAGCGATGTATCCTCGATCATGTTCAGGCCGGGCAATCTCTATATTGAACAACAGATATCGGACAGGGAAAGTTTTGGCGTCGTCGACAGAATGATTGTGTCGGATAATCTCATTACGATTATTGATTACAAATCCGGTTCAATGAAAGGGCTGAAACAAAAATACGATGAACAGCTCAAACGTTACACAAAAATCATGATGACGCTCTATCCGCTGGCAAAAATCGAATATTTTATCTTATCAATAGACACGTAACGACTTAAAATATTATGTTCATTGTTATGATATTCTGCAATGCAGTGTTATTTTAGAAACGATGGCATTGGATGAATATTTATAAAAACACGTTGGCGGCGTTTATGATATTTTCCTGCGTGGAATAAAATAAAATGTTACGGGAGATAGCGGAATCCATTTTGCGAGAACCCGATATGCCCTGAACGAGCTGGGAAATAATTTGTTTTTAAACGCCCGCAGAGCACAGGCACGTGATCACGGGACTATGCCGGCGGATCAGAACGAAATTTAAAATTTTTATTGCGAAATAAACTGACACAGGCATCCACAACCTGTTCATCGTAAAGAATTCCCTTATTGGCTTCAATCTCGTTCATGGTCTTGTCTATGCCCAGTCCGGGGCGGTAGGGGCGATGAGACAACATGGCTTCGACAACATCGGCCACGGCAAGAATGCGCGCTTCCGAAATAATTTCTTCCCTGGACAATCCGGACGGATATCCGGAACCGTTCATCCGTTCATGATGCTGCTGTATCGCTTTAGAAATAGGCCACGGGAATTCGATATTTTTCAAAATATCAAATCCGGCGCTGGCATGAACTTTAACCAGTCCCATCTCTATCGGAGATAATTTGCAGGGCTTGGTCAATATTTCCGCCGGAATGGAAACTTTGCCCACATCATGCATTAATCCGGCAACCCGGATGCCTTCAATCTTCTGAGGCGGGAAATTTAATTCTTTGGCGATGGCTGCCGCCAATTCGGCCACTCTTTGTTGATGTCCCGCTGTGGAGGGATCCCGTTGCTCGACAATGGTGGAAACGATATTGATTGTTTCCATCATGGCCGTTTTCAATTTTTCGGCGCTGTTGACAAGCGTCTCCTCCCGGAGGATACGATCGGAGATATCTTCAACGATTCCTTCATAAAACAAGATATGATTGTTTTCATCGCGGACAGTCCATATGTTGGCTTTAATCCACAGGATGCTTCCATCTTTTTTCCGCAGTCTGGTTTCGTAACCATCCACATGATCGTTTTGTTTGAGCAATTTTATGAGTTGAACCTGATCTCCCGGTTTTGCATAAACCTGAGTGCCGATGTCTGTAATGGTGTTGGATAAATCATCCACTGAGTCGTATCCGAGCATCTGATGCAGAGCCGGATTAGAAATCAGCAGTTTGCCTTTTGGGGAGATCTGAAAAATTCCCGACAAAGATTTTTGAAATATGGATCGGTACTTGGACTCGCTTTTATGAATGCTTTGATTTGCTTCTTCCAGTTGTTTGATCTTGGCTTCCAGTTTCCGGAATAGAGCTTCGTTATATTCCTTCAAAATATTTTCTTCAGGGACTTTTGTTTTCAATTCATTTTCGGTTTCCGATCTGATGTTCGATATGAATTTATTGACGATATTGAACAATTTATCCGGTTCCATAGGCTTTATAAGAAAAAGATCTGCTCCAAGTTCCATTGCCAGTTTCTCATCTTTGGAATCGGTGTAAGTTGCCGTATAGAAAATAAAAGGAACGGTCTTGAGGGTTGTATCGTTTTTGCACTCCTTACAGAGCATGAAACCGTCCATGACCGGCATCAGAATGTCGCTGATGATGATATCGGGAAGGTCGCTCCTTGCCGCCTCCAGCGCTTCAATGCCGTTTGCAGCGGTGATTACGCGGAAACCCTTTGTTTTGAAAAGTGTTTCCAGATAATAGCGGTTTTGTTCCTTGTCATCAGCAACCAGAATTGTTTTCATAGCTCCTTCCTGAATATCGTGAAATGGGTCACCGACTCAAACATTATTTATATATTCTGTTATCTGTGCAATAAATTTTTCCGGCTCAATCGGTTTCTCAATATAGCCGTTTGCTCCGGAGCCGATTGACCGTTCACGATCACCGGACATGGCGTAAGAGGTGACGGCTATGATTGGAGTCTTATTCAAGCCCTCAATTTTTCTCAGCTCGCGCGCAACGGTATAACCGTCCATTTTGGGAAGTTGAATATCGAGAAGAATGAGATCCGGTTTTTCTTGCTTTGCGATTTCCAATCCGGATATTCCGTCTGCAGCTTCAATGACGGTAAAGCCGTTCTTTTTCAGAAGAAACCGCATCAGATACATATTCTGTTCATTATCTTCAATGACAAGAACCACAGGTTTCATTTATTCCTCCTTTCTTTTGGGAAGGATAACCGTGAAGGTACTGCCTTTCCCCCATTCGCTTTTTACGCGAATGGAGCCGCCCATCTTTTCCACCAATTTTTTAGTGATATTGAGGCCCAGTCCGCTTCCTTCCTGCACCCTGGCGATTCCGGTGTCGATCTGACGGAAGGTTTCAAAAATCAAGTCCATGTTGTCCTGTTTGATTCCGATACCCGTATCTTCCACGGAAAGAACAATGGCGTTGTCATCCGAATGACAGCGAAGACGGATGTCTCCCGTATCCGTAAACTTGATGGCGTTGCCGAGAAGGTTAATCATGATTTGTTCGATTCTGCGCTTATCTCCGTGAAATTCGGATATGTTATCTGATGTTTCGGAATACAGACGAACATTTTTTTTTGCAGCGAGGGGAGATACAATTTTCATGGTGTTTTCAATCGATTCTTTTAAATTGAAATTGTCGGACATTAAGACAAGCTGTCCGGCTTCAATCTTGGAGATATCCAGAACATCGTTGATCAGATTGAGCAAATGATGGGCGCTGTTGCGGACCATTGCCAACTGTTTTGTCTGTTCTTCATTCAGCGGACCCGCCAGTCCCTGCAATACCATACCGGTAAATCCTATGATGGAATTGAGCGGTGTGCGCAGTTCGTGGGACATGGACGCGAGAAATGCCGACTTCAGGCGGTCTGCCGATTGAGCTTTTTCCGTTGCGACGGCAAGCTCCTCGGTCCGCTGGATGATGCGTTGCTCCATTTCTTCATTGATAGTCTTGAGCTCCCGGGTCCGTTCATTGACCTGATGTTTTAAGATCATGCGCCCGATCAGAGTCAACGGCAGCAAGATGCCGATAACGACTAAAAGAATTTTCAACCAGACGGGAATTTGAAAAGGTATTTCTTCGGACGTCCAATGTTTCAGAGATGTATAATAGAGAGACTGTGGGGCCTTTTTGAGGATGGACAGGTGATGATCAATGGAGTTCAGCAGATCAGTGTTGATATTTTTCGGAGCGGCGAAAAAAAGGTCGGAAGGTTCGAAAACAACCGCGGTGTCCTCAAGCCTGTATTTTTTAGAATGCATGTTTCCGTAAAACTTGTTGGTAATTGCAGCATCGGCTTTTCCTGCTGCCACCATCTCAAAAGATTGCTTGTAATCTTCCATCGGAATCAGAGTGACGTTCAAGCCGAAACCTTTGCTGAGGTGCGCAAATGCTGCCTGCTGAACGGAGCGATTCAGAACGACAAGTTTCTTTCCGTTTAAATCCAGAATGGAACGAATGTTATGTCCTCTGGGCGCATAAACCTGATACCAGGAGGACAGTACGGGAACCTTGTGAAAGGAATATATTTTATTCCGGTCTGCTGTATAAGCCACATCCGGCATCAAATCAATTTCTGCCTTTTTTAAGCGGTCCAGTCCTTCCGTCCATGTTCCGGAAACGTATTTCACGTCCCATCCTTCAGTTTCTGCGATATGCTTAATGATATCAATGAAAATACCGGATGGTGTGCCGGATTCGTTGGTGAAAACCTTGGGAGCGTTTTCGTAGACGCCGACCCTGACGATCCGGGCATCGGCCTGCACAGACGGAACGCTCATGATCAGGGCCAATATCAAAAAAAGGACCTGTTGGAAATATTTTTTAAAAATGAAGAACATAACTTGTCTGTCGGTATTTGTTTTGTGTGCCGGCATGTTTTCCGCCATTAATATTTCAGGGAAAGTTGAATGCCGATGAGTTGTCTTTTCCACCGCTATTCGTCATCCACATTGGCAAAATCAATCCTGTAATACGTTCCCAGATAAACATTTTCGCTGATATTTTTTACAATGTCGAATTTGATTCTATGGAGCATAAAATCCTTGTTGCGGTTTTCGTAAAGCAGCTCCCAGCCCACATAAGGCTGCAAAAAAATATCCGGATGGGATATTTCCAGGGTATTTTTGATTCGATAATCGTTCCAGTCCGGCGTAAATCTGTATTCATAGCGGATCTGATTGGATGTTTTGAAATGATGAAAAATAGCCGATGTGTTGATGTTCAGGCTGGGCTTGCGTTCGATGCGCCAGTCGTCCAGTTCGGATTGAGAATGCCCCTGCTGATAATATAATAGAAAAGACAGCCAGTGCAGCGCGGTCTGGTACTGAAGGCCTACGCCCCACTCAAGATAATCAAAGTCCGACATGTCGTCATCCGCCTGAAAAAAAAGATAGAATACCGACCGGACGTTTTTATCGAACGTGTAAGAAAAATTGAGATCCGTGCGCAGAGACGTGTCATGGTCAGCATAAACGCACGGACAATTCACTATGATCAAGAGCGCGGGAAAAATTCTGAAACCATGATGTAAAAAGCTTTTTTTTAGTAACATATCTTTTTCTTGTTATAATAGTTACTACGACTTTATTTCATTAATCAGAAAATCGCTGCATAATGAACACAAATCAATATTGAATAAGCCAGGGTATGCCTCGCGTGGCGACTGAATTTAATAAATCTAAGTTATTAAATTATTGACAAAAAAATGTTGAGCTTTTTATTAATATAGAAAAAATCATGTTGAATGTCAACGGAATTAAAAACGACGAATAGACGTTAATTTGCGTAAGGGAATGGAAAAGCCCCTCCAGTTTGATTACTGAAGGGGCTTTTTTTATTTACATAAGAAATTGTTTAGGCTTTTTTACCTTTAGGCGCTTTGAATACCAGGGTGATGCAGAAACCAATGACCAAAAGTCCTGCGGCGATGTACAAAGCCTGAGGTTTGAAAGCTTCAAAGGCAAACGGGCCGACAATACCGGCAACGCTCCATGCGGTCAGCATGAATCCGTAAACTTTGCCGATGTTGGCCGGGCCGAATGAATCCGCGGCAAAAGCAGGCATGGTTGCGAATCCACCGCCATAACAGGCCAAAAGATAACAGGATACAAAAATGAAAGGCCAGTACGTGGAGATAACACCCTTGGCGACCAGGATATAAAGAACGGCCTGGGTGGCAAACATGATCAGGAAAACCATCTTGCGACCGATGTTATCGGAAATTTTGGCCCAGAAAAGTCTTCCCAAACCATTAAATATAGCAGCATAAGCGACAACAGCGCCACCGGCGGCGGCAACGATTGCAACCTGTTCGGGAGTGAGATCACCCGTGAGCCCCATGGTCTTCTTGTAAATATCCTGAGCCAAGGGAGAATGCTGGGAAATCAGACCGAGACCGGCGGAAACGTTGAGGCACAGCATGGACCAGAGCATCCACCATTGGGGGGTCTTGACGGCTTCACCCAGGGTGAAAGAATCAGCCGCGGAAACGGAGGTGGCGGCGGGTGTGAATCCTTTGGGCAACCAGCCAGCCGGAGGATTTTTAAATAACTGTGCGGAACCGGTTACCAGGACAAGGAAAATGACACCCCAGATATACCAGGTATTGGCAACACCGGAAGCGATCATTGTTCCATTGGGATCAATCTGCTGGAAATTCTTAATCATGACAGGAGCTATTTTACCCATAAAGAAAGCGCCGGCGCCAAAACCCATAACGGCCAAACCTGTTACCAGACCGCGTTTATCGGGGAACCAGCGGATCAGTGTTGCGATTGGAGTAACATAGCCAAAACCATTGCCCAACGCGCAGATCACGCCGAATCCAAGATAAAGAAGAGTTATGCTTCCAATCTGATCAGCGTAACCGGCTACCAGTGTGCCGATACCAAAAAGGATACCGCCGATGGTGGCCACAAAACGGGGGCCTTTTTTGTCGACCAGCGTACCGCCGAAAGCAGCCGCCAATCCAAGAATACCCATAAGAATCATGAAGGTATATTGGACTGATTTTCCATCCCATCCGTGCATTTGCATCAACGGGTTTTTGAAAACAGACCATGCGTACACGGTGCCGAGACAAAGCTGAATGATAACAGCTGCACCGGCAATCAACCATCTCTTACTTTCTAAATTTTCATTTGCCATAAATTCCGTTCCTCTCTTAAAATTTATTATAACTTCTTTTCTATAGGAAACTGCTTTTCATGCGACCGTGTAAATATCCAATTAGACGGTATTTATCAGGGGTCTGAAACCGGATCGGTCAGCAGTTTGACTGCCGCTTATAGCCTCAATAGTCCGATTTGTCAATTATAAAGTAGCGTTTTATTTAAATATTACGATGACCATAAGTTATGAATAAACATAGTCATTTATGATTTATAACCATGGCAAATTTGATGCCGCCAATTTTGAAATGAGGGGTTCTCTATGGTTGAAACGATGAAATAAGCAGAGCGAAGGCCAACCGTACCGTTAACCTCCGCTCTGCCATGTTGTTAAGATTTAGCAAATGCTGTGGCTGTGGAAATCACAATACCCGCGAGGATGAGTAATTCCGTTGCGCCCGACGCAAGATGCTGGGCAAAAAGCGGAGTAATGCCAAGGATTGCAAACCCTATTAAAAAGATTATTTCTCTTGAATTCATGATGACCTCCCGAATTTATTTTATGATTTGAGTTGTTTCTTCACGCTGACTGCCGAGATGGCCGGGTCACCGCGTTTAAAAATATTTTTTATGACAACACCGAGTACTTCAACGTCGTCTCCCTGTCGGATATCTTCAGCAGGTGATGTAAACATGATCACTCTGATCTGACCCGTTGTGTCTTCAATGTGAAAGTGCGGCCTGTTCAGCCATTGAAAACTGACTTTTTTTACTTTCCCGCTGATGCTGACAACCTGTCCCGTCATCGCCAGGGTAACTTTGGCGATTTTGTAGAGCCTTGCCTGGGGACTGTTTTGTTCCGCCGCTTCCCTTAAGGTTCTCCGGCTCATCCACGCCAGGATCATCGGGATGAGCAGAAGGGCAAGCAATGCCGGTATGGCAAAAAGTAAAAACCGGGTGTTCCTCACTTGCATATAGTGAATGAATACCGCTGCCGCGCAGACAAAAAAAGTTATCCATGCAGGTAGTGACAATTGAACTTCACCTAGTCTTTCGGGAGTTCATTTCTGAACATCAGATAATAGGCGACACCGATGAAAAGAAATCCGCCGACAATATTGCCGATCGTAACCGGAATAATGTTCCAGAACCAGATATCGCCCCAGCTTAATCCGCCGTTGGCTGCCAGAAGACCTCCCGCCTTTTCAATGGTTGCCGGGTACCAGTCTGTTAAAAACTTGCCTGTCGGCAGGAAGTACATATTGGCAACGCAGTGCTCGAATCCGGTGGCGACGAAGGCCATGATGGGAAACCAGATTCCGAAAAACTTGCTGACCACGTCATCCGCGGTGATAGCCAGCAGGATCGCGATATTGACAAGGAAATTACAACCGATAGCCTTCATGAAGCAGGACCAGAGACCCGCTGATCCCACGGCCTTGTAGGTCAGGATCTTGGCCACGGAAATATTGATCGCCGTCATGCCGAAAGCGTTGACGACCATCGTGCCGTCTGCGGTGCCGTCGACGAACGGGCCAACGGCCATCATATAGGCATAGAAAAAAGAGCCGACGACATTGCCGATGTAGACCCAAAACCAGTTTCTGAAGACAGAGCCCCATGTACAACGTTTCATCATGGCGGCCATGGGGACGAGCATACAGTCTCCGGTAAAGAGCTCCATGCCGGTGAGCACGATGGCGATCAGGCCGACGGGGAACACCGCGCCCCCGATCATTTTCGCGACTCCCGGCCCAAGGAGTGGCGCTACGCCGGTTGAGCATACGGTGCACAGCGCTCCACCGATCGCGATATAGGCTCCGGCCATGAAGCCGCGAATCAGAAATTGAAACACTGAAAGTTTTGATTTGTAAACGCCGGCATTGCCGACAAGTCCGACCATTTTGGCTGGTGCATTAAAAGCCATAACATTACCTCCATTTATTTAAAATAACCAACATGCATTGCGCAAAATCGCATCGTTGGATTTTTTGACGCATTAAGACTCTATCAGCTTCCTCGTTGATTTTTATGTGTGATTGACTGAAAAGCTGACGCCCGAAAAACGATAAGGTGATTAGCTGGCAAAGGCCTCTTTAATCTCCTTTTTCCAGATGCAAAGCAGCTTGCCTCCATGATACTGGCACTGAACAAGCTCCCATTCACCTTCGCCTTCTTTGTCCAGCATTTCCTTGAAATGCGGAAGACCTCCTCCCTGAAGATCTGTGACGATGCAGTCTCCTGAGAGGTCGCATTTGACTTTCTCGGGCGGAATGACTTGATCCAGATCGATTATGTTTGTTTTGTACGTCCATCTTGGCATGATCCTGTCTCCTTTCTCAATGATTTGAAATTATGTTTATTTGCTGCTCTCAGTCAATCATGCAAACAGTTGCACTTTCGGGTCAAGAGCAGTCTTGGCCAAAATTTTTCCCGTTTCCGTATACGCTAAATATTCCAATTTGTCAAAAAAATGTTAATAATTTTTTATATATAGAAGGAACCGCAAGTCATGAATAAGTTCAAAAACTTATGCTCATTTAAAAGAATTGACATCCGGAGGGAAGATTCCTATAAATCATTTATAAAAAGACAATGTCTTGTCAAACCGGTAATTAAGATTTCAAAAAGATTATTTTTTTAAATTTGTATGCTGAAACAGTTTCGGAGGCTAATGAACAGGCATGGGAAATAAACTGAAAGAAACAGAAGTCCCGGTGAATCAGCAGGACCAAAAACTTAAAGATTACTTTGAAACCAACAAAGAATTATTTGATAGCTGGAATGGAAATTTTCAAAAATTTGTCACTTCGATACGCCATAAATACGACATGCACTATCAAAAAGAGTTTCCGAATTTTCACGCATTCATCGCTTACCTGATAAAGGATGAAGAACAAACCGTGAAAGACTCATCGGCAAAGCTTACGGGTGATCATAAAAAAATAGATTCCCTGAAAGCTGAATTGGACAAAATATTTCAGGCATGGATTGACCAGACAACAGAGGAGAAAAATATTGATGACGAGGATGAAGCCAGAGGTGAGTGGCTTGATTATCTTGAGTCTCAGGCAATTACAGCGTTTTACAGCGCCCTGATCGATTACAAAGAACATATCGAGAAAATCTATTACCGGCAATTATGGGGCAAGAAGCTCGGATACGCCCGAAAATGGATGATGGAAGATCCGAGGGTGGAACGGTTAATTATGAAGTACAAGATTTGTGAAGTTCTCAACGAACTTGAAAGGAAAGACAGCCGGAGTACCAAAACAAAAAAGCCTTTCCGCTATCTGTTTCAACTGGATGAACCGAAATATCAAGGCAGATATTCCTATGCCTGTTTTATTACAAATCAGGATTTCTATAATTCCATTCTTCCGGAATTAGATATAAAAAAAATCACCCTGCAGAAATATTTCAAGGCGCTCTGTCAGGTCGGAGCCATTAAGAAATTGCACGGTTCTGGCAGAGTTGATATTAGAAAGAATGAGACATTGTACGCCGTAGGGTATCTCTCAGGCTCTCAAGGTACAAACAATAAACTGAATAGATTCTTGACGCAGAAAAACACAAAGCAATTTCTAAAATTCAAATTGTCTTAGTCAAAAAAATACAGACGCTTTTGCCCCGCTAAGCTTCGCTTGTCATATTGGTTAGTCGAATTAAAATTTGAGTCTAACAATAAAAAAAAGCCTGCCCGAAAGGGCAGGCCTTTTTAAAAAAAGTCAATTTAACAATCAATTAGACAGATGCGTCACAACGCAGACAGCGGCAGGCTTCTTTGATGGCATCTTCGGGTTTGAAGCCCAGTTCCACTTCCACAAAACTTGTCTTACGGGTGTCGTGGTGCAATTCCGGCATGGCCATCTGAGGTGCCTCAACTGATTCTTCGTCAATTTCCAGAGGCACATCGATATTTTCTTTAGCCGGTTTTTCGTAAGCGGGTTCGCCGTTGGCCTTGCGGATCGCGGCATCGATATCATCGGCTGCCTGATGTCCGGCACCAATGGCCGCGATGACCGTATCCGGCCCGGTGGCTGCGTCGCCGCCGGCGAAATAACGGGGATTGGTCGTGCCGGATTTGTAAACTTTTCCAACGGCATAGCAATCCCATTTGTTGATTTCCACGCCTTTCTTGGCATCGAGGAAGCTCATATCCGGTACCTGGCCGATAGCCGCGATGACCGCGTCAACGTCCAGCGTAAATTCGGAACCTTCGACGGGAACCGGTCTCTTGCGACCGCTGTTATCAAAGTCGCCCAGCTTCATGCGCTGACAGGTGATGGAAGAAACCTTTCCTTTGGCTCCGTCAATTTTCAGCGGAGCAACCAGTAAGTCAATCTTGATTCCTTCTTCTTCAGCCGCCTTGATTTCTTCAGCTGCCGCGGGCATATCCTGTTTTAAACGTCTGTATAATATGGTGACGTCGGATCCCAGACGAAGCGCTACACGCGCTGCGTCAATTGCGGAATTTCCACCGCCGATCACCACCACTTTCTTGCCCAGACTTTTCTTTCCTTTCATCCATTGTTCTTCATTGGCGTTAAAATCTCTCAGGAATTCCACGCCGCCAAAAACATTTTTCAGATCTTCGCCTTTTACGCCCATCTTCTGGCTCTTGTGAGCGCCGGTAGCCAGATAGACGTAGTCAAATTCTTTTTCCAGTTTGGCGAATGTGATGTCTTTGCCCACGCGGGTATTCAGCTTAATTTCCACACCGAGTGCGCGAATATCGTCAATTTCGCCATCGAGAATGTTGCGGGGCAAGCGGTAGGAAGGAATACCCCAGTAAAGCATTCCACCGGGTTTCGGAAGCTCTTCAAACACGGTGACTTTGTATCCGCGCTGAGCAAGGTCTCGTGCTGCCGTAAGACCGGCAGGTCCTGCTCCGATGACAGCTATTTTTTCCTTCCGGGATACAGGTACAGCCTCAATCTTCGGACGTGGAGCATTGTCGGTGATGAATCGTTTCAGGAATTTTATGGCGATCGGTTCATCCATATTGCCCCGACGGCACTTTGTCTGGCACTTGTGATCGCAGACTCTGCCGCAGACGGAGGGGAAGGGATTCGTCTGTAACAGGATCTTGTAGGCGTCTTCAAATCTTCCTGCTCTGACCAGTGCGATGTAGGCAGGAATATCCATTTCTATCGGGCAGGTGTGCTGACAGGGGGATTTAAACATGGCCGAGCAAACGGCAGCGTTACAACGATGGTTTTTAATATGATCTTCGTATTCCTTGCGGAAATAACGGAGGGTACTCAATACCGGATTGGGAGCGGTTTGTCCCAGTCCGCACAGCGCGGCGTTTTTAATAACGGCGGCCATTTCTTCGAGCAGTTCGATGTCACCTTCCTTACCCTTGCCCTGAGTAATGTTGGTCAGGATTTCCAGCATGCGCTTTGTTCCTTCGCGGCAGGGAGTGCATTTACCGCAGGATTCATCCTGGCAGAAATCCATGAAGAATCTGGCCATATCGACGGCGCATTTGTCTTCGTTCATAACGATCAAACCGCCGGAACCCATGATCGCGCCAAGTTCGACGACTTTTTCGTAATCAACCGGGGCGTTCAGGTGCTGAATGGGAATCATGCCGCCGGAGGGACCGCCCAACTGGGCTGCTTTGAATTTTTTGCCTTTGGGAATGCCGCCGCCGATATCGTAAACGATGGTGCCCAGTTTGGTTCCCATGGGAACTTCCACTAGGCCCACATTATTAACATCGCCGGTGAGAGCGAAAACTTTTGTTCCCTTGCTTTTTTCCGTGCCGACAGAGGCGTACCACTTGGATCCGCGTAAAATGATCTGACCGACATTGGCCAGTGTTTCCACGTTATTCAGAATGCTGGGTTTCTGCCACAAACCGGCGACGGCGGGGAAGGGCGGTCTCGGCCGGGGCATACCACGCTTACCTTCTATGGAGGTCATCAGAGCTGTTTCTTCGCCGCATACAAAGGCGCCGGCGCCCTGATAAATTTCCAGATCGAAATTGAATCCGGTCCCCAGAATATCCTTGCCCAGCAAACCGGCTTTCTGGGCCTGATCGATGGCGACGTTCAAGCGGTGAATGGCCAGAGGATACTCGGCGCGGCAGTAGATGTATCCATGAGATGAACCGATCGCCTTGGCGGCGATGACCATTCCTTCCAGAACGGCATGCGGATCAGCTTCCAGAACGCTTCTGTCCATGAAAGCGCCCGGGTCGCCTTCGTCGGCGTTGCATAATACATATTTAACATCACTCTTGGACTGTGCAGCAAATTTCCATTTCAAACCCGTCGGGAACCCGGCGCCGCCGCGTCCTCTTAATCCGGAATCCAGAATTTCCTGAACAATTTGTTCCGAGGTCATTTCCGTCAGGGCTTTGGCCATACCGGCATAACCGTCACGGGCGATATATTCTTCAATTTTTTCCGGGTCAATCAATCCTCTGTTCTTCAGAACTCTTAATTCCTGATGCGCGAAGAAAGGAATATCCTGCATGGTGGGAATAATCTGATCTGTCGTCGGTTCGCGATATAAAAGCTTTTGAACAATTCTTCCCTTGATTAAATGTTCTTCAACCAGTTCCGGTATGTCCTCAGGCTTTAAGCTGATGTAAATGACGCCTTCGGGATAAACAACCATAATAGGTCCCAGGGCGCAAAAACCATTACAACCGGTTTCCACAACTTTAATTTCATCCGTCAACTTTTTTTTATCAAGCTCTTCCAATAAAGCTTTTTTTACCGCGGGACTGCCGGAAGCTTGACAGCCGGTACCTCCGCAAATTAATAAGTGTGCGCGAAAAACTTTCATTTAGCCTACATCCTCCTTAAGAAATCGTCGTGCGTCTTGGCGACAAACATGATTGAACGAAAATATTATTTAATTACTTCAGCTCCTCTGGCCAGAACAAAAGGAGTCTGAATTTCTCCCTGCAGAATATGCCTTTTGAAAACCTGTCTCATCTTGTTGGGATTCATGTATTCGTATTTGATGGGTTCCTGATTGATTATCTCGACGGTAACCAGAGGTTCCCGGCTGCATAATCCCATGCATCCTGAAGTGGTTACGAAAACATCATTGGCGCTGGCTGCTTCTATTTCCTGCAGCAGACAGTCCATAACTTCTTTGGCACCTGAAGCGATACCGCAGGTTCCCATGTGGACGGTAACTTTCACGCGACGTTCGCCGTCTCTGAGAGACATTTCCTTATGAACTTTTTCCTTTATTTTTTTTAAGTCACTTATGGTCAACTTTGCCATTAACTTTTCCTCCCGGCTTCTTTAGATTTTTATCTGTATTGCGCTAATATTTCTTTGACCTTGGCTGGTTTGACACGCCCATGAACGTCTTCATCCACAACGACCACCGGTCCGAGACCGCAAGCGCCCAGGCAACGAACGGACTCCAGGGTAAACATCCTGTCGGCAGTTGTTTCGCCGTCCTTAATGCCAAATTCTTTTTCCAGCGATTCGGTAATAGCTTTACCTCCTCTTACATAGCACGCTGTTCCAAGACAAACGCGAACGGTGTGTTTACCTCTCGGTGTCATGGTGAAGAATGAGTAAAAAGTCACAACGCCATACACGCGGCTTAAAGGCAAATTAAGTTCTTTAGCGATTTTCTTCTGTATGGACATCGGCAGATATTCCAGACATACCTGCGCTTCTTCCAGCACCGGAATTAAACTTCCCGGTTTACCTTTGTGCTTGCTGATAATCTTGTTCAGTTTATCTACTTGTTCTGATGTAAATTCTTTCAAAAGTTCAGTATCTTCCGACTTCATCAATTTCCTCCTCAATCTTATTGGTCTGTTAAGCACTGGTTTGAATTTCACTCAAACCGTCATCGATAACATTCCTGATATACTTTAAAATTTCCGGATGATTCATTGGTAAATCATCGATTTCCTTACGGATTATTCTCGTATCCAGTGAGAACTGGCGGTCATTATGCCTGTGTTTATAAAGAAAGTCAACAAAAGAATTTCCGGCAATAAGAATAATTAATGTGCCGACAATGTCACCCAACGGCTGCCGGTCTATATGATTTAACTCAAAAGTGACTTTTAGATGGGTTCCTTTTCCTTTGACTGAATGCAGATGAAGATTCCCGCCAGTTCTCTGAGCCGCATCAGAAAGCAGTGGAATTCCCAATCCTACTTTGCGAACTTTTTTGGTTGTATAAAAAGGATCGAAGACTTTTTTGATTTCCTCTTCCGTCATTCCGCAGCCGTTATCAATGATTTCGATGGAGAATATATTTTCATTTTCATCTTCAATGATGGTTATTTCCACTAATGAGGCACCGGCGCGAACAGAGTTTTCGGCGATGTCCAGAATGTGTGCGGCAAGTTCCAGCATAAATCACTCCATAACGTGACGACCGTTTTCCCGGGCAAAAGCCATTTTTAATTCGGCCAGAGTCGGTTCTGCCAGTATGATTTTAGTCATTGTTTTACCGATATCCTTTATAAAATGCGCATCAGAGGACATGATAAAAGAATAATGGTTCAGATCCTGATACAGGGCTCGGGCCTTTTGAAAACCGGTCAGAGGCGTTACTTCCAACGCGTCAAAATGAACGCTATCATCAATAAAGCCAAGCTGACTTAACACACTGAAACTCTCTCTGTCGATATGGGACGCGATTGCCAGCCCGTTTTGCTCGTGGACGCACTGCAACAAATCGGATAAGGGAACATCGGTGGCGCCGATTAACAACTTATCGCTGAGTCCTTCCACTTCGCCGACTTCGTTGACGATAGCCTGAACACCGAATTTCTCTTCATCGTTTGCTCCAGTAAGGTGCCGATAAACAAAATCCTGCATGGCGGTCAAATCTGACAGGGAATCGAATAAGGCGAGAAAATGCACTTCTTCGCTTGTCGTTATTTCCATTCCGGGAAATACTTTCAGGTTTTTGCCCTGCGCGGCTCTCATCACGTAAGGTACGTTTTCTGAAGCATTATGATCGCAGATGGCAATGATGTCGAGACCTGAATCAACAGCTTTTTCCACAAGGGCACTCGGATGCATGTCCAGTTCGGCGCATGGGGACAGACAGGTGTGAATGTGCAGATCACAATTAAAAACTCTGAGCATAGTTTTACGGAGATAAATAAAGAATGGCGGTGCACCGGAGGGAATTAAAAAATCTTGCCGTTATTTTCCCGAATTCAACAATTGATATATTCTGCCTGTGATTTCGTACGCAGATAAATCTGAGATTAATATCGGTACGTTCTCCCGAAGGGCTTTTTCCAGCGTGTCCTTAGCCGGTTCGCAAGCGTTTACCAGGATGATGCCGGCAAGCTCTTTCAGCGTGGCTACGGCAACGATATTCTGGTGTATCTGCCTGGTGATCCAGATATCTCCTTCGTGAGAATTTGCCATTACATCGCTCAATAAATCTCCCGTGTAACCTCCTGTGACGTTATTGCTTTTCCTGTCTGATGCGGACAGCAGTTTTAGATTTAATTTTTCTGCGATGGTTCCAAGATCCATTATTAAACCTCTATGCCATATGTCTTTCAATGGTTATTCTTAAAAATGTGCCTTTTTCCACTTCTGATGATATGTCGAATTTATCGGAATATGATTTGATGTTGAACAATCCCATCCCGGCGCCAAACCCCATTTCCCGGATCAGTTGATTAGCGGTGGAGTATCCCTGCTGCATGGCCAGTTTAATATCCGGTATTCCCTGGCCTTCGTCATCCGCTTCAATCATCACGTTATCCGAGCTGACCGTCAGATGGATAGTGCCTCTTTTTGCATAAGAAACGATGTTGATTTCGGCTTCGTAGCAGACAATTGCCGATCTTCTGACGACATCGTCGGGCATTTGCATTTGTTTGAGAATGGATTTTATGCGGGTGGAAACTGTTCCCGCAGAATTGAAATTACCTCCCTCAACTTCAAACGTATATTTCTGTAATTTATTTTTAGATTCGTTCACTGCCGGATTCAACTTTTTCCAGGCAGCCGACTATACCTTTAGCGTAAAGACGACCAGCTGTTTCAAATAAAATGTATTTTGTTGTTAAAATCGGAATATGAAGATCTTTGGCCATGGAAATTGCTTCGGCGGGAGGCTTTTTGCCGCGTACCAAAATGATTGCGGCAATATCGAGAACATTGGCGATTCTGACAACCTGAGTGTTGGTCAACCCTGTGAGCAACATACTTCCCGCTTTGGCGAAGGCAAGAACATCGCTCATCAAATCCGCACCGAATGCTGTTTTCACGTCAATATCCAGTTTGTCCTCTCCAACGATTACATCGGCATTAAGTATTTCTTTGACTTCACTCAGCTTCAATATTCACTCCTTGCTAAAAAAACAGGTTATTTTCATTTTAAATATGGAAAATTAAATTAAATTTCTTCTAGCATACAAGCGACTTTACTGTCAACGAAATCATTTTACTCAAAAACCAAAAAACCGGAACGGACTTATGGAAAATTTAAACATTATATAACGAGTTTATAATAATTATTTTAATATTTTGCAGAGTTTAGATTTGTGCCGGCATTGTTCTTTAAAAACATTACTTGTAAAATCCGTTTTCAACCTTTTTCAGACAACCGACGATTCCCTTGCTGTAAAGAATACCGGCCGTTTCAAATAAAATATAGTTTGTGGTTAAAATCGGAATTTGCAGTTCTCTCGCCATGGCGAGAGCTTCGGTTGACGGTTCTTTGCCACGGACAATGATGATGGCGGCTATCTTCCTGCTGAAAGCGGTTTTAATCACCTGGGGATTTGTCAATCCGGTCAGCAGGAGGCTATCCGCCTTGGCAAAAGCCATAACATCACTCATTAAATCGGCGCCGAAAGCGGTACTGACTTCCATATCTAACTTTTCTTCGCCGACAACGACATTCGCATCTAATATTTCTTTAACTTCTCTAAGCTTCAAAAAAAACTCCTTTATGTTAAACGAACTTATCTTTTATTATAGGCATAAAAGTGTGAAATGTGTCAATTTAATTATTGTTCGAAATTGATTTGTCCAAAGACGCGCCGTCATTATTGTGATGAGCTTAGCCATTTTCCGGTTCAAAGCAGGAAATTTATTTGCCCTTGACATGGTTTTCCCGTAATGGTAATGACCTTCGACATTTTCGATGTATCGGGGCGTGGCGCAGTCTGGTAGCGTATCTGAATGGGGTTCAGAGGGCCGGTGGTTCAAATCCACTCGCCCCGACCAATTAAAATAAAGGGGCTGACCAAATATCTGGTTTGTCCCTTAAATTTTATATGACATGTTGTCTGAAAAGATGATGAGACGCGGATGGTCAAATACATCAAATTCCCCTGAAAAGCTTAAATAAATGATTTTGTTTTGATTTTTACAAAATAATCTGCGTTGACAATCTTGAGCTTAATGAATATAAAAGCTCCAGAGCGAGAGTGGCGGAATTGGCAGACGCACTGGACTTAGGATCCAGCCCGCTATGCGGACTAGGGGTTCAACTCCCCTCTCTCGCACCAGAAACCTGTGAAACATTGATTATATTTAATAATAAAGGAGAACGATAGTGAGTGAGGTTGTGATTAAGATTGAGGATTTAAGTCCGGTGAAGAAAAAAATGTCGCTGGAAATACCCTGGAACGAAGTTAAAGATGCGTTGGACACCGCTTATCATGAAGTAGGCAAGAAAGCTAAAATTAAAGGTTTTCGTCCTGGGAAGGTTCCTCGCAAGATTCTGGAAACGTATTTTAAAGCCCAGGCGGAAGAAGAAACCATTACAAGTATTGTTAATAAATATTACTGGCAGACTTTGGAAGAAAAAGGGATTGCCCCTGTTTCCAGGCCGGAAATCGACCAGGAAGGCATAAAAGAAAATGCAGATTTTTCTTTCTCCGCAACCTTTGAAACGGAACAGGAATTTGAACCTAAGAATTATAAGGGCATTGAACTGGAAAAAGAAGAAATTAAGGTGACTGAGGAAGATGTACAGAAGAGAATCGATGAAATCAGACAAATGTTTGCCACGATGGAAGAGGTCAAAGATGACCGGTCGGTTGTCCCCGGTGATTTTGTCGTGATTGATTTCGAGGGCAGTCTTCATGGTGAAAAATATAAAGAATTGAAGGCAGAGCAATATTTTCTGGAAATCGGCTCGCAAAGATTTGTCCCCGGTTTTGAAGATCAGGTGGCGGGTATGAAGAATGGTGAGACAAAGGACATTACGGTAACGTTCCCCGCCGATTATCATGAAAGTAAATTTGCCGGCCAGGAAGTGGTGTTTCATGTCACGGTTAAGAATATAAGGGAAAAGAAATTGCCTGAAACGGACGAGAGTTTTATTAAGAATTTCGAAAAATATGATTCATTGGAAGATTTTAAAAACGATGTGAGAAAGTCTCTGGAGGAGAAAGCCCAGCAGATGACCAAAGCGAATTTTCAAGACAGAATCACGGACATCCTGATCAGGGAAAATGAAATCGAAGTTCCGCCGTCGCTGGTGGAAAGACAGATTTATTATATGATGATCGATACGCAAAAGAGAATGCTTTCCGCCGGTATTGACGAAAACAGCGCCATGGAATTCGGTCTGAAAATGAAGGATAAATACAAGGATGACGCGGAAAAAATCGTCAAATCTTTTTTGATTATAAAAAAGATTGCTCAAAAAGAATCGTTTGTGGCTGAATCAGGCGATGTGGAACGGTATTTACAGGAAATGGCTCTCCGGAACGGCAGAGATTACGAGTCGGTTAAGAAGACATATGATAGCGAAGAAGGTCAGGATTCGCTGAAAATGGAATTGGTTCAAAAAAAGGTATTTGACTTTATTGAGCAGAATGCAAATATTAAGGTCGTGGAAAAAACCGGAATGGAGGCCAAATAGTGAATTTGATTCCCATGGTGGTTGAACAGGACGGACGTGGTGAGCGGGCCTATGATATTTATTCCCGTTTATTGAAAGATCGCATCATTTTTCTGGGAACGGCGATTGATGATAATGTCGCCAATTTAATTGTTGCCCAGATGTTATATCTCGAAGCAGAAAATCCGGATAAAGAGATATTTTTCTATCTGAACTCTCCGGGCGGCAGCGTGAGCGCCGGCATGGCCATTTATGATACGATGCGCTACATCAAGTCGCCTATCTCCACCGTTTGCATGGGACAATCGGCAAGCATGGCCGCACTGCTTCTGGCGGCTGGAGAGCAGAAAAAGAGATTTGCATTGCCTCATTCACGAATATTAATTCATCAGCCCTTGGGAGGTTTTCAGGGGCAGGCGACGGACATTGACATCCAGGCGAAGGAAATATTAAGACTAAAAGACGAGCTCAACAAAATACTGGCTGATTTAACCGGGCAACCGCTGGCGAAGATTACGAACGACACCGAACGTGATTATTTCATGACCAGTGCACAGGCCAGGGAATACGGATTGATTGATGAAATCATCGTGAGAAAACCGGATGCCTCGGCCAATAAGAACAAGGAGAAATAAGTGATCAAAAAAGGAAAAAACAACAGAATGGATGACGGAATGCTTTTTTGTTCCTTTTGCGGAAAAATGCAAAGCGAAGTCCGTAAACTGGTTGCCGGTCCGACGGCCTATATTTGCGATGAATGTATCGAGCTTTGCCGATATATTGTTGAGGAGGAAGACGATAAACTTGTTGAGAAAGACGCTCAGAAAGGTTTGCCGTATCCGAAAGAAATTAAAAAATTTCTGGATCAGTACGTCATCGGTCAGGAAAAAACAAAAAAGATTTTGTCGGTGGCTGTTTATAATCATTATAAGAGATTGTTTTCCCGCAACGAATCCGACGGAATAGAAATTCAGAAAAGCAATGTTCTGCTGATCGGTCCGACCGGTTCGGGAAAAACTCTGCTGGCCAAGACTCTGGCGAAATTTCTGAATGTTCCGTTTACGATTGCCGACGCGACAACCTTGACCGAGGCCGGTTATGTCGGCGAGGACGTGGAAAATATCATTTTAAGCTTACTGCAAAACGCCGACTATGATGTGGCCCGGGCGTCAAAAGGTATTGTATACATCGATGAGATCGACAAAATAGCCAAGAAGTCGGGCAATCCGTCCATCACCCGAGACGTGTCCGGTGAAGGCGTGCAGCAGGCTCTGCTGAAGATTATGGAAGGCACGATGGCCAACATTCCTCCCAAGGGAGGCCGCAAACATCCGCAGCAGGAATTCATTCAGGTGGATACGACCAATATTTTGTTTATTTGCGGCGGCGCCTTTAATGATCTGGAAAACATTATTTCCAAAAGACTGGGTGTCAACGCCATGGGTTTCGGCGCAGAGATAAAAAGTAAGAAAGAAAAAAGAGTCGGAGAACTGCTGACGGAGGTAAGATCTGAGGATTTGCTGAAATTCGGATTGATCCCGGAATTCATCGGTCGGTTGCCGGTTATTGCCACGCTGGATGAGTTGGATGAAGCCGCTTTAGTAAAAATTCTGGTCGAGCCGAAAGACGCCATTATCAAACAGTACAAGAAATTATTCGCGTTGGAGAACGTCGTTTTGAAATTTACGGACGGAGCATTAAAGGCCGTTGCCAGCCAGTCTACGGAAAGAAAATCAGGCGCCCGCGGCTTGCGCTCGATTCTGGAAAACACGATGCTGGAAGTGATGTACGACATTCCTTCGCAAAACAATATCAAGGAATGTGTGATCAGTGAAGACGTTGTTTTGAAGAAAGAAAAACCAATTCTGATTTATGAGACCAAATCGGAATCTGCTTAAACGATTTAAAGGGAAAATATGTTTGACGAAAAAATAGAAAACGAACAGGACAAAACGACCATTATTCCTCTTTTGCCTTTGAGGGATGTCGTGATGTTCCCTCATATGATTGTTCCGCTGTTTGTCGGCCGTGAAAAATCCATTGCCGCTCTGGAATCGGCGATGAAATACGAAAAAAGTATTTTCATGGTTGCGCAGAAAAACGCCAAAGATGACGATCCGAAGCAGGAGGATATTTATCAGGTCGGAACGATCGGTATTATCATTCAACTTTTACGCTTGCCGGACGGCACGGTAAAAGTGCTTGTGGAGGGAAAAACACGAGGCGCCATCAGGGAGTATCTCCCGAATAATGATTTCTTTCTGGTGAAGGTCAATGAAGTCGATGATATTGACGACGAAAACGATGTCAAGAAACAGGCTCTGATGCGCAGCATCAAAGAATCTTTTGAACTCTATCTCAAACTCAGCAAGAAAATTCACGTGGAAATGCTGGGGACGGTTGTGGCGATCGATGATGCTTCCAAACTTGCCGATGTGGTCATTACCCATCTCAATGTCAAACTGGAAGACAAACAAAAAATCATCGAAATATTTGATATCAGTGAAAGACTGGAATCGATTTATTCCCTGATGCTTTCGGAAATTGAAATTCTGCAGGTTGAAGAAAAAATCAAGCGGCGCGTTAAGAAGCAGATGGAGAAAACGCAGAAGGATTATTATCTCAATGAGCAGATGCGCGCCATCCAGAAGGAGATGGGAGAGAAAGACGATTTCCGTAACGAGATTAACGAACTGGAAAAACGTCTGAAACAGAAGAAAATGTCGGAAGAAGCGCTCAAAAAGGTCAAGCAGGAAATCAAGAAGCTGCAAATGATGACCCCCATGTCCGCGGAAGCCACGGTTGTGAGAAATTACATCGACTGGATACTCGATATGCCCTGGTCGGAGAAAACGGAGAACAAATATACGCTGAAAGAATCCGAAGAAATCCTTGATGCCGATCATTTCGGATTAAAAAACGTCAAGGAACGTATTATTGAGTATCTTGCCGTACAGTCACTGGTCAAGAAAAACAAGGGGTCGATTTTATGTCTGGTCGGTCCGCCCGGCGTGGGAAAAACATCCATTGCCAAATCGGTGGCGAGAGCCACAAACAGAAAGTTTATCCGCATTTCTCTGGGTGGCGTTCATGATGAGGCGGAAATCCGCGGACATCGCCGAACTTACATCGGAGCGATGCCCGGGAAAATCATTCAACTTTTGAAAAAAGCCGGCTCTAATAATCCGGTCTTCTGTCTGGATGAAGTGGATAAGCTCAGCTCCGATTTCAGAGGCGATCCCTCTGCCGCCCTGCTGGAAGTTCTGGATCCGGAACAGAACTTTGCCTTCAATGATAACTATCTGGATCTTGACTATGATCTGTCGGAAATTATGTTCATTACGACAGCTAATGTTTTGCAGACGATACCGGCTCCTCTTCAGGACAGAATGGAAGTGATCAGAATCGCCGGATATACCGAGCCGGAAAAAATGCAGATCGCCAAGAAATATTTGATCAACAAACAGGTGGACGCAAACGGTCTGGTTCCGGACAATATCGAATTCACAAAAGGCGCTTTACTGAAAATCATCAGACAGTACACGCGGGAAGCTGGCGTGCGTAATCTGGACCGGGAGATCGCTTCAATTTGCCGGAAGGTCGCCAAAGAGATCGTGAACAACGACACGCAGAAAAAAATGATTATCAGTTCGAAGTCCATAGCCAAATATCTGGGTGTTTCCAAATATCATCATGGTGAAATAGAAGAAAAAAATAAAATAGGGCTAACCGTCGGCCTGGCCTGGACGGAAGTCGGCGGAGAACTCCTCTCTATTGAAGCCACGGTTATGGAAGGAAACGGCAAGATGATCATGACCGGAAAACTGGGCGATGTCATGCAGGAATCCGTTCAGGCTGCGTTGAGTTATATTCGTGCCCGCGCCGAACAATTCGGTCTGAACAAGAATTTTTATAAAAAGATAGATATTCATGTGCATGTTCCGGAAGGAGCCATCCCCAAGGACGGTCCTTCCGCCGGTGTGGCTATGACAACGTCCATCGCATCGGTTCTATTGCAAAAGAAAGTACGTGCCGATCTGGCGATGACCGGTGAGATCACCTTGCGGGGTAGAATTCTGCCTGTCGGAGGAATCAAGGAAAAAGTGTTGGCCGCTCATCGCGGTAACATTAAAACCGTTATCATTCCCAAGGATAACCAGCGAGATCTGACGGAAGTTCCTCAAAATGTGCTCAAATCGCTGAAAATTATATTTGCGGAGCATATTGATGATGTGCTCAAAATAGCGTTTGCTCCGGAAGAAGATGTCCGGTCAACGGTTGCGACGGATGTTCCGATGAGTTCCCAATCGTTCAATTAAAAAGCTTATTTAAGCTTTTATAACTTGACAAGAAATATCATTGTTGCTAGAAGCCTCCCAGCGTTTTAAGAGTATTGCGGGCGGATAGCTCAGCCGGGAGAGCGCCACGCTTACACCGTGGATGTCACAGGTTCGATCCCTGTTCCGCCTACCATTGATATCCGATTGAAAAGTGAATATATTTAGCAATGAAGATTTTTTGGGGTCGTAGTTAAGTTGGTTATAACGCCGGCCTGTCACGCCGGAGGGCGTGGGTTCAAGTCCCATCGGCCCCGCCAGAAAATCTAA
>CAZIJZ010000019.1:0-47566 GCA_964539765.1 uncultured Smithella sp.
TTTGCATTCCAGCGCGACTCATACAAAACGGCCGGCATTGGTCGTAATCAAAAAGCAGCAGACTGGCAAAGCCATGCAGGGTCATGTTCAGCAGCGGTTCAAATCCCACAACGATCGCCCGGCGGATTTTTCCGTACTTGATCAGATCGGCGGCGATCACCAAAGCATGCGAACTGGAAACGCAGGCCATGCTGAAGGTCAGCGCCGGGCCTTGAATGCCGTATTTGTTGACAATAAGATCGGCTACTTCGCCGGGGCCGCGGTTGCGGCAGGATATCGCCGGCGATTCCATGTCGGGATTTTTGCGGACGGCTTCTGTAAAGTCAAATTCGTTGCGGATGAATAAACCGCCTGTCGTCCCCACCAGGACACTGGATTCGACGATTTCTTCCGCAGACAGGTCCGCGTGTCGGAAAGCTTCGGCAAGCGCGCTGTCCAGCATCGCTATGGATTTATCCAGAGGATTACCCCGATAAGGCACTTCGAAAACATTCAATGCGCGGTTGGTTAAGTGTGAAGAGCGGCCTGCCGTCGCCTGCGGAGCCCTTCCCGAGATCAAATGACGTGCCGACTCGGCAGCGCTCCATCCCAGCGTTGTCACTGCGCCCCAGCCGCGCACATAAATCTCTGTTTGGGTCATCTTTTTACCTTTGGCGCTTCGATGATAAAATCGGCCAGTGTGTCGAAATTCTGCATCGCCTTGGCCGCCGTGGAGGCGTTTTTTAATTCCACGCCGAACTGAAATCTTATTTCCATGGCAATTTCCATGGCGTCGAGACTGTCCAGCAGCAGCGGTCCGGGACCGCCAATGAAGGGAGCGTCGGTGGGCACGTCTTCCGGATGCACATCCGTAATTTCACAAGCCCGGATGACCAGTTCCTTGAGCTTGAAAATCAGTTCTTCCCTTGATGATACTTTTAATTCCTTTAATTTCTGATTTACATCCATTTAACCTTCCTCCCCGCTATGTAAAAGCAAAGCAACGCGAATAACATTAACACCGTCAGTTTAGGCCACAAGGAACTGAATCCGGCGTCGCGCGAAAAAATATCCAAATAAGCCTGATGCGCCCAGTACATCGGTGAGAGCATCGCCAGTTTTTTCATGATGAGCGGCATAACCGCATACGGCACCATAATACCGCCGAATACGGCCATCAGAACCGCCCCGGTGGCCGCCAGCGCCGAAGACTGTTCCGGCGCCCGCGCCAGCGCCGCGACCATGACGCCGAATCCGGTGGACGCGGCCGCGACGACCAGCGTGACCGGTATTAAATGCCAGGGGTGCGCTCCCAGCGTAAAAGGGAATGCGATGATCAGCGGCATGATGTAAATACCGACAATCAGCATTAAAGCAAATTGCATCAGATTAATCAAATAATAAGGAATAAGCTTGCCGAGAATAACAATACTGGGGCTGACCGGATAAGTAAAAATCCGCTGCAGGGTACCGTCGTGCTTTTCCTGCAGGAAACCGATGGACATGGGAATTGCAATGAAGAACATCGCGAAAATCGACCAGCCGGGAACGCTGTTTTGCAGCGGGCCGGGCAGTGTCCGGTCCTTTTTTGTTTTTTCAACAATAAAATCGGACGACAAGCCTTCAATGTCGTCGATGCCCATGACCACCTCCACGGTCAAGCCGGTGACCAGCACGCGTACGGCGGATTTGTAGCCTGCGTCGAGAACGGGATCAAATTCCATTTCCACCGGTTTTAATCCTTCATCAAACCCCTTCGGTATGAAAATCACCGCGTGCGCCCTGCCGGTTTCGAAAAGCTTGTCGTTGCCGAATCCCGGCGGTCTCCGGACGCGCTGAATCATTTTATTGGCGCTTATTCTTCGTTCAAGCAGGTTTGCCGTCGGCTGGTGCGATTCGTTTTCAATGATCAGCAGCATCTGCCTTCCCGTCAGCTTATCCATATAAACGCCCTGCAGCGCCAGCGATAGAAAAAAAATCAGCGCCATGGGCATGATGAATAAAAGAGGAAGGGTCTGGCGTTCACGCAGTAAAACCAGCATTTCCTTGCGAATCAATGCAGTCAGTTTCCCAAAATCCACTTTATCTGCCCCCGTCAATCATCATCGCGCAAACCGTGTCCGGTTCGTTCCAGGAAAAATTTTTCCAGATTATCAATTTCGTTCATGCCGCCGGAGAAAATCATCGAACCCCGGTCCAGCATCGTTACACTGGAACACATCCGCTGCGCTTCGTCCATGATATGTGTGCACAAGACAATCGCTATGCCGTCGGCATTCATTTTTTTCAACGTTTCATAAATATGATTACGGCTCTGCGGGTCAACGCCCACGGTCGGTTCATCCAGAAGCAGCAGGCGCGGCGAGTGCAGGAGAGCAACTGCCAGATTCAGACGGCGCAGCATGCCGCCGGAATAAGTTGACGCCCGTTTTTGCGCGTATGGTAAAAGGCCGGTTTCTTCCAGAACCGCCGCTGCTCTTTCTTGCAGTCGTTTGTGCGACAGTCCGGCCATGACACCGAAAACGCGCAGATTTTCCATGGCGGTCAGCGACGCATATACCGAGATCGGCTGAGGCGCGTAGCCGACGGAGGTCAGCGCTTTTGAGTGATCGTTTCTGCTGCCGTAAATCGATATGCTGCCCTGAAATCGCCGCAGCTGTCCGGTAATCAGACGCATCAGTGTCGTTTTGCCCGCGCCGTTCGGTCCCAGAAGCGCGTGCATCTGTCCGCTTTCCACCGACATGGAAAAATCGCGCAGAGCATATTCCGTCCCGGCGGTTTTTGCTTTATCCTCCCGGGGGTTATAGGAAAAAGTTACGTGTGAAATTTCCAGAGCTTTCATGATTTAAGTTTTCCGGCAACCTCGTGCAGTTTTTTAAAAAGATTTTCTTCGCGACCGGCGCAAATGAGCATTAATCCGCCTGCCTTGGCAAACGTTTCTTCCTTACTGCCTCTCTTTTTGATGATGCGCGCGGCGGTAACGGCAAATTCGCGCCACGTATCGCCGATGGCCGTCATCTCCTGAGACAGATCGTTCAGTTCCGCAGAACCGAACAGACCGGCGGCTTCCTGCAGAAAAGCCGCGTACATATAGCGGAATCCCGCGCCGCCCGTGCCGACTTCCTCCTGCATGCGGACGATCATGCCCAACTGCCGGCAGGCTTCATCAAATCCCTGAGTCTTTTCGAATTTGATGATTCTTCCGGCCAGAAAGCGGATGCCGCGGATCCCGATAATCGGAATAGGAATTCTAAGCATCAAATTACAGGTGTCCAGCATTCCCTTGATACAGGCGCTGCGAAGATTAGGGCGGAGATTGATAAAGTCCGGGTAATACATGAATCCGTGAGGTTCCAGCGGACCGCGAGCAAACCGCGCCCGGATCAGGTCTTCCGTGAGGCAATCTACCGGCTGTTCAAGGACGGGATCGCTCACACGGAAACCGTTCTCGATTTCGCGCAGTATAACAATGTTGTGGCCGTTGAATTGAAACCGGAAACGATTGGGGAAATAAGAAAGCCAGTAAATGTTGGTCGTCACGCCGACAATTTGTCCCGATTTGAGCACACGACGAAGTTCATCCATGCCCTTCTGCGCGTTGCGAAAATGCTGTGTCACGAATTTCGCCCCCAGTCTTTTGGCCGCTTTACGAAAGATTGCCGCCGGTTGTGTACGATAGGTGCTGATGGGCAGGCCGACAAACTTGACAAAAGAGAAATGACCGAAAAAAACACCGCTGCCGACGCCGAAAATCATCGGTTCGCTGATTTCCAATCCCTTATCCCTGAATAAAGCCGCCGTAACACCGGTTTCGCAGTGAGCGGCATGAAGATGAACAAAAGGTTTCCCGCCGGATGTCAGTTCTGTATTGGTCAATAAGAGAGCCTTCCTTGTATTATTTTTGAGGCACGGTTTTTAATTCTTCCATCGTGATTGCAAGAGCTTTGGCGTAACGCTCCAGCAACGAATCTTTGAGTCCGGAAAAAATTTCCGGGCGCAGGTGGCGCTTGACGCGAAACACGGCAATGCCGGCTGTCTTGCCCAGAATATCCGGTATCATCTGCCGCCGCTCCATATGGTAGGCCAGCGGGCTTTTCTGGCCGGCCAGCACTGCTTTTCTGGTTTTCTCCAGATTGTCAGCCAGTTCCTTTACAGCCAGACCATTGACAAGCTCTTCGGCGTTCCATCCGTTACTGGATACAATGACATACCTGCCTTTTTCGTCAACCGCATAACAGGCACGCTTTACACCTTCGTAATATTCAACCGTGTTATCCTGCGGAACTTCGTTTACCTTCATTAATAATTCTCGCAATAGCAATTCTATATTTTAGATTCCTTATTATACTAAAATCCATAATGCGAAAAGAGAAAATTATCCCGCCATAGGCGGAGGATATCGCAGATATCGAGGTCTTCCCCTCAGAGGAACGGTTGTTTCTTCTAATTAATTTTTTTACCTAAAAACGGCTCGAAGTGATGCCATTCGAAGGGATGTTTGCGGGCAAAGTCGGCCAGATCACGAGCATAGGCCTGAGCGGATTCCTGTACAGCTTTTTTTCTGTCTGTACGCGAGGCGGCCCTCACCTTGCGTCCTTTGGAAATTTTAATGTGGTATTTACCGATTTTTTCCTGATAGACAAAGAAAGTCATCAGCGGCGCGCCGGTCATCAGTGCGAATAAGTGCGGCGTATCCGGAAGTTTTACTTCATGCCCTAAAAAATCCACGGTGACGTAAGTCTGCTCTCCCCACAGACGGTCGCCCGTCATCGAAACAATACCTCCTTCGCGCAGGAAATTGATTCCTTCGATCAAAGCAAAAGGTGATTTTTCATCCTCGGATGTCGCTACTATTTTGATGCCGCTTTTAGCCATGGATTCTTTTTGAATATGTTCAATCTGTTCTCTGTGCCTGGCGCCCAGATAAAGCATGATCGGCAGACCTTTTTTATTGAGTGTTTGCGCGGCCAGTTCCCAGTTGCCGATGTGCGACATCAGCAGAATCGCGCCGGTCTTTTTCTCCACGGCCTCTTCCAGATATTCCCAGCCTTCTTTAATGTATTCGATATCTTCTTCGTCGAGCCGGATGAAACGGTGGATATAGACATCGGTGAATTTATGATACTGACGCCACGCGCACCACAGATGATAGAAAAAGCCGTGTCGGGGGAACAAAGTGCGGTAGAACTCGAAACTGTCGGCCACGCGCACCGGAAATAGAAAAAAATAACCGGTGGCGACAATCCAGGAAAATATTCGGAAAAACCACAACCCCAGCCGCCGCGTCAGAAAGAGCAATATTTTATAAGGCAGTTTTTTCATCGTTTTATCCTTCCGGCGTAGGCCGGAATCCATTATTTCTTAAACAAGAGTTATGTCTATCTAATTCCCCCAAAACTCGTTTAAAATTCAATTTATAGCGATGTGCGAAACTACCATATTTGTTCTGAAGACTCAAGTTTAAGGCACAGAAGATTTTAAATCAACCACGCAAAAAGCTTTTCGGAAAGCATAGTTTTTAAGTTTATGAGGGGCGACAATTCAAAATACTGTTAATTTTCTTTACCCGATCTGGTAGTTTCCCATAAATAATGCATCCAACTGTGTTGCCTTGTAACTATTCAGGGCATCTTCCGGTGAACATACTATAGGTGCTTGACGGTTAAAGCTGGTATTTATCAATACGGCATAACCGGTCAATTTCTCGAATTCCATCAGCAAACGATAAATATCACGATTCCATTCCTCCGTGACAACCTGAATTCTGGTAGTTCCATCTACGTGGGTTACTCCGAGTAAAACATTTTTATATTCCGATTTAACCAGAACGGTCAAAAGCATATATCGGGTAATTTGGGAAAGCGGTGATGGCATGTCAAAATACCTAAAAGCCGCATCATCTGTTGTGATTGCACCGAAAGGTCTAAAATGTTCCCGACGTTTGACATGTAAATTCAAATGATCTTTTAAATCGCGTGAGAATGGATTTGCCAAAATTGAGCGATTGCCAAGTGCACGGGGGCCGGATTCCATCCTTCCCTGAAACCAGCCAATTATTTTATTATCTCGTAAATACTCTGCGGCTTTAATCCAAGGAGAATCATTTCTTACATATTTGATATTATGTTTTTTGATAGCTTCCAAAATTTCCGTGTCATTATATTCAGGTCCGAGATAGGGTGAAAAAGTTTTAATTCCCTCCGGGTTTCTATTAAAATACTGGAAAGCGGTGTAGAGTCCTGCACCGGCAGCGCCGCCAGTGTCGGATGTGAATGGGGGGATAAAAATATCTTTGTATCCTGAATTTTGAATTAATTCACGATTGATATCGCAATTAAGAAAGAGGCCGCCACTTAATGCAAGTTTTTTGTGTCCGGTCGTGGCAGCTACGTTACGAACCATATGAATAACTGCTTCTTTGATACGATTTTGCATACTGAAAGCTATATCAAAATGCCTCTTTTCCAAAGGCTCATCTCTTTCTCGTTTTTTTCCTAACTCTTCCTCAAGGGTGTTGTCCATATATGACCATAGAGCCAGATACTTTTTTTGGTTGGCGATAAGGTATCTTCCGTTAGGTTTAACTTTTATTATTTTTTGGAATAGATCTTTGTATGTATCTCTTCCGAATGATGCCAACGCCATGGTTTTTCCTTCTTCATAATCGCTAAAACCTAAAAAACGAGTGAAATTCAAATAAAGAATACCCAATGAATGATAAATTGGTACGTTCCATAAAAGGTGGAATTTATGATCTTTAACCGAATAGATCGACGCGGAACAATCGTCGCCATAAGCATCAACCACAATCACATCAGCATTTTCTAAACAAAAAGGGGACAAGTAGTAACAAGAGGCAGCGTGAGCTAAATGATGATCAACCCAAACTATTTTGCCCTTGAATTGATTTGGAAAATATTGATTGATGGTTTTTCTCAATTTGAATGAAGCATTGATTGACTGAAAATTCTTGGGAGGCTTGATGTATTTGTAAACCTTGTAAAATGTTATCGGCACTAAAGTGAATTTTATCAATTCATTCAGAAAAGATTTATAAGGATTCCAATTAAAAGCAATCGTATCAACCTCTGACATTTCAATACCACCAGCATTCAGTACATATTTAATTGATTGAATTGGAAAGGCATCGGTATGTTTTATTCGGTTGAACCGCTCCTCTTCGACATTTGCAACCAATTCACCACGCTTGATTAAACATGCGGCAGAATCATGGACAAAAGCGGATATGCCAAGAATATTCATACGGTACTTCTATTATGCTGAAAAATTATTTCTATTGTTAAAACGCGGAAGCCAGCGGGGAACTTCCTGACAATATTTTTTCCAGCTTTCTCCAAAACGCCGTTCCAATTGAGGCTCTTCATAGTTAACGACGATTAAATGAAGAATCCTAGACAAAGCTATAAGCCAGAGGAGAAGTATAATATGACCATACATAAGTACCTGACCAAGAACTACAAATATCAGTGCCCACATCATAGGATGACGTACATAAGAATAAATATTGCGATTCATTATTTTTTGAGGCGCTGAAGTAACAAGAGGAGTTCCTTTCCCAAATAAAAACATCAAAATCGCGCACCAGATAGCTAAGGCGGCGCCGCACCAAATGGTAACAAATCCTACTGTCGCAACGACGGGTATGCCGAAACCTGCCTGAGATTTGATATTAGAAACATTCATTAGAAAGCGAGGTATTATGAATAAAACACTGAAAGGACCGATAAATCCATATAACGCGCCATCAACTGCTCGTAGAATAATTTTATGAACATACTTGATCATATTCAATCAATCTTTCAGGCTTAATTTGATCATCACAGCAGAAGTTCCTATCAACGGCGCAAATATACTCTATATATATAATTATTACAAATATAATATCATATATAGATGTCTGTATGTGATTCCCTGAATGATTTATAAGAACACAGGGAGAAGCATGGTGGACGTTAAAGAAGTTCAAAAACAACTTGGCTTGCGTTTAAGGCAATTGAGGTTGGCAAAAAACCTAAGGCAAGAAGACTTGGAGAAATGGGATTTCTCTTATCGTTATTATGGAATGATTGAACGTGGAGTTATCAATCCATCACTGGACACGCTCTTCAGGCTTTGCAAAATATTCGATGTGAGCTTGTATGAATTGTTCAGATTTCTTGAAATTGACGGGATAACGACCGAAGAACGTGAATCTGTTGTAATTAAAATATCAAAGATTTTGAAAGAAAATAAAAAAGCAAAGATAAAAAAGCTGAAAGTATTTTTGGATGAAATTTTAATTCCTTAGAAATTCAAAAGACAATAAATAAATCAGTTCCCTTTCTCGTGTATTTCATATTATCATATTACCGCGTAAAGAATAAACACCAGCCCAATCAAAATGCGGTAGTATCCAAAGAATTTGAATCCATGGTTCTCAACAATTTTTAAAAATATCTTAACTGCAAGATAAGCGAAAATAAAAGCAACCACAAAGCCGATTGCCAGCAGCATTAGTTCATACGAAGAAAAGGCGGCGTCGGTCTTTATCAAATCGTAACCCGTTGCCGCACACATCGTGGGAACAGCCAGCAGAAAAGAAAATTCGGTGGCCTGTTTCTTGTTCAATCCGTTGAAGATTCCGCCAATAATCGTTGCCGCAGCGCGCGATACGCCGGGAATCATGGAAACACACTGTGCCAATCCAATAAAGAAGGCGTGCTTATGGGAGATGTCCTCCAACTCAACGTACTGTGTTTCAGTGTGCACCACGCGTTTGTCTATCATGACGAGAATAATGCCGCCGATGATGAGCGCCAGGGAAACGATCAAGGGGTTGAACAGAAACATCTTAATGGTTTTATAGGCCAGAAAACCTATCATGGCCGTTGGGATAAACGCAATTCCAAGCTTTATGTATATTTTTATGCCTCGCAGGAATCGTTTATAGTAAAGCATAACGATCGCTCCGATCGCTCCGATTTGAATAGCTATTTCAAAGGTTTTTACGAAAGAATTATCATGAATCTTCATGATGGACGAGGCTAAAATCATATGACCGGTAGAGGAAATCGGCAGAAACTCGGTAATCCCTTCTATAGCAGCCAAAATAATTGTTTGAATAATATTCATTTCCCTCTCCATGGGGAAAATATCTCATTGATCACGGATTGCCGTCCAGTGTTTTTATAGAAATACGGTTCGTCAGCGACAGAAAATGAATCCACATCTAAATCCCGGACTCGAGGAACGTTTTCTTACCCCCGGAAACTTGCCTGGAGTATTTCTGGCTTTCCGGACTTGGCTGATTCTATCCTTTCTTTCCCGCAAACCATTTTTCTTCGATTCCTTCGGTGTTCGAAGCGAAGACGTTGACACTAAAGCCTGCTTTGCGCATGAAATCAACAATTTCCTGTTCGGAGCGGAATCGGTTGGGCATACCGATAACTTTTAATCGTGTGGTTTCTATCCGGCGCTTCCAGGGATTTGGTTTATCCGATGGAATGGTTGCCCGGACAAGTAATGTTCCGCCAGCCGCCAGTTTTTCGTAAATGCGCTGAAAAGCAATTTGTACCTCTTTGTCGGAGATTAAATGCAGCATGTCCAGCATGAGCACGTGATCAACTTCTCCTTCGACTTCGGGCAAATCAGGCGCGCGCCCGACTTCCACACGACCCCGGTTTCCGATAACACGCGCGGCAATCAGCACGCGCTCTTCATCCGGTTCAATACCGAAAACTTCAGCCTGCGGATAAATTTCCAAAAGCCACGTAGCGGGAACGCCGAAACCGCAGCCGATATCGATAATCCTGCGGGGATTTTTTACATACTTATCCAGTTCTTTGAACATCGGATCCATCATCATTTTCATGCGGGCGAAGACGCGCGGATATGCGGGAAGATGCCGGTAGCGCAAAACGGTCCGCTGCAGATGCTCGCGGGAGCCAGTTTCAAATTTACCCGTTGGATATTGCACCGGCGCAAATATTTTTTCCATCAGCACCGGCAGGATAAAAAAGACGCCGATCAGGGAGTAAATAATTCCCAGAAAAGAAACCACGCCGATGCTGCGCAGGAGCGCGTGGTCGGCCATCGCCAGGACGCCGAAGCCGATTAACGTGGTCAGCGCCGCCAGAAATATCGCCAGTTTGATGGTGTGCATGGCCGGACGTTTTTCATCAAAGTGACGCTGGTAATGGCAGATATAATAAACCGCATAATCATCCCCCATGCCCATGATGACTATCCAGAGCATGATGCCGGGAATATCCACCGGATGACCGATGAGTTTCATCGTCCCCAGGGTGGCAAAAAGCGCAAAGATAATCGGAGCCAGCACCGCGAGCGTTAACTGCCAGTCCAGAAAGTATAAGAAGGTAACAAGTACAAGCCCGATGCTGACGATAATGGCTATTTCCAGAAAAAGGTTTTTCAGAAAATCGCCCAGTCGCTTGTTGAATAAATCGGCGTCAAATATTTTAGCCAGGCCGCTTCGGGAAATCCGTCCGAAGAAATCTTCCGCATTGTAATTTTTCCCGGTGGCAAGGAGGCTGAGCTGTGTGAATCCCCCAAGGCTTTGGGCAATACCCAGCATATCAAAATATTTTTCCGGTATTTCGAAGGCACCGGGATCTTGCTGATTCATTATTTTCCAAAAAGGTTCAAATGCATTTGATGCAAAACCGTTTTCCCGGGCTGCCGCATTCAGGTCACGCTGCAAAGCGGCCAGGCGGTCTTTGTTCCAGAAATCGCGCCAGGCGGCGAGGTTCTTTTGAGCAGTCTCCTGTGACGGGAACAGCACAGTCGGCAGAAAAGGAGATGATAATGTTTCATCATGCACATCTCCGGCCAGCCAGCCGGCCAGTTGATCATTTTTCTTCTGTAATTGCGCCACGCTCGGAGCTTCCAGAAAAACATAGCACCGGCCGGAGAGATTGCCCCACACGTCCTGCATTGTTCTGTCGGCCTTCATGGTTGCTTCACTCATGGAATTCATCGAATTCATATCCACATTGAAGACCGGCTTGGCAAGCAAAAGCATCGCCAGGCCGAAAATAATCGCGGCAATCAATTTCCATTTGGCCGGAGCGGCGAATTTTTGAACAGCCATAGACAGCAACGGGTTGCCCGGCTTTGTCGCCGGCGGCATGGCCGGAAATATTTTTGGAAAAACAAGATGGACAAACAACAGAGCGAAAGCGACGCCGAGCGCGGAAAAGACGCCGATTTGCGCCAGGATTTTAAAATCGCTGATGAGCAGCAGCAGAAAAGAGCCGACCGTGGTCAGGACGGCCAGAAACTCCGCCGACCAGACTTCCCGCGCCACATCTCTGCCGTAGGTGGCATGGGGCTGATCCAGAAAAAGCAGATAGGCGATGCCCAGATCAACGGTAAAGGCCATAATGGCGCTGCCGAAACCGACAGCGATGATCGACATGGATTTGAATAAAAAAGAACAAACGAAGAGAGCGGCAATTGCGCCGACGGACGAAGGCAGCAGCGCCAGCAGACCGATGAGTGGACGGGGAAACGCAACGATGAGCAAAAGGGCGATGCCCAGGGTTGTGAAGGTCACGGCCATCTGCATATCGCTTTTGGCTGTGGTTTCATTATCCAGGGCCACGCGGTAAGCGCCCGTGGCGGTCAG
The DNA here is from genome assembly GCA_964539765.1 of uncultured Smithella sp. GTDB lineage: Bacteria > Desulfobacterota > Syntrophia > Syntrophales > Smithellaceae > Smithella. Next base: position 11,627 of record CAZIJZ010000019.1, read on the forward strand.
TTTATATGGATGGCCGTTTGCGGCCAGATCCCTTCGGCAATCGTCCAGAAGTTTTTCGATTTTTGCAGCCACTGCCGTGTCCGTTCCGGAACCTTTGATTTTGGCAATGATCAACGCGTTTTTACCGTCCGCAGAAATCAGTTGCCCCTGATAAAACTGCGCCTTGTTGGCGGGAAGCAGGGCGGACATCTGTTTCAAAATGATCCCGGAAAATCCCAGCGGGTCTTTGGCCATCATGTCGCCGCGACCGATTCCTTCAAGATGCTCCAGACTCTGCCTGTTTTGCGCCATCATGTCTTTGATTTTATCCGGTGTCAGCAGCGGCGCAATTTTCTGTTCCAGATCGGATGCATTGAGCAGCGAAGGAAGATTGTTGTTTACGTGCGCGATAAGTTCGGGAAAGTTCTTCGCGTCGTCACCGATGCCGACTTTGGTGAAAAGTCCGCTTTGACGAAGTTTATCGGAAACCTTTGCCGTCGTGCCGATCAGTTTATCGCGGTCGGGAGATGCCTGTTCAAGATTAATGAACACCTTATCCTGAACGGGCAGGTGTTTGATGATGATTTTCGCATCGGTCAGCACCGGATCGTCGTGGGGCATGGATTCCAGAATATCGGTTTCGATGTTCAGATTTCCGGATTCCCAGAAAAAAAGCCCGGCGACAATTAGCGCGGCGACAAAAACAATGGACCAGTTTATCTGATATTTGCGGATGAACGGCATGAACACCTTTATTTTCATTGATTTATAGATACTTAAGGCTGATTGTGTAAACCATATTTTGCCGGTCGTGGCAAGACAAAAAGGGGGTGGCCCCGATATCACTATGCGTTATTTTTCTTGCAATTGCCCATTAAGAAGAGTAGAAGCCCCCCTTAACGCTACGGTATGAATAAGACAATGAATAATACGAATAACAATTGTCACCAATCCGTTTTTGAGCGCTTTAAACGCACATGCATCGGCGAACCGCGCAACATTAACGAACCGTCTCTCTTTCATAAAATTTCCCTGATTCCGATTCTGGCGTGGATCGGTCTGGGCGCCGACGGACTTTCATCGTCCTCCTATGGTCCGGAAGAAGCCTTTAAAGCGCTGGGACCGCATACGTACCTCGCCGTCTTTATTGCTATCGCCACCGCCTTCACCATCTTTGTCATTGCCTATGCCTATTCCCGGATTATCGAGCGTTTTCCTCATGGCGGCGGCGGCTACATGGTGTCAACTCACACGATCAGCAGCGGCGCCGGCGTGGTGTCGGGTTCCGCGCTGTTGGTCGACTACATTCTGACCATTACGGTTTCTCTGGCTGCCTGCGGAGACGCCATTTTCAGTTACCTTCCCGTGAACTTTCTGCCTTACAAACTGCCCTTTGTCATGGGCCTGATCGTTCTGCTGGTTTTTCTTAATCTCCGGGGCATGAAAGAATCGGTTACTTTTCTGGCGCCGATTTTTATAACCTTTGTGGTTACGCATATCCTTCTGATCAGTTATGGACTGTACACGCATATCAGCGCCTTCGGGCCGGTCATGGAAAGGTATCAAGGCGCGATCGGTGCGGATCTTTCAACCATTGGATTCCTGGGGATTCTGGCGATTTTTTTACGGGCTTTTTCCATGGGCGGCGGTACGTATACCGGAATTGAAGCCGTTTCCACGTCCATGCACGTCATGCGGGAGCCCAAGGTGCAGACGGGCAAACGCACCATGCTTTACCTGGCTGTCTCTCTGGCCCTGACGGCTTCGGGGCTGCTTTTATGTTATGCTCTGTTCGATATCAAGCCGGTTGTCGGACAAACCCTGAACGCCACGCTGGCCAATCAGACGTTCAGCGGCTGGTTTTTGGGCGGCGCCGTGGCTTTCATCACTATCCTGTCCGAAGGAGCGCTGCTCATGGTCGGAGCTCAGTCCGGTTTTGCCGGCGGTCCCAGCATTATGGCCAACATGGCGAAGGACTCCTGGCTGCCCCGTCGGTTTGCGGCGCTGTCGGAAAGGCTGACCATGCAAAACGGTGTTTTATTGATGGGGGTGATGTCCATCGCGGTGCTTTTGTATACAAAGGGTTCGGTCACCGCGCTGGTTGTCATGTATTCGATCAACGTTTTTCTGGACTTTACCCTTTCCCAGTTCGGTATGGCAAAACTCTTTTTCCAGAGCCGCGGTCAGGACAAATCATGGCTCAGACATATTTTTATTCATATCATTGGATTTGTTTTATGTCTGACGATCCTGCTGGTTACGGTTTTCGAAAAATTTGGAGAAGGAGGGTGGATCACGCTTCTGATCACGTCGACGCTGATCGGATTGTGTTATCTGATCCGGGGACATTACCTGAAAGTGCGTAAAGGGGTGCGTCAACTGGAAGAAATTCTTTCGTCCATTCCGTCCGGCCAGATTCCCAATAACGAACCGCTTGATCCGAACGAGCGGACGGCTATTCTTCTGGTCAGCGGGTATAACGGATTCGGTTTGCATTCCTGGTTGTCGGTCTTCAGAGAATTTCCGAAACTCTACCGCAATTTTATTTTTGTGTCCGTAGCGGAGATCGATTCCGGCGCGTTCAAGGGCGCTTCGGAAATTGAAGCGCTCAAATCATCGATCAGGCAACAACTTGATCAATACGTCAAGATCGCCCGCTCTTACGGGTATGCCGCCGATTACCGCATGGACGTAGGAACGGATGTTGTCGAAACGGCGACCCAGCTGTGCCAGGAGATTTTCCGGGAATTTCCCAAGTCATCTGTTTTTACCGGGAAGCTGGTCTTCCGCCAGGAAAATGCCTTTCAGAGGATTCTGCACAACGAAACCGCCTTTGCCATTCAGCGACGCCTGCAGTGGGAAGGCATTACCACGGTTATCCTGCCGATCCGTGTGAATATCTAATGAGACTCGCTGAGAACGAGCAAAGCGATGTTCGAAGCGTTAGACGAATTATCCCCGAAGCGAAGCGAATGGGAATTGGAGACTCGCTGAGAACGAGCAAAGCGATGTTCGTCCCTGCCACCTTGCGGTGGCGGGATAATTCACTCTTAGGTTTTCCGAGCACTTCGTGTCGGAAAACCAAGGTTCATTAAAGCGTAAGTCGAATGAGTGAGTCCCAAATTTCAGAAGTGCATAACCTAACGGTCACTATAGGCGCACTGAAATTTGTTGGACGAACTATCCTGAGAGCGAAGCGACGCAGGAGAACGAAGCAAAACGAAGGGGTCTTTGTTACTTAGTAAAAAATATCCGTCGGAAAATTAAGCGGGTGAAGGTTGAGGCGTTGCGGCAGAAATCCACAAAGGGACGGAAGTGAGAAATTCTTCCGCCTTCAGGATTGTAATGGACACGCACGGGGGCCTCGGTGATCGGAATGCCGTTTCTATTAGCCGTCACCAGAATTTCCACTTCAAACTGGAATCGCCGAGCCTTTGTTCTCAAGTTCAGTGTTTCGGGCAGGGGATAAAGGCGAAAGCCGCTTTGGGAATCGGAAATTTTCGGGCCGCCGGAAATCCATACCCAAAAGTTGGAAAATTTTCTCCCGAAGCTGCTCGTCCAGGGGACATTCGCGCCTGTCATGCCCTGTCTGGCTCCAACGACAATCGGCCTGGTTCCCCCGGGAATGGATTGAATGAGGTTTTGCGCGTCCTGAGGGTCGTGCTGGGCGTCGGCGTCAATGGTAATCGCCCAATCGGCTACCGTGGAAGCCGCTGTAAATCCCGTTAGAATAGCCGCGCCTTTACCGAGATTTTGTTCATGCCGCAGGACTTGAATGCCTGATATTTCTTTAATATGTTCATAAGTATTATCGGTTGAACCATCATCGACGACAAAAACAGGATAGCCCAGCGCCTGCGCATCCTTTACAACCTGCGCCACCGTCCCGGCGTGATTGTAAACGGGAATGATGAAAGCAAAACGGTTTTTATTTTTTGACGAGGTCAATTTTATATTCCATTTATTTGATGTCGGGCAGGAAGGCCACGCCCCAGGTTCCCGGTCCCATGTGCGCGCCGGAAGTCAGCGACAGAGGCTGAAGAATAATTTCCGCATCAGGATATAATTCTTCAAGAATTTTTTTAACGGTGCCTTCCACAAATTTTTTGTTGTCGGAATATTCCAGCATCATGAGGACAGGGGATTCATCTTTCAGCGTGGCATCGAGTTTGGCTAAAGCGAACTTTACCTGATCTTCCGTTGTTTTTACGGTGCCGACTTTTTTTGCTCCTTCAGGAAGCGGTGATATGACCGGCTTTATATTCAGCTTATCGCCGAAGAAAGCGCTGGTTTTGGAAAGACGTCCGCCCGCCGCGAGATACTGCAGTTTATCCAGAAACACATACTCCTCGCAGGCGCGAATGGCTTTACGGGCGAAGACAACCGTTTCCTTCATGTCGTTTGTCTCGGATAAATAGCGGGCCGTTGCCAGCGCGATTATCCCCAGTCTTCCCGAAGCGGCTCCCGTGTCCAGTATGATCAGTTTGTCTTCCTTGTCATGCTCTTTTTTCCACTGGATTGCGCCCTGATAATTGCCGGTAAACACGGAACCGACGCAGAGGTATAGAACTTTTTCATGACGTTCCAGTGCGCTCTCGTAAAACTGGTGCCGTTCATAAACGGACGCTTGCGAGGTGGATACTTTCATCCCTTTATTCATGGCACGGTAGAGCTCCTCCGGCTGAAAAAAAGTTTCAGGGAGACATTTATCACCGACGGTCAGATAGCTGTTCAGAAGCGTAAAGCCGTATTTTTTCGCTTCCTGATTACTGAGTGATCCCGCTGCGTCGGTGAGCAGATGCAACGTTTTCCCGGTGTTGGATTGCTTGAAGGTTTCTATTTGGCAAGCCAGATTATCATCTTCCCAGTTGATCAGGCTGCCCAGCCCCGTCATTTGAGACCGTACCTGTTCCTTGTCTCTGGTGTGCAAATGGACTTTGTAAAGATCGCCTTCAGGGATGATGATCACTTCTTCCTGCAAACTGGCGATCATTTTGATTTCATCGGGAGAATATCGGGGGGCTTTGACGACAAAATCAACGCAATAACCCTGTTCCGTATTTTCCTGAAACAGCGGCAATATCCGCAGCCGGTCCGGAAACGTCTCTGAAAGCGGCCGGCAGCCGTCGGGTGCGCCGGCCAGTGAATAGAAAAATCCTTCGAAAAAAATATAAATGCCCAGAGCGCCCGCGTCCACCACTTGCGCTTCCTGCAGCCGGGGCAGTTGTTCATAGGTTTCATGGACGGCTTTCTCCAGAGCGCCGATAATCGCGTCCGCCGTCGGCTTGTCCGGCGTGATGTCGTTGGTCAATAGGGTGGCGAGCGCGTCAAAAACACTGAGCATCGTGCCCGGACGGGGATTGTTCACCGCCTGCCACGCCTTGACCGCGCCCTCGCGGACCCGCGGGGCCAGATCGGAAATACTTTCTGCCGCGCAGAATGAAGAAAAAAACTGCGAGGCAATGTTGCCGGAATTGCCTCGCGCCGACAACAGCAGTTGATGAATCATCTTTTCCCGGGGCTGGCCGGGATTGCGCAGAGGAATGAGACTGACGGCGAGATTTCTTCCGGTGTCGCCGTCGGCGACGGGAAATACGTTGATCGAATCCAGTAGATCAGCGCGGGCAATGAGACGTTCGAATCCGGCGATAAACGATTTTTGTAAAACACCTTCCATCTCAAAGACCAAAAGCCAGCCGGATTTCTTCCGGAAGGCTGAACAGCATTTCCCTTTCCGGAACTTTGACGGCAACCTGTTCCGTCCGTCCTCGCGCGCATATTTTGCCGTCCGGCACTTTCCTGATTTCAAAATCGACAATCAATTTTATCCGCGCTTCAACAAGCGTCGCCTTGCAGATGATTTCATCGCGATGAAACAGCGGCAGAACATGCTTGGTCGATGTTTTGATAATGGGGAAAATTAATTGATGCTTCTCGTAAAAGGAATAAAGATCGACGCCGTGATTTTCGAAAAGCGCCGCGCGGGCTATTTCAAAATAGTTCAGATAGTTGGCGTGCCAGACGATCTGCATCGGATCGAGATCGAAAAAGGGAACCTTTATTTTTACTTCAAAACTGATTTGTTTTTCGTTCATGGCTTTATTTTAAAAAAATCCGAATATCGTATTGCCGTGCAGATATTTTCGATGTCCTTGTCCATCGCCCTGTCTTCGATGACCGGGGCGCTGACGGATCTGATTTTTTCCATCACGTCCGCCAGAAGCGGTCGGGCGTTTGTATTGTCCCGGATATCACAGGCCTGTGCCGCCGCGAGCAGATGTATGGCGACAACCCTTTCCGTCAGCGTGCTGATTCTTTCGGCGTCGCGCGCCGCGATGGTTCCCATGCTGACTTTATCCTGATTATGCGATTCGGTGGAACGTGAAAACGATGCCGCCGGCATGGTTGCTTTGAGAGCCTCCGCCGTTAATGCTGATGACGCAATCGACATGGCCTTGAAGCCGTGCCGGAGACCTTTTTGCTTATCGATGTTTCTCACCCTGACCAAGTCGCCGGGCAGACCTCTGTTTAAGTTCGGACTGACCAGAAGCATGACCTGGCGGTCACACATGTCGGCGACGGAAGCCAGCGCGGCTTTAAGGCCGTCCATGGCAAAAGCGATGTGCCCGCCGTAAAAATTACCGCCCATCAGAACTTCACCGGTCGCGGGATCGAAAATAGGATTATCGTTGGAACTGTTGGCTTCAATCTCCACCCATTCCTTGATCCACTCGAGACCGTCATATAAAACACCGGCCACCTGAGGGGTGCAGCGCAGAGAATAGGGGTCCTGCAGGGCGTCCAGAGAATCATCTTCGAGTTGTCGCGCCGACAGATTGGTTTTTAAAAGACGGGTAATCTGCGCGGCGACAAATTTCTGACCGGGAAACGGTTTGGCTTCCGCAATGACGGGATGATAATGTCTCGCATTGCCCTTGAGCGCGTGAATGGAAAGAGCCGTGGCGTAAATTGCCGCGGACAAAATTCGAAGCGCCCTTTCGACCGTCAGGGCGGCGATACCCGTCATGGTTGTGGTGCCGTTAAGCATGGCCAGGGGTTCTTTGGGAAGATAGTTGTAAGGCTTGATTCCCGCCTTTTTCATGGCTTTAGCCGCCGACATGACTTTGTCCTGATAGACGACATCGCGTTCCCCCATCAGCGTCGCTCCGATATAGGACATCGGCGTCAGATCGCCGGATGCGCCGACCGATCCTTCACAGGGAACAACCGGCGTGATGCCGTGATTGAGAAAGTCGGCCATTTGTTGGAGCAGCGCGATGGAAACACCGGAATAACCGCGCGCGAGACAGGTGATACGGCACAGCATGGCCGCTCGGGTTTCTTCAATACCGATGGGTTCTCCCGTGCCGCAACCATGAAAACGGAGGATGTTGATGCCGTTCTTCAGGGCGATATCAAAAGACATGCGTTTGCCGCATGATTTTCCGTAACCCGTTGTCACGCCGTAAACAGGGATGCCTTCGCGCATGGCTTCCATGAGCATCTTGCGGGTTTTTTCCATTTTGCCGACAAACCGGCTGTCTTTGCTGATTTTAACCGGAACCCCGTATCGCGCTACAGCAATAATATCGTTAAAGCTAACGTGACTGCCGTCGATGACGACAGCAGCTTTGTTACCATTTTTTTTCGTCATTCCGTATCCCCTTTCTTCACGGGCGCCGCCTGCTGACGCACACGAGGCTTGTACGTGCCATCCGCCCTTTCTTTGTCCATGACTTTTTTCAGCAACTTGAACATTTTATAATTTTGCGGTTCTTCCTCATAAAACTTGTCCCAGCAGTAATAATACATTTCCTCCAGTTTTTCCGGCGTCATGGTCCTGGGCTGGAACACCGCTTTGCCGCAGGTGTAATCATTCCAGTCATAAGAAAAAATTCTTTTGTCATTGTGCAGATCATCAAAAGTCTTCGTATGCGGAAAAGGCGTTAAAATGGTAAATTCCGCCATATCCAGTTCTATATCCAGTAAAAAATCCATCCATCTTTTTATATAATCTTCCGTGTGGTAATCAAGTCCGATAAGAATGCTTCCTTCCACGGCAATGCCGTAGTCGTGATAGCGTTTGATGCGGTCGCGGATGAAATCCGATGAATCAAAAATCGTCTGATACACAAACCAGGCCCCGGCCTGCGCGGCCAGATCCAGAACCTGGTCGTCATTTTCAATAGGATGACAGCACCACTTCTTCTTCAGAGGAATCATTTCCTTGAACAAATCCATCTCCCATTGTTTGTCCTGAGCCAGCGAGTTATCCACGATAAAAAGCCTGTTGTTATCGATGCTGGCCATTTCTTCGACAACCTTGTCGAAAGGACGGGGACGGAAACTGCGACCTCCCAGAAATCTCACGGCGCAGGGATAGCAGTTGAAACGGCAGCCGCGGGACGCGTGCACCAGATCAACCATCTGCACGCCGCGGTAGTTATACGCCTCGCGGTTTAAAATGCCGCGCTTTGCTGTTCCGACAGTTTCAATCGGCGGAAAATTCTGCATATAGTTATAAACTTTCTGCAGTTTGCCGTTTTTGAAATCTTCAAACACCTGCTCCATCCGGCCTTCGGCTTCTCCCAGAAAAACACAGTCGGCGTGTTCCTGAGTTTCTTCGGCATGCAGCATCGTGGCGATGCCGCCGAAAATAACTTTAACGCCTTTTTCGCGGAATTTATCGGCGATTTCCCAGCCGCGTTTTATCTGCGCGGTCAGCATGACGGAAATACCGACAAAATCCGCCGCCTCATCGAAATGAATTTCCTTTATGTTTTCGTCAATAAATTCCACATTCACATAATCAGGCAACGTTGCGGCAAAAACGACCGGCCCGTGCGGCGGCAGGATGAACGCAGTTTGTCTGTCCAGCTTTTCCCATTTCGGATAAATCAATTTAAACTTCATCTAAATTCCTTCAATCCATGAACTCTTTTTCAATCTAATGCCCTGTTTACAATATTTTATACTTTCCGCCAATAAAAAAAGTGTTCTTCAATGGAATCGCTTCCTTCAATCGGGTCTTTGATGTTTTGTGAGAGGAAAACACCGTTCAATGAAAAAGTAACGTGTCCGGATTTTTTTCTCTCCAGCCTTCTCGCGTGGTATCAATTGTCAATAAATGTCTTGTAATTCCAAAATCATATATGTCATACAATATCTTGTGGTTAAAATTTACTTGACATACAGGATATTGTTTGTTACCTGCAATATGAATGTTTGTCAATATTTCATGTTCTTCTGGTTCTTCTTATCATTTCCCGGGACTAAATCAAGTTGAGACAATAATTACGAATTGACATATACCACTCTTCACAAGAGTGTTTACCATAGAGGAGCTACGGGTAGGCAAAGGTAGCCATAACCCAATCTGTGCAAAAGAGCGATTCTGCTCTTTTCAACACAAGGAGGTCATTATGACAAGAATAAACCTATTAGTAGCGAGAGCGGTGCTTTTAGGAATCTGCATGTATGTTTCATCCGGCAGTGTATGGGCGGAGGAAACCAAAATATCAGTAACGGCATACACACTAAAGGAGTGTTACCATAATAAAGGGAAGACGGCTTCCGGCGATTTCGTCAAACATGGAATAGTGGCTGTTTCACCGGACTTGGAACGTAAAGGACTTAAACTGGGAACTAAAATCAAAATAAGTGATATGGGAACCTTTGTGGTCAAAGACAGAACAAGTCGTAAAAATCGTGGTAATATCGATGTTTACATGCATTCGTATCAGAAAGCTTTAAAATTTGGAAGGAAGCAATATGCTTTCGTGCAAAATCAGGAAGAACTGGATCATTTGAAAGGCAAACGAAGGTATGTTCGTGTTCTAGATTAATGTAAATTTTTTTTAAGTAAAATACCATCCAGGGGTATATGCTCCTCACCCCTGGATGGTAAAAACCAAACATGAATGTTCTCGGTTTTTAAAAGTCATTCAACCCCTCCAGACACATTTCCCCGTTCAAAAACATCAGGTGATGCTCATTAGAAATTTACGGGCAGGCTCTACCAAAAATAAGGTAACAGTAAGTTCCTCCAAAAGAAATACCGGCCAGAGCGGTATTGCTGATGTGGATATCTTTTCTTTCTCCTGTAATAAAAGCGAGCGGGCTTAACGGGTTTGTCAGTCCTATCGTCGGCGGTAAAACGTTCTTTTCCATGGAAAGCGCCAGCGCGCAACTTCTTATTCCGCCGCCCGAAAAACTTTCTCCCAGAGCTCCTTTCATGGAAGTGATAAAAGGCTTGGCATCAGATGAGTTGAATATTTCCTTATAAGCTTCTGCTTCCGTTTTATCGAGAAATTTATCGCCGTTGGCCGCTGCAAAAATCGCCTGTATATCGTTTGCCGAACTGCCCGCATTTTGCAGCGCGCGATTGAATGTAAGGTTTATGCCTGCTGAGCTTTTCGGCCACTCCGTTGGTTTCGTCGGCGATGAACCCATGCCCACCCCTTTGATTTCGCAATAAGGTTTACGCCCACCGGATATTGCGGATTCCAAATTTTCCAGTAATAACAAGCCGCTGCCTTCTCCGACGATAGTGCCGTTTCTGTCCCGGTCGAAAGGATGGCAAGCTTCCTTCCCGCCGTTTTGAGGAGAGAGCGCGCGAAACCTTGTCAGGGATTCGTAATAGAATTTCGATAAAATATCCGCGCCGCCGGCTAAAATACAATCTGCCGTGCCGCGCCTGATTTCCGCAGCGGCATAAGCAATTGCTGTCTCGGCGGAAACGGCAAAATGCGTCAGTGTTGTGTTGATGCCGCGAAATCCGAGTTCGATGGACGTGTGCCCCGCAGGAGCGTTCATGACAATGTTGGGCACCAGTATCGGATTGACGGAAGAGGGTCCCTCGGTAAGCAGTGTGCCTGAAAACTGGGCGGTTACATCGGTTGCCCCAAAAGCGGTTCCCAAAACAATACCGATGCGGTCGCGGTTGTCTGCGGTGATTTCCACGCCGGCGTCGCGCAGCGCCATGCGTGCGGCGGCCACCGTGAAAAGAGATATCTTATCCATCCGCCGCAGATTTTTCACGGATATAAAATCACGCGGATTGAAATGGGTGACTTCAGCGCCCAGATGCGAGCTGAATGCGCTCGTATCAAAAGATTTGATTTCCGCGATTCCGGTTTTTCCGGAGAAAAGACCGGCGGCGAATTCCTCCTTGCCTACTCCCAGTGGAGTGACCATCCCGATACCGGTGACCACAACACGTTGGGCACAGTCTGTTTGGCGTTTTTTATTCATGGGGCGTGCTCCTTTCGGAATACCTGCCGAAAATGACCGTGGTGTTGTTGCCTCCGAAGGCAAACGAATTCGAAAGCACGGCGCGCAGAGAGGCACTTCTCGAACCTGTGGTCACATAATCCAGGTCGCATTCAGGATCTTGATCCAGATAATTAATGGTCGGCGGAATAAATCCGTCGCGCAATGCCAGCACCGAAACAATGGCTTCCAGCGCGCCTGCGGCGCCCAGTGTGTGTGCGTGCATGGACTTGGTGGAACTGACCGGAATGGCATAGGCGCGTCTGCCAAAAACCTCTTTGATAGCTTTTGTTTCCATGACATCGTTGACCGGTGTGGCCGTGCCATGCGCGTTAATGTAATCGATATCGTCCGGCGAAAGGCCGCTGTCTTTGAGCGCGGCTTGCATGGAACGAACGGCGCCGGATGCCTTTTCGTCGGGAGCAGTCATGTGATAGGCGTCGCAGGTGATGCCGTAACCGAGAATTTCGCCATAAATTCTTGCCTCTCTGTCCAGCGCCGATTCCAGATCTTCCAGAACCAACATGGCTGCCGCTTCCCCTAACGACAGACCTTCACGATTTTTATCGAAAGGACGACAGACGTCGGTGGCAACGGATTTAAGAGCGTTAAAAGAGGCGTAAGTGGTGCGGCTCATGGGTTCCACGCCACCGGCCAGAACAATGGATGCGTGGCCATTTAAAATCAAATCCCGCGCATACCCCAGTGCGGTACCACCGCCGGAGCACGCGGTCATGAAGGTTGCTTTGGGTCCTCTGAGATCAAAAGCCGACGCGATGCGGTCGGCAGAGGATGCGCAAAATAAAGCAGAGAGTTTGGAAAACCTGCCTCTTTTCCCGGTTGTTAATAATTTTCCGTAAAATTCTTCCGCTTCCAGAAGACCGCCGGCGCCGCCGCCGATGACGACTCCCATCTCTTTTTTTATTTTATCAGGAGGGTGATAGAGTCCGGCATCGCGCAATGCTTCTATCGTCGCGGCAAAAGCAAGCATGTCTGCCCGCGACATTCTTTTAGTGGGAAATTCGCGGGGGATGTCATCATGGCCGTTGAAGTTTCTGATCTGCCCTCCCGTCCGGGAGCGAAATCCGGCCGTATCAAAAAGATCAAGTTCCGCAATGCCGCAGATGCCTTTTTTTAATGCCGTTGAAAAATCCGGTACATTTTTAGCAATAGCATTTATGGTTCCTAAGCCTGTAATGACAATTCGTTTTTTCAATTCAATGCCTTGTCTAAATTATGAAGATTCTTTTATTGTGAGACTCAAATTTTAATGAAACTCAGATATTACAAACGCAGTGCGGTAATATCTGTAAGTTGAATTATCCCGCAAGCGAAGCTTGTCGGGGCAAAAACAATCCCGCACAGCGGAGGGTAATGAGATCCAAGTTTCAGAAACACAGTGCGCTGAAACTTGCAGATCGAATTAATGAAACTCAAATATTACAAGCAAAGCGAAGTAATATTTGCTAGTTGAATTATCCCATGTGTGTAGCACATAGGGATATCCTGCATAAGCATGGATATAATACCCAGCAGCTTGCTGCGGAATTGTTTCCAAAGCTTGCTTTGGGATCCATACCCGTGATTTAAATTATAAGAAACTTAATTTGACGCAAGTTAAAAGTCAAACGAATATTAGCATGCCATGCCGCCTTACCGGAGACTTGCTTATACTCTTGACATAATGAAAAAATAATAAGTTCGTGCTACCTCTCCTTTTAAACGTTGAGGACGGCTTTATGAGGGATCAATCGATGCGGATATTCATGGTTGACGATTCAGGGGATGATGCATCGCTCGCAATCCGCCAATTGAAAAAGCGGGTTTCATTCAATGCATAAAAGGGTGAAAGATGCTGTCTCAGCGCCATGAAATAATGAATGGTTCGGGTTACTCCTCAAAATATGAAAGGTGAAGAAATTTTCGCGGAAGCCTGCATTGCGGCAGTTTCCGATGTTGTAGGATCAATGACGTCCTGTCGTTCTTCTCCGGGATTGGAGGCCGCTTTACAAGAAATCAGAAAAAAGGGAGAATCCTTCCCGATAAGAATGTCACGGACATCTGTCTGAAATTATTTTGTGAAAAAGGTTATCGATTCTCCTGAATCTGGACATTCATCATCTGAAAACAGTGTTCTGAAATTGGAATTCTCACATAACTTTTAATTTAATACCCTTTCCCCTATAAGGTGTAAGATTAAGATGAGGTTAAAAAAGTCTTGTTTTTTAATCAGCCTATTGAGATAATAATGAAGAAATCTTCAACGAATTAAATAAGTCGGAGGTTATGATGAAAAAAAAGGATCCCGAAGTTAAAAATAATGAAGAACGGATCTTTGTGAAACACAGAATTATATCGAAACGTCTTAAGAACGGAAACGTATCAGATAAAACCGAAGATTCGATGAAATTCGCAAGAAAAGCGGAACGCCTCGATGAAGAAAACGAGATTGTTATAACGATTCTCTCCGAATTAACCAATCTTCCCGAAGAAAAGGTCCTTTATAACTACAGCGAAGATATTTCCATGACGGGCACGAGAATTCAGGGGAATGTCCTGTTGCCCATTGATACCTTTCTCAAGATAGATTTAGTCTTAAAAAATTTGAAGCAAAAAATCACCGTTTTTGGAAAAGTAAAACGTAATAAAGTTTTGGTCGAAGGTGAATCTTATGAGGCTGGTGTGGAATTTGTTGATACACCGGACGAATCCATTCGTAAACTTGAAAATTATATTCTGTCCATCAATCAATACAAGAATCTCAACCCGGTCGGCGTTCCTTACTGGATTTTTGCAAAATTTAATAAGCCTGCCTCTAAATAAGAAATTTTTACATGTCGGTAGCTGATTTTCACGGTGTGCCGTGTGCACACTTTTATTCTGGAACGCTAACAGGGTCAGTCGAGTTTTATCATGAATTTTTTGGCGCTGGACTTTGAGACGGCAAATTACTATCAGGACAGCGCCTGTGCGCTGGGTCTTGTTCGTGTTGAAAATGATAAAATTGTCGTTGAAGAATCCTTTCTCATCCGACCTCCTTATCGATATTTCATCTTCACGTATATCCACGGCATTACCTGGGAAGATGTGCAAGATAAACCTTCTTTCGCTGAACACTGGAACTCGATCAAACCGTTTTTTGAAGGAATTGATTTTGCAGTGGCCCATAATGCGGGCTTCGACAAAAACGTCTTACATGCTTGTTGCAACAGACACGGTATTGTCATCCCGGAAGTTGATTTTAAGTGCACGATGAAACTTTCCCGAAAAGTATTTAATCTTTATCCCACCAATCTGCCCGCTGTTTGCAGAAATTTTAATATCGAGTTGCAGCACCACGACGCTTTGTCCGATACGCTCGCCTGTGCGCGAATAATGCTAGAAATTATAAGAAAAACAAGCACATAAAAAAATGAGGAATTTCTCAATCTAAGTTGAGGATTCCCTCATTTTTTTCGTTGACAAGCGGCTTTAAGCTTGTTATTAAGCAAAAAAAGTAAATTTGCTGTTTTAAGGGATTGGACGAGTTTATTTGATTTGCTCTTTTGCCTGAAAAGAAAAAATAATAAAAACTCTCGTTTTTTCAGGTTACGAAGCATTCCTTTTCATTCCTGAATTTATGTCGCCGACATTGCTCCGGCAGCACTCAGCAGAGGGTACTTATTTGAAAAAAATAATTTATATTGGAAATGTCCATGATTAATAATCAGAAAGCCAGGGTTGTTATTACCGGAGTGGGACTCGCAGCTCCCAATGCTAATAATCTGAACGATTTTCGCCATGCTCTTCTCACGCAGAAATCCGGAATCAGCGAGATGGAAGTCCGCTACATGGGAAAAGTAGCCGTCGGGAATTGCAATTTTGACGAAAATCTTTATCAAAAGAAAAAAATGCGCCGTCGTGGAACCCGGGTGGGTTCCATTTCCATTTATTGTGCTCATGAAGCATTGAAGGACAGCGGTCTATTCCTGGATGCATTAGTCAAAGACAGAACCGGCATATATCTGGGTATTACCGAACACGGAAATGTCGAGACTGAAAATGAAATACATGAACTCCATCAAAACAATCTTGATACCGGTTTATGGTCACATCATCACAATCCCAGAACGGTTGCCAATACACCGGCGGGTGAGGTCAGTTTGAATACGGGAATCACAGGGCCTGCTTATACCATAGGCGCGGCCTGTGCTGCCGGCAATATTGGAATTATTCACGGCATGCAAATGCTTCAACTCGGTGAAGTTGATCTCGCTCTGGCCGGAGGCGTTTCCGAAAGCACGCACACGTTTGGGATTTTTGCCGGCTTTAAGAGCCAGGGCGCTCTGGGTTCCCATGAAGATCCCGCAAAAGCAAGCCGCCCCCTGGATATTAACCGCAATGGTATTGTCGTTTCGGAAGGCGGAGCAATTTTTGTTCTGGAAAGACTGGAAGACGCCGAAAAACGAGGAGCGAAAATTTATGGTGAAATAGCCGGTTATCATGTCAATTCCGACGCCGTTGATTTTGTCCTTCCCGATACCCGAAGACAAATTGAGTGCATGCAGGCCGCCATGGCAAAAGCGAATATCACGGCGGATGAGATTGATATCGTGAATCTGCATGCGACCGGGACAGTTTCCGGTGATGAAAATGAAAGCGAAGCGGTCCGAGCGGTTTTCGGACAATCCTCCAATACGTACATCAATTGTACAAAAGGCTTTATCGGTCACGCCATGGGCGCGGCCGGAGCGTTGGAACTGGCCGGGAATCTGCCCAGCTTTACCGATAATAAAATTCATTCTTGCAAGCATATTGAAAATGTCGATCCCAAATGTGACTTGAGGAATCTGGTGAATGGCGAGCCAATCGGGAAGGAAGTAAATTACATTTTGAGCAATTCCTTCGGCATGCTGGGAATCAATTCAGTTTTAATAATAAAAAAATACAAAAAATAGATTCAAGGAGGCAACAACGTGGATTATCAGGCGTTAAGGCAAAAAATTATGGACATCATCGCGGAAATAGCGGTTGATGAGGATCTTTCTAATATTGATGACAATGTCCGGTTGCGAGAGCAGCTTGATCTGGATTCCATGGATTTTCTGGACATCGTGATGGAATTGAAGAAACGATATAAAATTGAAGTTCCGACGGAAGATTATCCGAAACTCGCGACCATGAAAAGTTGCATTGAATATTTAGCACCCAAGTTCGCATAATTTCATTATGGCTAACTACGATACCATCATCATAGGCGCGGGCATGTCGGGACTGGCGGCCGGAATCAGGCTGGCGATGTTTGATCAAAAAGTCTGCATTCTGGAAAGACACAAAGTCCCCGGCGGCCTCAACTCCTATTACGACCGTCTGGACAGAAAGCTGGATGTCGGACTGCACGCGATGACCAATTTCGCCCGACGCGGTGAACATGGCCGTCCTTTGACAAAATTGCTCAAACAATTAAGAATTCCTTATGAAAAGTTAGAATTGTCGCAGCAGCACTTTTCACGCATTGTTTTTCCTCAGCGGCAGCTTTCATTCTCCAATGATCCGCAATTACTCATGGATGAGATCGGTAAGACGTTCCCCGGCCAGAAAGAAAATTTTGCCCGCCTTCTGGACACGGTAATCCATTTTGACGATGTGAATCTGAACAACAAATATCTGAGCGCGAAAGAAAAAGTGCGGGAATTTATTTCTGATGAGCGTCTTCTGGAAATGATTTTCTGTCCCCTGCTGATTTACGGCAGCGCCTGGGAAAACGACATGGATTTCTCCCAGTTTGTCATCATGTTCAAAAGCATTTATCTGGAAGGATTCAGCCGTCCCAAAAACGGGGTGCGTTCCATCATCAACCTGCTGATTGAAAAATACCTGCAACTCGGCGGAGAACTCCGTCTGGGAGCCGGGATAAAAAAGATCGATACGGAGAACGGCGTTGTGAGAAGCGTCACGCTGGATGATGGGGAAGTGATCCAGACCAACAAAGTCATGTCTTCCATCGGCCTGCCGGAAACGATGAACATTGTTTCTGAAAAGCAGGAATGTCCCGCGGCCGGTTCGATGAGTTTCACGGAAACCATTCTGTTTTTTGATAAAAAGCCAGCCGATGAAGGCATCAGCGATACCATTATCTTTTTTAATGACGATGAGAAATATTATTATCAAAAGTCGAAAAATCTTTGCGATTATCGCAGCGCCGTGATTTGTTTCCCCAATAATTTCGGTTATGACGACTATGATGAAGGAGTGGTTCGGGTAACTTTCATCGCCAACTTCGAAAAATGGAATGAACTGGACAGGGCAAATTATCTATTAAAGAAAAAAGAGGTGCGCGAACAATCTCTGGCCCTCATTACAAAATTATTTCCCGGCTTCAATGCCCGATTGCTTTATTCCGATGTCTTTACTCCCAGAACCATCATGCGTTACACCGGCCATATCAAAGGCGCCGTTTACGGCAGCACCCAAAAAGTCCGGGATGGAAGAACCGCCTTTAAGAACCTCTTTATCTGCGGTACCGATCAGGGCTTTCTGGGAATCGTCGGCGCCATGCTCAGCGGCATTTCGATGGCCAATCTTCACTGCCTGATGAACGGGGACAAGGCATGAAGTTTAAAAATGTCGTTATTTCCTCGTTTGCCCATCATCTTCCCGAACAAATTATGACTTCTGCCGAAATTGAGGACAGGCTTGCGCCTGTTTATCAGCGTCTTAAACTACCCGGCGGGCGGATAGAACTGATGACCGGCATCAAAGAAAGGCGTTTCTGGCTTCCCGGAACCATGCCCAGCGATTTGTCCACTCAGGCGGCCCGAAATCTGTTCGCGAAAAATATTGTTAAACCCGAGCAGATTGATTTACTGATTCATGCTTCCGTCTGTCGTGATTTTCTGGAACCATCCACGTCTTCCATTGTTCATCACAATCTGGGTCTGCGCACGGAAATCATGTTTTTTGATTTGTCCAATGCTTGTTTGGGAATGCTGAGCTCGTTTGTGGTTGCCGCCAATATGATTGATAATGGATTAATCAAGCATGCCCTGATTGTTTCCGGCGAGAACGGAGGCCCGCTGCTTTTCCAAACCATTGAACACTTACTGGAAGACAAGGATATCACCAGAAAAAGCATCAAAAAATATATTGCCAATTTAACCATCGGCTCCGCTGCGGTGGCCTATACCCTTTCTCACAAGGACTGTGTCGATGACGGCCATTTACTTCTCGGAGGGGCTTCTCTGGTTGATTCCTCGGCCAATGTTCTGTGTCGCGGCGGTGGAGACACAAAATCACTGATGATGGAAACCGATTCCGAAGCATTGATGAAATCCGGCGTGGCTCTCGCCGAAAAAACGTGGGAGAAGACCAAGCGGGAGCTGGGATGGACGAATGATGACGTTGATTGCTTTGTCGGTCATCAGGTCGGCGTGGCGCATGAAACGCTTTTGAAACAGACTTTGAAACTCGAAAGTTGTCCCACCTTTGCCACTTATGAATACTTGGGCAACACCGGCGCATCTGCCCTGCCGATAACGCTTAATATTTTTGATGAGCAGAAAAAAATTCCCCAAGGCAGCAAGGTCGGTTTACTGGGCATCGGATCAGGCCTTAATTCCATTATGCTGGGAGTAAAATGGTAAGCCCGGACTGGTTGAATAAATTATATCCATTCAAGTCTAATTTTTTCCGACTAACAGATAATCTCTCCCTGCATTATCTTGATGAAGGCAAAGGAGAGCCGATGCTGATGCTGCACGGCAATCCCACGTGGTCTTTTTATTACAGGAATCTTGTGGCGGAATTTTCCCAATCCCACAGAGTCATTGTGCCGGATCATATCGGCTGCGGTCTGTCGGATAAACCGCAGGATTATGAATACACCCTGAAGCAGCATATCGATAATCTGGAAAGGCTTGTCGCGGAATTGAAACTGAAAGATTTTGTCCTGGTTGTTCACGACTGGGGCGGCGCAATCGGTTTCGGACTTTTAAAGCGCCATCCCGAACTGGTTAAGAAAATAGTTATCCTGAACACCGCCGCTTACACGTCCGAGGTTATCGCCTTCCAGATTAATATGTGCCGGATTCCCGTTTTGGCTGAGCAGGTGATTCGTCGATTAAACGGATTTGCCCTTGTCGCTACTTATATGGCGGTCGCTAAAAAAATGTCTCCTGAAATCAGAAAAGGATATTTGTTTCCGTATGACCATTACAAGAACCGTATCGCGATAGCGAAATTTGTCGCCGACATTCCCATGACACCGAAACACAGGAGTTATCAGACATTAAAAAATATCGAATTATCTCTTGCGCAACATCAATGTCCCATTCTTATTCTCTGGGGCAAAAAGGATTTTTGTTTTCATGACTACTTTCTGAACCGCTGGCGGGAAATTTATCCGCACGCCGCAGTAAGAACTTTTGAGAACGCCGGGCATTATGTTCTGGAAGATGCCGGAGACGAAATCATCGCGGAATTAAAAAAATTTATATAAATTACAGAGAGAAGCTGCCAGCCATGAATATTGCTGATCGTTTTACTGAAATAGCAAAAATTCATCGCGATAAAATCGCGGTAAAATTCCCCCGTCGCAGGGGAAGGAATTACAGTTATGATTCCATTACGTTTGGTAAATTGGAATCGCTGGCCAACCAATACGCAAACGGTCTTACCAGAATCGGATTTCGCCGCGGCAGCAAAACTCTTCTCTTTGTCCGTCCGTCATTAAGATTTCCCGCTCTGGTTTTTGCCCTCTTCAAAATAGGCGTCATTCCGGTCTTTATTGATCCCGGCATGGGTAGAAAAAATCTCCTTGCCGCGATTGAAGAAGTGGCCCCGGAAGGATTGATTGCCGAACCGGAAGTTCATCTCTTGAGGATTTTTTTCAGCAAATCGTTTAGATCCGTGAAGTTCAAGGTTACAACCAGAGGACCCAAAATAGGCAATTGCTTTCCCCTTCCCCTGCTGAAACGCGCAAAAGACGGTTTTCAAAGCGCTCAGCTGGACCCGGATGAAATGGCGGCCATTTTGTTCACCTCGGGGGGAACCGGCCGTCCGAAAGGAGTGATCTATACTCACAAAATTTATTACGAGCAGACTCGTCTGTTGCAGGAGCTTTTTTCTCTCAATGAAAACGAAATAGATTTCCCCTGCTTCCCGCTGTTTTCTCTCTTTACGCTCTGTATGGGCATGACCTCCTGCATTCCGGACATGAACCCTTCACAACCGGCAAAAGCCGACCCGAAACAGTTATTGCAGAATATTACAGACAACAAAGTGACTTTTATGGCCGGATCACCGGCCATCTGGGACGCGCTGGGAAGTTATTGTATCAACAATAATATTACGCTTCCTTCGGTGAAGTATCTGGTGATGTTCGGCGCGCCGGTCAGAAATGAACTGCATAAAAACTTCAGCAAGATTTTGCCCAGCGGAACCACTTATACGCCTTACGGCGCAACGGAGAGTCTTCCCGTGGCCTGTATTTCAGGGAAAGTCATTTTAGAGCAGACGGCGGCGCTTACCGAACAGGGGAAGGGAACCTGTGTGGGAGAGCCTGTGTCCAGTGTGAAAGTTGCCGTTATGAAGATCAGCGACAGCGTTGTCGATCATATCCGAAACGCGCGCATACTGGGTCTGCATCAGATCGGAGAAATCATTGTCAAAGGCGATATCGTTACCGCCGCGTATTATCAATCGCCGCAGGAAACAGCGCAGGCAAAAATTACGGACGGCGTATCGCTTTGGCATAGAATGGGCGATCTCGGTTATATTGATGATTCCGGCAGGCTTTGGTTCTGCGGGAGAAAAACACACCGCGTGGAAACGCCGTCAGGATTATTATGCTCGGTCATGTGTGAAGCGATCTTTAACACGCATTATGGTGTCAGACGATCGGCGCTGGTTGGAATCGGAGAAAAGGGCGGACAGTCGGCCGCGATCGTCATTGAAAGAAATTCAGCGGGACGAAAACTTGACAAAAAATTATTGGAGAATGAGTTGTTGGATCTGGCCGGAAAGAATCCTTTGACGGTATCAATAAAATCAGTTCATTTCTGCGACAGTTTTCCAGTTGATGTCCGGCATAACATTAAGATCGACCGTTTAAAGCTGGCCGATGACGTTGCCCGGGGGAAAATATGAATATTATTGTAACCGGAGCGGGAGGTTTTCTGGGAAGAAATCTGGCAGCCGCCTTGCTGTCCAAAGGACACAAGGTCTGGAACTTCAGCCGCCAAAATCATTCCGAGCTGCAGGCGACGGGTATTGATACAATTTGCGGCGATCTGCAAAATGAAGCCGATGTCGTCGCGGCCTTCAAAGGGATGGACGTTGTTTTTCATGTCGCCTCCCGTGTCGGCATCTGGGGTGAGTATGATGAGTATTATCGGACGAATGTCATCGGCACTGAAAATGTGATTAATGCGTGCCGCTCCAATGGCATAACAAAACTGATTTATACAAGTACGCCCAGCGTTGTCTTCGATGGCGGTGACATCTGCGGTGCCGACGAAACCAAATCCTATTCGCCGAAATTTTATAATAACTATTCCCAAACAAAAACCATTGCCGAGCAGATGGTTTTGAAGACCAACGATGAGAAATTATGCACCGTCGCCCTGCGTCCCCATCAGATCATCGGCCCGGATGATCCGCATCTTGTGCCCCGTCTGGTCAATGCGGCAAGGCAAGGCCGGCTGAAAATAGTCGGCGCTGGCAAAAATCTTGTTGATGTCACCTATATTCAAAATGCGGTTGATGCGCATGTTCAGGCCTTCGAAAAATTATCCCCGCAATCCGCGCTGGCGGGACAGGCTTACTTCATCGGTCAGGAACGACCGGTCGTGTTATGGGATTTTATCAACGAGATTCTGGCGCGTAATAACCTTCCCGGGATTACGAAGAGAGTACCTGAAAAAGCGGCTTTTAACATTGGATTATTTTTTGAATGTTGGTATAGATTTTTCAAAATGACCGGAGAGCCGCCGATGACGAGGTTTGTGGCGCTGCAGTTCTCCCGCTCTCATTATTTTTCTCATCAAAAAGCAAAAAAAGATTTCGGCTACGACCCGAAAATATCCATAGAACAGGCGCTGGATCTTACAACAGAGAGGAAATAAATGCTTTTAAATAAAAACGATAAAATTACACAACAATATGATGTCATCATTATCGGCGGCGGGCTGGGAGGACTGACTGCCGCCAACAAGCTGGCCAAAAACGGCCGCAAGATTCTTCTGCTCGAATCTCACGATAAACTCGGGGGCTTTGCGACGTGGTTTCATCGCCGGAAACATATCTTTGACGTGTCGCTGCACGGATTTCCGGTGGGAATGGTCAAAACCTGCCGCAAATACTGGAGCAAAGCGATTGCCGAAAAAATCATTCAACTGAAACGGGTTCGTTTCATCAATCCGCTGTATCAGATAGAAACCGATTTTACTGTGGAGGATTTCACCAGCAAGCTGATCAATGATTTTAAAGTCTCCCAGGAGCAGGTGGATAATTTTTTCAACCTGATTATGAATATGAATTATTACGATAACAAGGAGATGACCAACGGGGAACTTCTGGAGAGTTTCTTCCCCGGCAGAAAAGATGTGCATCGTTTTTTGATTGAACCCATTGTTTACGCCAACGGTTCAACAATGGAGGACCCGGCGATTACGTATGGAATCGTCTTTTCCAATTTTATGAGCAAGGGCGTTTATACGTTTCAGGGCGGAACCGATCTGATTATTCAGATGATGCAGGAAGAGCTCTTGAAAAATAATGTTGATATTCGTTTGAAATCGAAAGTGGAAAAGATTGTTGTGGAAAATAACGTCTGTCAGGGAGTTATGGTTGGCAAAGAGTTTGTTGCCTCCAAGTCGGTCCTTTCCAACGGCAATCTCATCGGCACAATTTTCGGTCTGGTCGGAGAGGACAAGTTTAACCCGGAATTCATCGGGAAAGTCAAAAAGGTTAGACTTAATACCAGCTCCTGTCAGGTGTATATGGGAATCAGGGAAGGTGAGAAGATTGATGACATCGGCGATCTGATATTCTACTCGGAGGCAAAAGAATTCAAAACAGATGAACTCTTGTCGATGCATACCAGCAGCCGGACGTTTTCACTTTACTACCCCAGATTAAGGCCGCAATTGGAAAATGCCGGATACACAATTGTTGCCTCCACCAACGCACGCTACGAAGACTGGATTAATTTAAGCAAAGAAGAATATAAAGCAAAGAAACAGGAATTGATTGAGGCGACACTGGTGAGTCTGGATAAAGTCATTCCCGGTGTCACGAAAAAAATTGATTATATTGAAGCAGCAACGCCCGTGACCATCAAGCGATATACGCATCACGAAAAAGGATCTTCTTTCGGAACCAAGTATGAAGGTTTGGATATTTCCATGAAACTGCAGAATGAAATAAGCGGTTTGTTTCATACCGGTTCCGTGGGAATTATCATGTCCGGTTGGCTGGGTGCCGCCAATTACGGTGTCATCCAGTCTTACGAAGTTGAAAACTATTTGGGGAAAATAGACTGAGGAGATAGTATGTTTGATTTCAGTAATCAGCGAGTGATCGTGACGGGCGGAACCCGTGGTATCGGAGCGGGAATTGCCGAGGCTTTTCTTCAGGCCGGAGCGACAGTCATTGCAGTCTATTCCTCCAATGATGCTGCCGCCAATGAATTTAAAAATAAAAATGAACAATTTGCGGACAGGCTTGATACCCCAAAATACGATGTATCCTCTTCCCAGGCGGTGAAAGATCTTTTTAAATATTTGGACGAGAAATATCCGTCGCTGGAAGTGCTGGTGAATAACTCGGGAATCAGGCAGGACGCGATTGCCGCTTTAATGACCGATGAACAGTGGACAAGGGTTCTGGAAGTCAATCTGACCGGAACTTTCTACATGTCGCGAGAAATCATTCCCCGCTTTATGTCCGGTCGTTTCGGAAGAATTATCAATATCAGTTCGCTGGGCGGAGATATTGGATTTCAGGGGCAGACCAATTACGCGGCATCTAAAGCCGGGCAGTTCGCCCTGACAAAGTCATTATCCAAAGAAGTCGCCAAAAAAGGCATTACCGTCAACTGTGTTTCGCCCGGTTTTATTGACACCGAATTAATCGGTGATCTTCCCGAAGAACAGAGAAAAGAATATCTCAAGATGATTCCGCTGAAACGATTCGGCAAGGTTCAGGAAGTCGCCCATGCGGTTCTCTTTTTAGCCAGCCGGGAAGCCTCTTACATTACCGGAACCACCATCACTGTCGCGGGAGGATTGTAATGGAAGAAGTTCTTGCCGCTATTCCTCAGCGTCCGCCTTTTCTTTTTGTGGATAAGATTATCTCCAGAGATGGCAATACCATCACGACGCAAAGAACGTTGAGGGAAGATGAATATTTTTTCCAGGGACATTTTCCCGGCAATCCCATCATGCCCGGAGTATTGCTGTGTGAAGCCTGTTTTCAGGCCGGCGCCATTTTAATGGGAGCCGCTCATCAACCTGGCCTTGGCGTGGTCACAAGGATAAAAGACACGAAATTTAAAAATTTCGCCAAGCCAGGGGATATTTTGACTATCACCGTAAAACTTGATGATAAAGTGGATAACGCTTATTATATGAGCGGCATGATTCACATCGGTGACAAATTAATTTTAAAAATCATCTTTCAGGCGGCGCTTCTCCCGAAAGATATATAATACCATTTTTAAATCAAAGATGATATTGAGGCGACTAGGCGGAGCCGACAACGACGCCAACAAAAATAGCGCTTTGATTTAGAGATGGTATAAGAGGATAAAATGGACTTTCTGCAAGTTTCAGGAAAAACTTATCTGGTAACCGGTGTCGCCAATAAAAAGAGCGTGGCATTCTTTGCGGCAAAAGGTCTGATTGAAAACGGAGCGCAAGTAATTTTCTCCGTCCAGAATGAAGATAACCGGAGCAAGGCTCAAAAACTATTTCCCGAAAGCACCATTTTAATTTGTGATGTAGAAAACAGCGAAAGTATCGGTCAGTTAGGTGCATATTTTACAAAGAATAATATAAAGCTTGCCGGCTTTGTCCATTCCATCGCCTTTGCCAACTACAGTGAAGGGCTCAAGCCGTTTCACGAAACCAACGTTGAAGATTATCTGCAGGCGACAAATATCTCCTGCTTTTCACTGGTGGCTGTCGCCAACACATTAAAAAATTCTTTTACAGAAGATGCCTCCATGGTCACCATTTCCATCAGCAACACCCGCGCAACCGCTTACGGTTACATGGGACCGATCAAAGCCGCGCTTGACGCGACCGTTGCTTTTCTGGCAAAATCGCTTTCGGAGATTTCCAGGGTCAGAGTTAACGCAGTTTGCGCCGGTCCCTTAAAAACTTCGGCCTCCGCCGGCATTCCCGGCTATGTGAATAATTATCTTTTTGCCGAACAGTTAACCCTGCGCAAGGCTGCGCTCAAAACCGAGGAAGTTGCCAACGCGGTTTTATTTCTGCTTTCGCCGGCTTCGGGCGGCATCAATGCCACCGGCATTGTGGTTGACGCCGGAATGTCCTGTAATTATTTCGATCAGGATGTTGTTAATAAGGCGATGCGTTAATTATTAATATTTGCTTTTGTCATTCCCGCAAAGGCGGGAATCCAGTATAAAAAAAGGGTAACTTTATTTAAAATATGACCACTCCGCTCATATCCATAGTCGGTAAATCCAATTCCGGCAAAACAACGCTGGTGGAAAAACTGATTCCCGAACTCGTCAAAAGGGGATACCGCGTTGCCACCATCAAACACAATAAACACGGCTTTGATATTGACCATGAAGGCAAGGACAGTTGGCGTCATAAAAAAGCCGGCGCCTGCACAACAGTGATTGCCTGTCCCACACGCGTGGCTTTGATAGAAGATATTGATCGTGATTACTCACTGGATGAAATCAGAGACAAATACATTAAAAACGCGGATGTGATTTTGGCCGAAGGGTACAAGGGCAATCCCTTTCCGAAAATCGAGGTTTACCGTGCGGAACTCAAACGCGAATTGCTCTGCGGAAAAGAAGACAACCTGCTGGCCATCGCTTCTGATACAAAACTGGATGTTGGTATTCCCTGTCTTGATATCAACGATATCAAAAGTATCGCTGATTTGATTGAGAATAAATTTCTAAAATGAAGATGTCATTGCGAGTTCACGAAAGTGAACGTGGCAATCCGATCACAAAAATGTCATTCCCGCGAGGCGGGAATCCAGAGATCTTTTTAATTCTTGATATTCTTGTCCTGACTTAACAGCCTGCGTACAACGAACTCTTCTAAGAAATATTGACTTATACCTACTTATCAATAATATTTGGCAGTCGTCTGAATTGATGATTGCCATTTGAAATGTGAAGAAAATGAAAAAATTGAAAGATCATCCTAGAGCCCTCTGTCAATGATCACACATTGATCATAAATTATTTTTTTATATTTTCAAAGTCTTCCATAGTATCTACATCATAACAAATAGAGGATTGCTCAATGCAAATATGGGTTACCCTGTCTTTGAAAGCTTGGATAACGGACCGTCCTCCTGTATCCCCCCGGATAAGCAACAAATCGTTTTTAAACGAGACCGGGAATAACACCGGATTCCCTGCATGGCCATTATAAAGGGGAACGATGATTTGACCCGGATTTTTGACGTGACAGTCCAGCATGTGATCGATTGTTTCCGAATTTAAAAAAGGCTGGTCGCCCACCATGAATAAATACGCATCGGTTGTCGGGTTTGCCGCCCTGATGCCTTTCACGACAGCAGTACTTTGTCCGTCCTTTGCATCTTCATTCTTAACGGTTTTGATTCTGTAGGAATCCGCAATATCCTTTACGACTTCACGGCGGTACACAAGGATAATCTCATCAAGAGAAGATTCAACAGCCGCGCGAATCACATTTTCAATGATCGTCCCATGATTGATTTCAAGCAGCAGTTTGTCCAGGCCTAAGCGTCTGGAAAAACCAGATGCCAGTATAATTCCGCTTACCATTGAAACACCCGGTCCCAGTTTGCTGAAATGGCGGCGATATGAATGTGGTGATCTTCCTTTTCCGTAAGTCGGCGAATAAGTAATGGTGCCTTATGGTCCGACAAAACATCTGCCTTGTTTAAAAGAACCATGCGCCTGCTGCCTTCCGGAACATTTTTAAACAAACCTTTCCGGGAAATGATCAACCGGGCAATGATGCTCTCATCAATCCGATCATTTTCTTTTGCACCTGTGACGTTGCATAACAATCGGCTTCGGTGAACATTTTCATCATTGACTTTTTTGCCCAGCGCATCCAGACCAATAAGACCAAGGGCAAGGGAGGTTCTTTCCGGTATCACCGGTTCTCCGACATCCGGTGCTTTTATGGCTTTGCCTCTGGAACCGTCACCTTCAGCAAGAATCCAGTCAAACAACCGGCTGTCAAATAACTGGTCGACAAGTCCTTGATCAACGCCGATAACTTTATGATCATTTTCGTGTAGCTCCTTTCCCAGACAGGTTATCGTTCCGGGTTTACTTTTTTCTAATCGTGACAGGATGTCGGAGGAATCAAAAACAATCGAATCATATTGTTCTTTTTCGGGTAAGAAAATTTTAGTAGTGGTGGTGACAAGTACTTTTTTGCCTATCGTTTTTAATGCGGAGGCGAAGTTAAACATCACAGAGGTTTTGCCCCCGGCGCCAATCAGACAGACAAGCTCCCTGGCATGGGGGTTAAGATGAAGATCAGCCAGTATGCCCATTACGCGTCTCCCTGTGCCCGGTAACGGAGAATCGCCTGAAGAACTGAACCGCCGACGGTTCTGGCTTTGTCTGAAATGGTATAACAGTAATTCCTGTCATTGCGTGGATCCACATCGCCGATCTTAATCCCTTTCGAAACATTCCGATGGTTCATGATCAGTCCTCGAACCATGCCGTCAAACGGAGCTTTGACCGCTACGTTGCTCACGCGGCAAATCACCTCATCACGTCGGACACTTGCGCCAATATCACGGATGTGTGTCAGGATGCCGTCACAAGGCGCATATAAAACCCTTTCAATCCCATACCCCTCTACCTTTTCGGGGATACCGGTATTCTTCAAGGCAGAGCCGTTATAAATAAGTTTTCCGAGATAATGGCCCCTCTTGGTTTCAACAACGACATCGACATCCTGTCCGGCAACAAATCCGGGTCCCAATGCAATGGTCAGGGGTGCAAGATCCTTGACCATGCCGTTGTTTTTTTTGGAAAGGGTCGCGTTGATCACCACGACAGGTTTTAACAGGTCTATGGCGTCAGGCAGATGGGCGATATATACCGGGATTTTTTTCCCTGCGAGAATTTTCAGGATGTCATCAGGTGTCTGAGCCAACACTCCCTGTATCCCTTCGACTTCAATTTTTTTATCCAGAACAGCCTGTGCAAATGAAACAGTTCTCCGAACACAAAGCGGTTGTGCTATTTCAAGAATAATCACCTTCATACCGCTGCTAAAAAGGGTATGGGCTACACCGGAGGCTAACTCTCCGCCTCCCTGCACGACAATATATTCATTTTGCACGGGTTGTCTTACCTCGTCGGACGGAAATTAATTCGGCAACAATGCTGATAGCAATTTCCTGTGGCGCTTCCGCACTTATGTCAATGCCGATGGGGCAATGAACCCGCTTCAAGTTGTCCTCACCAATGCCTTCACTGACAAGGGATTGGAATATAGTATCCCGTTTTCTTTTGCTGCCTATCATGCCGATATATCCGGCATCGGTTTTAAGGGCTTCTCTGAGAACGTCTCTATCGCTATTATGATCGGGGGTGACGATGATAATATAACTGCCCGCGGTGATATCCAGTCCCTCAAATGTCTTTTTAAAATTTTCCGGAACAATAACATCCGCCGATAGAAATCGATGGGTATTGGCATATTCCTTCCTGTCATCCAGCACCACCGTTTTCATCCCGATCATATCGGTAAGTTTTTCGATTTGTTTGGCGATATGACCGCCGCCGAAAATAAAAACAGTCTCTTTTACCCCAAATGATTCGATAAAATAACGATGATGTTGGTCTTCAATATGTAACACCGGCGGCAGCGAACCTTTTTCCCAATACTGCTGTAACTCTTCCGGGACAATCAGATTCCCCTCCACGGCTCCTTCAGCAGTCAAAATATCCCGCTTTAGGACGAGTCCCATGTTGCCGGCGTTCTTAGAATAAGCGGTGACCAGCATGAAATCTTTCTTCTCCTGGATAAGGCCCATCGCGTTTTGAAACAGGGCTTTCATGTCGTCAGTGACTTCAATATATTCGAGCAACACAGATAATCGGCCGCCGCAAATCATGGCCATGCTGGACAGTTGATAATCTGCAACCATCGACTGACCCGATGTAAACACGTTTAAGGCATCTTCAATGACTTTGGCCTCCAGATGTCCACCGCCAATGGTGTCGATAATATTGCCATCGGATAGGACAATCATTCGGGCTCCCATGTTTCTCGGAGCCGAACCGTCTTTATGGACAATGGTTGCCAGCACAAAGGGCGTGTTAGCTGAAAGGAGGGAACATATATTAAACAGGATGTTTTTCATCAAGCAACAAAAAGCATGTCAGGGATTCCGACAGCTCTCCTTCCGTTAGTAAAGCAGGCTTCTCTTGATCAGAGTTTTCACGATTTCAATCTTGTAGGCGTTCTTACTAAGCGGCCTAGATTCTTTCACGGCAGCTTCAGCGGTGGTCGCTGCCGACGCCTCGTCCAGGCGCTTTCCTCTCATCGTTTGTTCGGCCTCCTGAGCCCTGACGGGTCTGTGAGAAACGCCTCCCAGAGCTATTTTGGCATCCTGGCACATCGATCCCTTCATGCTGACGAGCGACGCGACACTAACCACGGCGAAGTCAATTGGTTTCCGTAATGTAAATTTATGAAAGGACTGACGCGCGCCCTGGGGCGGCAAAAGAGCCCTGATCTCCGTAACGATTTCATCGGATTTCATGACCATTCCTAAAGGAGTATAGAAATCCTGGATATGAATCTCCCTCTCGCCTTCCGAGCCACGGAGCGTGATGACGCCGTCCATGGCTGATAAAGCCACCGCCGTGTCAGAAGGACAGACGGCAAAGCATCCTTTCCCGCCCATAATTGCATGATAGCGGTTGTCTCCTTTAACCGCAGGGCAAGGACCTTTTTTTTCTTTTCGCAGACAGTTGAATCTTCCCCCGATCGCATGGGGGTATCGATAGTACCAGCACCGGATATCCTGGCATATGTTGCCGCCAATAGTGGCCATGTTCCGGATTTCATTTGTGGCAACGGTCTCGGCGGCAGTCGCCAGTGCTGGACATTTTTCTTTTATTAGTGGCGACCGGATGATGTCTTCTAATCTGACGAGGGGACCGATACGGAGGGAACCATCCGTTCCCGACTCTATCTTATCCAGTCCCTTAATATTTTTTATATTGATGATTGCCTCAGGGTAATCCGGCAGAATGTTGCTCTTGAGAACACCAAGCAGATCCGTTCCCCCTGCTATTATTTTTGATCGGCCTTCATAGGTTTTGAGCAGCAAAACAGCTTCATCGACGGAATTCACTGTAAAATGTTTAAATGATTTCATTTGCTTTTTGCTCCCTTAATTTTTCCTAAGGCGCTGAGAATTTTATCAGGTGTAAGCGGATATTCGAAAAATTGTTTTCCGACAGCATTGGAGACTGCCATAAGAACCGCGGCAGGGGTCGGCGCTGTCGTGATTTCTCCAACCCCGATGGCTTTAAACTGGTGCGTCGGAAACTGCGATTCCAGAATCACGTCTTCAAATTCGGGCAACTCGGCAAAGGTTCGCCATTTGTAGTCGATCATATTGGATGTCATGATATGACCATTTTGCGGATCGATCACGGTTTCTTCCATAATAGCCGTGTCAATTCCGGCGGAGCCCAGCGATCCCCGGAGTTGACCCTTCAGGGCAAGAGGATTGATGATCTGACCGGCATCTGTCGCGGCAAGCACTTTGAGAATTTCAATTTTGCCGGTTTCAATATCCACTTCAACTTCAGTAAAAATCATCATGAAATTGGGCTTGGTAAAGTCGGTGTTAAAACGTCCAAATCCTGTAAATGATTGAAACGGTCCTGTTATAAAAAACCACGGCATGGCCTGTTCAGGCTTATCCTTTTGAAAAACTATGCCATCGGCCGTATCCATATTTTCGACGACAGTGTTGAATTTTTCGGCCGCTTTTTCCAGAAGCTGTTTCCGGGCATCCTGTGCCGCGGCAATGACCGCTGATCCGCATGCGTAAGTGCCTCGCGATCCTACCAGACCGGACTCAACGGGATTCACCAGAGAGTCAGGCGGCGTCATCTTTACTTTTTCCAATGGTAGCTGCAAAACTTCCGCAACCATTTTACACAAGCTGTCCCTTTGACCCATACCCGATTCTGCGACGAGGATTTGCACAACCGTTTCTCCGCTCGGCATCAGCCTGACATAAGCTTCGGAGCGGTCTTCCCCAACGTCCGCATTGCCATGCAGACTGACACCCACACCCGTTCTTTTTGTTCCTTTTTCTGTGGTGGGTTTAAGCCATCCTTTCCATTTTTTCTTCCAACCGAAGGCTTCACCGCCTTTTTCCATCGCCTTCCGATAATCCATACCTTCACAAACATGCCATTTACTGTCCCGCCAGTAATATCCGTCGCCATCTTTGACATAGTTTTTCTTGAAAAACTCAAGGGGATCGATATCGGCTTCCCGCATGGCTATGGAAAGAATGGGCATGAGTGAAGATTTGAGTTCCTGCCCACCAAATCCACGGACAATGCCGGACGGAGTCCGATTGGTCAGCACGCATTTTGCCTTGAAGTCCCAGTTCTTGCACCGTAGCGCCAGTTGAGCTTCACCACATCCTACAGCCAGTTGCATGAATCCCATAGGGGCGTTCGCGCCATAGCCCATGAGCCAGTCTCCTTGAATGGCCGTAAGCGTTCCATCTTTTTTCATTCCAATCTTTCCATGAATCCTGGATGCGGGTCTCAACACAAAAGCATTCAGATGTTCCGCTTTTGTATAGTAGATTTTGACAGGCCTGTTGGTCGCTTTGGCCAATGCCGCTGCATGGAGAGTCAGATTGACCAACATATTCTTGGACCCGTAACTGCCTCCGCAATAGGTGGCTATGGAACGTATGTCTGTAAAATTAAGGAACATGGGATATAAAACATTCGCCCAGGAGGGGCTTTGTGTTGCCGACCAGACAATCGCCTCTGTCGGGCCTTCCCATTTTACAATAATACCGGGAGGCTCAGGAGGCAGAGGATTGGGAATGCCATCATAAGAGCAGGTTCCATGGCAGATGATATCCGCCTTCTGAAACCCTTCTTCAATATTTCCAATCCTGATGTGATGCAACGGCGCTTCTTCAAATCCTTCAATCCCAAGCGGTAAGGCATCCGGTACCATGTTTTGAGGAGCAAAGTCGTACAGCTGAGGGGCCTCGGGCTTAATTGCTTCGTCCAGATCATAGACGGCAGCCAGCGGTTCATATTCCACCTCTATAAGCTCAATAGCAGCCTCGGCAATTTCCCTGGTTTCTGCGGCGACGAGTGCCACTGCATCCCCAACATAGCGCAATCTTCTGTCAAGCACAGGGATATGGGGCGGGATTCCAACTGTCCAGGGAGGTATATTTTTATAAGTGAGAACCGCCTTGACACCAGGCAGATTTTCGGCGTTGTGAGTATCAATTCTTTGGATGTTTGCATGGGGATAAGGACTCCGCAGCGTCTTTCCAATCAGCATGCCCGGTATCTTGATGTCATCAAAGAACGCTGCCTTTCCAGTCACGATCTCCTTTGCGTCCTTTCGGGGGATTTTTTTCCCTATATATCTGTAATTATTTGTCATCGCTGGCCCTCATGACTCTCTTCGTAGCGTCAACAACCGCATCCACCACCTGGTAATGGGTGATGCAACGGCAGTAATGTCCGGAAAGGGCTTCTTTGATGTCTTTTGTTTCAACATTCGATTTTTTATCTATCAGCGCTTTGGAAGCCATGATGATGCCGGGCGTGCAGAATCCGCACTGAAATGCGCCATGATCAATAAAAGACTGCTGAAGAGGATCCAAATGACCGGTTTCCGGGTTCTGTAATCCTTCAATGGTCGTGATGCTCTTGCCATCACATTCAATGGTTAGCATTATACAGGACAGTATCGGTTCACCATCCATAATAACCGTACAGGCTCCACACGCTCCCTCATCACAACCCTCTTTGGTACCCGTAAACCCCAATGTTTCCCGAATCGTCTGAAGCAAGGTGTGGCAAGGTTGAACCTGGTGCGGCGCCATCCCCACTTCCAGTGGAAAGGTCTTTCCATTGACGGTGAGATGAATGGTTCGAATTTGATGCCGGCTATCTTGTAAAGCATTTGTTGTCATAATATCTCCTAAATAATGTTTATGCGGATCGGAGTTCGTGTTATAAAAATCGACAATTCTGGTTGCAACTTAGCATAAATTTCTTGATTTGAGAATTGTGGACTTCAGGAAGTTCTTACGGCTACCTACAAACGGGCAGTTTTTGACGGTTGTCAAAATTGAGGAATTCAAGTCGAAATATTCATCACTGCGACGGGAGGACGTTTTTATAATTCCGCAAGTCCCCTTACAAGACCTCCAGAGAGTAGTAGATAAAGAAAAAAGA
Organism: uncultured Smithella sp.; assembly: GCA_964539765.1. Classification (GTDB taxonomy): domain Bacteria; phylum Desulfobacterota; class Syntrophia; order Syntrophales; family Smithellaceae; genus Smithella. The sequence continues at coordinate 45,570 of CAZIJZ010000019.1, forward strand.
TAAGAGGGGAAGCTACTACTATTGCAGTAATGACCTCAACTCTTCTCATATATAAAGCTTTCTTTTCTTCTGAATATCGCCAAAACAAAACATTGGATGCAACCTTAGGAAAAAGAGAAATAATAAACAAGAATAATGTGATTGTGACGAACAAAACAAAATGATGCCAATCCGTATTTGTAGTATCTTTAAATCCAAGAAGCGGAAATAAAAGGGCAAGAAAAGCAAATGGGAATGCTCCAATAAATACTATCACCCTGGATACAATAAAGGCACTCTTAGCGTCTACTGACATTGTTTGCTCCGTTTGATTGATACGATTACGGGTTGTAATTTAGCATAAAATCTGAATTTTGGAAAATGAGGATACTAGGAAGCTATCGATTGTGTTGATACTCTTTTTGTTAAATAATTCCCTGTTTACCAAGCATTCATCGGGCTTCTCTGTGTGAATGACAAAAGAAAGAGGTTATTCTTTGATTTTCAAATTCTTCTGCAGATAATTTTTAAAATCGTCGTAATTGCCGCTGATGGCAACGGCGCTTCCCGTTCGCTGGTCAAGATTTTTCATACTTTCCGGCAGAGGGGGATTAATGCCGAGCAGATTCTGAATCTCTTCCGGGAATTTTGCCGGATGCGCAGTTTCCAGGCAGATGGCCAGTTTGTGTTCCGGCGCAATCTTTAAATATTCCTCCAGTCCTGTCCAGCCCACGGCGCCATGCTGTTCCAGAATGACATTATAACGTTTATAGACACTCTTGATGGTTTCTCTGGTTTGTGCATCAGTCACGCTGACGGAAAAGATATGCCGTCGCATTTCTTCCAAGTCGGGATATTTGTGAACTTGTCCCACGCGGTCAACTGTTCCTCCGTATAAATCAAAGAAACGCGCCAGATTGCTGGGGTGTCCGACATTCATTGCATTGGAAATGCAGGCGCGGGAGGGAGAAACCTTGTTATATTTTCCTGTCGCCAGGTAGATAGGGAATTCATCATTTTCATTGGTGGGCATGACCAGTTTGGCCACCGGCAGACCCATGCGCCGAGCGTACTCACAACCCAGAGCGTCGCCGAAATTTCCTGAAGGAACGGAAAAAATTGCCTGTTCTCCGTTTTCGGCAAGCTGAGCGTAGGCGTAGATGTAATAAATTATCTGCGGCAGAATCCGGCCGAAGTTAATGGAATTGGCCGAGGACAGATTAAATTTTTCAATCTGCGGATCGGAAAAAGCCTGCTTGACGAGGTTCTGGCAATCGTCAAATTTGCCGCTAACACTCAGCGCCTGCACGTTGCCGCCGATGGTGTCGAGCTGTTTTTTCTGCATGCCGCTGACTTCGTTTTCGGGATACAAAATGGTTACGTCGATTCCCGCCACGCCCTTGAAGGCTTCGCCCACAGCGCTGCCGGTGTCGCCGGACGTGGCCACAAGAATATTGAGCCGTTCGCCTTTCGGACGGCAGTTGCTCATTAACCTCGCCATCATGCGCGCGGCAAAATCCTTGAAAGACGCGGTCGGCCCCCGGTCCAAGCGCATTACGTAATTTTTCGGCCTTACCTCTTCCAGCGGAACAGGGTAGTTATAGGAATCTGTTACGATTTTTTGTAGAGCTTCCAGCGGAAATTCATCGGCGAGAAACGCCTTAGCCACCAGCAGCGCCGCATCGCTGTAAGGTATGCCTTTCAAATTCTGAATATCTTTTAAAGAAATTTGAGGAATAGTATCCGGCATAAACAGACCTTCATCGGAAGCCTGACCTTTAAGCAGAGCTTCCTTAAACGAAACCTTGCCGGTAAAGGGAGTAATTCCCGCGATATTCTTTAAATTGCGATTGGTACTGTAGTAACGAATGGACATAATCATTATCCTGTATGGTGTTAGTACTTTAAAACTTATTTGCGTAAAAAAATCAATTCAAAAGAAGATGGACATTCATCAACCCTGAACAGGGAATCCGTTGTTGACATAAAATATTATAATTCTTATACTTCTTTGAATA
>CAZIJZ010000020.1:0-46643 GCA_964539765.1 uncultured Smithella sp.
TTTTGACATTATTCAGAAGGCAAGAGATTGCGGCGCTGTCCATACGGTGTTCCACCAAATGGACGATACGAAACTCCCGCAGATCGGCCTGTGCAACTGTTGCTGGGACTGTTGCGGAATTTTCCGTACTTACAACACGGGCGCCACTCCCTTACGTTATAGTTGTTATTACATCGCGACAGTAACGAATCCTTCAAAATGCGCGGGATGCGGAAAGTGTGAAAAGTACTGTCCGACAGCCGCGATAAAAGTCGTGGAGAAAAAAGTGGAACTTGATGCGAAGAAATGTATCGGCTGCGGTCAATGCGTTCATCAGTGTGTCTTTTCCGCTGTTGAACTGGTTGAGAACAAGCGCACTGCATTCCTGCCGATGATCAAAAAATCGGAGGCGAGAATAACGGCATAGGTTACATAGGTTAAGAAGCTTTTCTTTTCAAATGGGGGGGCTTATAAAAAAAGAATATACTTTCTCAAAGTTAATCCTAGGATGAAGAATATGACAGATCTCACAGACGAAAGCCAAAAAGAAAACCGCATCGCAATGATACGTAAGGCTTTGCAGGCAAAGGTGCCCCGAACTTACAGGGAATTGGAGGAGTCGAGTAATCTTCAGCAGTTTCTGGAAGGTTGTGATGCGGAAATGATGTTGAGTTTTAATGAGGCGAAAAACAAGGCGTGAGAAGATGAGCTAGCCTGATTTCTTGATTTATTCGATCCGACCTATGATGAAATTTCATCGCCGATGTGAGTAAAAGAGGAGGGATTTACAAATCATGTGCCCTCCTTTTGTAACGGAGGGGTAGGGAGGATTTATATATTCGCGTCCCTGCCGGTTGCACCGGCGGGATTGGATAATTCGACTAACAAACTTTAATACGCACTCGTTCTCAACGAGGGTCACTACGACTAACGCTTCACTCTTCGATGCGAATCTTCGGGACTCGATTTCAGCGAGTCTCCTTGAATTTCTTCTTGACAAAAGCCTAATTTAGCGTTCTCATTTTCAAGAGTTTGACTGAGGACTCTCAACCTCGCGTAGCTCATAACTCATTGCCTCTCCAATCTCATCGTCGGGACAACCCGATGAATGATCATTCCAAAACAAAGCATGTCCTGATTATAGAAATGGCTTCTTTAAGACAGGGCATTAATGAACTGAAACAATCGGAATCGTAGTGGAAGACGTAAAAGGAATGCCGGATAATAAAACCAGCTTTGCCAGTTGATTTTATGCGAGAATCTAACGAGATGATATCTATTTCCGCTGCCGGCACAAAAAGTACAAAGTGATAAATGTATGAAAAACAATACTCCATCTAAAATCAAAAATCATCAATCACTCCGGGTATTAATGGTTGAGGATTCGGAAGATGATGTACTGCTTGTAATCCGTGAGCTAAAAAAAGGAGGATACAGCCCGTTGTATGAAAGGGTGGAGACCGCCGCCGCCATGAAAAAAGCCCTCAAAGAGAAGCAATGGGACATCATTCTTTGTGATTATAAAATGCCTAAATTCAATGCTCCCTCAGCCCTTGCCATATCAAAGGAGGAAAATATCGACATTCCTATCATCATTGTATCCGGAACTATTGGCGAAGATGTCGCCGTAGAATGCATGCATTTAGGCGCCCGCGATTATATCATGAAGAGTAACTTGTCCCGTCTTTGCCCGGCCATAGCCAGAGAATTAGAAGAATCGGAAGTTAGAGACAAGCAACGGCAGGCGGAATCACAAAGGGAGGCTGCACTCGAAGCATTGCGGAAGAGCGAACAGAGTTTTAGGGATGTTGCTGAAAATGCCTATGATGGTCTAATCATTGTACTGAAAACGGGAGCCCACATCTATGCGAATAAACGTGCCTCCGAGATAACAGGTTACAGCGTCGAAGAGCTTCTTAAGATGCGAATGAAAGAACTTGCCTATCCCGATGATATTCCAAAATTGTCTGAGATACTCAAAAAGAGAATGTCGGGAGAAGAGGTACTCAGACAGTATGAGACTGCTATTGTGCACAAAGAAGGAACGAAAGTGCAGATTGAGGTAACGGGGGCAAAGACTTTCTGGCATGGACAGGTTGCAGATATAGTCATCTTTCGCAACATCACCGAGCGCAAGAAGGCGGAGGAGGCGCTACGAAAGAACGAGATGCGCTATCGCTCTTTGTTCGATAACATGCTGAACGGATTTGCATATTGCCGGATGATTTTTGATCAAGACCAGACACTCGACGTCCTTTATCTTGATGTGAACAAATCTTTTGAACTAACAACCGGATTGAATGATGTTGTCGGGAAAAAATTATCTGAAGTTCTCCCTAGCATACAAGAGTTAGATCCGAAATTGTTGGAAATCTATGGCAGAGTGTCTTTGACCGGAAATCCGGAGAAATTTGAGTTCTATTCGAAAGCCCTAAAGCAATGGCTTTCACTCTCAGTGTACAGTCCTGAAAAAGAATACTTTGTGGCTATATTCGATATCATTACTGAGAGCAAAAAGGCGGAGGAAGCGTTCCGCCTGTCGGAAGAGAACTTCCGCCTTTCTCTGGAAGATTTGCCGCTGGGTGTGCGCATCGTGACAGTAGAAGGTGAGACTATTTATGCCAATCAGGCCATTCTGGATATCTATGGCTACGACAGCATGGAGGAATTTAAAACAACTCCCGTAGAAAATCGTTACACGCCGGAGAGCTTTACCGAGTACCGGATAAGGAGGGAAAAAAGAAAACGAGGTGATGATGCCCCATCCGAGTACGATATAGACATCTTAAGGAAAAATGGTGAAGTCCGACATCTCCATGTCTTCCGCAAGTATATATTATGGAATGGTGAAAGACAGTTTCAAGTCTTATACAGCGACATCACTGAACGCAAGCAGGCGGAAGAAAGGATTCATGCATCTCTTCGGGAGAAAGAAATCCTCCTCCGTGAAGTCCATCACCGGGTGAAGAACAATATGCAGGTGATATCCGGTCTTCTCGATCTCCCGGCGGCATTAAGCGGTAATCAGGAGCGAAGAAAAATGTTCCATGATAGCCAGAACCGAATCCATGCCATGTCACTGGTACATGAGAAACTCTACGGGTCAAAGGATTTCGCAAGAATCGATCTGGCTGGTTATGTGAATACCCTGTCGCAGGATTTGTTTCAAACGTACAAAATATATCCAGGGGAAATAGATCTGATCATTCAAACCGACGGCGATGTTTATGTGGATATTAACAAGGCGATCCCCTGCGGCTTGATTTTGAACGAATTGATTTCCAATGCGCTGAAACACGCTTTTTCAGGAGATATACATGGTGAAATACAGATTATCATACGCGGGATGAAAAACACAGAAATCGAAATTGTTGTCCGTGATAATGGATTGGGCCTGCCGGACGATGTTGATATCCACCAACCCCAGTCTGTAGGGTTGCATCTGGTGAACGGGTTGGCAAAGAATCAGCTTGATGGTAAAATAGAGGTTAGACGAGATGCCGGGACAGAAATACGAATCAAATTTCCTTTATAATTTTAGGGAGGGATGTGTTTATGAAAAGTATGAACAGTGGTAAGATCATGGTCGTGGAAGATGAATGGATTGTTGCCGATCAGATTTGCAATAATCTGAAAGAGCTCGGATACAGGATTTGCTCAACGGCAGCCACGGGAGACGAGGCCATCAGAAATGTGGGAGAAGAGAAACCAGACCTGATCCTGATGGATATTGTTTTAAAGAGTAAAATGGACGGCATTGAAACTGCCGAACGGATTACTTCACAGTTCGATATCCCGGTCATTTATCTGACCGCTTATACAAATCAGGAATATATCGAACGGGCAAAACAGACGAAGCCTTTTGGTTATCTGGTCAAACCGTTTAAGCAAAATGAACTGTACGCGAATATCGAGATGGCTCTCCACAAGCATAGGCTAGATAAAGAAATCAAAGATTATCTGAACCGCCTGACAAAATGCTACAGGGGGACGATCGAAAGCGTTTCGGGGGCAATGGAATTGCGCGGACCTTATGTTTCCGGTCATCACCGGCGGGTCGCTGAATTTGTACATGCAATTGCCAGGGAAATGCGACTTTCCGACTTTTCGATAGAGGGCGCTTGTTTGGCAGCATATGTCTATGACGTCGGCCTTGTAAGTATGCCCTTTAGCGTCATTCAGGATTTTGGACAATTGACAAGGCATAGTCAGGCCATGTATCGCAATTACCCGCAGATAAGTTATGACATTTTAGAAAAAGTTGATTTCCCATGGCCCGTTGCTGATATTGTTCTGCAACATTGCGAATGTTACGATGGATCCGGATTCCCGCGGGGGATTAAGGGAAATGATTTTCTCATCGAAGCCAGAATCCTGGCCGTGGCCCATGCCCTTGAAGACTTGACTTCTCATATGGCCTTCCGTGATGCCTTTCCTTTAAAGCTGGCCCTCGGTGAAATAAAAATCCATCGTGCATCTAAGTATGATCCCGATGTCGTGGATGTATGTCTGAAGCTTTTCAGTGCGGAGGGCAATAAGGGAGAATAAAACAAAAGGTGAGTTGATTTTTCAGAAGTACGGATGCCCTGATAGATCACTTCCTTCTTTACGTCTTATCATGATATTTTTCGGTGTCGGCGTGAAAATAATGTTATGCTTAGAGCAATCTTCCGCAATGCTTTGGCCGTTATTCCGGCCCATGATCTGGCGCAAAATACTGTGGGTGCTTGAGGTCGGTCGTCAATAGTGGACACCAAACGTTTCATGCTGCGAGTCGTTTTTCATTTCACTTCGTTCCTGAATATCGGGTTTCATTATCAGCTTGACTCCCATCCCGCTGCGCTTCGTTTGTATACTGTGCTCATTATCCTACGTCACTGCGCTCCGGGGATAGTTCGTCCAACAAATTTCAGTGCGCTGCGCTTCTGAAACTGGGGACTCACTAAATAACGATTGACAGGGAAAACGAACTTACATATTCTCAAACGCAAGGTAAAGTTGATTAAGGAGGTTTTATGAAAAAAACATTTATCACGATTTTAGTCATGATGGGAATATTTGTTACTTCAACCGTTTACGCGGCCAATCTTTTCGGTCTTGTGTCCGATAAAACCGGCAAGCCGATCGAAGTAAAGATAACGTTGAAAGATGACAAAAGCGCTGTGGTGGGTGCGCCCGTGACCACGGATAAAAAGGGAAATTATGCTTTTAAGGATATCAAGCCCGGTTCGTATGTTGTAGTCGTCGGCGCGAAAGATGAATATAAAATTTTTGTCGGTCCCGGAGAAACACGGCGTGACTTCAGTTTGAAATAAATTGCCCTGAGGTTTTAGAAGATGGCGGAAGAGCAAAAACAAAAAACGGAAGAGCTGCCCAAAAAGAAGGACCTGTGGGATATCATGCAGGCGCTGGGTCCGGCGCTGATTGCCGCCACGGTGGCGATCATGGGGTCGGTTTACAGCTATCAGCAGGCACAGATGACCAAGTCTTCCGAAATGCGCGAGGTCTATACCAAGATTATGACGGAACGTGAAAGTTCGGATAATAATATCCGCGCCAGCATGTTTCAGATGCTTTTTAACGCGATGTTCGATAAGGATATCAACTCTGCAAGCACGCCGGACAACATCAGCCTGATCAAAAAGAGAGTGATGTTTCTGGATGTCCTCTCTCGCAATTTCGATACCGTTGATATCAAACCCCTTTTTGAGGATCTTGACGGCGAATTGACCAAGAAAATTTACAACGATAACGTTTATTCCGACGGCGCTCAGAAAGACTACTTTGCCATGCGTTCCGAACTGCGGCGCATTGGCAGAAATCTTTCCGTCAAACAGCTCAACGCCCTGGCGTCGCTGCCGGGCACGGTGGTCAAAAGTGTCGTGCTGCTTGAAGATAAGGATAAGAATCTGATGGTGATGCAGGATGACGGCGCTGCTAACGGCAATGGCGATACCATTCCGGTTGAAATTAAAGCGCAGGGTCTTGATGACGGCAAGGTGGAGATCTCGCTGGAGTATCAGAAAACCAAAGTTTCCGATAAGGGTTTCAAAGCGCCATCGTTTATTGTTACTTTTTATGATATGCCTTATATCGACAACAGCGTCATCGATAAGGATATGCGCGTCGGTGTTGTGCTCACGAAATATGCGACGACCAAAGATCTTGATTTCTTCCGTGACCGGATCGATAAGCGGCTGATCAAGGATTACGAAGACCTCAAAGCCGGCGGGATTGCCAAATACGCTGAGCTGAGACTGATTAAATTTCCGGCCAAGTACACCGGACATCGAGACCGTCCGTATCTCCAGGAGATTTTGCAGGATCTTGTCGAAGATGGGAGTGCCTCGAAATAGAAACGGTTGTTGTATCGGGGGAACATAAATGCTTCTTCGCTAGAAGATGTGGAAATCCGTTAGCCGGTTTTAAAAGTTTTCAGGATCCGATAGAAGGAGGACGGTTTGATGAAAAGAAATTTACAGATATTGATATTGTTGTTTTTTGTTTTTACGTTTTGGGCCTGTATTCCCGTCCCTGTGCCCGTAGGCACGTCGACAACCACCTCATATGAAGAACCGTATGGCTATGAGTATGACGATTCATACGGTTATGATGATTACGTCGACGTTCCGATCGTTTACGGAGAACCGATGTATTACGCGCCTCCGGTTGCCGTCTCCTTTGCTTTCGATTATTTTACCTATGAAAGTGCCGGTAGTTTTGTGGATGTTGTTTTCTGGAGAGGCGGACAACGTTATCATCGTGAGCCCTGGTACGATCAAGGAAGAAGAATTTTGCCGAATGATATACGGACGGGCAAACGGCATTACCGGGTTCGCAGCCGGGAGTTTTCCGAACATCGGGAGAAATTACGCCGCAATCATAATATTGCGCATCCGGATTCCTACTACAAACTGGAACGGTATAAGCAAAAGGAAAAACAGAAACGTCTCGAAGACCGTTATAAACAAGAACGGGAAATGCGCGCGCAGAAAGAAAAACAAAGACTGAACGAAGAGCGCAACAAGCGCCAACTGGATAGACAAAAGGACCAGCGGCGGGAGGAACAGGAACGTTACAAACAGGAACTGGAAAGACGCGATCAGAGAGAAAAGCAAAGACAAATGGAAGATCGCCACAAGCGGGAGCGGGAACTGGAAAAGCAGCGAGACAACCGCAGGGGAAAGGAAGATCGTTACAGACAGGAGCTGCAGAAGCGCGAACAAAAGGACAAACAGAAAATAATGGAAAACCGCTATAAACAGCAGCAGGCGCGGGACAGACAGAAGGATAAAGAAAAAGAAAGAAAGCTGAAGGAACACTTGAAAAAAGAAAATAAGGAGATGCAGGATGAAATAAGAAGAAACTCGCCCAACCCGGTAAATTGATAAGCGATTAAGGCAGGAGTTTTTTTAAAACGTATGATAAAAAGTAAATCAAAGCGGCATCCTGAAAAATCAGGATGCCGCTTTCTGTTGATTGGCAGCCGTCGTCATGATGAATATCCGGATAGAAACCGTTTTGTGCTGAGTCACATTAAACACGTTATTTTGAATCCGCTTTTTTCAGCGTATAGCGGTTACCATCATGCAGGGAACCGTCCAATCCGACTTCGTTACCCCATTCGTCGAAAATTTCCCCTCCCTTTTCTGTTTCCTGCAGAAGACCGGCCTGAATCACGGCATCACGGATTTTCATGCCCGGAACGAGCGTAAGGGGTTTTTCGTTTAACCAGATGCGCATAAATCAGTCCTCCTTTTTAATGCGTCCTTCCACGGTCGCGGAAATCAGCTTTTTGTCTTTGATAAAATCAATAACCATGTCCCTGATCGCCCTTCCGGAATCAAAGAGAATAACCCGGTTTCCATGTATCGAATTGTTTTCTTTATTTTCCATGGTTTCCAGAATTTTTGTCAATGCGGTATACCCATCGCCGCCGGCCGCAAGAAAATCATTCGTGGCCAGCGTGTACCAGTTCTGCGGTTGCATGGCTTCTCCGTTGACTTTTAAGCTCCTGATTCTTTGACCAACCGGATTTGCCGGCTGATAGGTAATTTCGATTCCGGAGATCTGGGGGAAACGGCCCGCTGTTCCTTCCAGGTCGGAAACTCCGTGTTCAAAGATTTCCTTAAGTTCCTTCCCGCTTACTTTAAGAACCACAGGATGATTGGAGAAAGGAAGCACGGAAAGCACATCGTTGATGCGAACAGGGCCTTTCAAAATATCGGATCTGATGCCTCCGCCGTTCATCAGGGCTATGTCGGCATGGGTTTGCCCTCTCAGGATATCCGCGATCAGATTGCCCAGACTGGTTTCACGGGAGCGCGAGTTTTTCCCCTGTAATTCGACTTGCGCCTCTCCGATGACTTCGTTGAGAATCATGGCGGTCTGTTGTTGATACCGATCAACGATTTCGAGGACGAGAGGATCCGGCTTTTGCTGACGGGGATCGATGGCGACCAGTCTCCCCTCGTGCTGGATAACATTTTTATTTTGAACCGTCACATCCAGCACGCCGAGAACTTTGGCATGTTCCCAACCCTGGACGATCAGCGTTTGATGGATGGTCATCGGTTTTTCAATTCTGGTGTGGGAATGTCCGCCGACGATAACGTCGATTCCCCGAACAGCTTTGGCCAGCTCGACATCGGCCGGTAAACCCAAATGCGACAGAACGATGATCAGATCGGATTTATTTTGCAAGTCATCGACAAGATTCTGCGCCGTCTGGATGACAGGAAGGAATGTCAACCCCTGAGCGTTTTTCGGATGTGTTGTGGTGGGCGTCTCCTCAGTGATCAGACCGATAATCGCTACTTTTAACCCGGATATTTCCTTCAAGACATACGGCTTGACGGAGGAAAACCCGCGAACATTGGCGGCCAGGACGGGAAACCCGGCTTCCGCAACGCGTTTTTTTAGCACATCCTGTCCGTAATCGAATTCATGATTGCCCAGGACCATCGCTGAAAAATTCATGGCATTCATCACCTCGACGGCCGATTTTCCGTCGAAGAGATTGGTCCAGGGATTGCCCTGGATAAAGTCTCCCGCTGCCAACAGCAATGCCGGCTGCTTTGCCCTGAGTCGATTAACTTCTCCGGCCAGAAATGCTATTCCTCCTTTTTTTTCAAAATGTCCCGCTGATTGACAGGGCTGGGCAAAGCCATGAAAGTCATTGAGATAAAGAATCCGCAACTGCGTTGGTTCTTCGGCAAAGCTCAATGAAGAAGCAATCAGCAGCAGAAATAAAAAGCCGGCTATCCATATCCGTCTCTGGCGCACGGGATCATCTCCTTTTCTCGCTTAACGGGTCTTAATATAGACCATTGATTTCGAGAATTCCAGAATTGTTTAAGATAAAGCATGCTCAGGGGTCCGGAATGCATAATATTTTATTGACAGAAAAATTTGCGGGCAATATATTGCCCGCCATGATTGAACTCAAATCCGTCACAAAGAAATTCGGCTCTCTCGTTGCCGTGGATGACGTGTCGTTTTCCGTGGGAGCGGGCGAATATTTCGCCCTGCTCGGCCCGAACGGAGCAGGCAAAACCACTATCGTCAGAATGTTGCTTGATTTTACCCGGCCGACGTCCGGCTCTCTTTCCGTGAACGGACTGCCCGCTGAAAGTGCGGGTAGCCGCGCCGCCGTAGGTTATTTGCCGGAAAATCATCGTATTCCGCCTCATCTTTCCGGATGGCAGTATCTCCAGCGTTGCGCGAAGCTCGTCGGCTTGAAACGTGATGAAGCCGGAGATCAGTGTAGGCGTATTGTCGGATTGATCGGTATGCAGGGTCGGGAGCATTCCAAATCCGGCACCTATTCCAAAGGAATGATACAGCGTTTCGGACTGGGCGTCGCCCTGATCGGACATCCGAAATTGCTGATTCTCGACGAGCCCGTATCCGGCCTGGATCCCATCGGCATCCGAGAAACGCGCCAATTGCTGGAATCGCTGAAAAACCAGGGCATGACGATCATCCTGAATTCTCACCTGTTGTCGGAGGTCGAGAAAATATGTGACAGCGCTGCGATTATCAATCGCGGAAAGCTGATGGTCAGGGATAGCATATCATCTCTGGTGAAGGACGGCGACAGCCTGGAAGATGTTTTTGTCAGATTTGTGAAAGGTTGAAATGAAAGTGCCGAAAGCTTTGACGCCCGTAATCCGTATTGCGAAATTCACGATAACCGATGAAATTCGGCAGAGAAGCTTTATTGTTATGTTTGTTGTCTGTGCTTTATTTATTTTTATGGTTCGCGGCTGTTATCAGGGCGATTACAGACTGGAAGGACAGCAAATCGAAGCCGCAAAAATGATCATCATGCTGTCCAAAATAACGTTCCATGTCATTGCCGGAGGCGTGATGTTTCTGGCCGGTCTGCTCGCCATGCGCATTTTCAGGCGTGATCGTGATGACGGAACTCAATCCTTCATACTTTCCAAACCGATAAGCCGCTGGCAGTACATCTCCGGCAAGGTTTTGGGGTTGTGGGCGCTGCTGACCGTTTTCATGCTTGTGCTGCATGGCATTGTTTTTTTGATCACCTCCATAAGATTGAATGTTGTCCTGCCGGAATATCTCTGGTCTTCGGCATTATGTTCAATCAATCTGCTCTTTGTCATTGTGGCGGTGTTGGCGTTTTCTCTGATGATGCCCGATATCGTGGCGCTGCTTTGTGTCGTCGGCATCGGCATCATCGGCGTTGTGGCGGATGCCTTATCGACCGTCAGCCGCACCGCGATGGGTCAGTCGATTTTACAGCACTCGCAATTCGACGTCACCATGTGGCGGGTCATTGATGAGGTTTGGCCGCAGATTGCCGGCGTTCAGCGTTTTGCCGCTTCATTTATCGGGGCGCATGACTTCGGCACGCATGCTTCTGTTTATCCGTTGTTGAACATCTTTGTCTATTGCGTCATATTTAGCGTTTTATTGTTCCGGCGTTTCGGAAAAGAAGAGATCATCTGATCTTTCAAACTTTCTTTGCAAAAAAATCAAATTCAAAATTTGACTAATTTGAGAAACTATGCAATATTTAACAAAATAATTTTAATATATCCGTTGGCTTTTGATTGCCGGCATTAAATTAAAACGCGTGCCTCAAAAAAGACAGGAAAGAGGCTTGATCCTGGAAATGTGGAGAATGCATGGCGAATAAATACAGCAAGACGATTCTGGCGATAATTTTATGTTTTGTCTTTTTGTTATTTTCATTTGATGATGGATTTGCAAAATCTTCGAAAAAATCTTCCCATCATCGAAAACATTCCACTGCTCAATCCGTAAAAAACAAGAAGAATAAAGGCGCGCTCGTTTTACGTTCAGCGGCCGTCATTGTTAAGGATCAGCAGACCGGGAAGTTGTTGATTCAGAAAAAAGCCAAAACGGTCATGCCGATCGCTTCCATTACCAAACTCATGACCGCCATGGTCGTTGTGGATGCCGGGCTGGATCTCAGTGAAACGGTAACCATTGAAGCGGAAGATGTCGATAGGATTTTCAATACCAGTTCCCGGCTTCCGGTCGGTGCGGAGCTGACGCGCGAAGAAACTCTGCTCATCGCTCTGATGTCGTCGGATAATCGCTGCGCTCATGCTCTGGGAAGAACTTATCCGGGCGGCTACCGGGAAGCCATCAGAGCCATGAATGCCAAGGCCCGTTCTCTCGGACTGAAAAATACGTACTTTAGAGATACGATCGGGCTTTCGAGCGGAAATGTTTCTTCCGCCGGAGATCTGGCCAGATTGGTTGATGCCGCTTACAAGTACGAACTCATCCGTGAATTTACGACACGCAAAAATGCTGCAATCTATATCGGTTGGCAGAGGATTAAATTCCGCAACACGAATCAGTTGGTTCGGGATTCCGACTGGAAGATAGGTCTTTCTAAAACAGGCTTTACCAACGATGCCGGACGGTGCCTCGTGATGCAGGCCAAAGTGGCCAAGCGTCGGCTGCTGATTGTTCTTCTCGATTCCCGTAATAATAGAACCCGCATCAACGATGCCAATCGTATCAAATCCTGGCTGGAAGCCAAATTACCTCCTCAGCACACTTAGCAACTCTCATCTTTCCATGCAAACGGTAAAAAGTTCATGCTAAACGTGATTAAGGTTTACAGCCATTGACCGGTTATTTTTCTATTCAGGCGACTCGCGGTTTTTTGCATATTTTCGTTGTTTTTTCTTTGCCATTCGTTCTTTTAGCGCTTGAATTGTCCTTACCGGAGAGAAATTATGTTCAAGGCAGAGCATCGGTGAGTGTTTGGAGCAGGGTTTTGTTGAAGATAGGCTAATTATTTATTTTATTTAGTTAATTATTCTTTGCGTATCCATTTTTTTCATATTTATTTGACAGAAAAGACATTTCTTTATATGCTTCACCGATTTTAAAGTGTAATGGTTCTATAAATAACAGCAAAAATTTATTGCTGATTGTCGTTGAGATTTTTCAGGGGGTAAAAATGGCTTTAATCGAAATGAAAAACATTACCAAGGATTATCATCTCGGTGAGACGGTTGTTCACGCGCTGAGAGGAATTGATCTCCAGATAGATAAAAAAGAATTTGTGGCGGTCTGGGGACCTTCCGGATCGGGGAAAACCACCCTCCTGAATCTCATTGGTGCTATTGATGATCCTACCACCGGAGACCTGACCATAGCGGGAAAGGATGTCCGGGGATTGACGGATGATCAGAAAAGTGAACATCGGAATCAAACCATCGGTTTTGTTTTTCAGAGTTTCAATCTGGTGCCTGTTCTCTCCGCAATGGAAAATGTCATGCTTCCCATGCAGATCCGAGGCGCTGCGGTGGCTGAAGCCAAAAAACAGGCGCTGATGCGTCTGGAAGAGGTCGGCCTGAAGGATCTCATCCATAATCGTCCGGCAAAAATGTCGGGCGGTCAGCAGCAGAGAGTTTCGATTGCGCGGGCGCTGGTCAATAACCCTTCCCTGGTTATTGCCGATGAACCGACGGCCAATCTCGATTCGGAAACGGCTCACATGGTGATCGATATTATGCGTGAATTGAATGAAAGAGACCACATCACTTTCATTTTTTCCACACACGACCAGAGGCTTCTGGATAAAGTCAAACGACTGGTACGTCTGGAAGACGGAAAAATCATTCAGGAGTCATAAACGTCTGATGACACAGTGGATTAAACTCGCCTACCGCAATATCTTGAGAAACAAACGCCGCTCTATTGTGACGATAATTGCCATTGCCGTGGGTTTCACCTCCATCAGTATTTATCATGGCTATATCCATAACGCTTATGAAGGACTCCGGTGGCTTGCGATATGCGGTGAGCGGTTGGGCCATTTAAGAATCAACAAAGCGGGATGGGAAGAACAGGGCAAGCTCGAACCGTACAATTATATGTTTTCGAAAGAGCAGACCGATAAAATTATTCAACTGGTCAAAGAAGAAAAAGATGTTGTACTGGTAACACCGCAGATTCAGGTTATGGGCACGGTATCCAATGGACAGACTTCCATTATTTTCATTGCTCAGGGTGTTGTCCCGAAAGATGAAGAGTTTATTACCCAATTCTGGTTTGATGTGGTTGGCTATGTGGATGACGGCTATGATGCGGTTATCGGAGAAAAATTAAACGAAAAGAAAACCTACGGCGTGTTGATGGCGAAAGATATGGCCAGTTATCTGAAAATGAAACCGGGCAGTGACGGGATTGTCATGGCGCAAACGTTAAGCGGTCAGATGAACGCCATGGATACGGAAATCAACGGCATCTATGATACCGGGAATGATTTTTCCAATGACAAATTTATGCGGTTTAATTTTGAGTTCGCTCAGGCCCTGCTCGATACGCAATCAGCGGAGAGAGTCGTGGTCATGCTCAAACACTGGAAAGATACGGAAAGAATGAATGATGTTATCGGGAAAAAACTCAAAAAGGCCGGTATTGATGCTGAAATCAGAACGTGGCAGCATCTTTCCATCGCTTATAACAAAATGAAATCGTATCTGGACACGATCTTTATTTTCCTTTTTTTCATTGTGGTGACTATCGTGCTGGTGACGATCATCAATACCATGAGCAATACCATTGTTGAAAGAACAAAGGAAATCGGAACTCTGCGCGCTTTGGGAATAAAGCGTCTTGGCGTGGCGAAACTTTTTGCTCTGGAAGGCGCTTTGCTGGGCATTTTCGGCAGTATTGCGGGTGTTGCTTTGCATACGATTGAGTGGGCGCTGATCAGGCTTTTTCCGCTTCATTACACACCGCCGGGATTGTCAACGCCTGTCGCTATGAGGGTGAATATGGTGCCTTGGGCACTAATGATTTTGATCGTGTGTTTCATTATCATATCAACCATTGCAGCGGTTATTCCTGCAAGATCAGCCGCGAAAGAGAATATTGTGGATTCACTGGGACATCCCTGAAAAGTTTTTAACAGACAATGACGAACCGAAGATTTCTGAAAGATTGATGGAGTAATTTAACTTATGATGAATTGGATGAAACTGGCATTTAGGAATATTTTAAGAAACAAGCGCCGCTCTTTTGTGACCATGGTCGCTATCGGGGTCGGTTTTGCCGCGATTGGTCTTTACCATGGCTATATTCATAATGCTTACGAGGGGCTCCGTGTCATTGCGATTCGCGGTGAGGGGCTGGGCCATTTGAGAATCAACAAGGCCGGATGGAACGCCAAAGGCAAGCTCGAGCCGGAAAAATACATGTTCACGCAGGAAGAAACCGGGAAGATCATGAAGATTGTCGGCGAAGACGAAAATGTCGTGTTGTCCACTCCGCAAATGCAGGTTGTCGGAACGGTGACTAACGGGGCAACGTCCACGGTCTTCATCGCTCAAGGTATTATACCCAAAGATGAAGTTGTGATTAAGGGAGATTGGAAAGTGTTTCTCCCGCGTGAAGGGCGCAAGATCAATGACGAGGTTGTTTACGAGGTCGAAATGGCCAAAGATCTGGCCGCCTATCTGAACATGAAAGCGGGCAGTAACGGTATTGTCATGGCACAAACACTGGCCGGTCAGGTGAATGCGTTGGATATGCAGGTCAGCGGGGTCTATGATACCGGCAATGATTTTTCCAATGACAAGTTTATGCGCTTCAATTTTAAATTTGCGCAGTCTTTGCTGGATACGCAATCATCGGAAAGAATAGTGGTTTTGCTAAAAACATGGGAAGATACGGAAATGGTTAGGGATCGTCTGCTTAAAAAACTTCGTGCCGCGGGCATTGATTGCGAAATCAGAACCTGGAAAGAACTCTCTTTGGGTTATTTAAAAATGAAGTCCTATCTGGATATGATATTTGTTTTTATTGCTTCCATTGTGCTGGGGATAGTGATAATGACAACCATCAACACCATGGGGATGGCTATTCTGGAAAGAACCAAAGAGATCGGGACGCTACGGGCCCTGGGACTGAAAGTCAATGGCGTTTCCTTTCTTTTTACCTTGGAGGGAGCATTGCTCGGATTTCTGGGCAGTATCGTGGGTATTATGCTGCACATCATTGTGTGGATCATTATCCGGGTTTTTCCGCCTCATTACATCCCCCCGGGCTTTTCCGAGCCGGTACCCATGTTTATTGATATGGTGCCGTGGATGTTGCTGGTGTTAGTATTTAGTTTCATAATATTGTCCATGATTGCAGCGATCATTCCTGCAAGAGGTGCGGCCAAAAAGAATATTGTGGACGCACTGGGACATGTTTAAAAATTATAGAACAGGGAGAAAATGATGAGTTCAGTCTTAAAGAAAAAAAGTTTTACTCTATGGAGTTTTGTTGTATTGTTTTTTATAGGTGTTACGCCGTTACAGGCGATGACCAATCAGGAAATGCTGGAAACAGCCGATAAAGCCCGGGGTAATGAGGACGGCATTCAATGGGAAATTAGAATGCACTCTGTGGAAAAAGGACGTGTCCAGGATAGAACTTTGCTGGTCGTTGCCAAGGGCAACAGCGCCAGCGGATATAATTCTCTGATTGATACGCTGGCCCCCGGCAATCTGAAGGGGCAGAAATTGCTGATGCAGGATCGCAATATGTGGTTCGCGAAGCCCGGTCTCTCAAAACCGGTTCCCATTTCACCAAGGCAGAAACTGTTGGGTGACGCATCCAACGGTGACATCGCGGCCACCAACTATTACGGCGATTATAAAATTGTCGGTTCGGAAGACGGCAAATTTGACAACGAAGATTGTGTTGTGTTGAATTTACAGGCGGTGGACAAGCGCACGACGTATGACCGGATCAAGTACTGGATATCCAAAAAACGGGTTGTGGGCGTGAAGGCCGAATTCTACACAATTTCGGGGAAAATGTTTAAAACGGCGACATTCGAATACAAAAACAGGATTAATGTAAAGGATAAACCTCAGGAATTCATCTCCAAGATGACGATTACCAACGCGATCATGAAAGATGATATCACGGTTGTTAATTACAGCAGGCCGGTGATGAAAAAAGTTCCCGATGCAACTTTTAATTTAAACTTACTGACAAAGTAGAGGTTATTATATGAAAAAGAAGTATCATAAAATAATAAAGGGGATCAGTCTTTCCCTTTTGATTCTCTTTTGTACATGGTTGCCATCGCTGGTTCTTGCTGCCGAGGATCCTTTTGCTTCTTTCCTTCAGTCCAATGTCAAACAATACAAGTCATCGGATGCTGAATATGCCGACCGGCCCTATATCAGGCAATTGAAGGGAGCTTTTGCAGGAGACTTGAGAATCCTCACCTATGGCGTTGTTCAGGATCCGGCCAAATCAACCCAGAACCCGAACAATGATCCGGTTGGTCTTCCCAATTATGTGGGCAATTTCGAGGTCAGACCCGATTTCCGTTTCAATACCAAGTATCTGGACCTGGCATTTAAACCACGGGCGATGTTTGATTATCGTTACTGGAAGGAAGGCCAGCGGGAGGGTGAAGACGACTGGAACGACGAATGGTACGTGAATGAGTGGCTGGTTCGGGTTAAAGCTTTGGATAGATTATTCTTGTCTTATGGAAGAGAAAATTTACAGTGGGGTCCTTCTTTCCTTTATTCACCATCGAACCCCTTTTTCTTTGATAATGGCCGCAGCAATCCCTATATGGAAGTTGCCGGGATGGATTTTGCCCGCGTAGTTATTATTCCCCACATGCTTTGGACGGCTTCTTTCATTGTGAATACTGATGAGGGCCGCAACGCGCTGATTAGCACCGATTCTTTCGAGGAAACGTACGCTCTTAAAGTGGATTTTACAGGTAATCAGAATTACGCCTCTTTGATTCTATCGCGAAAAGATGATGATAACACGTTGGGATATTTTGGCGGCTGGACCGTTTCCGATGCCCTGCTTTTATACAGTGAGGGCAGCATGCGGCAAGGGAGCGATGCTTTATATCCCAGTCTGAAGCGAAGGTCTATTGGACAGTCGTTTTGGGAGACCATATTTTCGCCCAATTCCCAGCTGCGACCGGTTCTGGACCGATATACATCCCTTCGGTCGGCATATATGGTCAAAGCGCATGAAGATGATTCTGACATCTACCCGATTGTTCTGGTGGGAGGCGCATACACCTTTGAAAAAATCGGCACACTCACACTCGAGTACATGTATAATGCCCCGGGTTATGATGATGACGAGGCTGATCTCTACTACTCACTCCGCGGCCGAGCAGCATACGCCTATGTCGATATGGGGGCTTTCCCGGGATTATTGGGACAATTCACTTTGTACCAGACCGGCAATACCGGATTAAGGTTCTTACGGAAAAATTATACAATGCTGCAGTATTACAAGAACAACATCCTCAATAAAATGGACACGACCCTGCGCTGGACACAAAATATTGATGACGGTTCGGCTCAGTTTCTGGGATTGCTGTCGTATTCGCTTGGCAATCATCTTGAATTATTTTCTTCGGGCGTTTTGAATTCAGGGAAGGAAGATTCGGAATTCGGCACTTTTATTGATTATCAGGTCATGTTCGGGTTGAAATATACACTCTAGCGTCAATAAACGACGGAGCATTGAATAGCTCCGTCGTTTCATTCCCCGCGTGATGCTTACGTTTTATAGTTCAGAGAAGGCCTGTTTCGGCCGCTTTGCGCATTTATGTTTTTTTCTGATGTTCAATTTTCCGTACAGGCTTTTTCCGGGATAATTTTCTTTCGCTGCCCAATCCATTACCTTCCCCATACAAATCAATGCAACGTCAAGCCGCTATTCCAAATTCTTGACAACCGCAGCAATTGTGAGTATTCTAATAGCGTGAGATAGAGACGATGCGTTCAACCTTTCACTGATTGTCCGTGGTAAGCTATTCTAATCTTTAACCCGCCAAAAGGATAAAAGATGACTGAAAAAAATAAAAACCGGGATCAGGCTCCGGACCAGGAACAAAAAAATCCTGTCCGGTATGCTCTTCCCGTGAAACGGCCGCTCGGGACCATTCTGGTGGACGGCAAATTCATCACGCCGGAAACCCTGGATGCCGCTCTTGAGAAACAGCAACAAACCCGGGACCTTTTGGGAAACATTCTCGTGAACATGGGCACGCTGGATCCTGCCGACCTGAATGCCGCCCTGATGGTTCAGCGTGATTTTTCGACCATTGAAGATGCGGTAAACGCAGCCGCAGGTGTCCGGATGATACTGGGGGAACTGCTTCTGGCCTCATCGCGCATTACACGTGATCAGATCGATAAAGCGCTTGAAGAGCAAAAAAGAACGGGCGAAAAAATAGGAGAAATTCTTATAAGGCTCGGGCTTTTCTCGTCAACGGAGATGGATATCGCGCTGTCGTTTCAATCCCGTCAGAACGCGGGGTATGCGTCCTGCCTGTCCCTGGGCGAACTCCTGATCGCTGCAGGATACATCACGCACGACGATCTTGAAGACGCACTGGAACGTCAAAGGGGAAGCAACAAGAAACTGGGTGAAATTCTTATTGATGCCGGCCGATGTGAACCTCATCACGTGGAGCACGGTTTGCGAATGCAAAAACAACTGGTTGCGGCCGCGCTTATTGCCGCCTTGTCCCTGGCGCCGGTCAAGGAAGCTGTGTCCTCGGTAAGTCCTTCTTCCACGGCCATGACCACCAATATCAAAGTGACTGCAACCGTGCTGGCGCGTGCGGGCATGCATGTTTTGCGTCAACCGAACGAAATTGTGGTGACGGATGCCGATATTAAACGGGGATACCTCGACATCAGCGCCGGTTCTCTTGTCGAAATAAAAAACAATTCCCGAGCGGGCATCGATCTGACTTTTGAAACTCACGGCCTGCCGTTTTCAGAAGTTCTGGTCAGCGGCTTTGGCCGGGAAGTGGCGCTGGGACCCAACGGGGGAATCATAACCCACCAGCTTCTCGGCACCAACATAATTGCCTTCAGCTATCGTTTTGTTTTCGACAGAAACTCGCGGGCCGGAACGTATGCCTGGCCTCTGGTCCTCTCGGTGAGCCCTGTCGAATAAAAATGACAGGGTTGAATTGTAGCGGATTGGAAGTATCATTCAGACGGGAAAAAGGCCGGTTTTTAACAGGACAGCCTTTTTGCAATCATAAAATGAAAAAAGTGAAATCGGAATCTTCCTTGAAGAATGGAAAAAAGCAACAGTTCTTCGAACTTGACCGGCTGATACTGAAACTATCCAGGCAGTTTGCCGGATCTTTCGCAACTGAAATCGAGGATAAAATAGGGCTGGCATTGCAGCAAATCGTCGAATGTCTGGATATCGGCCGCTGCACATTTTGGGAAGTATCGGACGATGAAACCGAATTGCGCTGTATCCGCCAGTATGCTGTTCCAAAACTGGACAAGGTCTACGGCGTTATCCATCAGCAATCTCCATGGATTTCCAAAGATCAATGGAGCGGCAATTATTCGTGCAATGCTCGGAACGAAGATCCTGCCTCAGGAGCGAAGGCCAATAAGGACGCCTCGTTGCTGTTGGGGGGCAAGTCCTTCATTATCAGTCCCTTTCATATTGCCGGTAAAGCTGTTGCCGGCATGACGTTTTCCACCCTGGAAGAGGACAGGGAATTTTCGCCGGAGCTTGTTTCCCGGCTGAACTTGATCGGGGAAATCCTCACCGGCGCCTTTTACCGGAAAAAAATCGAGGAAAAGTATCAGCAGTCGCTTGGCGACATGCGTCAGCAGAGCGGTCCGGCCCAGGCAGAGGATTTCCCGCTGCGGGAAGACACGAAAAAAGAATTCAGATATCAGGGCATCATCGGTAATTCCGAAGCGATGCAAAACGTTTTCATCAAAATGGAGCAGGTTGCGCCGACCGATTCCGTTGTTCTCATCCTCGGCGAGACGGGAACCGGAAAAGGCGTTTTAGCCCGTACCATCCATGAACTCAGCAGCAGAAATAAAAAAAGAATCGTGACCGTTAATTGTGCCGCTCTCACGCCCAATCTGATCGAAAGCGAATTATTCGGCCGGGAAAAGGGCGCCTATACCGGATCCACCGAAATGCAGATCGGCCGCTTTGAGCTGGCCGACAAGGGAACGCTGGTTCTCGATGAGTTTACGGAACTTCCCCTTGATCTGCAGGCCAAACTTCTCCGGGCCATCCAGGAAGGGGAATTCGAACGGCTTGGTTCTCCCCGGACCATCCGGGTTGATGTGCGCATTCTCGCCCTGACCAGCAGGAATCTGAAGGAAGAAGTGTCCAAGGGACAGTTTCGCCAGGACCTTTACTATCGTCTGGACGTTTTTCCCATCACCATGCCGCCTCTCCGGGAAAGACTCGGCGATATTCCCTTGCTGGTGGAGCATTTTGTGGAACAGTTTAACCGGAAAATGCAGAAAGAAATTAAAAACATTTCCGGCGGGGTCATGGCGCAACTGATGAAATATCCGTGGCCGGGCAATGTCCGGGAACTGGAACATATCATTGAGCGTTCCGTTATCGTTACACAAGGCACCAGCCTTCAGCTTGCGGAAAAGCTGGAGGATCACACCCTGGGCCTCACGGAAGAAAATGCAGCCACGAATCTTGCCGAAGTTGAAAAACGGCACATCCTTAAAATCCTGGAAAAGACCAACTGGCGGATAGACGGTTCCAAAGGCGCCGCCGTTCTGCTTGGGTTGCATCCCAATACGTTGCGCGGACGGATGCAGAAACTGGGCATCCGGCTACAGAAAACTCCATCCTAAGAAACCATCAAATACACCGTATTACGTAGAAACACTTTATTTGAAAGCCAACAGTGTTCTCCCTGAAAAAAGTAACATCAATTAAAATCAAATAATATCAAATAGATATAATTAATATGCGTTAAAAATATAACATGGCCTGCCTATTGCTTATACTACAAGCTAACAATGATTGTTTTTTAACAGCAGGTTTGAAAATGGTTTCTTTACAAACGGATATTTTGAATAAGGGATTGAAAGTGACGCCACAGCGTCTGGCCATATTGAGATACTTAAAGGAGAACCGGGTGCATCCGACAGCTGAAAAAATTTACAGTGAGATTACCAGGGAATACCCGGCCATTTCATTGACGACGGTCTATAAAACATTGGCAAGTTTTGTCGAGGCAGGAATGATCAGGGAACTGGATATCGATCCCCATAAAATGAGATTCGATATCTGCACTGAGGATCACAATCATTTTTACTGCCGGGTCTGTGACAATGTTTACGATGTGGAATCTGAAGGACCAATGATGATGAACGATTTGCAGAACAAAAGCAAAATAGAAGGACATAAGGTGGACGCAGTAAACATCAACTTAAAAGGTGTTTGCAGATATTGTGAAGCGGTGAGTTCCTGAGGGATCTTTAACGAAAAGATGAACAAAAGTTGAGAAACTTAAGGATAGTAAAAACAATTTAACAAAAGATTTAGGAGGAAACGATGAAAAAATTAATGGTAGTTATGGCGGCAATGGCGTTCGTTGTTGTAATGGCGGGCGGAGCGTGGGCGGATGTAACAGGTGATGTTGATATCAAAGCTACAGTTTCAGGTAAATGTAACGCGATTACCGCAAACGATTTAACCCTTGCAATTGATCCGGCAACGGCTAGTGATGTGACATCTACGGGTGCTGATACCACTGTAAAATGCACAAATAATAAGGACTTTACAGTAACTGCTGTAAGTGGAGCAAATGTTGGTGCCAGTGGTACACTCTCGAGCACTCTTAAGGGTACTGGTCTCACAGACATACCCTATACGTTGACTTATACAGACAGCTTTACCGGCGCGGGCTTTGGTGCTGCTGCAGCTACAACGCTTGTAACCGCTACAGCGGCGAAAGTTACAACGGCAGACGCGAATGCTGCAGAGGCAGGATCATATACGGATGCAGTTTTAATTACGGTAGTGTACTAAGAACTGACATAAAGGTAAGCGTCAATGAAAAAAATCTTCTCGCTCATGGCAGCGCTGGCTGCCATGAGCTTAATAGCCGGCTCGGTGTTTGCGGCAACTCCTGCGGGTTTTACATCGGCGGAGATAAAAGTCAATGCGCAGGTAGGCGTGTCCTGCCAGGAAATTCAGAAGGGATCGTTTCCATCGCCGCTGCTCATCGATACCCAGACAGCGGCCGAGCAGACCTTTCCGAACAGCGCCGATGAATTGGTCCGATGTACCAAAGGCACGGTCTTTACCGTTAAAATATCCAGCGCCAACGGGACGGCCCTGGACGAAACCTGCACGTCCGGCGGTGTGGGCGATATGGCTCTTCAATCGTCCAGTTGGCCTTCAGACGTGATCAGTTATACCTTTACGTGTGGCGGCGACACGGATGGCAATGGCCGTTTTACAGGCGCAGGGTACAACACCAATAAGGCTTTAGGCATCGGCATCAAAATCGCCGCAGCCGATGCTCAGGCCGCTATTGCCCATAATGATTATTCGGATACGGTGACACTGACCATCACTTATTAGTCTCAACAAAAAATCGTTAAAATTCCTTTGCGCAGAATATCCACCTGAGAAATAGTTTTGCTCCGTTTTGTTTTTTCTAATATAATAATACAAAAGGTGTCGAAAGATGGGGTTAAAAAATCTGAAAATTGCATGGAGCATTCTGGCAACATTTTTTTTGCTGAATCTTGCCGGTACCGTGCATGCGGCAATTAACTGTCCTGGAACACTTCCGGCAGGAACCCGCGGGGTAGCTTATTCTTACACCTTTACAGGAACCAACGGAAACGGCGGATCTCCGTGGTGGCGGATAGTAATGGGGTCTCTCCCTCCCGGATTGAGTTTAATTAATCAATCCTTGAATTCTGTCACTCTTGCGGGAACGCCAACCGCTACGGGGACTTACTGGTTTGCAATTAACCATAGAGAGCCCGGCATGGATCCAATGTGCTTTTCCACAATCGTGATTAATGCTGCAGGATGCATTTTAAACGGAACCAATACGGGGAGTGTTTCATTCGGTATTCTCGATCCTTCAGGCTATCCGGCACCCATCAATAATACAATAACCCAGCAAGTTAATTTTCAATGCAGCGCCGGTTTGGCATATTCTATCGCGGTTACAAATCCGACAGGTCAATTGCAATTGACCGGCGCAAATACCATTCCCTTTACGTTAGGTCTGCATGCAAACGGTACAGGCGCGGGTGCCATGGATATCCCCTTGCTGACCACGAATTCGGCAATTACCAACTACGCTAGTTTTGTTGAAGGCGTCTCTTCCTTCAGCAATCCGATAACGGTCAGGATCAGCTGGGCCGGCGGTTCGCTTTCGGCCTACGTCAATGTTTCGGATGTCACGGTGATTCCCGCCTGCGGTACGCCGACAAACGGCACGATGAATTTCGACATCGATCCGTCTCTTAATACCACCTTTACGGCAAGCACAACAGCCAACGGCACGTCGCCGACCATCAAATGCACCAATGCGTCACAACCCAATGTGAGCTGCAAAACATCGAGCGGCTCCACGGCAGGCCAGCTGAAAAAAGGAACAGATGACATTAATTACAATGTCACGACCTGCGGGGTTTCGGGGAAAATAACCGGAAATGGTTTTGGCGCGGCGCCGGCATCGGACATTCCCGTTGGGATATCGGTTGTGCCTTCAGCATATCAAAGTGCACCGCCCGGGAATTATTCGGACAATGTCACAGTTACGATTGCGTATTAGGCCGAGCTCTGCGGCTTGCAGTGCAGGTCAATCTGTGTTATTTAAGAAACGGCGTTTGGGTGTAAAAATAAAATAATCGGGAGTTATATGATGAAAAATAATTACCGGGCCACAAGGATATCGCTCCAAACTTGTAAAAATTTTGATCCACCCATGAACAAAATTGTCGGATTCCTGACTGTTTTATTGTTCGTAATCATCTCCTCTACGCATGCATTGGCCGCCGACTTTCAGGTGCAACCGACTACAATGGATTTAGGTGGAAAAGTGAAAAGCGGCGTTTTCTCGGTCATCAATAACAGTAACGAGAAAATCGACTTTCAGGTTTCCGTTAAAGCATGGAATCAGGATGAGAACAGCAAAGATGCTTATACCGATACAAATGATATCGTATTCTTCCCGAAGGTTATGAGTATCGATCCGAATTCTCAAAGAGCGGTCAGAATCGGACTGAAAACACCGCCCGGCGCCAGAGAAAAAACATACAGGCTTTTTGTTCAGGAAATCCCCACCCAGAAAAAAACACAGGATATTGACGTCAACCAAAAAGTCAAGGCCGGTGTGACCATCGCCTTCCGGTTCTCCATGCCGATTTTCGTCAAACCGCTCAAGCCGCAGGATATATATGCGATCGACAAATTCGATATGTCCGCCGGGAAGGCAAAGGCGGTTGTCAAAAACACAGGCAATGTTCATGTGAAACTGCGTTCGGTCACGTTTAGCGGGAAAGCCGCCGATGGGAAGGAGTTGTATTCCAAGGAAGTGGCCGGATGGTATATCTTAAACGGGATGTCATCCTCTTACGAAGCAGAAATTCCCAAAGACGTATGCGGACAACTGGCCAAAATCGACATAAATGCCCGAACGGAAGATAAAGACATCAGCGGAATATTGAATGTTCAAAAGAACATGTGCTCGGAATAACCTTACGTATTCTTCGACCGAATATTTAGCGCGGAAAACATTGCGCGAAAAAACATTTTTTTTTGTTGCGGCCATTTTTGTTCTGATGACCTGTTTTGCCGCACCGGCATATACAGCCGAAGAAAAGGCTGGCGAACCGAGTAAATCCATCGTTTTCACTCCAAAAGAAACAACCCCGATTGTCGTCAGTTTTATTATTAATACGCAGTCCAGGGGAGATTTCTTCGTTGAACTCGATAACAGCAGTAACTTGTATATCACCCCGGAAGACGCCAGAACTCTGAAACTGCAGTATTCCGAAGACCGGATCGTCATTCTGCGCGGCGATGAACAGTTCATTCCTCTGAGCGCGCTTCTCGATGTGACTTATACCTTCGACGAAAAGAAACTCACCGTGACGGTGATCGGCAAGACCACGGAATCGACCAGAACGGCTGCCGACCTTTTTTCCCTGCGGGCTGAGACCAAAAACATTTACTATCCGCGGGAGACAAGCGCTTTTGTCAATTACGGAGTGAACTACGCCTTTACCGGGCAGGGCGGGTTTCAGACTTTGTCGGTCACCAACAAACTGGGGTTCAGAACTGGAAATATGTTCTTTACATCCGATTCCATTTTTACAAAAACGGAATCGGATTATGATCTTGTACGGCTTCAAAGCAGCGCCACCTATGAGCGGCGGAAAAATCTGCAGTGGCTGGTGATGGGAGACCAGTATGCGAATTCCGGAGATTTGGGAAGCACTTTCAATGTCGGCGGCATCGGATTCACTAAAGTTTACAGGCTTGATCCGTATTTTATCACGCAGCCGGTCATGGATCTTCAGGGCACGGTTATTTATCCGACTCAGGCTGAAATTTATCTGAATGGCGTATTGATCGGGAAACAGGATATTGCACCCGGATCATTCGATTTAAAAAATATTTATTCCCAGACAGGTTCTCACAACATTGAAGTTGTCCTGAAAGATCCCTTCGGGAATGAACAACGAATTTCCTATATGGCGTATTTCAGCGCTCAGATGCTGCGCAAGGGCTTGCATGAATACAGCTATAATGCGGGTTTTCTCCGGGAACAGTACGGATCAGAAAGCAATGACTACGGCGATCTGGCCTTTTCCGCGTTTCATCGCTACGGTGTGACCAATACAGTGAACATCGGTGCGAGGGCGGAAGGATCGGATGGCGTTTATAACGGAGGCATCTCCACTACCTTTGCCGTTCCTCTTGCCGGACAGTTTACCGTGCAGTTGGCCGGAAGTTCTTCGGATGAAATCGACAAAAGAGGCGATGCGGCCTCTCTGCAGCACAATTTACAACTGGGAAATTTCAGCACGAATTTACTGCTGCGCAAATTATCGCGATACTATGCAACAGTCGGTAATCCCCTGCCGACGGAAGATAATCCTCGTCATGAAATAAGAGCCGGAATGGGTATTTCCGTAAATCCTGTGGGAAGTTTCTCCGTCAATTACGCTCAGACGGAAAATTTTAAAGGGATGGATACGCAAGTCATATCATTGAATTACTCCCGGACACTGTATAAATCCATCAGCCTTTTTGCGACCGGTTCGGCGACACGGGCAACGGGAGAAGATACAAACTACAGCGGGTTTGTCGGTTTGAACTTTGCCTTGACTGATAAAATTCGCGGTTCGGCTCAGGTGAATTTCGGAAGCGACGATGTGAACTCGGAAACGCTGCAAGTGCAAAAAGACATGCCGGTTGGAGAAGGTTTGGGGTACCGTGCTTCCGTCAATCGTTCTGAAACAGCCACGAATACCGTGTATACGACCAACCCGTTCGTTCAGTATAACGCAAGATACGGCATTTATTCCTTTGATGCCCAGATTCAGGATTCTAAAAACGGAATCTCAACGGAATCGTATAATTTGTCGGCGGCGGGGTCGATGGTTTGGGCCGGAGAATATCTGGGCCTTTCGCGGCCGGTCAGCGACAGTTTCGGCGTGGTGCTTTTCAATAAAAACGTTCCGGGTGCGTCAGTGCTCAACAACGGTCAGGAAATCGGGAAGGTGGGTTCTTTCGGTGCGATGGTTGTGCCGACGCTGTCTTCCTACGGCCAGAATAAGATTACCCTCGACACGAAAAATATTCCGATTGATTTTACAATATCGGATGTCAACAGGACCCTGTCGCCTTCTTTATGGAGCGGTTCCTGCATTTATTTCGATGCCCAGCAGTTGCGCGCGGTTACGGGAACGGTTTTTACGAGGAAAGAGGGAAAGAAAATTCCGTTGGAATATGTCGAGATCGCCATGAAGGTCGGTGAAAAAGAATTATTGTCTCCCACCGGAAAAGGCGGAGAATTCTATCTGGAGAATTCTTTTGGTGAAGATGCTGCTGCCGGTGCCGAGACCGTCGTGGATAAGCAAAGTTGCAGTGCGATTGCACAGATGATAAAAGCCGGAGGCAGTACGATTCCGCCCGGAACCTATAAAGCCCGTGTTGAATATGACGGCGGCGAATGCGAGTTTGCCGTAACCTTCCCCGAAACGGAAGAAGTCATTACAGAACTGGGAGAAATTGAGTGCGTGGCAACATCCGTTTCGCCCCAGCAGGCTAAAAAGAAAATTTTACTTCTGAGGAGAAGCCTCTATTACGCAGATTATGAGGGCATGACCATATCTGCAACTTCTGACCAGCATTAATCTAAACAATAGAAGGCAGTTTGTGCTGTCGAAGGAAGAATTAAAGTTGCTCAAGATCAGCGAACAGGAATCGATCCTTCTTTTCTATATGGGGCGGTCGCCCTTGGGAATCCTTCTGTATCCCGTTTATGCTTTTTTAGTCGGCGATGTTCTGATTGATACCGGTACCAATCGTACGGGGCATGAATTCCTTGAAGCATTAAAAGACAGAAAGATTACCGGGATCATTAACACCCATCATCATGAAGATCACATCGGCAACAACGCCGATGTCCAGCAGCAATTCGGGATCAATATATACGCGCATCCGCTGACGCTGCGGTATCTGGAAAATCCCCGGCTGAATGATTTGCATCTGTATCAGCGGATCGTCTGGGACTGGCCCAGACCGTCAAAGGGCGAGGCCATTGGAGCCTCTGTAAAGGCGGGACCTTATCATCTGGAAGTCATTCATTCGCCGGGGCACGCCGAGGATCACATATGTTTATATGAGCCGGATAAAAAATGGCTTTTCACGGGCGATCTTTTTTGCGGAACAAATTTCGTATATTTAAGGCAGGACGAAAATTACCTGCAGATACTGGACACACTGAAAAAACTCAGTGCCCTGCACATAGAAACTATTTTTTGCAACCTCAAGGGCGTTGTGAAAGACGGCAAAATAGCCCTGGCAAAAAAGATTTCAACCATGGAGCGTTTGCGGGATGATGTTTTCAAACTGCGGGACCAGGGCTTGTCGCCATACCGCATCCGGCAAAAAGTTCTGGGCCGGGAAGACGCAAGGCATTTCTTTACGCGTGGACATTATTCCAAACAGAACACGGTTGACAGCATTCTTTCCGGAAAGAGACTGGACAGAAGATAACCGGAGAGGCGGATCAGTAAACAAAAAGAAAGGCATGTCCTGTGAACACGCCTTTCTCTTTGAGCAGGGGGTATGGAAAATTTATCGGATTACTTGTCTTCCTTATAAAGCGCTTCAATCCGATCATTCAACCTGTCCAGAATAACTTTGCGCTTGAGTTTCATCGTCTGGGTCAGCGTGCCGTTGTCGATGCTGAATGCTTCCGGCAGAATGATGAATTTCTTCGGAATTTCATAACCGCCGAATTTACCCTTGAGTTGCTTGGAAACGGCTTCACTGATCATGTTAATAATATCCTCTCGTTCGACCAGCGTTTTAATATCCGTCGGCAACCCTTTCTCTTTGGCGTAGCCCAAAAGCACTTCAAAGTCGGGAACGACAATGCAGACATTATAGGGACGGTTCAGTCCGTAAACGACCGCCT
The DNA here is from genome assembly GCA_964539765.1 of uncultured Smithella sp. Lineage (GTDB taxonomy): Bacteria > Desulfobacterota > Syntrophia > Syntrophales > Smithellaceae > Smithella. Next base: position 28,982 of record CAZIJZ010000020.1, read on the forward strand.
GCTGAACAAAAGAAGCCAGACAAATGTTTTCTTCCAGAGAGACGGGGAAGCAGAACTTTCCGTTTTCCAGTTTGTATTGTTCCTTGATGCGGCCGGTGATGAAAAGGTATCCGTCCTTGTCCACTCGTCCACGGTCTCCGGTGCGGAAACCACCGTCCGGCGTAAGAGCGGCTTTGGTGTCTTCCGGCCGGTTGTGATAGCCTTTCATCACATTCGGTCCGTAAGCGATGATCTCGCCGTCGGTCGCTCCTTCCTCAACCACGGAGGAGTCGATGACGACTTTAACCTTATCGATGGCCCTGCCGACACTGCCGATCCGGTAAGCCTGAGAGCCGTTCATGGTGATACCGGGTGATGTTTCCGTCAAACCGTAGCAATCGTAAATGGGAACGCCGATATCGAAGAAGAACTTCGATATTTCAACGTTCATGGCCGCGCTGCCGGTCATGGATCCGAGCATTCGACCGCCCATCCGCTCTCTGATTTTCTTGAAGACAATTTTATCCGCGATTTTCACTTTGAGATTCGTCATCAAATCGGACTGGCCTTTTTCCGCGAGGATCCTTTTTTTCTTGGCGGCTTCGACGCCCATCACAAAGAGCGCTCTGGCCAGTCCTCCGTCCTTGTTCATTTTATTCCACAGACCGTCGTAAATTCTGTTGAAGACGGTGGGCACGGCAATGATGAAAGTAGGCTTGACTTGAACAATATCATTGATGATGGTTTTTGTGCTTTCGATCAACCCCATCCGGCCGCCCAGACGCATGATGGCGAATAACTCGGCGGTCTGGCCGAAAACATGCGCCCACGGCAAAATGGTGAGAGAAACAACTTCATTTTCATAGAGTTCCGGATACATTTTAAGGCCCGCATGTGAATTGCTGGTGAAGTTCATGTGCATCAGCAAAACGCCTTTGGGATTGCCGGTTGTTCCCGATGTGTAGATCAATTCGGCGACGTCGTCCGCTTTGGGGCTTTTCGGCGCAACCGGTTTTTCAGCGCCTTTCTTCTCGAGAGCCGCCAATGAATTTTCACCATCGGAATCGATGATAAAAATGTGTTTGAGTGCCGGGATGTCTTTCTGAAAATCTTTTATCTTTTCATATATTTCAGGCCTCGCCACGAACAGAACCTTTGCCCCGCTGTCGGCAATGATGTATTTCCAGACCTGAACCAGTTCGGCTTCGTACATGGGCACATAACGGGCAAGGCATCCCCAGGTGGCAAACCCGATTACAGCCCATTCCGGACGGTTGTTGGCGATGATGCCGACGACATCATCCTTGCCGATTCCCAGCTGGGTAAGACCTGCTCGCACGTTATCTATGCGGTTGCCGATTTCTTTGAAGGTTGCCCATTCGTAAACGCCTTCTTTGTTTTTGGTGCCGAACAGTGGTCTGTCAGCAAACTTGGTTACGCTTTCTCCCCACCAATCGACCAGATTGTCGGGCTTGTCCAATGTGAATTTGTGCATAAAATACTCCTTATTTTATATTCACGCGGGCCCTCAGGTCTCACGCGGATTTTTTATAGAAATGACGATTTCCTCGTCACTGCCGGTGACTGTAAGTCATTTTGTTGAAAAATTCAATCAAAACGTAAAAGTAAATTTGATTAGTTTATTAATTTTCAATAATTCACAATATCTATTTGACGTTTTGAGAGAAAGCAGTATAATAAAACATCTATTGATTCCTGTTATTCCTTCCCGTGATTTTTACTTTTGATTGCTTGCCCGGCGGTATTCCCGATGACTTGAATTATTGCTTTCAACGGTGTTGTTTCCCCGTTTTATCTCGCTGGATTAGCCAGCGGGTTGCCTAGTATCAACGAACCGAAAAACCGGCGTTTAATGTTTAAATGTAATTTAACCATTCAGGCAGAAAGGAGGAAAAAGATGAGCAGCGTTTATAAAGTGATAGAAGTGATCGGAGGAAGCGAAAAATCATGGGAAGATGCAGCCAAAAAGGCGGTTGAACTGACCTCCAAAAGTTTAAAGGAGATCAGAATTGCGGAAGTCAAAGAACTGGATATGAGGGTTGAAGATGGAAAGGTAGTGGAATACCGCGTAAAACTGAGAGTATCGTTTAAGTATCTTCCTGATTAGTACCCCATAAATTGATTTTCCTGAAAAGCTGGCCTGTTGCAGCGGCTGATTCATCAGCCGCTGCAACAGGCAAAAACAAAACGCTGTCTGTCCGGAGTCCGGCACAGAATATTTTATTGACATGCCCGACGCTTCTTTATATATCCAGCGGAAATAGAAATAATCTCATCAGCACAGCAGACGTCTTTGCGGAATCATTGAATGCGTATTGAAAAAATCGAGGATAAATGCGTTGAGTGCATGCTTTGCGTCCGGGACTGCGTCATGGGCGTGTGGCGCATTGTTGACGGTAAATCCCGGCCGGTGGAAACCGAGTTGTGCAACCGCTGCAGCCACTGTATCGCCATTTGTCCCTCTGACGCCATCGTTCATGATAATCTCAGGAAAGAAGATCTTGTAACGGTAAACAGAAATAACCTCAGTCCGGATGTCTATTGCGACATCATCATCAGCCGGAGAAGCATCCGGCAATTCAAGGACGAACCGGTGCCGAGGGCAATGATTGAAAAAATGATCGATCTGGCCAGATACGCACCCAGCGCGAGTAACAGTCAGAACGTCGGTTATATCATCATTACGGACCGGCGCCTTATCGAATCAACAGCGGCGGGTCTTTTCAGCCTGGGAAACCGTTTATACAATGCAACAAAAAAAGGCATCGGCAGACTTTTTGTGAATCTGACCGGTTTGTCGAAAAACCGGTATCTGAAGGTGATGGATTATGCTCAGGAACAAAACGCCCGGACGGGCAGGGATTTTGTTTTGTACAATGCGCCTGTTCTGATATTAATTCACGCGCCTAAAAGACAACCCTTCGCGTCCGACAACTGCAATATTGCCGCGACGACGATGATCAATTACGCTCACACGCTCGGCCTGGGGACATGCTTTACCGGTATTCTGACTCTGGCCCTGCGATTCAACGGCCGTTTGCGGAAAAAACTGGGCGTTCCAAAAAACGGGAGAGTTTATGCTGCTCTGGTCATGGGATATCCCCAGTACAGATATACGAATACTGTTTCGAGAAAAATACCGGAGGTGAAATGGTTGTGACAAAAAAAATTGTTCTGATCGTGCTTTTGATTGTCGTTTTGTTTCATGTTGCCTGGTATGCGGTTAGCCGTTCGTTTCAGAATGAAAAGATTCCCGATGACGCAACAGCCCAGGCAGCTTTTGATAAGTATTTGAAGGACGAGAAAATCAATATTGATCCTCATGCATTTACAGAAACGTCCGTCGAGGCCAACGGCATCAAACTTCATCTTGATGTTTTTTCGAAAGGCCAAAGCCTGCCGACTATTGTTTTTATTCCCGGAACGTCCGTTTACTCTAAATTTTATATTGAAATTATGTATAAGATGTATCTTCGGGGATTTAATGTTGTCGGCTTCGACCCGCGCGGTCACGGACTAAGCAGTGGTCTCCGGGGAGATTACACCATCAATGAAATTGTCGATGATACGCTTGCCGTCGTTAAATTCGCGCGGGAACGATTCGGGGGGCCGGTCGCCGTTGTCGGAAGCAGTCAGGGGGGCATAGCCGCCTTTTACGCGGCGGCGCGCGATGATTCCCTTGCGGCAGCCGTTTGTCACAATCTCGCCGACCTCAATGGTAAAGACAATTTGATCCTGTCTCAGTTCAGACCGCCTGAATTCATGGTGCCTCTGGCACAATTTCTGGCCGGCTTGTATCAGCATTTCTCTGTTCCTGTTTTTCTTTATCTGGACCTGACCAGGGAAAGGACCCGGACAGGCACGGATGTCAAAACGCTGATCGAAAATAATCCGGTTACGGTCAAATGGATTACCATCAGGGCGCTGGGATCGTTGATGAAAACGGATCTGGCCAAACCGGTGGAAAAGATCAACGTGCCTGTCATGCTGGTACACGCTGAAAACGATACTATCTTTCCCCGGGCTTATGTGGAAGATATTTTTAACAGGCTGACCTGTCCGAAGAAATATCTGTTCTTTAAAAATACCGAGCATCTGGTGATGACCAATAACGTGGATGAAGTCGTGCCGCCGATTGATGCGTGGCTTAGAGAAATCATGTGAGCGTTAACATCGGCAGACGCCGGTCTTCAATTGTGTTGCTTTTGAGGCGGTGAAAAAACAGAAGGTTGCTCTTATAAAAAAGCAGAACATTGCTCGGAAGAACAATGATGGTTCCGTATGCCGTGGTAGAGATAATTGGGGAAAACGGAAATTTTTAGGGAGGTATTTACAAGCCGTTGGATGATTATTATATTTAACCAGTATAGAGACAGATTTGTGAGGCGGTAAGATGACTTATATAAAAATTAATTTCGGCAGTAGTTTTGAAGATGAGTTTGAAAAAGTTGTTGACGAAGTATTTCATCTGGTCCGGCCGGCGTTCAGCAATTACGAATGCATCTGGCGTCCCAATGTCGATGTTTATGAATCGAGCGATGAAATCATCGTGCTGGCCGATATGGCGGGACTCAACAAGGAGGAGCTGCACATCGAGGTGGACAGAAAAAAAGTCAAAATTGCCGGCGTGCGCAAGGCGATTCAGCTTTTGCAAAATGCCCGGTACTGCCAGGCGGAAATTCCGCATGGATATTTTGAAAGAAACGTTATGCTGCCCGCTCCCGTGGAATCACAGTCGGCAAAAGCGTCTTATGCTGATGGTATTTTAATGGTCAGAATCAACAAGCTGCCCGCTAATAAATCGCATCGCATTTCGATCATTTCGGAAAAATAGCGGAAATCTCTTTAGGATTAAGAATACTGGAGGTTGAAAATGACGGAACAAAATGTCCCGCAGCAAAATAAAAATACTTTTAATATACCGGAAGTCATTCCCATTCTTCCTTTGCATAACGTGCTTGTGTTTCCCAAGACAATGATCCCGCTGGAAGTTACAGGCAGCGCTTCTATTCTGGTTGATGAAGCGATGACTACCGATCGCCTTATCGGACTGATCATGTCCAAAAATGAACCTGAAAAACCCAGCGAATACAAGAAGGATGATTTACACCCGGTGGGCACCTGCGCCGTGATCATGAAGATGGCCAAAACCATGGATAATCACACGCAGATGCTTCTGCAGGGAGTCAGTCGTTTTTCGATAGAAGAAATTATCGACGGCAAGCCTTATCAGCAGGCGCGTATTAAAATTATTGAAGAAAAGGATGTTAAGGATCTGGAGACGGAAGCGTTAATGTCCAATCTGTTGTCTCAGTTTGACCGCATCTTGAAACTTTCGCCGTTTCTGCCGCCGGAGTTCGGTCCGATGGCCAAATCCATCGCGGAAGCCGGCACGCTGGCCGATCTGATAACTTCCATTATCAATGCTCCGGTGGAAGAAAAACAGAAAGTGCTGAATATAGCGGATGTAAAAAAGCGTTTGAAGGAACTGACGCTGATGGTCAATCACCAGATGGAAGTGCTCGAGTTGGGCAATAAAATTCAAACAAAAGTCAAGGACGACATCGATAAAAGCCAGCGCGATTATTACCTGCGTCAGCAGATAAAAGCCATCAAACAGGAACTTGGGGAATCCGATGAAAATGCCGTGGAGACGGAAGAATATCGTAAAAAGATTGAAGAGAAAAATCTGCCTGAAGAAGCGAAAAAGGAAGCTTTAAGGGAGCTGGAAAGATTGTCCCGCATGCATCCTTCCTCGGCGGAATATACCGTATCTTCGACTTATCTGGACTGGATGACGGCGCTGCCCTGGCATGATGCGACCCAGGATAATCTGGATATCATCAAAGCGCGTCAGGTTCTTGATGAAGATCATTACGGTCTGGCCAAGCCCAAGAAGCGTATTATCGAATATCTGGCGGTGCGCAAACTGAAACCGGATTCCAAAGGACCCATCCTTTGCTTTGTCGGTCCTCCGGGCACGGGAAAAACATCATTGGGGCATTCCATCGCTCGGGCTCTGGGACGTAAATTTATACGCCTTTCCCTGGGCGGGGTGCGTGATGAGGCGGAAATCCGCGGTCATCGGCGTACCTACATCGGTGCGTTGCCCGGACGGATTATTCAGGGAATCCGGCGCGCGGAATCCAACAATCCGGTTTTTATGCTGGATGAAATAGACAAGGTGGGCAGCGATTTCCGCGGCGATCCTTCTTCCGCTTTGCTGGAAGTGCTGGACCCGCAGCAGAATAATACATTTTCCGATCATTATCTGGATGTGCCGTTCGATCTGTCCGGCGTCATGTTCATCACCACGGCCAACATGCTGGATACGATTCCTCCGGCTTTGCTCGACCGGCTGGAAGTCATTGAACTGAACGGTTATACCCAGGAAGAAAAGATGAAAATCGCCGAGCGTTACCTGATTCCGCGTCAGTTGAAGGAAAACGGTCTGAACGATGCACAGTTCAAAATAACCGAAAAAGCGTTGAACACCATTATTTCCGGTTATACGCGTGAAGCAGGCGTGCGTAATCTGGAAAGAGAAATAGCCAACGCCTGCCGCGGCGTGGCGGCACAGATTGCCGAAGGTGTGATAAAATCGAAGACACTGAGGGAGAAGAATATTGCCGATTATCTGGGACCGGTGCGCGTTATGACCGACATCGATGCGCGGATTTCCAGACCCGGTATTGCCATTGGTCTGGCGTGGACGCCTGTCGGCGGCGATATGCTTTTTATCGAAGCCACTGCGATGAAGGGGAAGAAAGGGCTTACGCTTACCGGACAGCTTGGCGACGTCATGAAAGAATCGGCGGCGGCAGCGCTCAGCTTCATCCGCACCAATGCCAAAGCTCTGAACGTGAAACCGGAGTTTTTCGAAGATATGGACATTCATATTCACGTGCCGGCGGGAGCGATTCCCAAAGACGGCCCGTCCGCCGGGGTTACGATGTTTGCGGCCCTGACCTCTCTTTTAACCAATCGCAAAGTCAGAAAACATCTCGCCATGACCGGAGAAATTACACTGCGCGGAGCTGTTTTACCGGTCGGCGGAATCAAGGAAAAAGTTCTGGCTGCTTACCGGGCCGGAATAAAAACAATTCTGCTGCCGGAATGGAATCGCAAAGACGTTGAAGATATTCCGGACAACGTGCGCAAGAGCATATCTTTCCATTTCATTAAAGATATGATGGATATCATCAAGCTTGCTTTGGAACCGCTTCAAGAGAAAAGAGTAAAAGAAGCATCTTCAAAAAATAAAAAGCCGGTTGTGCGCACGAAGAAAAAAACAAAATTGAAGAAAGCATCAATAAAAAAATAGCAGGAAGGAAGAATCATTATGGCAGCGCAATATCTGTTACTCAATGTCGATGAAAATGTGGCCACCGTTACGATCAACAGACCGGACAAAGGCAATTCTCTCTCTCCACGGGTCTTGGAGGAAATTGAGACCATGTTTACAGAACTGTCGCGTCGCCAGGATGTGCATGTCGTCGTTTTGACAGGCGGAGAACGCTATTTCTCCGCGGGCTTTGATCTGACTTATATACGCACTTTGCAAAAAGCAAATAATGAGGAATATACGGCGTTGTTTCACCGGGCCTATCGGTCCGTGATGTTTTGCGAACAGCCGGTCATCTGTGCCGTCGGCGGACCGGCCATTGCCGGCGGATTCGATTTGACCATGATGTGTGATATTCGTTACGCGTCCGAGCGAGCCAGATTCGGGCAGCGTGAAATTGTTCTTTCTCTGAATCCCACCATGGATCCTCTCTGGCGAATTGTCGGTTTGAGCAATGCCATGGAATCGGCTCTCACCGGACGCATCTGGGACGCTCAGGAAGCCCTGCGCATGGGGTACATCTCGAGAATTTTCCCGGAAGGCGAGCTTCTAAAAGAAGTAAGAGTCATTGCCCGTGAAATGGCAACGTACGATCGCGGTTGCCTCAAAGAAACCAAACAGCTGACACATCTGCTTTTAAACTCCAGCCTCGATCAGGCCATGCGCCAGCAGGAATGGCTCTTCCGAACCTACATAGGTTCTGATGATAATCATCAGCGCGTAGATGATCTGCAGACCAAACTGGCGTCGATGCGCAGAAACAAGTAAAATTTATAACAAAAGGAGATTCGTGAGCTTTTCCTCAACATCTTCCGGGAAAAACACAGGGTGTTCAGTCTGTATTAAGTTGACAGATAAGAGGCTTTTCTATATACTTCCGTTCAATTAAAAAAAATATCAAATATTTTTTTTGAAACTGATGCGGGGAGAGTTGTTTGGATTCAAAACCTCTTTATAACAGCCGAATTATCAATTCCTATGTTAAGTATATAAAAAAGTGTTACGAACATATAGCTATAGATGAATTGTTTAAACACGCTCACATCGAACCTTACGAAGTAGCCGACCAGAATCATTGGTTTACTCAGGAACAAATCAACCTTTTTCACGAAAAATTGAAACAATTAACGGGATCGACCAACATTGCGCGGGAGGCTGGCCGTTATGCCGCTTCTCCGGAATCCATCGGCGTGATGAGACAATACATTCTCGGAATGGCCAATCCCGGCACCGTCTATAGAATGATTGGTAAAGTAGCCAGTCAATTCTCACGTTCTTCCTCTTATGAATCGAAAGAAATAAATTCAAAAAAAATTGAAATTATCGTTACGCCCAAAGAAGGTGTTCAGGAAAGGCCATATCAGTGCGAGAACAGAATGGGACATTTTGAATCTATATCGCTTATGTTTAACAACATCATTCCCGAGATAGAACATTCCGAATGTATGTTTAAGGGGGGAGATTGCTGTCGTTATGTAATATCATGGGAGAATAATCGCTCATATCTGTTAAAAAGGACAAGAAATATCATAGCGATAATACTGACCATTGTCAGCATTATCCTGGCGATAATCTATCCAGTCGATGAATTTGCATATTTCATTCCGATTATGATCGCAACTATTCTCCTCATCAGCTTTCTAAGCGACAAGCAGACAAAAAAAGAGTTGAGAGACAGCATCTTAAATCTTGAACATTCCCGCGATGACCTGATCCAGCAAATGGAAATTAATTATAACAACTCACAAATGGTTCACGAAATCGGTCAGGCGATTAACAAGTACATCAATATAAGTGAAATTCTTGATAATGTTACGCAAATACTGGAAAAGAGGCTCGGATATGACAGATGCGTAATACTTTTTTCCAATCAAGACGAAACCAGGCTTGTTTTCAAGGCCGGTTTCGGATACACAGAAAAGCAAATTGCCATTGTTAAAGCAACGGAATTTGATTTGACCAAACCTCAATCAAAAGGGGTGTTTGTAACTTCTTTTCGTGAGCAAAGACCTTATCTGATCAATGATATAGGTACGATTACCGGAAAACTGTCACAGAAAAGTTTGCAGTTCGTCAAGGATATGGGTTCCCAGTCCTTTATCTGTTGTCCCATCATGTCCGATACAAAGTCCGTCGGTATTCTGACCGTTGATAATTTCAAAACGCAGAAAACACTAGTCGAAAGTGATCTCCGCCTGCTGATGGGTGTTGCTTTTGTTCTCGGCGTGAGTATTCGAAACGCTCAATTACATGAAGAACGAACCCGTCAGCTTAAATCGATTTTAAAAGCTCTTGCGGCCAGTATTGACGCAAGAGATCCCTACACGGCAGGCCATTCGGAGAAAGTTACCGAATATGCGGTGGGAATATGCAAGGAAATGAATATGCCATCCGATTATACGGAAGTCGTGGCCGTGGCCGCTTCACTGCACGATTACGGGAAAATCGGAATTTCTGATGCTTTATTGAAGAAAGAAGGACTATTGACCGATGATGAATATGAAACAATTAAAACCCATGCTGTTAAAACACGTCATATTCTTGAGAAAATAGATTTTCACGGCCAATATAGTCTTGTCCCCCAGATTGCTGAAGCGCATCACGAAAAACTTGACGGGAGTGGATATCCGCGTGGTTTAAAGGGGAATGAAATTCCCATCGGTTCAAGAATAATAGCGGTCGCTGATTTTTTTGAGGCCATTACAGCCAAACGTTTATATCGTGATCCTATGCCTGTTGAGGAAGCATTTGAAATGCTCCGCAGAGAGAGTGATGTTCATTTCAGTCGCGAAATTGTTGAAGCTTTTATAAATTTTTATACATCGAACAACATGGTTTCGCAAAATCGTATGTAAAAACGGGCTTCCTTTTCCAGACGAAAAAAAACAATCTAGAGATATGAAAAATAATTATAAAATAAATAAGGTGATTTGATGACGCAGACGCAAACCTATTTGATGGAAAATGATGAAGAAGAAAAACGATTGGATATTAAAACGGATCCTGATGCTGTCAGAGAGCAGGCAATCTGGTTTGGAATCAATCCCGGCGCGCGGGTGTTGGATGTCGGGTGCGGACCCGGTAAAACGACAGCGCTGCTGCACGATTTAGTTCAGCCGGGGGGTAAGGCCGTAGGTGTGGATATCGCAGAAAGTCGCATCAAACACGCTCGCACATTTTATGGTAGTAAACAGGGGATAGATTTTCAAATCAGAGACATTCGTTCGCCGATGGAGGATCTTGGGCAATTCGATTTTATCTGGGTGCGCTTCATTCTGGAATATTATCGTGAAGGGGCTTTTGAAATTATTAAGAACATCAGCTCCAATCTGAAACCGGGCGGCTGTATGTGTCTGCTTGATCTTGATCATAATTGCCTCAGCCATTGGGAAATGCCGCGAGTGATGGAGGACATCATTATAAATGTCATGCTCTACGCGCAGGAGAACTATAACTTTGACCTTTATGCCGGACGGAAGTCATACGCTCATCTGTATGATCTGCATTTTGAAGACATTAGCATAAACCTCATGCCGAATAACCTCGTTTACGGAAAACTTCAGCCTGCCGATGAGTTTAACTGGATGAAAAAACTGGAAGTGGGCGTTAAAAAGGCTCCGGATATATTCAAAACCTATCCGGGTGGAAGCGAAATATTTCTGACGGATTTTAAAAACTTTTTCAGAAATCCACGAAGATTCACCTATTCGCCGCTGATTCTTTGTAAGGGGAGGAAACCTTTTTAGAACTAGGAAGAGACATTACCGGAGAGCAGTTAAAAAACTCTGATGTAATAAAGCAACAAAGGATTTTCATCTATATGCAACGGTGAGGTTTCTCATGGATTTTTTTAAAATTTTCAGAAATGACTGGAATAAAAATGTAATCAAACGCACACCGCCATCACGCTTATTCAAACTTTTAAAAAGCTCGTCACGGTTTGAAGAAGATTACACAAACATTTTTGAAACCATCAAAAATAATCTATTAAATCCAGATACTGATGAATACTCCTCAATTCTGCGTCCTCTTCAGCTAGCGTACCAGACTGTAACAAATCAGAATCGTGAACATCATGTTCATCAATCCGCGACGCTTAAAGATGATCTTTCCGTCAAAAAAATAGATCCTTGCGTCGTTACCTCGGCATTAGCCGCTGTGCCTAAGGTTAATAAGAAAGTTATTATAAATCTAATCAATCACCTGCATTTTACCGGAGAACAGGTTTCCATTCACATTCAGGATAAAATAACCCGTGAAGAATTTTTCCTGCAGGGTGAGTCCGGTCCATTCGTTTCAGATAAAGTTGAAGTGAAGTTTGCTGATCCCGATAAATTTGATATAAAGCGCCATGTCCCTTTGAACCTGGCTATAGATAACCGTAAATCATTGATAGTATTTCCTGTTGATCAGCAATCGATCTGTCGTGAAGCACTTGTTCTCAGGTTGCCCGAAATGGCGCATTCCTATAGTAAACGTCAGGCAGTCCGCCATACCTGTGAAGGCATCACGGCTGAAATCGTACAGGGACTGATCAATATTAAAGGATTTCTGGAAGACATCAACCCCCAGGACTTGAAGGTCCACCTTGTGGCCCCGGCCAATCTTAATTCTGCAAATCACTTATTTTTAAAGCTGAGCCGGGACGATTGTATTTATTTCATGGGTAAATGCCGGATATTACGCAGTGATCATAATGATACATATATCATTCTCCAACCTGTCCATAATAGCCGCCCGGTTTTATCGCCACGAAAATATCCCAATGCCAGGGTAAGGATAACGCCACAGCCGATTATCCACTTTACCCATCCGCTTTGCGGCCTTGCCGTTCAGAATAAAGTTGAGGATATTTCGGCTTCCGGTTTTTCTGTCATTGTCCCGGATAAAGAATCGCTCCTCATTCCGGGGATGGTCATCCCGCAAATGACTTTGCAGTTGCCGGGTATGATCAGCAGTCTGCAATGCGCGGCTCAGGTTATCTACCGCCGTAAACAAAAGAAGAATATGGAAAGGTATGGTTTTTATATTCTGGATATGTCGTTGCATGATCAGCGACGTCTCTATGATGCCGTCAGCAAGGCTGTTGATCCGCATGTCAATTTGACCGGCAAGGTAAATATGAATTCTCTATGGGAACTCTTTTTCGGATCGGGGTTTATTTATCCGGACAAATACGGTATTATCAGTGCTTATACAGCGGCACTCAAAGAGACCTATCGGAAACTATACGAAGAAGGTCAGGACATCTTCACTCATCTGACGTATCAGGATCAGGGGCAGGTCTTCGCTCACATGTCCATGGTCAAGACATATGAAGAGTCGTGGATTATACATCATCTTGCTGCCGTGCCCATGCGGGGAGTCCGCACAGGGTTGAGAATTCTCAATCATTTTGTGAACTATATGGACTGTCTTTATCGTCTGCCGGTGCATTCCAAAACCATGCGCTATAACTTTTGTTATTACCGGCCGGAAAATAAATTTTCCGATTATTATTTCGGTGGTGTCTACCGGACCTTCAAACGGCGGGATATGTGTTCCATGGATCTTTTTGGTTATATGTCCATGTCCCTGGACTCCAAAATGAATACCCTGCCCGAGGGATGGAGCATTGATTCTTTTTCACATGATGATCTTATGCTGATGCGTGATTACTATGACGGCATCGGTGGCGGGATGATGCTCGATGCCTACGCTCTGGAATGCCGCGCGTCAGAGAACAGCGAATCGTCTGATGAACACCAAAACACGCCCGCAAAAAATCATAATAACATCACGAGTATGTATAGCAAGATAGGATTGAGGCGCGAGAGTAAAGTCTTTTCTGTAAGACATCATGGACAAATCAAAGCGGCAATTATCGTAGACGTTTCAGACATGGGCGTCAATATGTCTGAACTTCTTAACAGCATCAAAGTCATCGTTACCGACAATACCCTGCCGTGGCCAATCCTTCAGGAGGCAGTCAGCAGGGTCGGTAAGGTATATGAAACCGATACGATCTGGGTTCTTATCTTTCCCTTTAATTATTTGGGTCATCAGGGGGTAGATTGTAAGAAACGCTACTATTTCTGGGTGCTCAATACCGATCTGGTCGGAAACGGCATGGATGTTATCAAGGATCATGTCCGAATAGTGAAGCGAAGGTTTATCACCGATAAGTTCATCAGTGAAATAGCAAAAAGACGCAAGAAGAGATTGATGGAAAAGCTTGCAACATAAAAAATATTCTACCATCCAAAACAGGAAATTATTCCGGAAATGCACCGGTAATAATGAAAAAGAGAATATCTTTGTTGAAAGATAAAAAAGCATTTATTACCGGAGCCGCCAGCGGCATAGGACGAGCCACCGCCATGGCCATGGGCAAAGCTGGATGCCGTCTGTTTTTAACCGATATTGACGGAGATGGTTTGAAAAAAACGGTTGATGTCATATCCGGTGCAGGCGGCCAGGTGTGTCTGGCACGTGCCTTTGACGTCGGTGATTATCAGGCCATGCGGGTATTTGCCGAGGAAGTTCATCAAGGCTACGGTGCTCTGGATGTTCTGATCAACGTTGCGGGGATTGCTCTTTTCTCGCAAATAGAGAATATGCGGCACAGTGATTGGGAGAAAGTTGTCCATGTAAATCTCTGGGGAGTGATTCACGGCTTGGAATGTTTCATCCCCCGGATGATTGACGCGGGGAAGGGCGGACACATCGTTTCCGTTTCATCAACAGCCGGCCTCATCGGACTGCCCTGGCATGCGGCCTACGCCGCCACCAAGCATGCGGTTGTCGGTATCTCGGAAGTATTACGCTATGATTTAAGAAAACACAACATCGGTGTCAGCGTTGTGTGTCCCGGCGCAGTCAATACCGGATTGGTAAAGACGGCAGACATCCGCACGGACGATCATGAGGCATTGAATAAAGCACGCAAACTGTTTGTGAAAATCTCCATTCCGCCGGAGAAAGTTGCTGATTTGATTATTAAAGCGATCCTGAAAAAAAAATTTCTGGTCATCACATCATTAGACATTACATTATTTTATTTTGTTAAAAAATATTGTTTTCCTGTTTATCAGCTAGTGATGATAACAATCTCCCGTATCATGGATAGAACGCTCAATGGGTAATCAATCATTATGATAAGGCTTGACAATTAATAAAAGTATAATATGTATCTTTAAAAAAACTAGATGGAGACTGCAATGTCGCAAAAGTTAAACTTCAAACGATGGCTAAACGACAACAAAGAATTTCTTGCTCAATTCTCAGGGAAAACACTATTTATACTATATTCGGGAGGCAAGGATTGCACGCTGATACTTGACTATCTTCTTGAAGCTCAAGAAGAATTCCATTTTTCCTGTGAGGTGCATGCGGGGAAGTATCCCTGCCATATTTTTACGGAAAGTGAAATAGAGAAGCTTGATTCTTATTGGAAGGGGCGACAGGTAAACATCCACTGGCATAAAATTGCGGATAATGATGATGACTTTGATGTCGCAATCAACAAGGGGATTAATCCCTGTACCGTATGTCATGAGAAGAAGAGATCGTATATGTCCAATTTCATCGCGTCAAAATACGAGCGATTGGATAATTTAATTATTGTTGTCAGTTTTACTTTATGGGATATCGTCAGTTACAGTCTGGAGAATCTTCTTTTCAACATCTTTAGCGACAATCCCGATCGGGATTCAAAATATTTTGGTTCCGCCAATACCATCCAGGATCGTTATTTCCAAACCAGTCAAAGATTCTATCCGTACATACATATTAAAAATTCTTTTAGCGTTTACCGTCCTTTTATTCGTTACAATGAGCAGGAAATAGCTGACGCAATAAAAAAAACGACCCTTCCTCTTTCAACAGGAACATGTCTTTACAAATCTTCGCGTCCCAAGCGTATCTTTTCTGAGTGTTACGAAAAAATGAATTTATCCTTTGATTATAAACGTGTGATGTCGTTTGGTAGAGCTGCTCTTGAGCTTCGAGATCTATCTGACTACAAAGATCTGGATATGAAGCAATATCTTGCAAATATTTTCTAGGAAAATCATTGAAAAGTAAATTTTAGACAGTTATGTTCATAATGCTTCTTCTAAATGTGCTGAAGACACTCCCGTTTCCAACGGCAGGTGAGCGGGAAAAGTAACCTAGTCCGATGTAACGTTTATAAATTCGGATAAAGGCGTTTTAATTTCATGTGAGCATCCGATGTTTTGAATTGCCATGATATTTTTTTCATGCGGCAACTTGCGCTTGCATGGTGGGCATGTCGGGAATACGACCGCTCAGACACTGTCTTTTTAGAACGCTGAGCTCGATTTCTGCCATATTCAACCAACGACCATGCTTCAGTGTGTAATGAATATCCAGGCAGTTTTGCCAGAAGCCTGGCTTCTGCCGGTTCAAATGCGTCATAGAGCGAGTAAATATTATGAGTATTCAAGTTATCCATAACCAGTCGAACTTGGATTGCATTCGCATAGCGCTTATTAAGCATCTGTTTGATTTGCAATGCCCAATCTTTCTTGGTGCGATGTTCCGTAATCGTCACATGTCTTTTGCCGGCAAGGGGTTCCACTTCCACGAATATTTCCACCACCCCATTCCTGATATACTCGTCATCAATCCGCGCGGGTTGGCCAGGTTTGCAAGGTATCGGATTGCGAACTTCACCAACCATTTGTTTGCAGGATTAATACATGCATACCGCCGGATTGTCCGGATCATACGGCAGATCATAGACGTCAAGGATATCTTCCATATTAGCTACAAAGGCCGCACTCCCTTTCGGTGGAATTTCCCAGCATTGGATGAGGTGAGGCTTGAGATCGTTTTTTTTAGAACCCGCTGCACAGTCATATGCGATACTGATTCAGCAAAACGGAACTCAACGGCTTTATCTGCCAGCAATCGGGCTGTCCATCGCTGGTGTCTTGCCCGAGCCTCTGAACAGGCCAATGATATCAACCGTGCTTCAAATGCACCGTCGAATATCACTTTTCTTGGTAGCTTTTACAAGGGTTTACGTTTAAGTGCCGCTTCCAGTCCGTCATCAATAAATCGTTTCTTGAGATGCTCAATCGAACGACTACTGACCCCAAGGGCTGTTGCGACATCAGCAACATTCCACGCCGAGCAATTAACACCGGCATCACACAGCAATAAAGCTCTGGGATGGATAAATCTTCTGGCGTGCATTTTCCCGCGCCGGGTTATGTCTTTAAGTTCTCTACGCTCTGCCTTGGTCAAAGTGACTCGATATCTTGGCGGCATGTCAACCTCCACCTGTGATTTTATGTCAAGATATTATATTTGCTATGATTGCGACAGATATGATGTTACATGGTATTAGAGATATGATTATGTCAGAAAAGATAAGTGGCATTAAATCATGGCCGGCGGAAGACCGTCCGCGGGAAAAGCTTCTCCGGCGCGGCGCGGAAGCGTTGAGCAATTCTGAACTGCTGGCGATTCTTTTGCGTACCGGTGTGAAAGGAGAAAGCGCCATTGATCTCGCCCGCCGCATCGTTGATAAGTTCGGCACGTTCCGCAACATGATTCAGACCGATATGCGCGAATGGAAGGAATTCAAGGGACTGGGTCCGGCCAAACTGGCGCAAATTCAAGCCGCTCTCGAAATCGGCCGGCGTTTCCGCGAAGTGGAAGCGCTCAAGGGTAAACAAAAGATATCTTCTTCCCGCGATGTATTCGATATCATCATGCCGCAAATGCGCGATCGCAAAACGGAATTATTCAAAGTTATCTATCTTAACAGCAGCAACAAAATTATTGAAATCAATGATGCCGCCGTCGGAACGGTCAATCAGGCCATGCCGATTGTGCGGGAAATCATCCACAGCGCTCTGCAGAAATTTGCGGCGGCGATTATTTGTGTGCATAACCATCCCAGCGCGAATATTTCACCCAGCGCAGAGGATAAAAAATTTACACAAGAACTTGTTGCGGCGGGGAAACTCATGGATGTCAAAATGCTTGACCATATCATTATCGGTGACGGGAATTTTTACAGCTTTGCGGAGGAAGGAATAATATTGTGATATCAAAAAGGCGATAAAGCGCTGGTCGGATATGCGACAAAAAAGAATGTGAAAGAACATCTGTCAGTATCGCCGCTTTTCCCGCGGGAGAAAAAAAGGCAACGGACGAATGACTAACAAGCCAATCGTATTTATGAGAAAGGAGGCATCGATATGAATATCCGGACAGTCGTATTGATCCTGTTTGTGATTTCAATAATGTCGTGCGGAACGGGTGATAAATTTTCGGGAAACTGGTTCAATGAAACCATTGATA
>CAZIJZ010000021.1:0-44432 GCA_964539765.1 uncultured Smithella sp.
CTTCGGTGCTTCATGGCAAGATCCTTTCTCCCGTTTCATGGGACTTTGGTTCCTGTCAACTACTCTAACATATTTTGTCCAACTTCGGGGGTGCAGTCCACTATCATTCCAAAGATAGGTTCAAAATATAGAAAATCGTCTTTGTTAAATAGGTTTGTTTTATTTGCAAAGTCAGCTTTTTTACGGTCATTCATTCTTAGAACAGAACCACCCCCAGGTAATTGCTTGCCTTCGACGTATCCAGTAAGCTTTTCATCTTGGAAAAGTAATTCAAGAGATAAAAGTGAATTTTTTCCATATTGCTCATTTGCATAATCATTTCTGAAATTCGGAACTGGCAATAAAAAAACATAACCTCTATGTTTTGTATGCTTTAATAGCAGACCTTTTGCGTGGTCGTTTTCTATGCGACCCCATGATTCAGGTTTTTCTTTTATTAATCTGATCCAATTTTCAAATGCTTCGTCAAAGTCGAACATCCCAATGAAAATATTATCTTCATTATTCTTAAATAGATCTTCTCTGCGGAATTCATTACCAATAAAAAATCTATCATATGATTGTTGAATTTTAAAAGGCATTCGAGAAGAGTTTCTTAACTTCTGCCATGCGTTTTCTAAAATAATTTTATCATTTGGTCCTTCGACAAACAGAATTGGTTTTGTTTCATCTTTTAAATCAGTAATAATTTTTTTTAATTCTAAATTTTCATTCATTTTTTCTTTTATATAGGGCGCTACAATTGGCATTAGCCCCATGCTTTTGTCCAAATCTTTAATACTATCCTTTTCAATTTTTGAGAGTTTAGTAAATGAATCATTAATATCTTTAAAGGTGTTGTATTTTATTGTCTCAGATTGATTTTTCCCGATTGTATAAAAAGCTGGCGAGTGTGTAGTAAGAAAAATTTGGATATCATTTGAATATTTTTCAAAATTTTCAGCGAGCTCAAATGCCTTAAACAATTCTAAATTATTCTCTGGTTCCTCATAACCCCATATTGAATCACTACGGACTGCACCTTTAGAATGATGTTTATGTTCTTTGTCTGCTAAGAACTTCAATATTACTGGCAAATGTCGTACTTTTATCCCATCACCACGTTGTTTTAATGAAATCGGTTGTTCCTTCGAGATTGTTTCGAAATCAAGAGTAGAAAACAAATTCGACAAATCCTCTGGAAGCTGTATTTTACTTTCCAAATCAAGTTTTTTATACAATTCATCAGATAAAAGTTTCGTATGCTCTTGGATATTACTTACGAATTGTTGGCCTGCATTTTGTAAATCGATTTTTATAGTTGAATAGAGTGTCTCATATAATTTTTTTAATAAATGACTAAAATAGTCATTACTTTTTATAGCTGGCACATAATAATAACGTAGACGATTCAACCAGACTCCTATTCGTGATCGTGACCCGGGGATTGGAGAGCCATCTGCAAATATAATTTTTTCTCCTCCTTTATACAAACCTTCCTCACGCCATTTCTTTGTCCATAGTATCTTTTTTAAATGGCTTTCAAACGTGGATGGTGGTGATAATAATATTTCAATAATAATTTCTTTGGCTTTCTTTTTTGGGGAAACAGCCAATCTCGAATAATCAGTAAAAAAATCAAAACCTTGATCGACATCTGTCTGGTTATTAAAAAAAAGGTTTAATGCTTTTAAGATATTCGATTTTCCAACATCATTTTCTCCCACGAAAACAGTAATGTTTTTTGCGTAAAATGTACTATCAACAATGGATCTAAATTTTTTAATAGTAATTCTTTCTATATACATGTGTTTTTCTCCTAATCCACCTCATTAGTCGAGCAAAGATAGTATCGCGTCTATAATTAGAGACAACGCCCTTTTTCTAGAAATAGTGGAAGTTGCCTAAATATACTCAGAATTTTGTATATTTCAATTCGTTTTTTATGAAAAAGTAAAAACTGGATTCCCCGGTCAAGTAACCTGAAGATCATCTACGACCGGGGAATGACAGTGGTGACTGGATACCGGCCTTCACCGGTATGACAAACGTGAGGCAAAGGATTTAAGTCTTTTATTATATTTTATCGAGATAACTACGGAATGTTTCTATCGGCTGAGCGCCGGTGATTTGATGCTTGTTATTAATGATGAACAGGGGAATGCCGGTTAAGCCAAGCAACTGACCTTCTTTCCTGGCGTCATTCAGGCGTGATGCGTAACGACCATCGCGAATAGCTTTAAGCGACTCCTTTTCATCAAGACCGCTTTTCTTCGCGACGGCGGCAATAACATCCGGCTTGCCGATATCCAGGCCTTCCGTAAAGTACGCATGAAACATGTTTTCATGAAATGCATCATACCGGCCTCGATCTCGGGCATATTCGGAGGCCATCAGCGCTGATCTGGAATTGGAAAGAAGCGTGTGTGTGCCGAAGACAACGCCTACTTCTTTGCCTCGTGTGCGCAGTTGTTCATAAAATGAAGAGAGGTCAAAACCTTTGAATCTTTCGGAAAGCAGCATCCCTTCAGGCGGCGTCTCCGGATGAAGCTCGAAACTCACCCATTGATCATCGATGGGGTAGTCTTTTTTCAGCCGGTCGACAATGCCCTTGCCGATATAACAGAAGGGTCAGATATAGTCGGAAAATATTTTGAAGTTGATCGTCATTTTCTGCCTCGAAAGCTTTATTAAATATACTCGTATTTATCTTAATTTCAAGATGCAAAAGAAGTGTTGAAATTTTTTGCTGAAAGACGTAAAAATATTTTCAATTATCCCGTGCAGTTTATGAAGAATGGTATGATGGGATTTTAAGTATAGACGCGACTGGTGGTGCTCAACGCAGACATATGGATTCGAACGGTATCTTGAATAGTGAAGGAGGATTTACGATGCAGGATGAAATAATCGTCGAGTACAAAGGCAGTCATGTTCATGCGAAAATCTACGGAAAAAACAATTACGATGTTTCTCTCGAGGTGTGGCGGCGCATCATGGCGGCGTGCAAGGAACATAACTGTTTCAATATTCTCGGTGAGAACTTTACCACTAACGAACTGTCCACAATGGATGCTTTCAATCATCTCCAAATATTGGAATTAGTAGGACTGACACCACGGCATCGTGTTGCCTGGGTGAACCATGTAAAAGAAACATCCAGGGGGTTGGAATTCGTTGAAACGGTTGTTGTGAAGAATCGCGGTTTGGCAAATGGCAGACTCTTCTCAGATGTTGAAGAAGCCAAACAGTGGTTGTTGGGTAAAGAGAGCGGATAGCGGACGGTTGCAACGGAATCCGGGCGTCGCCTCTCAGTTCAAACGCTTTAAATCTTCAAAATCAACACGGAGAGAATGATGAAAAAAAGCGAACAGGCTGTTGCCAAATTTGTCAGTGGTTTCAATTGTGCGCAGTCGGTGTTTTTTGCTTTTTGTGATGATCTCGGTCTCGATAAGGATAAAGCGCTCAAAATTGCCTGCGGGTTTGGCGCGGGTATGGGCAGAAAGGAAGAAGTCTGCGGCGCGGTGAGTGGCGGAATCATGGTCATCGGCGCTAAATACGGCCGGGGAGAAAATGACGACCGTAAATCAACCGAAGTGACTTACGCAAAAATCAGAGAACTTATGGAACGGTTTTCTCAACAGCACGGCACTTATCTTTGCCGCCGGTTGCTGAATGGTTGTGAACTGACGACCGATGAAGGTCAAAAGATTTATCTGGATAGCGATTATTTTAATAAAGTATGCAAGCCGTGTGTGAAGAGCGTGGTGGAAATACTTGAAACAATCATCTGAAACTCCCGCAAAAAAATATTACCTGATTTCTTTAATCAGCTTTTTCATAACGGCATATCTGGCCGTGGTTCAGCAATGGTCGGTGCAGGAATTCTGCTGGTGCGTGTGGCTGGCCGGACTTTTTTATTCGTGGACGTGCGTTGTCACGTCGGCAGTTCAGATTATGCTGACTTCCGGAACGAACAAGGCATCCTATGATGCGGAGGTGCCATTCATCAAAAGAATGTCTCCTGAAGTTTTTGCGCTGGCCATTATTCCGGTGACCTTATTGGCGGGATTTGTCGCGCTTTATATTTACTGCTGGATGTTTTCTTTCTACGGCCTTTTCTTGTCCGTATTTGCCGAGATGCAACCGCTGGATCTTTTCGGACGGAACGGTTTTATTAATTCGGATTTCTTCACGCCGGTAACCTATCTGGCGGAACGGTACTGGCCGATGATTGTGGCGACACTCATCGCGAACGCCGATGATTTCATGCGTCGCCAGCCCTGGGAACGGATTGTACTGCCGTTCAGGGACAATCAAATTCTGCGCATTCACATCATGACGCTTGCTCTGCCTTTTTTGATGATTTTCACCTGGGCTTTGTTCAGGGGTGCGTATCAGCAGTTGACGATTGTCATTCTTATTGGTATTTTCTTTCTCATTCCGAAGAAACAATTAAAAGGAAAAAACATCCTTGATCATGATTCAGAGCATCAATAAAAAAATTATTGGACAGACACCTTTGGGGCCGGTTTGCATTATCTGGTCTGTCTCCGATAAATGCCCCAAGATTGTTAATGTTTTACTTTCCCGGTCGGGATTACCGGCTGAAAAGCAGGCGGCGAAGCTTTTCCCTGAGTCTAAAATATCTTCCTGCTCCGAAATCGATCATGCAGCTTCTGCCATCAAAGCCTATCTTGAGGGGGAGGATATAAGGTTTAATCTGAGTCTTGTTGATCTGTCGCCATTCTCTGAATTCCAGAAGTCGGTTTTGCGCGCGCAGTATGCCATCCCTCGCGGCCGTGTAAGTACCTACGGGCTCATCGCTGCGCACGTAGGTGCCCCCGGTGGAGCGCGAGCGGTGGGCAATGTGATGGCGGGAAATCCTTTCCCGATTATTATTCCCTGCCACCGGACAGTTCTTTCCGATCTTCGCCTTGGCGGCTTTCAAAGCGGAGTTAAAATGAAGCGGGCGCTGCTGGAAGGTGAAGGAATTATTTTCGATTCTACGGGAAGAGTGCTTTGCAAGCGATTGCATTATGCTTCAAAATGCTGTCCTGTATCCCGTGATTTGCGGCCAAAACATTCTTGACATACATCTTCGAAATTCGTATCTTGTTTCCCGTAAAGACAGGCTCCTGCGGAGCTTGTGAAACTACCCGCGTAATACGGCGCAAATCAGTAAAAGAAGGAACGAGAAATGCCTATCACAGAAATTCTTACCCGTAATGCCTCTCTTTACGGTGATGAAATCAGCCTTGTTGAAATCAATCCGCAAATCAAAGAATTTAAAGCAAACTGGAAAGATTACGACCTTGTTGAAACCAATCCGGAGAATCGTTACCGGCGGGAAATGACCTGGCGTGAGTTTGACGACAAGGCCAACCGTCTGGCTAATTTTTTGCTCGGAAGAGGTCTGGAAAGAGGTCATAAAGTTGGAATCCTGCTGATGAACTGTCTGGAGTGGCTGCCGGTCTATTTCGGTATTTTGAAAACAAGCGCGCTGGCTGTGCCGCTTAACTACCGTTACACCGAGGATGAAATCAAATACTGCCTGGATCTGGCCGAGTGCGATGTTTTAATCTTCGGGCCGGAATTTACGGAAAGGATCGATGCGATTCGCGACCGGATTCCGAACGTCAAGATCCGGCTGTTTGTGGGTCAGGATTGCCCCGCTTTTGCGGAGAGTTATTATGCGCGTACCGCCTGCTGTTCCTCGGCAAATCCGAAAATTCCTCTCTCCGATGATGAGGACGCCGCGATATATTTTTCGTCGGGCACAACCGGTTTCCCCAAGGCCATTCTTCATTCGCACAGCGCCCTGATGATGTCGTGCGAAGTGGAAATGAATCATCATGGCCAGACGCGCAAGGATAATTTTCTCTGTATTCCACCGCTTTACCATACCGGGGCAAAGATGCACTGGTTCGGCAGCTTCCTGGCCGGAAGCCGTGCCGTTCTGCTGCGCGGTGTGAAGCCGGAGTGGATATTGAAAGCGGTTTCCCAGGAGCGGATAACCATTGTC
This sequence comes from uncultured Smithella sp., assembly GCA_964539765.1. Classification (GTDB taxonomy): domain Bacteria; phylum Desulfobacterota; class Syntrophia; order Syntrophales; family Smithellaceae; genus Smithella. The sequence goes on from CAZIJZ010000021.1 coordinate 6,005, forward strand.
TGGCTGCTGGTTCCGTGGGCGCAGGACATTCTGGACGCTATCGAACGCGGTGAGATCAAACCGGAAAATTACAGGCTCGAACAATGGCGGCTGATGCATATCGGCGCGCAGCCGGTTCCGCCCAGCCTGATTAAACGCTGGAAAAAGTATTTTCCCAAACACGAATACGACACCAATTACGGTCTTTCGGAATCCATCGGGCCGGGTTGTGTTCATCTCGGCATTGAAAATATCCATAAAGTCGGCGCGATCGGCAAGGCCGGTTACAAATGGGAAGTGCAGATTGTGGATGAAAACGGTCAGCCGGTGCAGCAGGGCGATGTGGGAGAGCTTTGTGTCAAAGGCGCGGGTGTGATGAAATGTTATTATCGAAATCCGGAAGCTACCGCTGAAATTCTAAAAAACGGCTGGCTTTACACAGGTGATATGGCGCGTATGGATGAGGACGGATTTATTTATCTGGTGGACCGCAAAAAGGATGTCATTATCACCGGCGGCGAAAACATTTATCCCGTGCAGATTGAGGACTTTCTGCGCACCCATGATGCGATCAAGGATGTGGCGGTGATCGGACTTCCTGATCAGCGGCTGGGTGAGATCGTTGCCGCCGTCGTTGATTTGAAGCCGGGAATCTCTATCTCTGAAAAAGAGATCGAAGAATTTTGCGGAGCGCTGCCGCGTTACAAACGGCCGCGTCGGATAATCTTTGATGATGTGCCGCGCAATCCCACCGGAAAAATTGAAAAACCGAGGCTCCGTGAAAAGTACTGCGGCGGCAGTCTTGTCGAAGCGCAGACAGAGAGTCACGAATCCCGATAAGATATTAAAAGGTTGATTGACTGGCATAATACCGGGTTAGCTTCCCGAAATTCATGTTTTCATTTTTGAAAGCAAACTGGTATAAACCAATGTGAGGAGAAAAGAATATGATTGCTTATCAGCTTTCTATTTTCGCGGAAAATAAGTCCGGAAAACTGGCCAAGGTTACCGGCGTGCTGGCCAAAGAGAAAATAAACATACGTGCGACGACAATAGCGACGGCGGACACCTTTGGCATTATCAATCTGATTGTGGACGAACCCGAGCGCGCCGGGAAAGCTTTGTCCGAAGCCGGCATGACGGCTCATCTCAGAGAAGTGCTTGCTGTTTTAATTCCCGATATATCCGGTGCGCTGGATAACTTGATGCAGCTGCTTTATCAGGAGGGCATCAATATTAATAATGCCTATGGTTTTGTTCTGGAAAGTTCGAAAAAAGCAGTCTTTGTGGTTGATGTTGATCAGATGAAGAAAACGGAAAAGCTTCTGGAAGAGAAGGGTTTCCAGACGCTGGATACTCAATCCTTGTCCAAAATGTGATTAAGATACAGGAGGGGAAAATTATGGCACACGAAGATAAAGGACACTATTTTAAAAAACATCCGGAAGGTTCCAAAATAGATGATGAACTAAAAGAAGAAATCATCAGCCAGGTGAAAAATGATAATATCACCTGTAAAAAAGCTGAGGAGATAGCTGCCGAACTGGGCTTTAGTCTGGAGGAGACGGGCCGGGCTATTGATATTCTTAATCTTAATATTACCAAATGCCAGCTGGGGCTCTTCGGTTACGGTGAAACGAAAAAAATTGTTCAGCCGGCCAAAGAAGTGACGCCGGAGTTGAAGGAAAGCATTACGTCGGCACTCGAAAACGACAGGCTTTCCTGCGCTGCGGCGTGGGAGATCGCCGGCAAATTTAACATTCCGCGCATGAAAGTATGCGCCGCCTGTGAGGCTTTGCAGATAAAGGTTAAGCCGTGTCAGTTGGGCGCGTTCTAGAAAAATAAATCAATGTAGCTTTTAAGGATTTGAACCATCAGATCGGCATTTTTACGCGTGCAGTTGATGATTTCCTCGGTGTTCAGGGGCTCTTCCGCCAGACCGTTGCCGAAATTATCGATGGAACAGGCGCACGCATAAGGAATGCCGAGTTCCATGGCGATGACAGCCTCGTTGGCCATGGTCATTCCCACCATATCGGCGAAGTGGGTCATCATTTTTATTTCCGCTTTTGTTTCCAGCCGCGGGCCCTGTGTCTGCAGGTACGTTCCTTTTTGCACCACCTCAAGATTGATGCTCGCGGCTGCTTTGATGATTTTCCGCCGGATCGTTTCGTTCAATGAGGGTATGATATGCACGGCGCTGTTTTCGTAAATCGTGGGCGTGGCGGTCAGTGTCATAAAATCATCGGGAACAACGATCATCCCCGGTTTTAACTCCTTTTTTAACGAGCCGGTGGAGTTGACGCTCACGATTTCGGAGACCCCGATATCTTTCAGCGCCTGCAGATTGGCTCGATAATTGATCAAGTGCGGTAAAATGTAGTTTTTCGGGTCGTCGCCGTGTCTCAAGATCAGCGCAGTTTGATCCGTCATAAAAACGGAAGCTTTGCCGAATTTGTTCGATACCGGCTTAACGGAGCTGTGCTTTAACATGTCGCTTCGTTCCAGGACCAATTTTGTGGAAATAATACCCAGCCTGTTCATAGGAGCCTCCTTGACCCCGATTGTATAACAAATTCAGAAGCGTCAGTCAAAGAATCGTATTAGAATGCATTTGACTTTCTGGGTTTGATTATGACATATAGACTTACACTAGAATTTTTTAAGGAGGGCTTTATCATGAGCAGTGAATTATTGAGTGCCGCAACCGACGGCAACTTTGAAAGCGAAGTTTTAAAGAGCGACAAACCGGTGCTCATCGATTTCTGGGCGCCGTGGTGCGGTCCCTGTAAAGCCATCGGTCCGATTGTTGAGGAAATAGCCGGACAGTTTAAAGACAGTGTCAAAATTATGAAGCTGAATGTGGACGAAAATCAGAAAACGGCGATCCATTTTGGCGTTCGCAGTATTCCTACGTTGATTCTTTTTAAAGACGGCAAAGTTCTGGATACAATTGTCGGCCTGGTTCCCAAGGCCAAGCTTGAAGATTTGATCAAAAAAGCATTGTAAGTAAACGATTCCGTCCAAGAGGTTAAAGTTAATGCATTCAGAAAAATTCGTGAAAACAGCAGGATTAAAAATTGTTTTGCCGCTTCTGTTATTGTCGTTTGTTCTCAGCGGCTGCTCGTCTTTTAATATTTTCGGTAAAAGCGATCTTCCCAAAGCGACTCCGGAAGGAATGTACGCAATGGCTGGCGAGGAATATAAGGACGGACATTACAAGAAGGCGCGGGAATATTTTTTACGTGTTAAGGAAGAATATCCCCTGCATGAACTGGCTGTGCTGGCGGAAATAGGAATTGCCGATTCACTTTACAGCAATAAGGATTATCCGGAAGCACAAGACGCCTACAGCGATTTTATTTCGCTCCATCCGGTGAACGAAAATGTTCCTTACGCCATTTATCAAACAGGGATGTGTCATTACAACCAGATGGAAGCCATTGACCGTGACCAGACGGAGACCATTAACGCCAGAAAAGAATGGGAAAAGCTTATGGCCCGTTATCCGGAGAGTAAATTCAGCATTATGGCGGAAAAGATGCTGAAAGAAGTGAAACAGCGACTGGCCGAACGCGAACTCTATATCGGGAATTTTTATCTCAGTCAGGAGAAATACAAAGCGGCGCTGATGCGTTTTGAGAGAGTCGCGGCCGAATACAATAATGTCGGACTCGATTACAAGATCGAGAATTACATCAAGGAAACAAAGGCCAAAATTGCCGAAGAAGAAAAAGAGCAATTGAAAAAAGATGAGGCAAAGAAAAGTAAAGAACAGGATAAAATAAAGAAGGAAGAAGAGAAGAAGAAAAAAGCTGAGGAAAAAAGGTTAAAGGAAGAAGAAAAAAAACAACTTAAAGAGCAGGCTCGAATAAAAAAGGAAGAAGAGAAGAAAATAAAAGCCGAGGAAAAAAGGTTAAAGGAAGAAGAAGCAAAGAGGCTTAAAGAAGAGGCCAGAATAAAGAAGGAAGAAGAGAAGAAGAGAAAAGCTGAGGAGAAGAGGTTAAAAGAAGAAGAGGCAAAGAAACTTAAAGAACAGACAAAGATAAACAAGTAAGAGGAGAAGGATAAAGCGTCAACCAATAACATCCCTATCTGTTTTTATGGCTGGAATTCCTCCAGCTTGATGTTTCTTATAATTTCATACCTGTCGATTTCCGGATTTGCGGAAGTGTTAATCTTAAAGCGGCAAGCCGCCGTTATTTCATCAATTGTTTCAAAATTATCTTTCTGCTTTTGAAAAAGCTCCCATCGGCCGTCCGAAACGTTATCGTTATCCAAAACTCTTTTCTCCAGTCTTTTTTGGGTCACATCGTCCGGACAGACGCATTCCAGAACAAAAAAACGAATCTGAAGTTTTTCGGCCAGCGCTAGAGCTTTTAATCGCTCCGCGCGTTTTTTGAAGGAAGCATCGATGATCACAGCCTTGCCCTGTTTTATTTTCTGTTCGGCCAGCGCTAATGCTTTTTCATAAACGAGACGGGAAATGTCATCGGAATAAATACCGGCGCCGAAACTTTCATAACGTCTCTCCGTTGCCTTCATATCGAACAATTCTTTCCGCAGCACATCGGTGCGGATAATGTCCGCTCCCAGACGCCGCGCAATTTCACGCGCCTGATAACTTTTCCCGGAACCCATTAGTCCGGCGGTCAGAATCAGCACCGGTTTATCCAAGCGGGCGGCGTAGGTATAGGCCAGATCAAAATAGCGTTTGGCCGTCTCAGTAATTTCCAACTGTTCGTCCGCGTTCATTCCCTTCTGCAACAGACGGAAACTGGTGACCTTACCGCGCACGTAAGCGTAATAGCACCGATAGAAATTCAACAGTTTCAGCAGTCCGGAATCTCTGGAATATTTCACGTAGGATTGTATAAAACTTTCAGCATGATCCGGCCAGCCGTTGAAATCGATATCCATGGTCAGGAACGCCACATCTTCGGCGACATCGCCCCAACGGAAACGCTCATTGAATTCGATGCAGTCAAAAATTGTAATTTCCTCGTTCATGCAGATATGATCCAGATGCAGGTCGCCGTGACAGTCTCTGATCCTGTGATCAGTGATCCTTTTTTCAAAGCAAGTTTTATTTTTTAACAGAAATTTATTTACATAGTCGCTGATAAATCTGTACTGACATTCGGGAATGGTGACATCGATGAAATCCGCCGTCTCTGTGAAATTTTCTTCGTTGTTGTGCCGAATGTTTTCGATTTTGCCCATGTCATCGATGCTGTTGCCGGTACGTGCGTTCCGGTGGAATAAGGCAATTTTTTCAGCCAGAGCATCCATTGTTTTTGCGTCCGCTGTTCCCCTCGCGAGAAGGGTTTTGAGCATTCTATCGGGGGGCAGTTTCTTCATGCGTACCGCATAATCAATAATCTCGACGCCTTCATCAAGCGTGACGTCGCCTTGGACTGTTCGCGATATGGCCACGACGTCCAGATACGTGCCGGGAGCCAGTCTTTTATTCAATTGCAATTCTTCTTCACAAAAAAATTTCCGTTGGGCCAGGGTTGTGAAATCCAGAAAATCGAACTTTAGCGGCTTTTTTACTTTATAAACGAAGTCTCCAGCGATGAAAACACAGGAAATATGAGTCTGGATGAATTCCACCTCTGCCGGTTTGTGAGGATAAAATTCCGGCTTCTTCATGGCTTCAATGAACTGAGGAAGTGTCATAGTACCCGTCCGTTGAATGATGATTTTAGGTGTTAAGCCTGATTTTAAAATTATCTAAACAATAGCGGAACGATAATCAAGATAAAAATCAGGGTAATGGTAGGAGGATTTTTCCGGCAGAATAAAAAAATTGATATTATTCGTACTGTTCCAGGAATTTATGCAGAGCATTTTTCAGCCAGGCAAAGGACTCCTGTTTCGCCAGGACAAACATGTAACCGCTGACATTTTTTTCATTCAGGGCAAAGACCGTTTTCAAAACAATGGCCATGCTTGCGGGATCAATAATGCTTTCGTATACGCGGTGCAGACTTTTTTCAACAAGAACCCGGGGAGGTGAATACGTGGCAATATCACCGAGGAGCTCCGCAAGTTTTCCGATGCATGCGCCGATCAGAATATTGCCTATTTCCAGAAAAGTTTCCTTTTCCCGCTCGCGCGATGGATCGGATTCAAAAAAATTAGCGCTGCCGTCGAAAAGAGTAATCATTCTTTTGCCGGATCCGGAGGGGAAAACGAGCAGCGCGTTTCCTTTGAATTTTCCCCAGAAACTTTGTTCCACGACGGACACTTTGTCCTGGTCATAATCCATGATTTCATTATTGATATATCCCGGCAGTTCGCTCGCAGGCAGAAGCTTTATTTGTGGGACACTGAGGATAACAAAGATATCTATGAATTCGGCAAGATCTGAAGCGGCACGGCCGAAAGCAATATTCATGATCTCCTGAAGCAAATCTGTTTCGGCGCTTGTTATCAATCCCTGAATGTTGTCATTTTGCGACATAATTTATCCACGCGAAGCCAAGGCTTCTTCCGCTTCTTTGATGGCTCCGGCTACGGATTCCTTGGACGGCGGTTTTTTTAATACTGAAAACGCGCCTAATTCGTGCGCTCTGGCTATGGCCTTGATTTGTACATCTGCGGTCAAAATAATTACGATTGCCTTTGGATCTATCTTGATAATTTCTTCCAGCGCCTGAAACCCGGTCATGACCGGCATGGTTAAATCCATGAAAGTGAGATCAGGCTTCACTTCTTTATGTTTTTCAACACCCATTTGACCATCGGCCGCGTCATACAATTCGTAACCCATATCTTTCGGAACGCAACTTTTAATGATTTTTACAGATATAGGAGAATCATCGACTATTAATATCTTTTTAATCATAAGAAACCTCTTTTATAAAAGATTTGTTATCATAAAATGGTTAGCGGGAAAAGCACAATTTTTCTTATGTCTGATTTCCTCGAAAAAATTGTCCGATTTTCCGAGCATTAATCCACCAGGTCATTTCGCGTCGCGCTCTTTTTATTTTATAAACAGATTTATTAACTTTTTTCAATAACATTCTGTCGTGTGAGGTTTGATGATCCACGCAGTTATGCCTGGATATTAACTCGATCTGCCCGGTGTGATGATGAATCAGCCGACATAATATTTTCAGGTCAAAGCCGGCACAAAAATGTCATAACAAAGTCATAACAATGATGTTGACAAAACACACAAAAAATACGTAATATTGAACATAAATGGTTATTTAATCTACTCTCTTTAAGTGTCAAGTTGTTCATCTCATAATTTTTGAAGGGACCACTATTCTTAAAATGAATTTAAATCGTCTGGCAATATCTTTAATTGAACTCGATCCTGAAAATGCTGCGGCGTTGGAAGAATTTAAGAAAAATATTATTTCCATCAAGAAAAATACTCAAGGGCGAACTGAAGATATTTTAAACGAAGCCTGTTCCGAGGTTGAGGCCATGTTCGACGAGAGTCCGGAAGCAAGGCGTTCCGCTATAGCACGTTTGGGTATGTTGCTGGAACAGGCCATGGGTAATGGAGATGCCGATATGACGGAGGCAGAGCAGCAAAAAGCAGTGCCGGAAAAAAATCAGAATAAGGAATTATTCAAATTTACTTTGTCCACTGATTTTGATTCGGATTTGTTGAATGAATTTATTATTGAAAACATGGAATGGGCCGTTATGGCCGAGTCTGCAATTCTGGAATGGGAACAAAATCCCGATAATCAGGAATTTCTCAATACCATATTCAGAGGTTTTCATACCATTAAGGGAACATCCGCCTTCGTTAATCTTGACTGTGTCAAAGATCTCGCGCATCAAGTGGAATCCATTCTGGCCAAGGTGAGAGACGGGGAGGACGTTTTCACGACGAACCACGCCAATCTCGCTCTGAAGTCGCTGGATGTGATTAAGAGTATTTTGGGACAAATGAAGTCTTCAGGCCCGGGCCAGCAGATAGATCTTCCCCCCGGATATGAAGAATTGCTGGAAACTTTGAGGGACTTTGTTTCCCATGCGCAAACGGTCATTCCTGCAGTCAAAGAAGCGGCAACCGATCATTTATCGGCCGAGCCGGCCGAAACGAAAGGGTCGAAGGAAAAAGTCATAAAAAAACAAGCGGAGATTTCATCGGAGAAGGCCGCTTCATCAATCAAAGCTCACGATCAGGTGGCCGAATCAACCGTCAGGGTTAAGGTGGACCGGCTGGATAAATTGCTGGATACCGTGGGAGAACTGGTCATTGCTCAGACGATGGTGGGGCAGGACGAACTGGTTTTAAGCGGTAAATATCACGATATTAGTAAGAAAATCTCCCAGGCCGGAAAAATCGTTCGCGAACTTCATGATTTGAGTATGTTCCTGCGAATGGTTCCCATGAAGGGGACTTTTCAGAAAATGGTTCGATTGGCCCGGGATCTGGCATTAAAGAACGGTAAAATCGTAACCTGTGTTACGGAAGGTGAGGATATTGAAATTGACCGCAACATGGTTGATATGGTAGCCGACCCTTTAATTCATCTGATCCGCAACGCGGTTGATCACGGTATTGAAAAGCCCGTAGAAAGACGCCGTGCCGGCAAACCGGAAAACGGGCGCATCTATTTGACGGCGGGACATTCTGAAGGAAGCATCATGCTGACAGTTTGGGACGACGGACGGGGGATGAACCGTCAGACCATCGTGAATAAGGCGATAGAGCGCGGTGTGATTGATTCAGCCGACCGCATGACCGATCAGGAAGTATGGCAGATGATCTTCCTGCCCGGCTTTTCCACCGCTGAAAAAGTAACGGAGGTGTCCGGCCGGGGCGTCGGAATGGATGTGGTGCGGCAGGCCGTTGAAGCGCTTCGGGGGCGGATAGAGGTGCAAACGACGGAAGGTCAGGGATGTACTTTCATCATGAGAATGCCTCTAACCATGGCGATAACCGATGGAATGATCGTCAAAGTGGGTTCTCAAAGATATATCCTACCCACCTTCAACATTCAGAAAGCAGTCAGACCTGAAGAGGCTGATATCCATACCGTCAATCAAAGAGCGGAAATGCTTTCGTTCCGGGATGAACTGGTTCCGGTCGTCAGACTGCACCGTTTGTTTAATATACCGGATGCGCAGGATCAACTGACTTCCGGTTTGCTCGTGGTCATCGGCGAGGGGAATAAAAGATGCGCTCTCTTTGTCGACGACCTTTTGGGACAAACCCAGGTTGTCACCAAACTGCTGGGCAAGGGATTTAATAATGTTCCGGGCGTCGCCGGCGGGGCCATCATGGGAGATGGAACGGTCGGTTTGATTCTGGACGCTTCCGGACTTGTAGGAATATCACGACAGCAGGTAAATCTAACAAATTCATAAACAGGCCACAGAGGAGGAAACAGCATGAACAACGCAACTGCAGTCAAGGAAGGTCAGTCTGCCAATCTTGATTCCCGTGCCGGTAAATATCTCACCTTTTTCCTTGCCAGCGAAGAATATGGTGTCGAGATTTTAAAGGTACAGGAAATCATCGGCCGGATGGCGATAACGCCGGTGCCTCTTACTTCCAGTTACATCAGAGGCGTCATTAATCTGCGGGGCAAGATCCATCCGATCATGGATTTGAAAATAAAGTTCGGCATGGAAGAGACTGAAATTACCGATGAGACCTGCATTATCGTCATCAAAACCACCAGTATGATGATGGGAATTCTGGTAGACAAAGTTTCGGAAGTTATGAATATCAGCGCTGACAATATTGAGGATACCCCGTCATTCGGGGCAGATGTCAATCCGGAATATCTTCTGGGTGTGGGTAAAACAGGGGGCAGGGTTCTTTTGCTCCTTGACATTGAGAAGGTCATAACCGCCTCCGACATTATCAATATGAAGAAGGCCGCAAGCGGAGAAAGCAAAGAAGCTGGTGTCTGATTCAGAGACCGTGAATTAGGGTAACAAGAGCACAATTATTCCTGTAGGGCAGGGCGCCGGCAAACTGGTGCCGTGGGATTTTGGAGAACGTTAAAAGGGGATCAATATACCCAAAATTCACTGAATAAAAAAAGGAGTCATGTATGTTTAACAACATCAAAATCGGAGTGCGGCTGATCGGTGCTATTGTCATCGTCGCCCTGCTGGCGACATCTGTAATCCTTTACGGTATTAAGGTCAGAGAAAACCTGTTAAATCGTATGGATTCCGTGCACCGGATTTATGAATCGGACATCAGGGACATAGGGGCTATCACGGCTAACCTCGAAAAGATGAGGGGAGATCTCTACCGTTATGTGAACGTTCCGGCCGACCGTCAGAAAATGTCCCAGAATATTAACGGGGTCATAAATTCAGTGACCGATTCGATGAGCGCCATCAAAAATAAAAGCATCAGTGAGGAAGAGAAAAAGATCATCGCTGATTTCGACAGCTCTTGGACAGAAATGCAGCGGGGATACAGGGCGGTCATGAAGGCAGCGGACGAGGGGATGACTGACGAAGTCAGCCGCCTGATCAATGCCGGGGGATATGTCTTCACGGCCACGGAAAAAACTTTCTCCGCGGCCAATCAACTCAGTGAATCTGTCATCAGCAAGAACGAAGCGAACGTCAAAAAAACAATTGAGGAAACCGGAGGTGTCTCGGCTGTCATGCTGGGATTGTCAGCCATTGCGATCGTTGGGCTGATCATTTTATCCATATCGTTGACCAAATCCATTACCAATCCGTTGAGAAGCGGAGTGAAAATGATGAAAGAGATGGAGAAGGGACATCTATCCAACCGTTTGAATATGAATAACAGAAAGGATGAAATAGGCGATCTGGCCCAGGCGATGGATAAGTTTGCCGATCATCTTCAGCAAAATGTCGTCTCCAATATACAGCAGATATCCGAGGGTAATATTAATGTTCAGACGTCGATCATTGATGACAAAGATGAAATAGGGCCCGCTATCGAGAGAATGGTGGAAACTTTGGGTAAACTGGGTCATGAACTGAGAGAGTTAACCAAGTCGGCCATGGAAGGCAAACTTGGTATTCGCGGCGATGAGGAAGATTTTCAAGGGGCTTATAAAGATATCATTAACGGCATGAACAAAACGCTGGACGCGGTCATTGGGCCGGTGAACGAGGCGTCGGATGCCCTGGAGAAAATCGCCGGCAAGGATATGACGGTGAGGATGGTCGGTGATTACAGGGGGGATCATGCCAAGATCAAAGAATCCTTCAATATGGCTGTGGAAAATCTGGATAAGGCCCTTCAGCATGTGGCCATCGGTGCGGATCAGGTTGCATCGGCCAGCGTTCAGGTAAGCACCGGCGGGCAGTCTTTGTCGCAGGGTGCCAGCGAACAGGCCAGTTCTCTGGAAGAAGTATCCAGCAGTCTGCAGGAAATGTCCTCCATGACAAAACAAAATGCTTTGAATGCCAGGGAAGCCAATGGGGTGTCCATGGCGGCGGGGGACAATACTGAAAAGGGTGTGGAGAGTATGAACCGGATGTTGTCGGCTATCAACAGGATCAAAAGCTCCTCTGATGCGACGGCTAAAATCGTCAAGACCATAGATGAGATAGCTTTCCAGACAAATCTTCTGGCGCTGAATGCCGCCGTGGAAGCAGCGCGGGCCGGAGACGCGGGGAGAGGCTTTGCAGTCGTAGCGGAAGAAGTTCGGAACTTGGCCATGCGCAGCGCAGAAGCGGCAAAGAATACGGCCAACCTGATTGAAGAAGCGGTTAAAAATTCGGAACAAGGCGTGAATATCAGTGCGGAGGTATTAAAGAACTTCCAGGAAATCAATGAGAGTGGCAAAAAAGTAAGCCAGGTCGTGGCGGAGATTGCGGCGGCCTCCGAGCAGCAGGATCAGGGTATCAGTCAGGTCAACAAGGCGGTGGAACAGTTAAATCAGGTCACTCAGCAAAACGCGGCCAATGCCGAAGAGTCAGCCAGTGCCGCCGAAGAAATGTCATCACAGTCCGAGGAAATGCGGAGTCTGGTGGCCAGTTTCAAACTGACAGGTTCCAGTGATTATACCAGAGCCCTGGGTGCTGGAAGTCGCTCGAATCAAATGATGAAAAAAATAAGTGCCGGACCAAAAGACAGCAGATCGCTGGATGGGATTAAGCCCGACCCCCGAAAAGTGATACCGTTGGATGATCATGATCATGCTATTTTGGAAAAATTTTAACCGGGTGCAAACAGGCCGGGTATAGAAAAGTCATGAGGGAGAAGTATGTTTGACAATATTAAAATAGGAAAAAAAATTATTGGCGGTGTTATTCTTATCATATTAATGTCTCAATGCATCGGTTTTTACGCCCTTGTCAATCTTTCCGCTCTGGGGAAAAAGCTGGATCAGATTGCCAATGTCGAGCTTTATGCCGTTAATAATCTTCGAAACATCGATAAAGAGGTGAATTTTCTTGTCGCTTGTCAGCGTGGTTTAGCCCTGGGAATTATGTTCAATAACGAAAACATTCGCACAGAACTATTTTCGCAGATAACCGCATCATCGCAAAGACTCGAAAAGAACTGGGCGGAGTATGAGGCATTGCCCAAGGGGGAAGAGGAAGAGAAGTTATGGAAAGAATTTGTGATGAAATTCAAAGTGTGGAAATCCAAACACGAAATCGGCTTGGAAGCTCTCAAGAATAAAATGAAGTTGATGAAAGCCGGCGTTTCCGATGATGACGCAATGTTCCAAAAATGGGACAAAGCAGCTGATCAGGCTGAGTTGGATGCAATGCAGAGCTTGAAATTAACCACGCACGGGTTGGACAAGCTGGTGACCATCATTGCTGCGAAGGCGGTCAACTCCGCGGAAAAAACCCGTTTTTCGGCAACCAAAGCAGCCAGCGTGTTTATGGCAATGATGGTAATCGGTGGTGCTGTGGCTATTTTGCTGGGCGTGTTTCTGTCACGTTCTATTGCAAGACCGCTGAACAAGGGTCTGCTCATGATAAAAGAGATAGGCAAGGGGCATTTATCGATGCGATTGAAAATGGGTAATCGTGCTGATGAGGTAGGACTTTTGGCCAATTCTATGGATGAATTTGCCGATCATTTGCAGAAAAATGTCATCTTCAACATGCAGCAGATATCGGAAGGCAACATCAATGTGGATCCGGCCATCATTGACGATAAGGATGAGATCGGCCCGGCACTGAAAAAAATGGTAGAGACCATCAATAATCTTGTTCATGAAGTGAATATGCTGACTCATTCAGCGATGGAAGGCAAACTGGATATCCGCGGTAATCAAGATTCTTTCAAAGGCGCCTATCTGGATATTATTCGGGGTGTAAACTGCACATTGGATGAAGTGACCGGTCCGATCAATGAGGCATCAAATGTTTTACAGCAGGTGGCGGATAAGGACATGACGGCGCGGATGACCGGTGATTACAAGGGCGATCATGCCAGAATCAAAGAATCCGTCAACATGGTTGTGGACAATCTGGACAAAGCCTTGCAGCAGGTGGCCATCAGCGCCGATCAGGTGGCCTCGGCGAGCATGCAGGTGAGCACGGGGGGGCAGTCATTATCGCAGGGGGCCAGCGAGCAGGCGAGTTCTCTGGAGGAGATTTCGAGCAGTTTACAGGAGATGTCATCCATGACCAAGCAAAACGCCCTCAATGCCCGGGAGGCGAAGGGCGTTGCGGAACAGGCGCGAGGCAGCGCCGATAAGGGCGTGGAGAGCATGAGCCGGATGTCGTCGGCCATCAACCAGATCAAGTCGTCGTCTGACGCCACATCCAAGATCGTAAGGACCATCGACGAGATAGCATTTCAGACAAACCTATTGGCGTTGAACGCCGCGGTGGAAGCCGCGCGGGCGGGAGACGCGGGGAGAGGCTTTGCGGTCGTGGCGGAAGAAGTCCGGAACCTGGCCATGCGCAGCGCGGAAGCGGCGAAGAACACCGCCACGTTAATCGAGGAGGCGGTGAAGAACTCGGAGAACGGCGTAGCCATCAATACCGAGGTTTTAGTGAACTTCCAGGAGATCACGGAGAAGATCAGCAAAGTCAGCCAGGTTGTGGCGGAGATCGCGGCGGCCTCGGAGCAGCAGGATCAGGGGATCAGCCAGGTGAACAAGGCGGTGGAACAGATGAACCAGTTGACGCAGCAGAACGCGGCGAGCGCGGAAGAATCGGCGAGTGCGGCCCAGGAGATGTCTTCCCAGTCGGAACAGATGCGCAGTATGGTCGCCGGGTTTAAACTGGCTGGAAACGGACATTTGAGCCTGGATCGAGTAGAATCCATTACATAACAAAAAACTATTTTATGATAATCATAGCAGGGGCGACCGCAGGAGAAATAATTTTACCACAGATCAGACAAAAGATTCCTTGGGATGAGTTAAGCAATAATAGTATTAACGAAAATCTTAATGGAGGGGAAAATGTTTAATCGCATGAAAATGGGTGTTAAACTAGCCGGTGTTTTTGCATTTATTTTTGTGATCGTAACGGCAATGATGCTATCCGGTGCTGCGGTAAGAATGAAAGCCTTGCGTATTCTTGACTCAAGTTATCGTCAGTACGTTGAGGATATTAAAAGCATCGGAAAGATCCAAACCGGTCTCGAAAAGATGGAGAAAGATCTTTATCTGTATGTCACCGTGCCTTCCGTTCGCAAAAATATTCTGTCCGGCATTCAGGAAGAGACAAAATCAATAGATCAAATGGCTCAGATTCTAAAAAGCAAAGAGAGAGATTCCGAGGAAATGAAATTCATTTCGGAATTCGATTCGGCTTGGCCTGAAATGCAGCGAGGATATCAAGCGATCCTTAAGGCGGTTGATGAAGGGAAGGATGATGAAGTCGCAAGGATCTGGTCTGATAAAAGTTATTTAAAGGAGGCAAGTAATAAAGCCATTATTTCGATTAATAGTCTTAATGATTACTCTATGGCCCGGCATGAAACCAATGTAAAAAAACAGGTGAAAGGAAGAGGCGGTTGGTCGGGTATCCTTTGGATATTCTCGGGTGTGGGCGCGATGATGCTGATAGGGTTGGGAATCATGGTGCACAGGAATATCACGAATCCCATCAAAAAAATAGTATTGATGATGCAGGAAATTGAAAAAGGACATCTTTCCAAACGTCTGAAAATGATCAGAAAGGATGAAATAGGCAGTCTAAGCAGATCCATGGATATGTTTGCAGACAACCTGCAGAAAAATATCGTATTTAGTATGCAACAAATAGCAGAGGGCAATATTGATGTGAATCCGACGGTGGCCGATGAAAAGGACGAAATCGCTCCGGCGCTTATTAAAATGATCAATGCCATTGGTTCGATGAGTACTGAAGTGGAGAAGTGTTGCCTGATCGCGATGGAGGGGAATCTTCGAAATCGGGCTGACGTGACGTCTTATCAGGGATCCTTTAAACAAATTATTCAAAGTTTTAATGATACGCTTGATGCGGTCATGAATCCCATTAACGAAGCCGCCATAGCTTTGCAGCAGGTGGCGGATAAAGACATGACGGCGCGGATGACCGGTGATTACAAGGGCGATCATGCCAGAATCAAAGAATCCGTCAACATGGTTGTGGACAATCTGGACAAAGCCTTGCAGCAGGTGGCCATCAGCGCCGATCAGGTGGCCTCGGCGAGCATGCAGGTGAGCACGGGGGGGCAGTCATTATCGCAGGGGGCCAGCGAGCAGGCGAGTTCTCTGGAGGAGATTTCGAGCAGTTTACAGGAGATGTCATCCATGACCAAGCAAAACGCCCTCAATGCCCGGGAGGCGAAGGGCGTTGCGGAACAGGCGCGAGGCAGCGCCGATAAGGGCGTGGAGAGCATGAGCCGGATGTCGTCGGCCATCAACCAGATCAAGTCGTCGTCTGACGCCACATCCAAGATCGTAAGGACCATCGACGAGATAGCATTTCAGACAAACCTATTGGCGTTGAACGCCGCGGTGGAAGCCGCGCGGGCGGGAGACGCGGGGAGAGGCTTTGCGGTCGTGGCGGAAGAAGTCCGGAACCTGGCCATGCGCAGCGCGGAAGCGGCGAAGAACACCGCCACGTTAATCGAGGAGGCGGTGAAGAACTCGGAGAACGGCGTAGCCATCAATACCGAGGTTTTAGTGAACTTCCAGGAGATCACGGAGAAGATCAGCAAAGTCAGCCAGGTTGTGGCGGAGATCGCGGCGGCCTCGGAGCAGCAGGATCAGGGGATCAGCCAGGTGAACAAGGCGGTGGAACAGATGAACCAGTTGACGCAGCAGAACGCGGCGAGCGCGGAAGAATCGGCGAGTGCGGCCCAGGAGATGTCTTCCCAGTCGGAACAGATGCGCAGCATGGTCGCCGGGTTTAAACTGAGCGATTCCCACGAATTAGCGAGGGCACTGCCCGGAGGTCACGCCGGACATTTAGCTATGGGGAAAAAAGGGGGCAAGGCCATAACTGGTCTTCATCCCGATCCCCGCAAGGTGATACCATTGGATGAAAAAGATCATGACGTTTTAAGGAACTTTTAAAAATAGAGAAAGAGGCACAATCACGAAATAAAAAGGTGAATACCTAATTCAAAGAGATTAAAACTTAAAGGCAAACATACATAAAAATATACTGACAATAGATAATGAGGAGATATGCGCATGCTTATTAATAATATTAAAGTCGGTTACAAACTTGTCGGGAGCATTGTGTTTGTCTGTTTAATGGCGACAGGGGTAATTCTGTATGGTGCAAAGCTAAGAATTGAATTACTGCATAAGATGGATTCGGTGCATGGCAAATATGAATTTGAAATCCAGAAAATTGGAGATATAAAGGCCGGCGTCGAAAAAATGCGGGGAGATATCTACCGGTATGTTTATGTGCCAGCCGACCGGCAGAAGATGGTCCGGAACTTGAACGAAAACATGAGTTCAATAAATGAATCTATGCAGGCTTATAAAGATAGAAATATCGACGCCGAAGAAAAGAAGATAATCGATGAACTCGACGTTGCCTGGTCGGAGATGCAGCGCGGATACAAGGAAGTCATGACAATGGCTTTGGAAGGGGAAAATAATGAAGTTGACCGCCTGCTGGAGGCCCGAAGCTACGCGGTTCAATCCGGGGTCAAAACTTTAGCCTCGATCAATAACCTCAATAATTACATAACCACCAAGAACAAGGCAATTATTAAAGCCAATATGGAATCCTCCGGAGGTTTATCGGGTGCAATAATAATATTATCAGCCATGTCGATAGGATTGATTATAGTCTTAGTCATATTGTTGAGCATATCCATCACCCAACCGTTGAAGAAGGGTGTGGTGATGATGCAGGAAATGAGGAAAGGCCACCTTTCCAACCGCCTGGGTATTAAGCGGAAGGACGAAATCGGGGTATTGGCCAATGCCATGGATCAGTTTGCCGATCATCTTCAGAAGAATGTTGTATTCAATATGCAGCAGATATCGGATGGCAATATCAATATCGAAACGCTCATCATGGATGAAAGAGATGAAATCGGACCGGCTATAAAAAGAATGGTGGAAACCCTGGCTAAACTGGGTGCTGAACTGAGAGAATTAACCAAGTCGGCGATGGAAGGCAAACTTGGTATTCGCGGCGATGAGGAAGATTTTCAAGGGGCTTATAAAGATATCATTAACGGTATGAACAAAACGCTGGATGCGGTCATCGGGCCGGTGAACGAAGCATCAGCCGTGCTGGAAAAAGTGGCCGGGAAGGATATGACCGCCCGGATGAAAGGCGATTACAAGGGCGACCACGCCAGGATCAAGGAATCGCTGAATCTGGCGGCGGAAAATCTGGACAAGGCTCTGCAGCAAGTGGCCATCGGAGCGGAACAGGTAGGGGCAGCCAGTGTTCAGGTCAGCACGGGAGGCCAGTCGTTGTCTCAGGGCGCGAGCGAGCAGGCGAGTTCCCTGGAAGAAGTCTCGAGCAGTTTGCAGGAGATGTCTTCGATGACCAAGCAGAATGCCCTCAATGCCAGAGAGGCCAAGGGAGTGTCTGAAGGCGCCCGTGAGAGCGCCGACCGGGGCGTGGAGAGCATGAACAAGATGTCCTCTGCCATCGGCAGGATCAAGTCTTCGTCTGACGCCACGGCCAAGATCGTGAAAACGATAGATGAGATAGCCTTCCAGACGAACCTTCTGGCCTTGAACGCGGCGGTGGAAGCGGCCCGTGCGGGTGACGCGGGCAGGGGATTCGCGGTGGTGGCGGAAGAAGTCAGGAATCTGGCGATGCGGAGCGCCGAAGCGGCGAAGAACACGGCCAATTTAATTGAAGAGGCGGTGAAGAACTCGGAGAACGGCGTTGTGATCAACGCGGAGGTTTTGAAGAACTTCCAGGAGATCACGGAGAAGATCAGCAAAGTCAGCCAAGTTGTGGCGGAGATCGCGGCGGCTTCGGAGCAGCAGGATCAGGGCATCAGCCAGGTGAACAAGGCAGTGGAGCAGCTCAATCAGTTGACGCAGCAGAATGCGGCGAATGCCGAAGAATCGGCGAGCGCGGCCGAGGAGATGTCTTCGCAGTCGGAAGAAATGCGCAGTATGGTCGCCGGGTTTAAAGTGACGGGGTCCCATGAACTCGGCATCAGTTCTGGTTTGAAACAAGCCGATTATATGCTCACGGGATCAAGCACAGGCAAAAAAGGCGACAAGGCCATTGCGGGTCTGCATCCTGATCCCCGTAAAGTGATACCCCTGGACGACAAAGATCATGATATCTTAGAAAAATTTTAGGCTGTGAATATGCCGGCAGGGAACTTTCCCGAACGATCGGAAAGCTGACAATAAAGACAGAAAAGAAAATATTATGAATTCGGAATGGAATAATCTTTCGACGGATTATTATTCTTTAAAACTTTCTTCGGAACAGTTTGATAAAATCAGCAAGCTTGTTTATCAAATATCGGGGATAGATCTTCACGAGGGCAAGGAAGAACTGGTGAAGGCCCGGCTGATAAAGCGTCTGCGACATTTAAAAGTTTATGATTTCAAACAGTACCTCAAGTATATCGCCGAAGATAAAAGCGGTACTGAAATAGGCGCTATGGTGGATATTCTTACCACCAATAAGACCAATTTCTTCCGAGAATCGGAGCATCTGGATTTTTTAAAGAATCAAATCATTTCTGGTTGGACCAAGGGGCCGATCAGGATATGGAGCGCAGGATGTTCTTCGGGAGAAGAGCCCTATACGATTGCCATCGTGTTGATGGAATCCATTCCCGATATCGTCAAAATGGATGTAAAAATACTGGCGACGGATATTTCAGACCGGATGATGGAAAAGGCGCGACAGGGATTGTATGATGAAGAAAGTCTCAAAACAATGTCCGCTCATTTGAAGCACAAATATTTTCAAAAAACCGGAACCGGTTCCGGACACGGACATAAGTATAAAGTGGTTCCCCGGCTACAGTCTTTCATCAGCTTTGCCAAGCTTAACCTGATGGAGAGTTGGCCGATGAGTGGACCGTTTGACGTGATTTTCTGCCGCAACGTGATGATTTACTTCGATAAGCCGACGCAGGAACATCTGGTAGGAAGGTTCTGGCAACTTTTAAGGGAAGGCGGTTATCTAATGGTCGGACATTCGGAGAGCTTGAGTTTTCTTGCTCATGAATACCGTTATCTGCAGCCGGCCGTCTATCAGAAGATTAAAAAGCCGCATCAGACGATTAAAAAAACAGGGAAAGTTAAAACGGACGTGAAGTAATATGATTTATACCGTTGGGGTTGCCGATCTGAAGATATCCGACGAAAGCGCCGATATGTTGATAACGTATGCGTTGGGCAGCTGCCTGGGTATAACGGTTTACGATTTCAGAAAAAAAAGAGGCGGGCTGTTGCACTGCATGATGCCGGAGTCCAGCATTGACACAAACAAGGCGGCCGCCAATCCTTTTTTGTACGTGGACAGCGGGATGAGGGCTATGATGAATACTTTTTATCAAAAAGGTTCCCGAAAAAGCGATCTGATCATCAAGGCGGCCGGAGGCTCCAGTTCAAAGATGAACGAGGAAGAAGATTTCTTTCAGATCGGTCGTCGCAATTTTGTCAGTTTGCGCAAATATTTGTGGAACGAAGGATTAATGCTCAAAGCTTATGATGTCGGCGGATACGGTTCCCGTACCGTCACATTGGAATTGGAAAGTGGAAAGATGCTGATCAAATCGCAGGCTTTCCTTAAACAATTATAAGGGAAATTTTGTTTAATGATTAGTGGACTGCTGAAAGTATAAACACAGGAGACGGTAAAATGGCATTAAATACTCTGGTGGTTGATGACAGCTCTGTCATGCGCACGATCATCATTAAAACACTCAGACTGGCAGGACTGCCCCTGGGCGAAATCTGGGAGGCGAAAAACGGCGAGGAAGGTTTGCGCGTTTTGCAGGAAAACTGGGTGGATCTGGCGATGATTGATATTCATATGCCGGTCATGGACGGTGAAGAAATGTTAACAAGAATCAGGGCGAATGATCAGTATAAAAGCCTTCCGGTTATTGTGATCAGTTCGGAAAGTGATCCCGGTAAAATAGAAAAAATGCTGGGATTGGGAGCTACGTTTATCCATAAGCCGTTTACTCCGGAAGTTTTAAAAGACGTCATCGTTGAAGTGACGGGGGTGAGCAATGAAAACGAAGATTGAGAGAGTTCTGGAAGAGGCCACCATCAAAACGTTTGAAGACATCTGTTTTATGTATCTCGAACCGGAGCTCCATGACCAACAAAAGGATCTGGAGCCGGATGCCGTCGCTGAAGTTGGATTTCATGGGGGGTGCACCGGCAAGTTAGTGATCGAAAGCAGAGGTGGTTTGTATTCAGCGGTGGCTGTCAACATACTAAGCGATGATCATCCCAGCCTGCAGCAAAAAAAGGATGCGCTTGGTGAGATTGCCAATATTATTTGTGGAAACATTGTACCTTCGCTCGGTCGTCGCAATCCGGGCGGATACAAGATTGAAAGTCCCAGACATCTCAGCAGGGATGAATTGCTTCAAGAGAAAAAGAAAAAACCGCTGGCCACAGTGATTTTGAATTTTAATCAGGGGCGAGCGGACATCAAATTGTTTGTGGATAATTACATTTCGGACAAGGAGATAAAAGATTGATCAAGGTTCTGGTGGTTGACGATTCGGCATTGGTGCGCAAAGTCCTGACGGAAGAACTGTCTCGCTATAAAGATATCGAGGTGGTGGGCGGCGCCATTGATCCTTATGTCGCGCGCGATAAGATTGTGCGCCTCAAGCCCGATGTGATAACGCTGGATATTGAAATGCCGCGGATGGATGGACTTTCGTTTTTATCCAAACTCATGAAATTCTATCCGATGCCTGTCGTGGTGGTCAGTTCTTTAACGCCTAGTAACAGCCAGAACGCGATAAGAGCGTTGGAGCTGGGAGCCGTCGAAGTCATCTGTAAACCGGGGTCGAGTTTGTCCACCACGGATCTTTCCCGGCGTCTGGTGGGGGCTATACGTGCGGCAGCACGGGCCAACATTGCTAAACCGGCCGTTGAACTGGTGGAAAGAGAAAGCATTCCGGGATATAAAATTCAACTCAAGACCACCCATAAGGTTATTGCAATAGGGGCGTCGACAGGCGGGACCATTGCGATTGAAAAAATATTGAGCCAGATGCCCTTGAATATTCCCGGCATCCTGGTGGTACAGCATATGCCGGAATATTTCACGGCCAGTTTTGCCGAGCGGTTGAATACCATATGCAAAATTGAAGTGCGGGAAGCCCGGGATAGCGATACGGCGGCTCCGGGACTGGCTCTGATCGCTCCCGGCGGACGCCACATGCTTCTGGAACGCAGCGGCGCTTTTTACAATGTTAGAATCAAGGACGGTCCCATGGTCCATCATCAGAAGCCCAGCGTGGATGTTTTGTTTCATTCGGTGGCCAAAAATGCCGGAGCAAACGCCATGGGTATTCTTCTCACCGGCATGGGCGCGGATGGCGCCGATGGCCTGCTGGCCATGAAACAAAACAAGGCTTATACGATTGCCCAGGATGAGGCCACTTCCGTGGTTTACGGCATGCCCGGTGAAGCGGTGAAATTGGGAGCCGCCAGTGATGTTCTGCCGCTAAATGAGATTTCCGATCGAGTCGTAAAAAGATTATCCGGAGAAGAAAGAAAAAAAGAATAGAAGAGCTAAAGTAAAAAAGCAATATTTTCAGCGAAACTCGATCGGAGAGATCACTGTCAGTCTGTAATATTTTCGATGTTTTTTTGTCAGAGACATTTCCCCCGTTTATCGTTTGCCGCACATGAAATTACGGAAAAATTCTTTTCTGAAAAGATCAACAAGAAAGAATGATCATGATAAAAAAAATTCCATCTGTACTAAAAAGAAAAAAATCTCAAACACGCATTTTTCGAAAACTTAGGGTACTGATTGTCGAAAATTATGAAGATGAAGCACTGCTTGTGATACGTCGCCTGAGAAAAGCTGGATATGAACCAGTATATGAAAGAGTGCGAACCGCTGCCGCGATGAAGAAATCTCTCAAAGAAAAGCAGTGGGATATTATACTTTGCGATTATAAAGTACCGAAATTCACCGCTTCTGCGGCGATTGCCCTGTTAAAAAAACTTAAAATGGATATCCCGCTTATTATTGTATCAGGAACTGCTGACGCGGAAAAAGCCGTGGAATGCATGCGTCTGGGTGCGCGGGATTACATCCTGAAATCGAATTTGTCGCATCTTTGTCCGGCCATTGCCAGGGAACTCCAAAAAGGCAAAGCAAGAAACAGACAAAAGCGTGCAGAAAAAAAATCGCATCGGGAACAACAGCTTTTCCGGACATTGACCAGGCAATCCTCTGACATTATTGTTCTTGTCAATTCGGAGGGGACTATTCTGTATGAAAACCCGGTGGTTGAAAAAAAACTGGGTTATGCGCCTAAAGAGCGAATTGGGAAAAAAGTGTTCGAGAACGTTCATCCTGATGACGTAAAGAGCGTCACGGATACGTTTGATGAATTATTCAGGGATATCAATTTTAATATTGACCGGAAAAAAGAAATACGTCTTCGTCATAAAGATGGAAACTGGCGTACATTCGAAGTTGCCGGAAACCGTCTGATCAAAAGAAATGTTGCTGAATCGGTAATTATTAATCTGCATGATATCACCGAGAGAAAGCTGGCGGAAGATGCCATGCGGGCTTCCGAAGAAAAGTTTTTAAAGGCTTTCCGGTACAATCCCAGTGCCATGTGCATATCTACGGTGAACGAGGGGCGTTATATCGATGTCAACAATGCCTATCTCGACACGTTTGGATATCAAAGAGAAGAAATCATCGGGCGTACGTCATCTGATATTGATCTTTGGGTGGACATGGCCGAACGGGATGCATTGGTGAAAGAACTCCATCAGGCCGGCAAGGTCATAAATTGCGAATTAAGAACCCGCGATAAGTATGGCAATATTCACTGGCTGTTCACGTCGGCGTCGCTGATTATCGCAGCGGGAGAATCATACCTCCTGACCCAGAGCATAGACATGACCGACCGCAAGCTTGCGGAGGAAGCTCTGCAAGTCGCAAATAAACAGTTGCAAGACATTATTGACTTCCTGCCCGATGCCACCCTGATCGTTGATAAAGATAACAAACTCATTGCCTGGAATCGCGCCATCGAGGAGATGACCGGTATACTCAAAACAGCAATAATCGGTCGGGACCATTATCAGGCCTCGATCCCTTTCTATGGCGAAGTACGCCCGTTTTTGATGGATTTAGTCGGCATGAATGACGAGGAACTGGCAGCGAAATATTCCAATGTGAGGCGCATCGGCTCCGCCGTGCATGCTGAGGTATTCACGCCGGCGCTCTACCGCAACAGAGGGGCCTATGTTTTTGCGGTGGCCAGTCCGCTCCTTGATGACGCCGGCAACACTGTCGGCCGCATCGAATCGATCCGTGACATTACGGAACGCAAACGCATGGAAGATAATCTGCGGCAAAGTGAAGAACGATACCGGACGATTCTTGACGAAATGGAGGAAGGTTACCAGGAGTCGGATCTGAACGGCAATTATACTTTTTTCAATGATGCCTTCCTGCAAATCGTTGGCTATACGAAAGAAGAAATGATGGGGATGAATTTTAGCCGTCTTTCTGCTGATGACGAAGAGACAAAGAAAGTTATTCAAGCCTACAAAGATGTACGCGGTGGTTCTACGATAAACAGAAATCTGAAATGGGACATTATAAGAAAAGACGGCGCCAGGCGGACCTGTGAATTCTTTGCTTCGCTGCGTAAGGATGCGAATGGTCTGACCATCGGATTCAGGGGGATCGGCCGTGATATCACTGACAGCAAGCGTGCGGCGGAAAAGTTAAGAAAAAGTGAGAAATTATATACAACGCTGGTCAATGCTATTCCCGATATTATCCTCCATAGCGATCTTGAAGGCAATATCCTTTTTGTCAATGATAAAGCGCTGCAAATCGGCGGTTACAGCCGGGAGGAGATGATCGGTCGTCCACTGCACTCATTTGTCGCTCCCGCATACAGAGAAGAAGCGCTGTGGAATAAACAATTAATGCTGGACAATAAGGCCGGTCACCGAGAATACAACCTGTTAGCCAAAGATGGAAGGGAAATTCCCTTCGATATCAATGGCGATGTTTTCCGTGACGACAAAGGGATGCCCGTCGGTTTTGTCAATGTTTGCCGGGACATCAGGGAACGGAAACGCGCTGAGCAAGTCATGAGGGAGCAGGATGAACTCTTGCGTGACATCAATAAAAATCTTCCGGGGGTTATTTATCAGTTCTACGCCAAGGACAGTGGTGAATATGGCATGAATTACATCAGTGAACAAGTGGATGAATTTTCAAAAAAGATAGTGGGAGATAGCACACCCAATCTGGACACTTTTTTCCCGTCATTTGTGTCACGTGTCTGTGAAGAAGACAGAGAAACATTGATGGTTTCCATTAAAACAGCGGTAGATACGGTATCGCCTTGGAGTTTTGAAGGTCGTGTTGTTCAATCGTCAGGCAAGATAACATGGTTCCAGGGGATATCCGTACCGAAACGTCTGGATGACAGGATAATATTTAACGGTATTTTACTAAACATTAATGAACGAAAATTAGCGGAAGAAAAATCCCGTCAATCCGAAGAAAAATTCCGTAACATTTTCATGACAAATCCAGACAGTATCGGGATCGCCCGATTGAAGGACGGATTGCTTCTTGATGCCAACAAGAGATTTGAAGATGTTTTGGGATGGAAACGCGACGAAGTGATCGGGGTGAGATCTGCTGACTGGTATCATAGCTTCTGGGTGGATTTGCCCGAGCGGGAATTTATGGTAAAGGAGTTGAAAGCCGACAGGGATGTTCAGCATCGCGAATTCAAATTCCGTCGCAGTGACGGTACTGTCCGTTCCGGTATTTATTCCGCCCGTGCCATTAATATTGACAACGAAGAATGTCTTATCTTCATCTTGCAGGACATCACTGAGCGCAGACAGGCGGAAGAAAAATTCCGTAAAATTTTCATGACGTCACCGGAATGCATAGCCATTACATGCATCAGGGATGGAAAACTCATAGATGTTAATAGCGGATTCGAAGCTATGATCGGATCAAAGCGGGAAAAGATTATCGGGAGAAACGTCACGGAACCTCCCCTCAATTTCTGGGTTAATTCGTCAGAACGGGATTTGATGGTGGCAGAGTTGAAATCGGGGAAGGACCTTGTGCAGGGTGAGTTAAAATTCCGGCGCCATGACGGGTCTGAACGTTTCGGTGTTTATGCTGCCCGTCCGATCAATATTGATGATGACGAATGTCTTATATTTATCTTACAGGATGTTACCGAGCGCAGACAGGCGGAAGAAAAATTCCGTAAAATATTCATGACATCTCCGGATTGTATTGCGCTTACGCAATTACAGGACGGTCTTATTATTGACGGAAATAAAGGATTCGAAGAAATTACCGGATGGGAAGTTAAAGAAGTCATCGGAACAATATCCACTGAAGCGCCCATGAATTTCTGGGTGGATTTGTCAGCGCGTGATTTCCTGGTGAAAGAAATAAATGCAGGTAGGGATGTCCTGAATCGCGAATTTGAATTCCGGCGCAAAGACAGAGTTGTGCGCAATGGCATATACTCTGCCCGACCCGTAAAAATTAATGGTGAAGAATGTCTTATATTTATTTTAAGGGACATTACCGAGCAAAAAAGGATGGAAAAAGAATTGCTGGGAGTTCAAAAAACGAAACTGATGGGACAGATTGCTTCAGGAGTAGCGCATGAGGTGCGGAATCCGCTTCATGCCATTCAGGCTATCAGTGAGGCCATGGCTTTGGACTTGGATGAGAAATCGGAGTATAGAGATTATTTAATGCATATTAAAGATCAGGTGGCGCGCCTCTCCCATCTAATGAATGACTTGCTGGAACTCAGCAAGCCCGTTCTGCCTTCGCAGTTCAGCAAGGTATTGTTGACGGAAGTTGCTGCTGTTGCGTTGAAAAACTGGTTGGAATCCCATCCTCAATTATCATCAAAGGTGAAGGTTGTGAGCAAGTTGCAAGCCGATGATTTTGCCCTGATTGATGCGAATAAAATACAACAAGTGATGATCAATATCATGGAGAATGCCTGCCAGCACAATCCCAAAAATGAAGAAATCCTTATAGCGCTTGACAAAACTTCTGAAAATTATTTTATAATAAAAGTAATAGACAGGGGCCTAGGAATCAAGGTCCAGGAATTCCCCAGAATTTTTGAACCTTTTTATACAACACGTAAGAGTGGCACGGGTTTAGGCTTGAGTATTTGCAGGCACATTATCGAAAGCCACGGCGGTACCATAGAATTAGTTAATAACAAAAATGCCCCGGGCTGTACCGCATGGCTCACCCTTCCGATTTACAAAAGCGAGGAACATGAATGCAATCCATAGTGTTGCTGATTGATGATGAACCTGCCGTCCAATTCGGCTTTCGTGCCTATCTCAATAAGACCGGTTATGATGTTCAAACGGCCGGCAGTATCGCCGAGGCCAGGCAAAAATTTACCCGTGGAAGTTATGATATCATCCTGTTGGATCTTTCATTGCCTGACGGCAACGGCCTCGACCTAATTGCCGAAGTCCGCCAAAACCATCCTGAGGTGGCTTTAGTGGTTATCACCGGTAGAGGAGACGTGCCTGTGGCTGTAAAAGCCATGCAGCTTGGAGCCGATAATTTTTTAACGAAACCGGTCGATATGAAAGAACTGGATGTTTATCTGAGCAAGAGTGCCGAATTAAAAGGATTGCGCAGTAAGGAAATAACCAGGAAAAGACTGGATAAAACTACTGAACCATATTTTGGAGAAAGTTCTGCCGTAAAAAAAGCCGTGGAACTGGCCAAGGTGGCGGCCGGTTCCGATAGTACGGTAATAATCTATGGACAGACCGGTACCGGCAAAGGTGTGTTAGCGAAATGGATTCATGAACACAGTTCACGCAGCTCAGGTTTTTTCGTTGAAGTGAATTGTTCAGCTCTCAAGGGAGATCTTTTGAGTAATGAATTGTTCGGCCACGTCAGGGGGTCTTTCACGTCTGCGAATCAGGATCAACAGGGTTTGTTGGAAGTAGCCGATGGCGGCACATTGTTTCTGGATGAAATAGGGGATATGGACTTGGCGGTCCAGGCTCAGTTTCTAAAAGTTATCGAAGAAAAAAAATATCGCCGTTTAGGAGAGGTTAAATCACGGCAGAGCGATTTTCGTTTGATCGGAGCCACGAACCAGGATCTTTTGTTTCTGACAAAGAATGGTCGCTTCCGACTGGATCTTTATTACCGGGTCAATGTCTTTCCGATTGCTTTACCCTCTCTCCAGGAACTGGACGAAGACATGGAAGGTCTGATTCTGCACCTGTTGAAGAGCCTCAATTATAAAGGTACCGGTGTTCCGCTGGATGTCTTAAATTTGTTGTGCCGTTATCGTTGGCCGGGAAATATCCGGGAGTTGAGAAACGTACTGGAAAGAGGACTGATGCTGTCGGGTGGAAATATATTAAATCCGTTGCACTTTACAGGTCTTGATTTATCGTCAGCCGAAGTGTTCCCCAAGCAACAAAAATCATCGATTGAAAATGCCGAGATGTTGCATATCAAGAGGGTCATGGAACAATGCAGCGGAAACACCGAAGCTGCCTCTAAAATTCTGGGAATATCCCGCTCCACGTTGTACCGTAAAATAAAAAAATATAATTTAACGGATCACTAACCTTTTAGATTTTCTGTTACATCATTTACCCTTCCCAATTATCATTTTTGAGAAATACTTATCGAAAATGATAATTATCTTTAACGACTGTTCGTCATTTATTCAACAAAATCTGATAGATATATCGATAATACTTTCTGGCATGGAATTTGAAATTAACGGTTACAAAATCGATTAAATCAAAGTCCTGGAGAGGGGATGAAACAAAGAATTTTGATCGTTGATGATGAAAAAGCAATATTAATGGCATTTAAAAAATTACTGAGCAACGGAAACATTGAAGTGGATACTGCGGAGACGATTGATCAGGCTGAAGATCTACTGAAAGAAAATATATACAATGTTGCGATCGTTGACCTCCGGCTGACCGGTGTAACCGGTGAGCAAGGATTAATCATCATAAAGTACATTAAGGAATTCTATTCTCAAACCGAAGTTATCCTGGTCACAGGCTACGGAAGTTCCTCCATCATGGAGAGAGCTCAGACCATGGGAACGGCCTTCTATTTTGAAAAACCGATTTCCGCCCAAACATTGAAAGATGCACTCCAGAGTCTAGGGGTCGTTTAAGGACATGCCGGATTCAGGATTATGAAAAACAAATGCAATTGATAACTTTTATAGGAGGCAGACAATGAACAATGCAACTGCAATGAGGGAGAATCGATCCGTTAATATTGATCCCCGCGCAGGTAAATACCTGACTTTTTTCCTGGCCCATGAAGAATATGCCGTGGAGATTCTCAAAGTTCAGGAAATTATCGGGAGGATGCAGATTACACCGGTACCTTTAACTTCAAAGTATATACGGGGTGTCATCAACCTGCGGGGCAAAATCCATCCGATTATGGATCTGAAAGTAAAATTCGGCATGGACCATACCGCCATAACGGATGAAACATGCATCATTGTCATCAAGACGGATAATGTGATGACAGGGATACTGGTGGACAAAGTTTCTGAAGTCGTCAACGTTGCTTCTGTAGATATTGAAGATACGCCATCGTTGGGAGCAGAGATAAATTCCGACTATCTTTTGGGCGTGAGTAAAACAGGAGGACGAATCAGTCTGTTATTGGATATCGAAAAAATTATCACTGCATCCGATTTTATCAGTATGAAAAAAACCAGTGACGAAGAATCTGGAGAGCACGCAATTAATTAAAAGATAATCAATTAACTTTCAGAGAAATAAGAGGAGGAAAGTATGTTTAAGAATATAAAAGTCGGCATGAAACTTATGGGGAGCTTTTTCATCATGGTCGTTATCCTGGCGGCAGTGGCTTCAGTGGGGTACGTCAATATCAAATCAATCGCTGCCCGGGGCGATGTGATGTACAGACAAAACACCGCAGCCATTGAGGATATGGGTGCCATCAACGCCAGCCTGGAAAAGATGCGGGGAGATATCTACCGGTTTCTGGCTGTAGCGGCCGAACGCGATAAAATGGCTGAAAGCATCAACAGCATCATGAATTCGGTTAATGAATCCATGCAGAAATATAAAAATAGAAACATTACGGATGAAGAAAGAAAAATAATGGCTGATTTCGACATCGCCTGGCCCGAAATGCAACGCGGTTATAGGGAAATCATGAGATTCGGGGCTGAAAACAAGAATGATGAAGTGGAACGTTTGCTTGCTGAAGGAAGCTATGTCGTTCAGGCAAGAAAGCAGACATTTGCCGCCATCAGTAGCCTTAATGACCTCAATCGCAGGAACGCGGAAGCGGCCAATAAAACCAACAACACGGCCGCCTCCACAGCCACGGCCTTGGTGGTGATTGCTACGATACTGGCAGTAGCACTGGCGATCACACTGGGCCTGATCCTGACTTTTTCCATTACCAAACCCTTGAACAAGGCCATGGTCATGATCCAGGAAATAGGGAAAGGGCATCTTTCCGAACGGCTCAATTTGAATAGAACAGATGAAATGGGCGTTCTGGCGAAAGCCATGGATCAGTTTGCCAATGATTTAAAACAATATGTCGTCAAAGGTATGCAGGAAATTTCGAAGGGCAATATCAATATTGAAACTCCCATGATGGATGAGAGGGACGAAATTGGACCGGCAATCAAAATGATGGTGGTCAACATCGGAAATCTGGTGCAGGAAATGAATGCGCTGACCAAATCGGCGTTGGATGGAAAATTGGACGTCCGTGGCAACGAAGATGCTTTTACCGGGTCTTATCGGGAGATCGTAGTTGGAGTCAATAAGACACTCGATGCAGTCATGGGACCGATTAACGAAGCGTCAACGGTCCTGGAAAAGGTTGCCGGGAAGGATATGACAGCCAGGATTAAAGGCGATTACAAAGGCGATCATGCCAAAATCAAAGAATCTCTCAATTTGGCGGTGCAAAATCTGGATAAGGCGCTGCAGCAGGTGGCCATTGGAGCCGAACAGGTGGCGTCGGCCAGTGTGCAGGTAAGCACCGGTGGTCAACAGCTGTCTCAAGGCGCAAGTGAGCAGGCAAGTTCTCTGGAGGAAATTTCCAGCAATTTGCAGGAAATGTTGTCTATGACCAAGCAAAATGCGCTCAATGCCCGGGAAGCCAAGGGTGTGGCTGACTATGCCCGAGGCAGTGCGGACAAAGGAGTCGAAAGCATGAACCGAATGTCCGGTGCCATCAGCAAAATCAAAACGTCATCCGATGCTACTGCTAAGATCGTAAAGACGATCGATGAGATTGCGTTCCAGACCAATCTCCTGGCGCTGAATGCCGCGGTGGAAGCGGCCCGGGCCGGTGATGCGGGGAAAGGTTTTGCGGTTGTGGCCGAAGAAGTGCGAAACCTCGCCATGCGCAGTGCCGAGGCCGCCAAGAATACAGCTAATCTGATTGAAGAAGCCGTCAAAAATTCAGAGAACGGCGTAGCAATTAATTCTGAAGTTTTGAAGAACTTCCAGGATATTACAGAAAAAATCAACAAAGTCAGTCAGGTTGTGGCAGAGATTGCGGCGGCTTCAGAACAGCAGGATCAGGGAATCAGCGAGGTGAATAAAGCTGTGGAACAGTTAAATCAAGTGACCCAGCAAAACGCGGCCAATGCCGAGGAATCGGCGAGCGCGGCCGAGGAAATGTCTTCGCAGTCCGAAGAAATGCGCAGCATGGTCGACGGATTCAAACTGAACGGTTCAGGGAAATCTGATTTTCTGTTGACGGAAAAACAGGCGAATCATGTTTTACACAGCACGATTGCCGGTAAAAAAGGCGCTAAGGCCATGGCGGGATTTATACCGGATCCCCGCCAGGTAATCCCGCTGGATAACAGTGACCAGATTGCGTTAACAGCTTTTTAAATTTTCAAAATGACTGTTCCTTTCTCTCCCTTTTAAAAAAGGGAGAGAAAGGAAGGTGAGTTATGGAAAACAAAACGGAAACCAAATCTGACGATCAAAAGCATATTAAAACCGCGAGGAAGAAAATATCGTCTTTGGAAAAATATACGAAAGAGCATCTTCGTTCTTCTGAAGAGAAATTTTTATTGGTGTTTAAACACAGTCCTAATGGTATGTGCATATCAACCGTATGCCATGGTCGTTATGTTGATGTAAATGATCTTTATGCCAATACAGTTGGTTACACCCGTGAGGAGTTAATCGACCGTACATCGTTCGATATCAATCTCTGGGTAGATGCGGCCGAACGCGATGCCCTAGTGCAGAAACTAATCCGGACAGATAAGGTAACTAACTTTGAATTACATTTTCGCGACAAAAAGGGCAATATTCATTTAGGCCTTACATCGGCCTCTCTGCTTAAAATCGGAGGTGATTCATATATCCTCTCTCAGACTCAGGATATTACTGAACGTAAACAGATAGAAAAAGATTTTCAATCTTCTCTTCTGAGACTTAAAAAAGCAATTGGCTCCACTATTCAGGTTTTGGTAGCTGTTTTGGAGTCCAGAGATCCATATACGGCAGGTCATCAGAATCGAACCGCAAATCTGGCCGGTAGTATCGCTACAGCAATGGGATTGCCACAAGAAAAAATTGAGGAAATTTGCATGGCAAGCATTATCCATGATATCGGTAAATTATCCATTCCGACAGAGATACTGACCAAGCCTTCAAAACTGATGAATATTGAATATTCAATCATTAAAGAACATTGCAAGAAAGGGTATGAAATGTTGAAGGACATAGAATCTCCCTGGCCGCTGGCGGAAATTGTTTACCAGCATCACGAACGATTGAATGGGACAGGTTATCCGAGACATCTTCACGGTGATGAAATTCTTATGGAAGCACGAATTCTATCGGTAGCCGATGTTGTAGAAGCCATGGCTTCCCATCGTCCTTATCGCGCGTCACTGGGTATCGAAGCGGCTCTTGAAGAAATCGAAAAAAACAGGGGCATTCTTTATGATGCTTTTGTTGCAGACACATGTCTGAAGTTATTTCGGGAAAAAGAATATAAATTCACTATAAAAAATTAATGAATATGGGTAATAGCTTTTGTTCTGTTTCTTGATCAATAAAGATATTATAAAATAATTTCCGTCATTTAGATTGCTGTTCCAGCCATTTGTTCAGCAGTTTTGTTTCCTTTTCTTTCCATTGTGGCGAACAACGGATTTTGAGAAAAGATTCATATAGGGAATCGATTGTTTTTACCGCATTCTCGATCACGTAAATTCTTTCCAGAAGTTTCCCGGAACCGTCATCCTGCTCGTCCTGCCAGTCTGCTTGCGGCATTTTCAGAGATTGGAAGTGAAATGAATCGGCTTTGAATATGAATTCCCATTCATTCTGATCATGGGTCATTTTTATTCCGGCTTCCTTGACTTTTTTCCCCTGCCGGATCGCCTCCTTGCCCTCTTTAAGCTCGGCGTGAATGCCGTGGCAGACAACGCCCTGGGAATATTCCCCCTCACCGGCTTCCAGCGCCAGTCTCTTGAGAAAGTGAAGTTCCACTTCTTCCTTGCTATTTAACGTTATCCGGCCATTGCGTTCTTCCGATTTGAACCAGAGCCAGGTTAAAAATTCGCGGCCGATTAAAGACGCATCTGCCGAAGAGCCGGAATCGCTCGAGATGAGAGGATTGTCCTGTGGTGAAAAGCGTTTAAGAGCCAGCGAAAAAGATTTTTTGAACAGGTCAACAAAATCGTCGGCGACATTGTCGGACAGAGAAGAAAAATAAATCGTGTTTTTACTTACCGACCAGCACACATCGTAAAAAGAAGGTATGGCGTCCAGTTTTGTCAGTAGTTCCAGTTTTACCTTGTCCTTAATTCCTTCGGCCAGTTGCTTGTTGAGTCTGTTTTTGCCGCTTTCGGCCAGAAAGCGCCTCTCTGCTTCCATCAGTTTGATTTTCAGAAGTTTTGCCGGAATCAGTTTGCGGTCAACGCGCAGAGAAAAGATGAGATAGTCGCCGAGCGCGTAATCGGTTTTTTCGAAATTGGCATCCAGGATATCGGTCAGGGAAACCCAGCCCATTCTCTTCTCTTCTGTGGTTTTGGGAGAGTCGTGAAAGGAATTGGCCTTGATCCGGCTGTTGATAAAATTTAAAAAAGCCTGTGGTAATTGACCTTCGACATGAAAACGCGAAAAAGTGAAACTTCCCTTTAGTAAACCCATGATGGACACCTCATTTGGTTGCAGCCTATATTATAGCGATGGCAATGTGTCAAGAATTTATGTTATGGATTTTCTCTGCAAAATCGATTATTCTGTAAATATATCAACGGGGTATTTATCCGTGGACAGAGAATATTATTTATGTTAGTGAGCTTCATGTTTTTAGGAATAACGGGTGCTTGTGTTTTGAAATTTACCGGATGAATGTACGGTAATCAAAACAAAGCGCATACGGGAAGCTCAGGTTTCCCGCTTCGGAGGTGCTTGAACTGAAAATAAAAAAAATAGGCATTGTGGCCAATATTGAAAAAGAAAATATTGCCGGTCATGTCAGATCATTAAAAAAGTGGTTGGAAGAACAACATGCTCAGGTTTTTCTGGAAATGGCAATTTCCGGTAAAATCGATTCTGCCGACGGACTTTCGTGGAACGACCTCGCGCGCAAGTCGGAACTCGTTGTTGCGCTGGGCGGCGATGGCACCATGCTGCGTGCGGCGCATTATCTGGCCGGTCACCGGGTTCCCCTGCTGGGTATCAATCTGGGCAGTTTCGGCTATCTGACTGAGGTCAACCTGAACGAAATCCACTCGACGCTGGAATTGATTATCAACGGGAATTTCGTGACGGAAAAAAGAATGATGCTTGATGTAAGCATCAAGCGCGGGAAAACGGTTACCATTGCCGGCAGTGTCTTGAACGATGTCGTGATCAACCGCGGCGATTTGTCCCGCATGAACGAACTGGAAATGGAGGTCAACGGCAGCTATTTGACCACCTACAAGGGAGACGGACTGATCGTTTCCACGCCGACCGGTTCCACCGCCTATTCTCTTTCCGCCGGCGGTCCCATTGTTTTTCCGGGGAATGATTTGATCATCGTCAATCCGATCTGTCCTCATACGCTGACCAATCGTCCGATCATATTTTCCGAGAATTCCAGCCTCAGAATTACCCTCTGGTCCAAGGATAAAGGCGCCATGCTGACGCTCGACGGCCAGGAATCATATAAAATCAAGTCCGGCGATGTCGTGACCGTCAAAAAATCGAAGCATTCGACCATGCTGGTTCTTTCTCCTTACCGTAGCTACGGGGAAATTCTGCGCTCCAAGCTCGGTTGGGGCGATTTACCTCCGGGAGCTAAAAAAAGGAAAAATGCTAAATGAACTGAGCATTAAAAATTTTGCCATTATTGATGAACTTCATCTCACCTTTGATGAAGGCTTGAACGTCATTACCGGCGAAACCGGCGCGGGAAAATCAATCATTATCGGCGCCGCCGGTCTGCTGCTCGGCGACAGAGCGATGACCGAGATGATCAGAACACAGGCCGACACGGCAACCGTGGAAGCGGTTTTTGACATTTCCTCCAACAAACCTTTGAAAGATAAGATTACCACCATGGGTTTCCCGGACTCGGGAGAATTAATCATTCGCCGGGTCATTTCCCATTCCGGTAAAAACAGGGCGTTTATTAACGGACAGGCAGCGACCTTGATGAATTTGTCCGCCGTCAGTGAAATGCTCATCAACATTTGCGGACAACATGAGCATCAGGTGATTCTCAACGCGGAGAATCATATTGATATTCTCGATGAATTCGGCGGCTGTCTGTCTGTCCGAGGGGCGTATGAAGAAATCTTCAACCGGTATCAGCAGATCAGGGCGCAAATAGAGCGATTAAAGGATTTAAACAAAAGCCGGGAAGAAAAAGCCGATTTGTTTAAGTTCCAGTTGAAGGAGATTCAGGATATTGATCCGCAGCCGGCCGAAGATACGGCGCTGGCCGATGAGAAGAAGATTCTCGTCAATGCGCAGAAACTGACCGATTGCGCCAGCCGTTCGTATGACCTGCTCTACGGCGACCGGGATTGCGCCATTGTCAAAATCAAAGAAATTCAGCAGCAGATCAAAGAAATTAGAAAGATAGATTCCAGCCTGAAAATTGCCGAAGCGGATATCGAAAGCAGTTTTGTCACGCTTCAGGAGACGGCGCTGGCGCTGCGTGATTACAGCAAGAGTCTTTTTTTCGATGCCGTCCGGCTTGAGGCGATAGAAGAGCGCCTCGAATTGTTAAATCGTCTGAAACGCAAGCACGGCGGATCTCTGGAAGCTGTTCTGAGCAAAAAGCGGGAAATAGAAGCATCTCTGAAAACGGTCTTCTCCCTGGAAGAGGAACTGGAGAAACTGAACGAGGAACAGGAAAAGATTAAAGACGTTTTAAGACAGGATGCGCTTAAGCTATCCCGGATGAGAAAACAGGCGGCAGAAAAATTGAAGGACGCGGTGGAAAAAGAAATTCGTGCGCTGAATATGCCGCATGCCTCCTTCTCGGTCAACTTTAAACAACACGATGATGCCGCTGAAATTTTCGGACCGAAAGGCATTGATGAAATCGAATTTTATCTCTCGGCCAACAAAGGCGAAGACGCAAAACCTTTAAACAAAGTGGCATCAGGCGGAGAATTATCGCGGATCATTCTGGCCTTGAAAAATGTTCTGTCGAGCACAGGCTCCGTTTCGTCGATTATTTTTGACGAAGTGGATAACGGGATCGGCGGGGCGGTGGCGGAGATAGTTGGCAGAAAGTTAAAGGAGGTTTCCGCCAAACACCAGGTGATCTGTATAACGCATTTGCCGCAGATTGCCTGCTTTGGAGAAAAACACTTGTATGTTTCCAAAAAAGTTGTAAAAGGCAGGACGATCACTTCCGTGCATGAACTTGACCATGAACAGAAAATAGAAGAAATGAGCAGAATGCTCGGCGGGATTGATGTTACCCCGACAACAAGAGAGCATGCGCGGGAAATGCTTCATAATGCCGGGGCCCATAAAATCAAATCATCAGGAGAGGAAAAATGCTGAGGAAAGCGCGTATTGACGATGTCAAAACCATTCACCGCCTGATCAATTTATCGTCGGGGAAAGGTGAAATGCTGCCGCGCTCTCTGATGGATATATATAATTCTCTGCGCGATTTTTTCGTCTGTTATGATGAAGATGAGTCTCAAATCATCGGTATTTGCGCGATGAATATCATCTGGGAAAATCTCGCGGAAATAAGATCTCTTTATGTCGATGAAGATCATCGGAGAAAAGGAGTGGGGCGTGAGCTCGTCGAGGCCTGTATTTCCGAAGCGATTACGCTGGGTCTTTTCAAAATATTCACGCTGACATATAAAAAAGAATTTTTTGTTCGGCTGGGATTCAAGGAAATCGACCGGAATCTTCTCCCGGAAAAAATCTGGTCGGATTGTTTCCGTTGCTCCAAGTATCCGGATTACTGCGACGAAACGGCGATGATTGTCGAGCTATGAAATATTCACTGAAAATATTTCTTTTCATCATTATGGCGATTTCTTTC
Source organism: uncultured Smithella sp. (assembly GCA_964539765.1). Lineage (GTDB taxonomy): Bacteria > Desulfobacterota > Syntrophia > Syntrophales > Smithellaceae > Smithella. Next base: position 43,127 of record CAZIJZ010000021.1, read on the forward strand.
AGCGGGTGCCTGCGTGCAGCTTCCCATCCTTCTCTAAACACCTTCGAATCATTGGTGTCCGCAGACCCTGCGGAAATCGTCTTTCTGGATGATCTGGAGCCCGCATCGCTGGAGACGGCTATTGATCGCAGTGTCCGTTTTTATGAGGGCAGGGGGCGTAATAAAGTTTATCGGATAGACGACAGGGATGTTGACGCGCGGCAATTGAAAGAAACGCTGATTGCTTTTCGCTCGCTTTTGCGCACAGCGGGGAGTCCGGACAATTTAGCAAAAAAAATTGCAGAAGAATTTGATGTTTATCGGGTTGCCGGGCCGGATGACGACGGCAGCGTCCTCTTTACCGGTTATTATGAACCGCTTTTGGAAGGTTCACTGCAACGCACTGAAAAATACAGATATCCGCTTTATCGAGCGCCGCCTGATTTGATTCGCAAAGGAAGCAAGGTCGGCCGGATGGAGGATGACGAATTTGTTCCCTATTACAGCCGTCGGGAGATTGATGTTGACGGTGTGCTCAGGGGAAAGAACCTGGAGCTTCTCTGGGTGTCGGATCCGGTGGATTTGTTTTCTCTGCACATCCAGGGTTCCGGCAAAATCAAGCTGGAAAACGGTGACCTTTTGACGGTTGGTTATGCGAATACAAATGGCCGGCCTTTCCGGAGCGTTACCAAATTTATGCTCGACGGCGGAAAAATACAAAATAATGAAGTTACGTATCGTCACGAATTTTTGAGAAATAAAAGCGACGAAGAAATCTATGATGCTTTAAGCCACAACGAAAGGTACACTTTCTTCCGCTTTTTAGAAAAGGACCCGGTGGGATCTTTAGGAGAAATGGTGACACCGGACAGATCCATAGCGACCGATCCGGATTTTTTTCCCGAAGGGGCATTGGCGTTTATCCGTTTGCGCAAGCCTGTTTTTGATAATGCAGGCAATGTAAAAGAGAGAGTTGATTTTTCCCGTTTTGTTCTGAGCCAGGATAAAGGCGCTGCCATCAAAGGCCCCGGCAGAGTGGATCTTTTCTGCGGTTTCGGGGAAAAAGCGGAATACACCGCCGGCACGCTCAAAGAAAAAGGGGAACTGTATCTGTTACTGAAAAAATGAATTCATTTTTATGCTTATGTAAAGAACTGCTTCCTGTTATCCTCGTTTCCCATAATTCAGATTTTATGCTAAATCACAAATAATAATCGTTAAAAAATTCACCCGATCGCTGCGCTCCGCTTAGCTTTTCGTTGAGCCTGTAGGAAAAGTCATTATTTGTCCTCAAAAACCTTGTATCGTAAGCGGCAATCTATTATAA
>CAZIJZ010000022.1:0-41660 GCA_964539765.1 uncultured Smithella sp.
AATATGCTTAACATTTGACTTTTTTAGTTTATATGCTATCGTCCGTCACACATTGTTACAACAAAGCAATTCTTAGCAGGAGGGTTTTGAAGTGAACGTTTTTGTCAAAAAAGGAATGCTTGCGGAAACCAAAAGCCAGGCGGTGATTCTGACGTTGTTTGAGGACAGCAGGAAATTATCAGGCATTGCGCTGGAGATTGATAAAAAAAGCGGTGGCCTCATCAGCGAATTAATGGCCAACGGTGATTTTGAAGGCAAGGCGTCGCAGGTATCCGTTGCTTATCCCTGCGGGAATCTTCCGTCGAAGAGAATCGCTCTGGTCGGTTTGGGGAAACAAAAGGAATTCAATCTTGAAAAATTGCGCGCGGCTTTTGCCAAAGTGATGCGTCATCTTCGCGGGATGAATGTCAAGGAAGCGGCGACGTCCGTGAATTTGAATCTTATTCCCGGCAAAAAAGATCAGATCGTCCAGGCAGCCGTGGAAGGGGCCTTGCTCGGGCTGTATCAATATACCCCGTATAAAACCGTCGAGAGGGAAGCATTCAAGGAGATGGAGGAATTCAATATCATCGCCGATCCGAAAGAGTATGCCGTGATTGAGCCGTCTGTGAAGAAAGCCAAAATTATTGCCGACGCGGTTTACTTTGTGCGCGATATGATTTCTGCGCCCTCCAACGAAATGACGCCTACGATCATGGCACAAAAAGCACAGGAAGTGGCCAAGAGAAAAAATGTGACGTGTACGGTTCTGGACAGAAACAGGATGAAGGAACTGGGCATGAATGCTCTGCTGGCGGTGGCGTCCGGAAGCCACGAAGAACCGAAGTTTATTATTCTGGAATATTCCGGCGGCAGAAAAAAAGCCGCTCCCGTTGTGCTGGTGGGCAAAGGACTGACGTTCGACAGCGGGGGAATCTCTCTCAAACCGTCAGATAAAATGGAGGAGATGAAGACAGATATGTCCGGCGGCGCCGCGGTGATGGGAGCGATTATGGCGGCTGCGGATATGCAGATTCCTCTCAATATTGTTGCATTGATTCCTGCGTCGGACAATATGCCGAGCGGATCCGCGTTCAAACCGGGCGATATTTTAAAGTCGTATTCGGGCAAGACCATCGAAATTCTCAGTACGGACGCCGAGGGCAGGTTGCTTCTGGCCGATGCGCTGGCATATGCTTCCGAGTTCAAGCCGGAAGCCGTCATTGACCTCGCCACGCTGACCGGCGCTTGTGTGGTGGCTCTGGGCGACGATGTCATCGGAATGATGGGAACGGGTGAAAAGTTGAAAAAAGAAATCAATCACGCCGCCCAAATCACCGGAGAGCTTGTTTGGGAACTGCCGCTGTGGGAGCAATACCATGAGCTGATCAAGAGCGATATTGCCGATTACAAGAATGCGGGCAATCGCGCCGCGGGCACCATTACGGCCGCCGCATTTCTGAGCAAATTTGTCGGCGATTATCCGTGGGTGCATCTGGACATTGCCGGTCCGGCCTGGGCCGACAAGGATAAACCGTATATACCCAAAGGCGCGGCGGGGATCGGTGTCCGGTTACTGGTAGAATTTCTGCGCAGCCGTTCACGATAATCACGGGTATGAACCCAAAGCAAGCTTCGGGGTTCTAAACCCTCCGCTTCGCGGGATTGTTCAACTTACCAATTCCGCTGCGCTATGCTTTCGGAATTGGAGTTTCAACAATAATCTATGCCGCCTCTGCTGCAAATAAAAGATCTGATGACCGTGTTTGATACCGTTCATGGTCGCATTAAAGCCGTGGACGGGGTATCACTGGAAGTCAATTCCGGAGAAACGCTTGGCGTGGTCGGCGAATCCGGTTGCGGCAAAACAATGCTTTCCCTTTCTATCATGCGTCTCATCCCTCCCAATGGCAAAATCATCAATGGTGAAATTTTATTTTCGGGTCTGGACTTACTGAAATTATCCGAAGAAGAAATGCGCGCCCGTCGCGGCAAGGATATTGCCATGATCTTTCAGGAACCGATGACGTCGCTGAATCCGGTTTTCCGCGTCGGCGAGCAAATCGCCGAGGCGATCCGTCTGCATCAGCATCTGCCGGCCAGACAGGCTATGGCGTTGAGCGTGGAGCTTTTGCGCGAAGTAGGAATTGCGGATCCGCAAAAACGGGCGCAGGATTATCCGCACAATCTCAGCGGCGGCATGCGTCAGCGTGTCATGATTGCGATGGCGATGTCCTGTCATCCACAGCTTTTGCTTGCGGACGAGCCGACAACGGCGCTGGATGTCACCATTCAGGCGCAGATCCTGGATTTGATTTCCGATCTGAAACAGAAAAACAATATGGCGGTCATTTTTATTACGCATGATCTGGGCGTCGTCGCTCAGGCTGCGGAAAAAGTGGCGGTCATGTACGCAGGAAAAATTGTCGAATATTCCACGGTGGAAAATCTCTTTGCAAAGCCCCTGCATCCCTATACGCAGGGACTGCTGGAATCGATACCGGCGAGATGTTTTGATTCAAAGAAACAGCAGGAGTCTCTGAAAACGATTCCCGGGTCTGTTCCCGATCTGTATAATATTTCTCAGGGCTGTCGTTTTCAAGACCGGTGTTCTTTCGCTTTTGCAAAATGCGAGTTGCGGGATCCCGCGTTGCTGGCGGTGGAAGACGGTCATCTGGTATCCTGCTGGAAATACGTTTCAGCAAAAAATCATTAAAGGAAAGAGCGGAAAATGTCCGACGTGCTGGTAGACATTCAGAAGTTAGATAAAAAATTCACCTTTAGCGGCGGCTTATTCAGCGCGCAAAAGAGAATTATTCATGCCGTAAACCATGTTGATTTGCAGATTATCCGCGGCGAGACGCTGGGGATTGTCGGAGAATCGGGTTGCGGTAAATCGACACTGGCGCGTTTGATTACCCGGCTGGAAAAGCCTACATCGGGAGATATAAAATTCAAGGGTCAAAATATTTTTGCCTTTGACAAGGAATCTTTGAAAGCCTATCGACGTAATGTCCAGATGATATTTCAGGACACATTTTCTTCCTTAAATCCGCGCAAATCAGCATTGAGCATGATCAAAGAACCTCTAACCATTCATAAACAGGGCAACACAAAAGAACGTGAGGATAAGGCGCTGTCGGTGATGACAAAAGTCGGTTTGAAAAAAGAACAGGCAACCCGTTACCCGCACGAATTCAGTGGAGGGCAGCGCCAGCGTATCGGCATAGCCCGCGCGCTTGTCCTGAATCCGGAATTGATTATTGCGGATGAACCGGTTTCCTCGCTGGATGTTTCTATTCAGGCACAGATTTTAAATTTACTCCGGGATTTGAAAAATGATTTTAATTTAACGTATCTTTTCATTTCTCATGATCTTAATGTCATCCGCTATATTTCCGATCGAATTGCCGTAATGTATCTGGGGAAAATTGTCGAACTTGCGTTGAACGACGATATTTACACAACACCGCTTCATCCCTATACGCGTATGCTGCTTGCAGCCGTGCCCTCGTGTGATCCCGGTAAAAGACAAAGAAAAATATCGGTGAGCGGTGAAGCCGGCCTGGAAAATGATCAGGGGTGTTCTTTTCAAAATCGATGTGCTTACAAACTTGAAATATGCGAGAAAATGGATCCGGAGCTGAAGGTGATTAACGAGAAAAGCTTTTGCGCCTGTCACAGGGCCGGATCAATCTAAACCTATGATGCGGGAAGAAAAGATATTTATAAAAAATAATGCTTTGGTGATTGAAGCCCTGCTGCATAGAGCATCAGGCGAACGGGGTGTGGTCCTCTGTCATCCGCACTCGTTGATGGGCGGTTCAATGTATAATAATGTTGTCGAAGCTCTGCAGAAAGCATTTTCTTCGGAAAATATTACTACCTTGAGATTCAACTTTCGGGGCGTAGGCGAAAGCACCGGTTCGTATAGCGAAGGCGTGGGAGAAAAGGAAGATATTATAGCGGTCTGCGAATATCTGAAAAAGTCAGGGATGCGCGAGATTTTATTTGCCGGTTATTCATTTGGCGCATGGGTTGGTTCAGGGATTATAGCGCAGCCGGATCATCCTTTTTGCAGCAGCATCTTTGTCGCGCCTCCGATTGATTATTTTGAGTTTGACTGGCATCCTTTAAAAAATAAAATCGATTTGTTGATCTGCGGTGATGCCGATCAGTTCTGCTCGCTGGAGGTTTTGACGGACAAGGCAAGAAAAATAAATGCGGCTCTGGAAATCATTCGCGGCGCAGATCATTTTTACGGGGGAAGAGAAAAAGAACTGATGGAAATTTTGTATAAATACATGCTAAAAAAAACTTAACAAATTCATAAAAATAACTTGATTTTAAAAAAAAACAGTGATAATTTTTTAACCAACGCACAAAAACTGAATAGTTTGTTGTGATTCATCAGAGATGATGAATCGGGTGTTTACCAGGAAATTTTAAGTGTTGAGTTTTAAAGAAAAAGAAATTAACCGCAAAGAATTCTTTATTGAAAGATAGGATTCATGCGGTTTTTTTTGTTTTCTGCAAATATAATCAGGCAGAAAACAAATATTTTTAAAGGAGGGTTTGAGCTTTGGCAGAAGGAAAAGTAAAGTGGTTCAACGAGAAGAAGGGGTTTGGTTTTATTGAAAACGATGAAGGCGGAGATGTTTTTGTGCATTATAGTGCCATCGCCGGAACAGGATTCAAGACTCTTTACGAAGGTCAGAAAATTCGTTTCGATATCGAACAGGGGAACAAAGGTCCCAGCGCAACCAATGTTACACCACTATAATACATGCAATTAATTCATTTTGACTAGGGAAAACACCCCGTTTTGGCAACAAAGCGGGGTGTTTTTCTTTATGAGTTCAAAATTTCAGAAGCGTAGCGCATTAGTTGTTCGTCGAGTGATCCAGAGTCCTTTCCTGGTAGCAATACCGATGATCAATGACTTGCCGGGTTGGGCAGGAGAAGGGGATGGCGGAACCTGAAAATTAAACCGGTCTTTTGTCAAAAAGTTTCAGTTCTTTCTTCGCCCAGTAAATAACGAGAAATAATTCCATGAATCCGGCCAGCGGCAGCGCCAGCCATGCTCCGGTTAATCCCCAGAAGACGGGCAGAATAATCAGTAAAGGAACAAAGACTAAAATATCCCGGATAAAAAGGATGAACATGGCGAGAGCGCCTTTCCCCAATCCTATAAACATATTGACGTATATGATGATAGGAGCGGAAAATAAAAGTGCCGCAACATGTATGCGTAAAGCAGGCACGGCAATAGCCGTCAAAACGGGATCGCTGGAAAAAAATGCTATGATATGGGTAGCAAAAAATTCCAGGATGATAACGGCAGCAACGGAAAAAACGACGGCGACCTTCACAGCGACGGCGACGGATTCTTTCAATCGGTCAAAAAGTTTGGCTCCTAAATTGTATCCGACGATCGGCATTAAGCCGGCTCCAATACCGAACAGCACCATCGTCGCCAGGCCGGTGACCCGGAAACATATACCAAAGGCCGCTATGGCCTGAAACCCGAAATTGCCGAGAACATGATTATAGATAACCAGAACAATGCTGATGACAAAATTGGTGACCATCGAAGGGAAACCGGTTGAGTAAATTGATTTGATGATCTGCAAATCGGGAAGGGTATATTTCATTTTGAAATCATATTTGGATGATTTCAATTGCAAAAAATAGAGAGACAATATAAACATGATCAAGTGGGCGATGATCCCGGCCAGTGCGGCTCCCCGGATTCCCATGCGGGGAAAGGGACCGATACCGAAAATCAGAAAAGGATCGAGAATCGCGCTGGAAATCAGAGCAATCAGCACGGTATACATGGATAAAAGAGGCCGGCCTTCGACGCGAAGCATGATTGCCGTCATCATGGAAAAAAAGAGAAAAGGCGAACTGAAAACGGCGAGAAACAGATAATCATGACTGAGGGGTAATATTTCGTCTGATGCGCCGAAAAAGACGAGCATGGAATCTCCGAAAAGCATCACGAAGATAATGCTTCCGAACCCGAACAACATGGAAAGAGAAAAGGTCTGACCGGCTGTTTTTTTTGCTTCAAGAGTCTTTCCCGCGCCGAACATCCGCGCGGAAAATGAACCGGCGCCGATGCCGGTTCCCACGCCGATGGCCGCGGCAAGCAATTGAATCGGAAAGCAGACGGTGAGAGCGGCCAGGGCCTGTGAACTTAAACGGGCCAGCCAGAATGTGTCGATGAAATTATAAAGAGACATGGCTGTCATCGCGATAATCGATGGCCAGCTCATTTTTAAAATCAGCGGAAGTATTGCCTCTTTTCCTAAGTCCAGTCTGTTATTCATGATTGATCGTCGGGTTCATTTGGGTTTAGTTGCTATCACATAAAGAAATATAAGATCAAGATAAATATGGCAAAGAATCTTATCGTTATTCTCGGTCCGACGGCATCAGGCAAAACGCGCCTGGCAGCAAGACTTACCTTCGATTTTGGCGGTGAAATCATTTCCGCCGACTCGCGCCAGGTTTACAGAAAAATGAACATCGGCACCGGGAAGGATTTAAATGAGTATGTCATCCATAACCGTCCGATTCCTTATTATCTGATCGATATTGAAGATCCGGAAAATGAATTTAATCTGTTTGAATTTCAGAAACGATTTTATACCGCATTTGATGCTGTCCGGAAAAGGAAAAAACTGCCCGTTCTGGTGGGCGGCACCGGGCTTTATCTGGAATCGGTGCTCTGTAAATATGATATGCCCGAAGCGCCGGTCAACAGAGAACAAAGAAACGATTTAACGGAGAAAACCACGAAGGAGCTGCAACAAATTCTTTGCGGCTTAAAGCCACGGCTCCATAACTCAACCGATCTTGATGATCGAGACCGGTTAATCCGGGCCATTGAAATAGAAATGGCGCGAACAACTGCCAATAAAAAAACGCCGGAAAAACCGGAAATTGACGCGGCGGTTTTCGGTGTCAGATGGAATAGAACAGAACTCCGGCATCGCATAACCAAACGTTTGGAAGAAAGACTGCAAAACGGAATGATCGAAGAAGTTGCGGATCTGCACGCAACCGGATTGAACTGGTCCCGACTCGAGAGTTTCGGTCTGGAATATCGTTTCATCGCTGAATATCTGCAGCAAAAAACATCGTGGGATGCAATGAAGAATAAACTGGCAACAGCCATTCATCAATTTGCGAAAAGACAGGAAACCTGGTTCCGCCGCATGGAAAGAAAGGGTGTTGCGATCAATTGGATCGATCGTGATGACTATTCCTCGCTGAAAGAAAAAGTTGCCGATATTTTAAAATGAAGAAAAAATCTTTACTGGATGATTACCTGCAAAAATATTCCGTCGGTGATCAATGGGAATTGATCGCTGACCATACCGATCATATTTCGCAGGTGGTGGTTATTCCGGCCTATGCGGAAAAGGAAATGCTTTTTCACACTCTCGCATCTTTGGCGGAAAACGAGCCTCATGCCCTGGAAGAATCTCTGATTATTTGCGTTGTCAATAACAAAGCGGATTCACCGGCGGCGGTTATAGAAAACAATTCAAAGACCATCAAGGTTCTGGATGCCCTGATCAAAAAAAAATCGTCAAGGGATTTTGAAGACGAGAAATATTTGATCAATCTTCTGAATAAAATATCCGATTCAAAAATGAAGCTGGGTTGCATCGATGCTTCATCCACCTGGAAAGCCTTGCCGCAAAATACGGGAGGAGTCGGAACGGCAAGAAAAATAGGCATGGATACGGCTTTACGTGTCTTGAATAAAAGGTCTCTTTCCGACGGTATAATTTTAAGTCTGGATGCTGACACGCTCGTTCAAAGTAATTATCTTCCTGTCGTCAGAGATCATTTTAACCCCGGGGTTAAAACCGCCATCCTGGCTTATGAACATCCCCTGCCGGAGAACCCGGGAGAACAGGCCGCAATTTGTTGTTATGAGATATTTTTACGGTATTGGGTTCTGGGGCTGAGGTACGCAAAATCTCCCTGGGCTTTTCATTCGATAGGATCGACCATCGCTGTTTCCGCGGACGCCTATCTGGCCGTAAGGGGAATGAACAAAAGAGAAGCCGGCGAAGATTTTTACTTTCTCAGCAAACTGGCGAAAATAGGGAGCATTGATTACGTCAAAGAAACGTGTGTTTATCCGTCGGCTCGTGTATCGACACGGGTTCCATTCGGAACGGGAAAAAGAATAGAGCGGTTTCTGACGGGTGTTGCAGAAGATGAATATCGTTTATACGATCCGCAAATATTTTCCATCCTGGCTGACTTCCTTCAGCGCATCACCGGGGTGATTTGTCAGGGGGAAGATGAAATTCTCCGGCAAGCGCAATTGATTCACCCCGGGGTGAAATGCTTTTTGGAATCCAGTGATTTTCCTCTGGCCTGGTCCAAAATAAGACGCGTTGCGAAGGAAGAAAAATCCCTTGCCCGACAGTTTCATGTCTGGTTCGATGCTTTCCGAACTTTGAAAATGATTCATTATTTAACAAAAGAATGCTATCCACCGATCAATATGTTCGCGGCCCTGAAAAGTCTTCTTGACCGGTCTGGTTTCTCCGGCTTGAGCTTGGATACCAGCGATACTATTCCGCCTTTAACCGAACAAATAAACATTCTGAACTATATGCGCACGATAACATGATCAGGACCATGAGGAGAAAATAGCTGGAAAATTATCTTGACGGATGCCCGTAATTTACATATAAACTTCAAATATTATTAAAACTTACAAAATTTTCGGGAGGAAATTCATGAAAACTAAGATCGGCAAAAACTGGCCAGTAATTTTTGTTTTATTCGTTTTTGTTCTGTTTGCAGGCTGTTCTGATGACGGGAAAAAAGATGCCGTGTCGGCAGTCGGTGCAAATAATGTTCAGGAAGCGGTTTCCGGTCTGCCGGCAACGGGCGATCTATCCGGTGTTTTGCCGGATGATGCTGCCGCCAGCGTTAACGGTGCAATATTAAAAAAAGCGGATTTAGATAAAAGTGTGAAAGAAAAATTTGACCTGATCAAAAACAAGATACCGGCTGACAAACAGAAAGAATTCAAGGATAATCTCAGAAAACAGCTGGTCGATGTTTTCATCATTAAAACTCTTTTAGCGAATGAAATCGAGAAAAGAAAAATCGTGGCCAGCGAACAGGAAATTAAGGCGGCCATGGATCAGATCAAAGCCAGCCTTCCTCCGAACAAAAATGTAGATCAATTTTTAAAAGAAAATAAAATTTCGAAGGAAGATATCGTTCTTGCCGTCAAAATCGATAAATTCAGAAATATGGAGGGAGGCTCGAACTTAAAACCCTCTGAAAAGGAAATCAATAAGTTCTACACTGATAATCGCGAAAAACTTTTCGTCGAACCGGAAAGCGTTCATGTCCGTCATATTCTTGTAGCTGTCGGCAAGGGCGACAACGATAAAGTGAAGGCAGAGAAAAAAGCGAAAATAGAAAATCTGCGCAAGCAGTTGGCCGGTGGCGGAAATTTTGCGGAGATTGCCCGTCAAAATTCGGATTGTCCCAGCAAAGAAGCCGGTGGAGACTTAAGCTTCATCAAGAGAGGACAAATGGTGAAAGAATTTGAACAGGCCGCTTTTTCACAGGCAAAGAATGCCATTGGCCCCGTGATCACAACAGAATATGGCTATCACATTGTTCAGGTTCTTGATCGCAAGCCGGCGAAGAAAATTGCGTTGAATGACGTTAAAGCTAAAATTGCCGATTACCTGGAAAAACGGAAAAAGATGGAAGCCTTTAATGAAATCGTCGCTAAATTAAAGGCCAATGCTAAAATCATCGTTAACTAAAAACAAGCGTTCAGATATCTTTCAAAATATCATTTAAAACTGTGCTCACTATCGGGGAAGTTGCTGTTCTGGACTTCCCCGATATAATTTTTTACCGCCTTCTTGATTTCGGAATTCAGGTTGGCATATTTTTTCACAAACTTGGGTGTGAATCGGTCGGAGATTCCCAGTAAATCGTTGATGACCAGAACCTGTCCGTCACATTGAACACCGGCGCCGATGCCGATGGTCGGAATGGACAGACACCCGGTTACTTCAGCGGCAAGTCCTTCCGGAACGCATTCCAGAACCACTGAAAAAGCGCCCGCTTCTTCCAGAATTTTAGCATCTTCAATAATCTTTCGCGCGGCATCTTCTTTCTTCCCCTGAACTTTATAGCCGCCGAGTTGGTGGATCGATTGAGGCGTAAGGCCCAGATGTGCCATGACGGGGATTCCCGCTGAGGTGATTTTTTTCACTGTTTCAGCGACGTCTCTTCCTCCCTCCAGTTTAACCGCCTGAGCATTGGCTTCCTGCAGGAATCTTCCGGCATTCTGAACAGCGGCCTGTTCGGAGACCTGATAAGATAAGAAAGGCATATCGGCGACAATCAACGCGTTATGAACGCCGCGCGCGACGGCTTTCGTATGATGCAGCATATCCTCCATCGTGACGGGCAGTGTTGTGTCATAACCCAGAACGACATTCCCCAGAGAATCGCCGACGAGAATCATGTCAATATTACACTCATCCAGTATCAAAGCCATCGCGTAATCATAAGCGGTGAGCATGGTGATTTTCTCCCTGTTGAGTTTCATTTTTTTGATGTCCGCCGTTGTTTTCCGCGTAATTTTACTTTGTGTGCTCATGATGGTTCTCCTTTCAAAAGGGCTCTGATTTTTTTTGCCTGCCCCGCGTTAAGGGTTCCTTTTTGTTTGGCGATTTCCACCGTTATTAAACCCAGAGAAGAATAGAGAGAGGCATATCGGGGAAGATTTTTATTGATCGCCGTTATATGTTTTTTAATGGTTCCGTAATCACCGCGGGCAATGGGGCCGGTGAGTGACAAAACAGAACCTGATTTTTCAATGTTTCTCAAACTTCCGTAAACGAGCGGCAGATAGGCTTTTTTCGCGTCTTTTTCTTTGATGCCGATAGACTGGTAGATGGATTCCACAATATTCATCAACGACACCAGATAGTTGGACGCGAAACAAGCGGCGGCGTGATAGAGCGGTTTCTGGTTGTCGGAAATGACAATGGGAATGCCGCCCAGTTTACGAATGATATTTTTCGCGTGCGGGAGAGCTGTCTTATCCGCTGTTACCCCGAAATAGCTGCCGGGTATGTTTTTTATGGCCTGGTCAATAGAAGAAAAGCTCTGTAAGGGATGAATGCTGGCGACGGAGGCTCCCGCTTGCTTTGCGGATGCCAGAAGGTCAAGTCCGCCCGCACCGCTCATGTGAAAAACAAGTTTGCCTTTGATGTCCGGTGAAATTGCAATTTCTTCGCAGGCAGACGCAATAGCATCATCGGGCGTGGTGATTAAAATGCAATCGGCCTGACGCCATATGTCCTGCGGTTTTGAGGAAACATTATTGCCGGTGTAGGGAAGAGCTCTTTTGAGAGCTGCAGAGGATTTGTCGCAGACAACGGTAACTTGATAACCGGCTTTATTTAACAGAAAGCCGATAGCGGTTCCCACCATGCCGGCGCCGATGATGGCAAATTTATGAGAATGTCGTCTCTGCATAGAAAATCCTACGTCGCTACGCTCCCTAAATTTGGGACTCAAATCCCACGTCGCTACGCTCCTGGGATAATTCGCTCTAAGATTTTCCGTGCACTACGTTTCGGAAAATCAAGGCTCATTAAAAAAGGTCTTCCGCATAATAGAGGAAGACCCTAGTTCGACATTTATACTACCGTCTCAGTCGATTAAAGAGATCCAAGCGGTTAAAGTAAATTTAACACCGACCGGGAACATAGTCAAATACTTTTTGCGAAAGAAACTTGTGTTTGTTAAAGCACTTGGATATATAGAGAAGAGGGAACCATGAAAAAAATAGACCTGATAATATTTGATCTGGACGGTACGCTTGCTTCCACGGGCGATGACCTGGTCCAGGGCATAAATCATACGTTAAAGACCCTTAGGCTTCCGGAAAAGAGCAAACGGGAAATTATCAGTTTCGTTGGCGATGGAATAAGCAAGCTAATGGAGAGAACGTTGGGGGAAGATCATGACGGGCTTCATAGCGAGGCGATGCAAATCTTTACAGATTATTATAGTCAACATCTGCTGGACAACACGGTTCTTTACCCGCACGTGGAGGACGTTCTGAGAAAATTTGAAAATACAGAAAAAGTGATTCTCACCAATAAACGCTATGAATTTGCGTTAATCATAGCCAGGGGACTGAAGATAGAAAAATATTTTACCGGAATCATCGGAGCCGATTCTACTCCTTTTTTGAAACCGGATCGTCGTGTTATCGATTATATTCTGGAGAAGAATAAAGCGGCGAGAGAAAAGACGCTGATAGTCGGAGATGGCGTCAATGATATTGCAGTCGCCAGAAATTCAGGGATATTCAGCTGTGCTTTGTTGAACGGATTGGGAAACCGCGATGATTTGCTCAAGCTTAATGCAGATTATTACTGCGAAGATATTTTGGAAATTAATTCGCTGTTTTATTAGAGAAACGCGTTGAAAAAACTATGATTAAAAAAGTTCAGCAAACCATAGCAAAATACAATCTGCTGAAAAATGGTGAAGGCGTCGTGGTGGCTCTTTCCGGCGGGCCGGATTCCACCGCTTTACTGACGGTTCTTGTCACCATCGCCGGGGAAATGGACCTGAAGCTGATCATTGCCCATTTCAATCACGGCTTGAGAGGCAGGGAGTCCGATGCGGATGAGAAATATTCCCGCGATCTGGCTGAGAAATTGGGATTGATGTTTTGCGCCGGAAAATTAAATAAAAAAATTAATAAAAAAGGTATTTCGCCGGAAGATTTTTACCGTCGTCAGAGATATGACTTCTTGTATAAAACAGCTGAAAAACACAAAGCCCAAAAAATTGCGTTGGGCCATAATTTAAATGATCAGGCCGAAACCGTTTTACTGAATCTCCTGCGTGGCAGCGGGTTGGAAGGGTTGAAGGGCTTTCTTCCCATGAGGGATGACCGGATCATCCGCCCATTAATTGAAACATCAAGACAGGAAATCATTTCTTTTCTGGATGCATCGCGAATCGCTTATCGTCAGGACAGTTCCAATAAAAACACTAAGTATCAACGCAATAAAATAAGGAACGAATTGATTCCGTATTTAAAAGAAAAATACAATCCAAAAATTGATGAAAATCTGGCGCAGATGGCCCAAATATTGCGGATGGAGGATGATTTTATCAAACGGCACGTAGCCGTCGCCATGAAAAAATCTGTCCTGGAAAGAAAACCCGACAGCCTTTCGCTGAAAATAAATTCGGTAAGGAAATTGCCGGATGCCATCCGGTGGAGGTTGTTTAAAACAATTCTGGAGGATTGGACTCCTTCGCAAAACGGCATATCCTGTTCGCATGTCAGGTCTGTGGATGATTTGGTTCAAAAAAGGGAATCGGGGAGAAAAGCGACTCTTCCATCGAAAATCAGGGCGAGACGCGAGTACGATAAGTTAATTCTCGAGAAAAAGAAACCCGGTAAAAAGGCGGTTCACTATAAGTATATTCTAAATATTCCAGGCTCGATTGATATCAAAGAGAGAAATATTACGGTAAAAGGGAAACTCGCCAAACGGGGAAATATCCGTATCGAAAACCGAAAGAATAAAGTTTATCTTGATTGGGACATGATCAAGCCGCCATTAATGATCAGAAACAGACGCGACGGAGACTGGTTTCAGCCGTTGGGTATGACCGGTCGTCAAAAGATAAAGAAATATTTCATCGATCATAAAATACCTGCAGAGCAAAGAGATGAAATAATGCTGTTGGTGGATGATCTTTCGGTAATATATATAGAAAATATGCACTTGAGTGATCGGGTAAAGATTTCAGCGAAAACAAAAAATGTGCTGGAATTACAAATAAACGCTTTATAGCCTTGAAAAATCGTAAAGAATAAATCTCTTTTGTTTTAACAGAAAATATTTGAGTTATATTGAATATTATTATAAAGGTTACACACGTTCGCTTTCTGCGGCTGACTTTGTTGACTGCGTCGTCGGTGTCCTCAACGTATGATGAATACGCCGGGGAGCCTCCTCCTTGCTGTCGGGTTATCGTTTGAAATCGGACTGTATGTTATTGTAACTCATCATTGATATTTAAGGAGAAAGATATTGAATCAATTCCAAAAAAATATAGCTCTTGTCCTGACGGTATTACTCGTTTTTCTGCTTGTCTGGCAGCTCTACAATCAGCCTAAAACGGGAACCAAAGAAATCATTTACAGCGATATGATCGCCTTGTTGGATAAAGGAGATATCAGCGAGGTGACAATCCAGGGCGATAATATTAACGGCAAACTGAAAAACAACAGTCTTTTTAAATCGTTTGCTCCTAAAGATGATAAATTGGTTGAGAAATTCAGAGAAAAGGGAGTCAAGATTACCGCCAAGCCGGTTGAAGAATCCGCCTGGTTGACCATTTTGATTTCGTGGGCGCCGATGATTTTACTCATCGGTGTCTGGATATTTTTCATGCGTCAGATGCAGGCCGGCGGCGGAAAGGCCATGGCCTTTGGAAAGAGCAAAGCGCGTCTGATTACCGATAAATCCAAACGAGTAACCTTCGCCGATGTTGCCGGTATTGACGAGGCCAAGGCCGAACTGGAGGAAGTTATCGACTTTCTGAAAGATCCCAAGAAATACACCAAGCTGGGCGGCCGGATTCCCAAGGGCCTTTTGCTGGTGGGTCCTCCGGGAACGGGAAAAACACTTCTGGCCCGAGCTATCGCCGGAGAGGCGGAAGTGCCTTTTTTAACCATCAGCGGTTCTGATTTTGTGGAAATGTTTGTTGGTGTCGGAGCTTCGCGTGTTCGCGATCTTTTCAGTCAGGCTAAAAAGAATGCCCCCTGTATTATTTTTATTGATGAAATCGACGCGGTCGGACGTCACAGAGGCGCCGGTCTGGGCGGAGGTCACGATGAAAGAGAGCAGACGCTCAACCAACTGCTGGTGGAAATGGACGGATTCGAATCCAATGAAGGAGTCATTCTTATTTCCGCCACCAACCGTCCCGATGTTCTTGATCCGGCTCTTTTACGGCCGGGACGTTTTGACCGGCAGGTTGTCGTACCCTTGCCCGATGTCAAGGGCCGGGAAAAAATCTTTGAAGTTCATGCACGCAAAACACCCATAGCGGAAGATGTCGATTTTGCTATTCTGGCGAGAGGAACGCCCGGAACGTCCGGAGCCGATATCGAAAATCTGATTAATGAAGCGGTCCTCAATGCGGCCCGGGCAAATAAAGAAAAGGTTAATATGATCGATTTTGAATTTGCCAAGGATAAAATTCTCATGGGCTCGGAAAGAAAAAGTATGGTGATCAGCGATGAAGAGAAGCGCAATACTTCTTATCATGAAGTGGGACATACCCTGGTGGCTCGTTTGATCCCGGGAACTGATCCCATTCATAAAGTCACCATTATTCCCCGCGGCAGGGCTTTAGGTCTGACCCAGCAGTTGCCGATTGATGAGAAACACACGTATCCCAAAAAGTATCTGGAAAATAACATTTCTATCCTGTTGGGCGGCAGAGCGGCGGAAGAACTGGTTCTGCATGATTTTACCACCGGGGCCGGAAACGATATTGAACGTGCGACAAATCTGGCCAGAAAGATGGTTTGTGAGTGGGGCATGAGTGATAAGATGGGACCGTTGAGTTACGGAAAGAAAGAGGAACAGATCTTTCTGGGCCGGGAATTTGCCACGCATAAGGATTACAGTGAAGAAACGGCAAAGAATATTGATGCTGAGGTAATTTCAATTGTGACACGCAACTATGAAAAAGCGAAAAAACTTCTCTCTGATCATATTGATATCCTCCATAAGATAGCGGGAGAACTCCTCGAAAAAGAAGTTTTAAACGGTCCTGAAATAGACGCCATGATTGGCGATGCTCTGCCCAAGGCTCACGAGAGCGCTTCGCAAGCTTCAACCTGATCAATTTGCCGTTTAATCTGTGCCCTCAGAAGAATAGAAATTTATAGGGTTGGTGATTCCCCGTGAGAATAGTTGATATCCTGAGCAGGGAAGAGGCTGTTGAGATATTACAAAGGATAGGCGTCGATCCTTACGGCATCGGCGCGATGGCGCCTAAAGCCGTCAACATCAATATTTTGCTGGAAGAACAGCCGTGTAAAATCGCTAATATTCTGAAACAGGAAATGTTGTCTCTCGGCGGCGATGCAGCTGTTGCCCGAGGCAGCGTTGCGTGCAGTGTTGAAGCAACGGATGTTTTAATCATGGGGACGCTGAAACAGCTTTCCGGTCTGGCGGCAAAAATCGGTAAACAACCTTTCGGTCTAAATCTCATTGCTCATGATATATCGGAAATCATAAAGAATGTCGGTCTGAAAAGATTTGTCTGGAAAACATCCAGACGTAAAATTGTATTGGGCGGACAAACCCGAATTATGGGAATTTTAAATGTGACGCCCGATTCTTTTTCGGACGGCGGTATTTTCTTCACGCCGGAGAAGGCCGTTGAACGCGGCGTGCAAATGGCGGAGGAGGGGGCGGACATGATTGATGTCGGCGGAGAATCGACGCGTCCCGGCTCAGCTGCCGTGCCGGTTCATGTTGAGCTCAAAAGAGTGATTCCTGTCATTAAAGGTTTGGTGAAAAAAGTAAAAATACCGGTTTCGATTGATACGAAAAAATCGCGCGTTGCAAAAGAAGCCGTGGATGCCGGCGCCGAAATAATCAATGACGTAAGCGCGTTGAACGCCGATAAAAAGATGGCGGGGATGGCAGCGCAAACCAAAGCAGCTCTCGTGCTGATGCACATGCGGGGAAATCCTGCCAGTATGCAGGATGGTAATCTCAGGTACGATGATTTGATGGGAGAAATCACAAATTATTTAAACGGAAGCATTCAAAAGGCAATGCAAGCCGGAGTGAAAAAGGAGTCTATGGTGGTTGATCCGGGTATCGGTTTCGGAAAGACTTTCACCGACAACTATAAAATCATTTGCAACCTTGCGGAATTGAAAACACTGGGCATGCCGATCCTGATCGGCCCGTCACGGAAATCCTTTATCGGTAAAATAACCGGTGATGAGCCGTCGGAAAGAATAGCGGGAACCGCCGCGTCTGTTGCGGCGGCAATCATGAAAGGATGTCATATTGTTCGGGTCCATGATGTGGCGGTGATGAAAAAAGTAGCCGCAGTCACAGATGCAATTTTAAATGCCCGGCAGGTGACGCCATGATCTGCGGTGTGGGAATTGACCTTGTCGAAAACAGTCGCATGGAAAAAATCATTGAAAAATGGGGGGGCAAATTTATAAGCAGATTTTTTTCCGATGAAGAAATGGCGTATTGCGGTAAACACGCGCATCCGGTTACTCACTACAGCGCCAGATTTGCGGCAAAGGAATCTTTCCTGAAAGCGCTAGGTATTGGTTTGGGAATGGGAGTTAAGTTAAGCGATATTTCCGTGGTCAATGATCCAAACGGGAAACCGTCCCTGCATCTGTCCGGAGAAGCGAAATCGCATATTCGGGAAAAAGAAATTACAAAAGTTCATTTGAGCCTGACGCATACGAAGCATTACGCCTCGGCTATTGTTTTACTGGAAAGTAAAAATTAACAATCGGCAAAAAAATATTTATGAATCAAAATAACGCGAAGGTTGAAATAATATCTGTCAGTAGTCAAAATACAAGTGAAATAGGACAGTCTATCGGTGAAAAGCTCCATCAGGGAGATGTCCTGGCTTTATCGGGAGAGCTTGGATCGGGCAAAACCTGTTTTACCGGAGGATTGGCCCGCGGTCTGGGAGTGGAAGAAAAATATCGGATTACCAGCCCGACATTCACCTTGATTAATGAATACCCGGCGCGTTATAAACTTTATCATTTTGATGTTTACCGGATACAAGGTTATCCGGAATTAGATGATTTGGGCTGTGAAGAATATCTGGGTATAGAAGGCGTCGTGGTGATAGAATGGGCGGAAAAAATAGCTAAAATACTGCCGGCAAAAACGATTTTTATCACATTTGAATATGTTGATGAAAATAAAAGAAAAATGATTATCGAAGCGCCGGTAGGCAGATTGCGGGAATTGGTAAAAGACATAAAAACGGAGGGTGTTTAGCAATGGCGTTAATTGTTCAGAAGTTCGGCGGAACATCGGTTGCGAATATTGAAAAAATAAAAAATGTGGCGGAAAAAATTATCAAAGAAAAAAAAGCCGGCAATCAGGTTGTTGTTGTTTTATCGGCCATGGCCGGAGAGACGGACAGACTGATTAATCTGGCCCACAGTGCCTCAGATCTGCCTGATGCAAGAGAATACGATTCTTTGATTTCCACGGGAGAACAGGTTACCGTCACGCTGCTGGCTATTGTTCTGAATGAAATGGGATACAAAGCCAGGTCATTTTTGGGATTTCAGATTAAAATCTTGACCGATCAGATCCATCAAAAAGCCAGGATCTCTTTAATTGATACGGGAGCGGTCAAGAAGGAACTGAAAAAAGGCACCATAATTGTCGTCGCCGGTTTTCAGGGCGTGGATAAGGACAATAACATTACAACACTGGGTCGCGGTGGTTCCGACACCAGTGCCGTGGCGCTCGCAGCGGCTTTGAAAGCCGATCAGTGCGATATTTACACGGATGTTGACGGCGTTTATACCACGGACCCCAACGTTTGCAATAAGGCCAGAAGGCTGGAAAAAATTTCTTATGATGAAATGCTGGAAATGGCCATGATGGGAGCAAAGGTTTTGCAGCCGCGGTCGGTGGAAATGGCCAAAAAATACAACGTGCCGGTTTATGTGAAATCAACTTTTTCTGATAAAGGAGGGACTCTTGTGACCAGGGAAGATAAGGATATGGAAAGAGAAATAATTTCAGGTGTAACGTATGATCGCGATCAGGTCAAAATCACGGTTGTGCATGTTCCGGATCAACCGGGCGTGGCGGCGTCATTGTTCACGCCGTTGTCTGATAAAAATATCTTTGTCGATATGATCATTCAGAATGCCAGTTCGGAAGGATTTACTGACCTTACCTTTACGGTTTCCAAGAAAGATTTGAAGGAAGCTCAAAAAATAGTGGATAGTACGGCTAAAATCGTCGGCGCCAAAAAAGTGGAAGTCGATGATCAGGTGGCCAAGCTATCCGTCATCGGCGTCGGTATGGCCAGTCATTCGGGTGTGGCGGCGAAGATGTTCAAGACCCTCGCTGCGGAAGGCGTCAATATTATGATGATCAGCACGTCGGAAATAAAAATATCCTGCATCATTCAACGAAAGTACATGGAACTTGCCGTATCGGTGCTTCACGATGCTTTCGGATTGGAAAAGAAAAAATAAATTAATGCTGATTTCGGAAAACAAACTGAAGGGGCTGATTGCTGTCGGTTTAATCCTGGCGATTATCCCCTTTATTGTTTTATTTTTCCAGTCGGCGCGAAAATACAAAATTCCCGAATATGCCGATCAGTGCATCAATTGCTCGGTGGTAGAGGTTGTCGGAGATGAGCGCGCTTCCGGAATTTATTACGTGCCCCAAGGAACTCTTGTCAATCGGTTATTAAAATCAGCGGGTATCGCGAAACGATTTAAAAATGATTTCGAACTGAAAAACGGGATGAAAATGGTCGTGCATCCCGAGTCGGGAACAATGGGAATCGTGGTCGCGGAAATACGCAATGCGGCGAAGATTTCCATCGGCATGCCGATAGACATTAATCAAGCCAGCGAAGAAGATTTGGTTTTAATCAGGGGAATCGGTCCGGCCACGGCGAAAAGAATACTTGAATTGAGACAGAAGTTAAAAGGGATAAAAGATATCAAACAGTTGATGGAGATAAAAGGAATCAAGGAGAAAAGACTCCGGAAAATAGAAAAATATTTATATGTAAAAAAATCACGGGTATGAACCCCGGGGCAAGCCCTGCTAATTCCGCAGCAAGTTGCGGTGTATTAGATCCATGCTTATGCAGGATAATTCGATCTGCAAGTTTCAGTGTACTTCGTTTCTGAAACTTGGATCTCACTACCCTCCGCTGTGCGGGATTGTTTTTGCCCCGACAAGCTTCGCTTGCGGGATAATTCAACTTACAGATATTACCGCACTGCGTTTGTAATATCTGAGTTTCATTAAAATTTGAGTCTCACAATAAAATGAAAGCATCACCGGTTGCAGCCGACTTCTTGAGCCGAACTTTTTTCTTGCGTAGTGGCCTCCCGTTTCCGACGCCGGGGAACTCACTGAAGATGGATGGCATGATTATTCGTTGCTGTATGATCGGTAGAAACTCAAAACACGTCTGACGTAATTTTGAGTTTCACGATAGGGAGGAATGTTGTAGTTGTATTTGGCAACGGCTCTTTCCCCCGCGTTGTAAGCGGCCAGGGCGAGTTCCAGATTGTTTTTATAGGTTTTAAGAAGATAGCTCAGGTAACGAGCTCCGCCTTCGATGTTGCTTTCCGGATGAAAACTGTCCTTGACTTTCAGATCAGAAGCGGTTGCGGGCATTAACTGCATCAGACCCTGCGCTCCCACCGGCGAGACAGCCCGATGATTAAAATTGGATTCCGCTTTGATGACGGCTTTGATCAGGGCGGAATCCAGGTTAAACTTATTGGCTGCCCGGCTGATAATGTGATCATACTTGCTCACGTCAAGATTGGGCTGAAACAGAATTCGCTTTTCTCTCATGATCATAACGTATTTTACGTTAGGATTAGAGGGCACGTTGGTCAGGTGTAATACACCTTCGTTGTCCTCATATTTGAAGATGTCAGCGCGCGCAGTTCCCGTTGTTGAAATTCCGATGATGACTGAACATGCAGCGATCACGGCAAATGAGCATAAAATGATATTCAATTTGGAAGATCGGTAATATTTTTCCCACATATTTGTATAATACTTTATCCGCGTCCAAAGTTCAACGTTTTTTTGACGACAGTAGATTGAACCCTTTCATCTTGTGATAATCACGCCTGAGATGATTCGGGAAAGTCGGACACCTTCTGTTTCTGAAATTAAATAGTCATGCCGCCGTCAACCGCCATCACCTGTCCGGTGATGTAGCTTGAAGCATCGGACGCGAGGAAAATGACCGCGCCGACCATGTCTTCCGGTTCGGCCGGACGCGCCAGCGGCGTTCTGCTCATGGCGATATTCAGAATATCCTGATTGGACCATAGCGGTTCACTGAATTTGGTTTTGGTCAAACTCGGAGCGATCGCGTTGACTCTGATGTTGTATATCGCCCACTGCTGAGCCATGACTTTTGTGGCCATGATGACGCCGGCTTTGCTGATGGAGTAAACTGGCAGGATGTCGGGAGAGATGCCGGCGACCGATGCAACGTTAATAATTTTACCCCCGCCCTGTTCCTTCATGGTGCGTGCGACGGATTGACTGAGGGAAAAAAGACCTTTGAGATTCAAATTCATAATGGCGTCCCACGCTCGATCATCGATGTCCATGGCTGAAGCCATGGAGGGATTCGTGGCGGCGTTATTAACAAGAATGTCAATCCTGCCGAATTCTTTCATGGCGCGTTCGACGAGGTTTTTTATTTCTTCAAGCCTGCCGATGTGCGTGGCCACCGGCAGACATTTTCTTCCTGTTTTTCTGATTTCTGAAGCTGCGGTTTCCAGATCGCCGATTTTCCGGCTGGCGATAACGAGATCGGCGCCCGACTCGGCCATGGCCAGGGCGATCGATCGGCCGATACCTCTGCTGGCTCCGGTCACCAGCGCCACTTTATTTTCCAGAGATAAATTCATCGTTGTTGCCTCCTAAAAAAAATATCATATCGAAACTTTTCTGCGACTATTCATTTGATTAAATACCTCTGTTTCCTTCTGGCGCATTTCTACTGCTTTTTCCCGGGAGGTGTTTTCATGATTGTAACCCAGTAAATGAAGTATGCCGTGGATAAGAAGAAAATCAATTTCCTGCTGGAAGGTAAGATGCCCTTCCGCGGCGTCTCTTTGCGCTGTTTCCAGAGAAAGAATGACGTCGCCCATGATTTCCGGATTGATGTTTCCGTATTCGCCTTCCTGCATGGAAAAGGAGATAACGTTCGTGGGTTTGTTTCTGCCCAGGTACTGATGGTTCATGCGCTTAATGGTTTCGTCATCGGTCAGGACGATGCTTATTTCTTTATTCGTGCAGTTGAGAATTTTGAAAATTCCGGAAACGGTTCCGCGGATCTTTCTCTTGTCGATTTTATACAGGGACTGCCTGTTTTCGATTTGTATTTTCATGAGCGTCTTTTTTGCCGTTGCCTTCTTTTTGCGCGTGTTCAGGATAATCGACGCGGTGATGAAAAATTCCCGTAAGAATCTTGGTGAAAGTTTCCGCGATCGTGTTTAAGTTGCTTAAAGTCAATTCACATTCATCCAGTTGTCCGTCCATGTAAATGCCTTCAATTCTTTCCCTGACCAGAGACTTGATTCTGGACGGAGTAGGATTGGATAGCGTTCGGGATGAAGCTTCAATAACATCGGCCAGCATGATCAGACCGGCTTCTTTGGTCTGCGGTTTCGGACCGGGATAACGAAAATCAGTTTCCGACAACGAACGGATGGATTCATCCTTATCTTTTTTTGCTTTATCATAGAAATAGCTGACCATACTTGTGCCATGATGCTGGCGGATGATATTGATAATCGGTCGTCCGAGTTTTGCCTCTTCGGCCAGCTCGCATCCGTCTTTGACATGAGAAATAATGATCAGACCGCTCATTTTCGGCGATAGCTTGTCGTGACGGTTATCCGAATTCGGCTGATTCTCAATGAAGTAGTGGGGCTTTTTCAATTTACCGATATCATGATAGTAGGCACTTACCTTGACCAGCAGCGAATTGGCTCCGATGGCTTCGGCGGCGGATTCCGCCAGAGAAGAAACGATAATGCTGTGATGATAGCTTCCCGGCGCCTCGATAATCATTCTCTGAAAAAGAGGCTGATTGAGATTAGCCAGTTCCAGCAGTTTGATGTCGGTAATGAAGCCGAAAACACTTTCGAACAGAGGGGTGATCCCCGCGACCAGAATTCCGGTAGCGATGCCACCGACAAATCCCATGATCAGTCTCAACAGAAGATCGTTGAGAAGATTACCCGTGATCAGGTTCAGGCATAAAATGGCGGCCATATTAATAATACCCAGAAAAAGGCCGATTTTCAGAAAAACGGAACGCTGACGAATGCGCACGATCTGATAAGATGCGGCAACCGATCCGAGAAAAGAAAAAAGAGGAAAGACAATTTTTTCATCGAAAATAAATCCGATCAGGAAAGACGTAAGCGCGCTGATGATCAGAGCGACATTTCTGTTGATTAAAATGGCGGTTGTCATCGCGCCCACGGCAAAGGGAATGGCGAAAAAGCAGGCCTCCGTCGGTATGAAAGGAAATGATCTGTTGACGGCGATGGAAATAAAAATTCCGACTTTGATAAAAAGTATTTGCAGCAGGGCGATAATGCCGAAAACGAACAGATCGAGATTGGACCGATCGGAAGTACTGCTCCAGTTTCGTGTGCGCCAGAGATAAAGAACGATGGAAAGGAACATGGCCGTGAAGAAAAATCCCAGCAAAATAGTGAGTCGGGAGAATCTGTTTTCCTGAGCATCTCTGAAATAGGCGTTTAATTTGGCCAGTTCCAGATAACCGATTTTTTCTCCTTCCCGCACGATCATCTCGTTTTTCTGCACCTGAAAAAATGTAGACGTTGTGTCGCCCATGAGCGACATTTTCTTTTTTTCAGTGACTTCCTTGTTAAAAGTCAAATTGGGCTCGATGAGCTTTTTTGCCAGGGAGAAAGCGGCTTCTTTCAAAGGGTTTTCGTCATTCCGGAAGATCATGCTGACCGTTTTTAAAAGCGGTTCGTCTATTTCGTGGATGTTCGATATTGAAGCCATATCGCTGATATCTTCCGAAATCTGAGTTTTTAAATTTCTGATGACGATGCCTTTTTGTTTTTCCGATTTGCCGAAAATATCGCTGGTGATAAATCTATTTTCATAAAAGGAAATGATCAGTTGGGAAAATTTCTGCTGCAATTCTTCAGAAAACTTATGTTCATTTAAAACATAAAATTCTTCCGGACTGAGATAAACGCCCATACTGGATTCCAGACGCTTCTTTTCTTTTTGTAAAATAGGGGCATTGCCGTTTTTCATAATGTTGACTTCCGCAACATTATTCTGCTTTTCAGCGGCCAGAGCAAAAGACTTAACGATTTTTCTTCTGATGTTGACGGCAATCTGACTATTATAGTCATAAACGGGTTTAATGTTTTCCGCGTCTTCGATCTTCTTCTCTTCCGTTGCCTGTTGATCTTCAACCAGAAAGGCGAAATCCGCTTTGATGTTTTTAGGAGCGATCATCCCGATCTGAAATTGTGGTTTGGAAAAATTGAGTTCCGGCGCCATGATCAGTGCGAGAATGGAACAGAGGACAATGGCAATGGCCCACCTTTGGAACAGACTGTTTTTTACAAAAGCGAAATAAGGCGATCCTTTTTCCAGTCCCTTTTTAAAAACTTCCGAAGCCTTTATTTTAATGGATTCAATATAATTCATAATGATATCTATGCTTGTTTGCTGTTTTTTCTTTGACCAAGATGGGCGTAGGCCTTGATAATATCCTGAACCAGCGGATGCCGGATAACGTCAATTTCCGAAAAGTGCACAAAACGGATACCGGCGCTTCTCTTTAGAATTTTTTCCGCTTCAATCAATCCGGAAACTTTTTCTGTCGGCAGATCGACCTGAGTGATATCGCCGGTAATCACCGCTTTGGAACCAAAGCCCAGCCGGGTTAAAAACATTTTCATCTGTTCTGAGGTTGTATTTTGCGCCTCATCGAGGATGATAAACGAATCATTAAGGGTTCGGCCGCGCATAAAGGCGAGCGGTGCGACTTCAATGAGTCCTTTATGGATGAACGCCGTGGCTCTTTCCATGTCAATCATGTCATAAAGAGCGTCATAGAGGGGACGCAGATAGGGGTTGACCTTTTCCGCAAGATCTCCGGGTAAAAATCCCAGCCGTTCCCCGGCTTCCACCGCGGGCCGAGCCAGAATGATTCGCTGTACCTTCCGTTCCATCAGACAGGATACGGCCATGGCCATGGCCAGATATGTTTTCCCAGTGCCGGCGGGACCGATGGAAAAGACCATATCGGCATTTCTCATATATTCGATATAAAGTCTTTGCGCGATGCTTTTGGGCGTAATGACACGTTTCTGCGAGGAGATAAAAACGGTATCCAGAAAGATACTGGCCAGTTCAAACGTTATATCTTCAGAAAGAATCCGGTGGGCATAATCAATGTCGGCCGATTGAATAGGCCAGCCTTTCTCCATGATCGCATAAAGCTGCTGGAGCAAGGTGCTGATTTTACGGACGTTTCCATTTTTACCGGACACGGTGATACTGTTGCCCCAGGCCTTGACTTTGACCGGTTCCAGCTTTTCAATGAATTTTAAATGCTTATCATGTTCGCCGCAGAGATTTTTCAGCAGATTCTGGTCCGCAAAGAAAAGTTTCTCTACGTCTTCGCTTTTAGTTGCCTTTATCAAAATATTAATCAGCCTCTAAAATATGTGATAATACCTCAATCTCAAATTAATGTTTACATCTATCATGTTGATTTATGCAATGCAATACATATTGATTAACGTCTAAATGCCTGTATTATAATCAACTTTCAGAGAAAAGCACGGTCTCGAAGAAGTTTTATCCGAATTTTTACAGATCATTTTCGTAAAAACAGATAGGCGAAAACCTTGGCATTTCCGATCATATTCGCGACAGGACAGTTTTCATCCGGTTGATGAGCCGTCTGATTGGTTTTTGACCATACCGCCACAGGGTAATTCTTCTTGCGGATATAGGAAGCGACGGTTCCGGCGCCCACGCCGCCGGCAAATGTTTTAATGTTATACACGGCATCAACGGCTTCTTTTAGGGCTAAAACCACCGGAGCGTCGGAGGCCGTCGGTTTGGCCGACTGAACATATTGCGCCATGGATAGGTCTATCTGGACCTTGAATTTTTTTTCAATCTTGCGAACGATTTCCCGAATGGCCGCGACGACATCCTTTAAATCGTATTCCGGCAGAATACGGCAATCCATGCAGAAAACATCCTCCCCGGGAATCGTGTTGATATTCCCGACATTGGCCTCTTTTTTCGTCGGTTCAAAAGTGCTTTGCGGCGGATCAAAGAGCGGATCCGTTGAGGGAAACATTTTTCTCAACGTGATTAGTTTTGTGACCAGATGCGATGCCGCGACAAACGCGTTATTACCCAGTTGCGGATTAGAGCCGTGACACTGCTTGCCTTTTGTTTTGAAACAAATCCAGAGCATGCTTTTTTCCGCCACTTCAATCAGAGAGCCCTCGGGATTCCCGGAATCGGGAACGACAATCAAGTCGTCAGGGTTAAAAAGATTTTCCGTGTGATCGATCATGTAAAAAAGTCCCTTGTTGCTCGACGTTTCTTCGTCGGCCACAAAAGCAAGATTGATCGAATATTCCGGAATCACGCCTTCGTCCATGAAAGCCCTGGCGGCAAAAATGGAAGCGACCATGTCCTGCTGGTTGTCTTCCACGCCGCGTCCGTAAAGATGGCCGTTTTGGACGTACGCTTTATAGGGATCGCTGCTCCAGAGACGCCGTTCGCCCGGTGGGACAATATCCATATGGGTAATGATCCAGATGAATCTGTTTTTATTTTTTCCTTCAAGGGTCGTGACGAAATTGGGACGGATGCCCGAGGAAACCCTTTCATCCGGCGCGTCGTAATGACGGAAATTTTTAAAACCCATTTTCATCAGGTATTCTTTGAGAAAATTTGCCTTGAGGAATTCCCCGTCACCGCCGTTTTCCGGTCCTTCTGCAGGATGGGCGCAAAGCTCCGTTTGCAATGCAATCATCGCGTCGCGATAGGAATCTATTTTTTCCGATACTTTCTTGAATAGTATTTCGTCGATCATAAGTTTTCCTTTAAGTATAATTTACTCTTCGGGCGTTATCAGGGTAAAACCGCCCGCGGGCAGAGGGTGATCCAGCTTTTTGCTGTCACCCAGAATTAAAACAACATTTTTTTTCTTATCCAGATATTTGTCTGCCGCGTTATTCAGATCTTTAAGCGTGACGCGGTTTATCTTATTCCGGTAATTGATGAGGAAATCGGGCGGCAGTTTTTCATATTCGATATTCATCTGCTGCCAGACGATTTGTTCGGATGTGGAGAAAGAGAAAATAAAACCGTCATTGATCGCCTTTTTAGACCAGTCGAGTTCCCGGGCGGTGACCGAATTGGCCTTGATATCTTCTAAAACGGTATCCAGAAGCGAGAGCGCTTTCATGGTTGAGGATGTTTTGGTAAACGCGTAGCATCCGAAAAATCCGTAATCGGGCTTTGCGCGGTAAAAACTTCCGGCGCTGTAAGCGAGTCCTTCATTATTGCGCACGGTGCTTAGAATCCGGGAAGGAAATCCGCCGCTGCCGGCAATGAAATCCATCACGGTAAAAGCATAGAAGTCGGGATTATTTTTGCTGACCGTAAACTGTCCGCTGATGATGGTAGATTGAGGAATCTCTTTATTGATTAAATAAACTGCCGCCCGCGGTCTTTGAGAGGGCAGAGGAATATCAGCGGGTACCGTTCCTTTTTCCCACCGGCCGAAATATCGCGTAAATATTTTGATCGCTTCATCTCGCGTGATATCACCGCTTACGGCAAACATGGTGCTGTTCGGCAGAAAGAAGCGTCGATGGAAATCTATCAGATCCCCGCGATGAATGTTCGCCAGCGATTTATAGGAGGGGAAGCGTCCGCGCGGATCATTTTGATAAATCAGACGGTTAAATTCCTGAAAGGCAAGTCTTTGCGGATCGTCCTTGATTCTTCTTATCTCCTCATTTTTCAGCTGTCTGGCCAGTTCAAACTTGTCCTGTTCGAAGACGGGATGAATCAGCATCTGCGCGAGAAGATCAAGTCCCCGTTCCAGATGACTGTTTAAAACGGAAAAACCGACCTGCGCCGATTCCATGGACATCGTAACGGATGCCGCCGCCGCCATAAAATCCAGTTCGCTGTCCATATCGCCGCTTTTTAATGCTGACGTTCCCCCGGTTCTCATCCCGTAAGCCGTTAACTCGGCGGTTCCTTCTTTGCCGGAAGGATCATGCATGGTTCCGGTTTTAACCAGAGCTTTTATGTTTACCAGAGGCAATTCGTGATTTTCCAGAATGTAAAGAACAATCCCGTTGTCCAGAACAACCCTGTGTGCCTGCGGAAGTTCAAAATGCAAAGGTGCATACTGAATTTGATCGGGCGGCGGAGGAAAACCGGAAGAGGAAGCGGCCCGACCGGCCTTTGCGGGCACCATGAAGATGCAGGCCAGCAGAATAATGAGCAAGGTTCTGAATGTTTTGAGAGAAGTAATATGCATAAATTATTATTTAATCTTTATTTAAGAAAGCTGTTGTCCGGTTGTCTTTGTTTAAATAAGTTCTAGCGGTGTTTAAAAGATCTTCAGCGGTTACCTTGTCGATGTGCTCAAGATAATCGGAAAAATACTGATAGTTTCCCAGCAACGCCTCGTAATAGGACAGGATGGAAGCCAGTTCCGAATTGGAATCAAGGCTCTGGATATAGGTCATTTTAAGATTGTTCTTTGCCTTAATCAGTTCATCCTCCGGAACAGGCTGTTCTTTCAAGAGTTCTATTTCCTGCTGAATTTTTTCTTCCAGTTCTGCGTTGGTATGCGGATGACGGGGTTGGGCAAATATGGCAAAGAGATTGGGAAATCTGGAAGCAGGCAATCCGTTGACGGCGCTGACACTCTGCGCGATTTGCAGGTTTGTTACAAGTTTGTTGTATAAACGGCTGGTTCTTCCCCTGCTCAGAACCATTTCCAGGACATCGAATACGTAATCGTCTTTGGAGGGCATATTCGGCTTGTGAAATCCGACAATCATCGATGGATTGGCGTCGAATTTTACGTCAATTCTTCTTTCTTCCGTCTGCGGCTGTTCCACGGCAATCCCGTTTTCCGTTTTTTCACCCGCAGGAATTTTGCCGAAGTATTTTTCGATTAATTTCAACGTTGTTTCGGGTTTGATATCGCCGACCACCGCGATAACGATATTTTGAGGCGCTGTGTACCGCTTCATTATTTTTCTCAGAGCAGCGGGACTTAAATTCATCAGGTCTTCCGTCCAGCCCACAATCGGGCGGCCATAAGGATGCGTTCTGTAGGCGGCATTCATGAATTCTTCATAAAGTTTTCCGTCCGGATCGGTCTCGACGCGCTGTCTTCTTTCTTCCATGACCACGTCGCGCTCCGTATAAAATTCGCGAAAAACGGGATTCAGAAGACGATCGGATTCTATTCTGGCCCAGAGTTCGACTTTGTTCGCGGGAAGACTGACATGATAAGCCGTAAAATCCTGACCGGTGGAAGCGTTCATATCCAATCCGCCGTTTTCGGTGTAGAGCCGGTCTATTTCATTCGGGATGAAATAGTTTTTGTGCTGATTCTGTAATGTTTTTAATTTCTCGGACAGTTTTTCAACCGTTCGGGAGTCGCCGTTTCCCCCTTTTTGTTTTTCCACGTCGAGGCGTTGACCTGTTTTTTCGATTTCATCCAGTAACTTCTTTTCCGCCTCATAATCTTTACTCCCGATCGAGGTGGTTCCCTTGAACATCATATGTTCCAGAAGATGAGCCGCGCCGCTGTCGCCTTTTTCTTCATCGACCGCTCCGACACGGTAACGGATATATAAAGACACGGTGGGACTCAAGTGGCGTTCCAGCATCAACACGGTAATGCCGTTGGACAGTTTTTCTTTCAGGACTTTCTTTTTCAGATCGAATCCGTGACCCGGGCCGGAGACGACCAGAATAAAAGCCAATATGAGGACGAGTTGGAAAATATTATGGCGTTTCATCTTTTTTCAATCCATCCTGTTTGCCTGCAAATAAACGAAAGAAGACATAAATAATGCCGACGAGACAAACTAAAATTAAAAGTGACGCGGAGAAGAAATACATGAGAAATTCCATAGGATTATTAATGCTATAAGAACCCATTAACGTGTTAACGCCGATGAGCAGAAATAATACGGATAACAATAAAATAATAACATTTTTTATCCAGATTAAGATGTTCATGCCAGGCAGTCCGTTTGGATCAAAAATTATTTTTAAGTTTCTGCTTTAATTCCCTGTAAACGGCGTAGCTGAAGTCCTCATTCCGGCAAGGAAGCAAAGAGTTGTTATGATATAGCGGTTCTCCCTGAATGTCAAAGGAAGAAGCGACCACCGCATCTGACCACATTTTTGTTCCGGGAATAGGGGAGTATTCCGCCAGGACAGGTTTGGCGCCGCACTTCCGGACAAATTCAATACTGTTGCGGACTTCTTCGGCGGTTTGGCCGGGTGTTCCGCAGAGCAGATATATTCCCAGATCCTTCGTTTCGTAACCGGCGTTCTTCAAATGAAGCACCGCTGAACGCAACTCCTCGTTTTTTACTTTGCCGCCCGTCTGCAGCTGTCTGCTGAAATCGGATGTTTCGAATCCGAAACGGATTGTCTTAAATCCCGAATGGAAAAGCAGTTTGCTCAATTCTTCGCTGATTTCCCTCAGATGCAAGCCGTTGGGGCAGTGAAACTGACAGGATAAATTCCTTTTGCGTAGTTCATGCAGTAGGGGGATGATCATTTTCCTGGGTTTCACCAGCAGGGCATCATCGTAAAAGCTGAAATTAACCACGCCGGTTTTTTTTTGCCAGTATTCAATTTCGTCAACAACGTTGATGGGATTCCGGCGCTGGAATTGATCATGAAAAATATGCGAAGCGCAGTAACTGCAGCGGTAGGGACAACCGCGGGAGGTCATGAGCGGCAATTGATCGATAGGATGAATCAAGTCAAAAGCCGGATAGGGTCGGGAATCAAGATCATCCTCGTCAGGCATAAAAGAGGTTTGATCGCCGAATTTCTGCTGCAGAACATCAAGAATCGGTTTTTCGCCGGCGCCGGCAATGACGTAATCGGCCCCGGAATATTTTACGGCGTGCTCATAACAAAGTGTCGCATACTTGCCTCCCAGCACAACAGGAATCTGAGGCAGAAGTTCCTTGATGATTCCGATTGCTTCAAAAACTCCCGGATACCAGTACGTCATCATGGAGGTTATCAGGATCATATCGGCATCGCGATGGTTGTTAAGTTCATCTTTAAAAACTTCCGGCGAAATGCCGTAACGGCAGTAACTTCTTTCAAACATTTTGAGCGGAGCCGGTGTCGGAATAACCTGCCGGAAAAATTTGCCGTTTCCAAAGGCATAACGGCGAGGTTTTTTTAAATTTTCTCTTGTCATCTGAGGATGATAGGGATCAAGACAATCGATAAAAGCAACCTGATGATTATTGTTGCGCAACAGGGCGCCCAGATATAGAAGACCGAGGGGTTTCATCCAGAAGTCATAGGCCGCAAAATCATGAATCCAGGGATTTATCAGAAGAATTTTTCTACTCATCGAAAGATGTTTATCACAACGCCTCATGATTTACAAAAGTATAACAGGATTCATCAAAAAATTGCGGGCGTGTTTCAAAAGCATAAAAAAGAAACAGCTCGGATGCATTGACTTCATTCATCTTTTATGCTAATCAGGCAATCCATGCATAAAAGTTATTAAAAATATATAGTTATTTGTTTCTGAGGCCTGAAAAGCGTGAAAAAGACGACTTTGATAAAAATATTTTTAAGGTCTTTTTTTGTTCATACAACGCTTAATTTCAAACGAATGCAGAACATAGGTTTTAGCATGGCCATCATTCCCCTCATCCGGGAAATGCGCCTGAACAGAAAGGAATCGGAAAGAATTTTGACAGATCATGTGCAGATGTTTAATACGCATCCGTACCTTTCTGCTTCGATCATAGGATCGATCGTGCGTCTGGAAGAAGAAAACGCTTCGAAAAAAGAAGCTTTTTCGGATACGGTTTCCATTAAGCAAAGTCTGATGGCATCCTATGCGGCGATTGGAGATATGTTTTTTTGGGGAGCGTTGAGACCTTTTGCGGCGATTGTTGCCGTCATCTTATCCTACATCGGACTGGCCATTGCTCCGGTTATCTTTTTGCTGATTTACACGCCGGCTCATGTATGGGTAAGATTAAAAGGCTTTATTGAAGGTTACCGAAGAGGGAAGACCGGTTTTGAATTTATTCGTTCCCTGAATTTGCCGGGCGCAGCCGTAAAAATACGCTGGATCTCTCTGGCCGTATTAATCGGTCTGCTGGTTCTGCTTTCAGGAGATGGCGGGCAGTGGCCTTTTGCCGAAACCTACAGCGTGTTGGTTAAATTGATTGCGCTGGCCATGGTTATGAGTTGCCTTTTTCTGATACAAAAAGGAATTTCACAAGTTTATATTATTTACGGCGCTGTTGCGGTATTCATTATCATTTCTTGGACAGGATTGATTAGTTGACGGAAACTAAAACGTTTAAATTAAAAAACAAACTGGGAATGCATGCGCGGGCGGCGGCGTCTTTTGTGAAAGTTGCGCAACAGTTTAAATCCAGAATCGTTCTCGAGCGTAACGGGCAAACCGTTGATGGAAACAGTATCCTGGACATCCTGACGCTGGCCTGTCCCTATGGCGGTGAACTAACGATCAAAGCGGAGGGAACCGATGCTTCAGCGGCGCTGCAAGCCTTGGAAACGTTGATCGAAAATAAATTTGGAGAAGAATAAAAAACAACATGAATCCTGACCAGACAACAAAGACGTTTGTGCTTAAAGGTGTTGGCGTATCTCCGGGCATTGCCATCGGCAGATGTTACCGTTTTGATCCGTTAGGCAGTCAAATATCTTTTTATAAATTAAACGATGAATCGTTGATACCCGAAGAAGTTCTGCGTTTTAAAAAAGCCTTGAAGGATTCCGAGCACCAACTGCTCGATATTCAAAAAAATCTTAAGAAGATGAATATCGCCGAGCCGGTTTATGTGATTGACGTTCACGTTCTTATTTTAAAAGATAAAATGTTTACGAATCGCACCATCAAGTACATTCGTGAAATGGGCGTGAATGCCGAATGGGCGTTGCGCATGACCCTGGATCATTACAAACAGGTTTTCGAAGGCGTCGAAGACGATTATATCAGCAGCCGGGTCAGCGATGTTCAATACGTGGTTCAGAGGATTTTACGCAATCTTTCCGGCGAAAAACGGGAAATAATCTGGGATGTGGGAAACAACGGGGTGATCGTGGTTGCCCATGATATATCTCCGGCCGATACCGCCCAGATGAAACTGGATAAAATTCTCGGTTTTGCCACGGACAGCGGAGGCCGCACCTCGCATACGGCGATTGTCGCCCGTTCCCTGGAATTACCGGCTGTTGTCGGTCTGGATGACATCACGCACTTTGTCCGCACCGACGATCAATTGATTGTGGACGGCACGGCGGGCATGGTGGTGATCAATCCTTATCCCGACATGCTCAAAAGATATGAGGAAAAGAAACGCCATTATGATGCCGCGAATGACGAGTATCTTAAATACGGAAAATTACCGGCGGTAACCCTTGATCATTACAATGTCGGAATCGGATGTAATATAGAATTTGTAGAAGAGATTTCATCCGCCGTTGCCCACGGTGCGGAAAATATCGGATTGTACCGGACAGAGTTTCTCTATATTTACCGTGATAATTTGCCGACGGAAGAGGATCATTTCAACAACTATCGTCAGGTTGTCACCGATAAAAATTTATCCTGGTCAACGATCAGGACGTTTGATCTGGGTGGAGACAAATTTCCCAACTATCAGAAGCAAAGCAAAGAACTGAATCCGCAAATGGGCATGCGAGCAATCCGTTTTTGCCTGAAGGAAGTCGAGATATTCAAAATTCAGCTCAGAGCCATCTGGCGAGCCAGCGCTCTGGGAAAAACGAAAATTCTCTTTCCGATGATTTCCAGCGTGGATGAAATAAGGGCGGCAAAAAAACTGCTGGAAGAAGCACGCCGGGAACTGGTCGATGAAGGTGTGAAGCTTCCCCCTGAAATTGAAATCGGCGCCATGATCGAAGTGCCCTCGGCAGTTGTCATTGCCGATAAAATCGCCCGGGAAGTTGATTTTTTCAGCATTGGAACCAACGACCTCATCCAGTATTCCCTGGCGATTGACAGAGCCAATGAACGTCTTACTTACATGTATGAACCATTGCATCCGGCCGTTCTGAGACAAATCAAGACCGTTGTGGATGCCGCTCACAAAGCCGGGATTAAGGTTTCTATGTGCGGAGAAATGGCCGGCGATCCGATTTGCGTGTTGATTCTTTTGGGCCTGGAACTGGATGCGCTGAGTATGAATCATCTCGCCATTCCCCGAATCAAGAAAATCATCAGGGAGTCGACGCTGAAAGAGTCCAAAACCATATTGAAAAAAGCGCTTTCCTTTAATACAGCGTCGGAAGTGCGTTCTTACGTGCAAAATTATATGGCCAAGCGTTTCCCCGATGAATTCAAGGCTGAAGAAGATTAACCGGCAGATCCGTCCGTTATTATTCTCGGAGAGAATCAATCATGATCGAAAATAACAATTCAACCCCGTCTGATCACAGTCAGGAATATTATGCCGGACGTCTTTATGACGATCAAGATTTTCTTCAATTCCGGTTAGCCAAGACTTTTCTGTCGCGTGTTTCTATTGCCGACGAATACGTGGATTCCCTCAAAAAACTTTCACTGGACGGCGTCATCGTTTACGCTTTAAACCAGCGGAGCGAACTGAACAGTCTGATCCTATACGAACTTTTCAAACGTAAAGATGTTCCCATCCCGGAGTATTGTCACGGCATGAATATGACCGTCTGGCACCCTTTACCGCAAATGCTTAAGTTCTTCTGGTCGTCTTTTTTACGGCGAGTGGGCCGGGAGCAGAAAGCCTGGCAGGGCAAACTGGCCTATATCGAAAAGACCATCAGGGAGAGGAAGAGCATTGTCATTCATCTGGGAGAATCGGAATTCATAGAAGACCGGTCAGCGGAAAGCGCGATGACCACCCTGCTTGATATCCAGAAAAAAACTGACGTTCCGATTTTTGTTGTGCCGGTTCTGGTTTCCTATGGCCGCCGCCGTGAAAAAGAAGATGAAGGTGTGCTGAATATTCTTTTTGGACAAACAGAACATACCGGAGCTCTGCGTCGCCTGATTACCTTTGCGCGCTATTCCAGCAGTGCGTTTGTCATTCCCGCGGAACCCGTAAAATTATCCGAGTATATCCAGACAACCAAAAGTGTTTCTTCCGAAGCGATGGTTCGTGAACTGCGCGGGGAATTGATCGACCGTATCGATAAGGAAAAAAGCGCGATCGTCGGACCGGCCTTGAAATCCCGCGAAGAACTTATCGGAATGGTCCTGAGCGATGAGTCGTTGAAAAAATTCATCAATGATTATTCGCAAAATGAAGAAAAAGATAAAATAAAGGTGAAAAAAGAGGCGCGCCGTTATCTTTATGAAATCGCCGCTGATTACAGCGAGACGATGATTGCCATATGGAAGAAAGTGCTGAGCTGGCTGTGGAACGATATTTACGACGGTTTATCCATTGATAAAGAAGGCATGACCAAGATAAGGAATATTTCCAAGAAAATGCCTTTCGTTATTGTTCCCTGTCATCGCAGTCATATTGATTATCTTTTGATTCATTATGTTTTTTATATAAACAATATACAGCTTCCTTTTATTGCCGCGGGAAGCAACCTGTCTTTTTTCCCTATGGGCTATATCTTCCGCAAATCCGGCGCTTTCTTTCTCCGGCGAAGCTTCCGGGGCAACAAACTATATTCGGAAGTCTTTTCAAAATATCTGGCGACGCTGTTGAAAGAGGGACTTCCTCTGGAATTTTTTATTGAAGGCGGACGCAGCCGAACGGGGAAAATGGTCATCCCCAAATACGGCCTTCTCTCCATGGTTATCCAGGCCCATCAGGAAAAATATTGTGAAAATTTCGCGGCGATTCCCGTTTATATCGGTTATGACCGCGTGATCGAAGAAAAATCCTATCTGAAAGAACTGTCCGGTGAATCTAAAACGCCTGAAAATACGGCAGAGATAATCAAGACCGGTAAAATATTGACCAAAAGATTTGGTCGCGTTTATGTCAATATCGGCGAGCCGATGATTATGAAAGATTATCTGGCGGCGCAGGAAAAGCCGATAGAGCAGATGTCTCTGGAAGAACGGCAAAGTCTTTACCGTAAAATAGGTTATGAAATCGTTCTGGAAATCAACAATGTTTCCGTGGTCACCCCTTTTGCCATGGTTGCCGCCGTGATCTTAAGCCACGACCGCCGGGGAATATCGTATAATGATTTATTGTACGTTTTAAATGAGTTCTACGAGTATCTCACTGTAAAGCAGGTTAAATTTGCGGAAACATTTGCCAATCGTGACAAAGCAATCATTGACGCGCTGAATATGTTTGTTCAGGCCGGATATATTTCCAAAATTGAGGCGGAAGAAGATGAAGTTGAGGAAATGCAGGAGGTCGTCTATTCGTTGAAAGAAGAACGCCGGCTGAATCTGGAATATTATAAAAACAATATTCTGCATTTCTTCGTCCCCCTGTGTTTTGTCGCCACCTCCATCATTAAAAACAACGAAGATTTAATTTCTCCGAACCGTATTCTGGGAGACTACACTTTTCTGAAGAAACTTTTGTGGAATGAATTTATTTTCGATGAACATAAAGACGATCAGGAAGAAGTCAACGAAGTTCTGGCCTATTTAGATGAAAGAAAAATGATTGAATCGGTCGAGCGGGACGGCCAGACCATGATTGAAATAAAAGGCCGGGGCAATAAGAAACTCAAGCCGTTTGCCGATTTGATTCATAATTATCTCGAAGCGTTCTGGATCGTGATGCGCAGCTGCTTATATCTGAAGAAAAATCCTCTGCCGAAAAAAGAATGGCTGAAAAAAATCATGACGCTGGGCGATAGAATGTACCGCAAGGGTGAAGTCTTAAGAAAAGAAGCGCTTTCGCAGGCAAACTATCAAAACGTCATCCTTTATCTGGAAGACGCTGATCTTATCAAATCGTTTCGGGATGAAAAAATCGACAAGAAGGATGTGTCTTATACCCTGACCGAAGACAGGGCGGAAATGGAAGTGCTCCGCCGCCGTCTCTTCAAATTTCTGTAATCATCGGTCATGATCGTTTAAATAAGAAAGCCGACCTTATTGCAGAGGTCGGCTTTCATGTATTAAGCGACTATTTTCCTCTGGCCGATTTTGCGGGATGTTTAATGCTGTAAAAAGCGTTTTTGCCGCGATAAACAGACGTGTCTCCCAGTTCTTCTTCAATGCGAATCAGCTGGTTGTATTTTGCCAGCCGGTCCGTGCGGGAAAGCGAGCCGCTCTTGATCTGACCGCAGTTGGTGGCGACGGCGACGTCCGCCATGAAGGTGTCTTCCGTCTCGCCTGACCGGTGTGAAACTACGCAGGTATAATGGTTTTCCCGGGCGCGGTTCATGGTTTCCAGCGTTTCCGTCAGCGTGCCGATCTGATTGAGTTTAATCAGAATGGAGTTGGCAATACCCAGCGCGATGCCTTTGTCC
Source organism: uncultured Smithella sp. (assembly GCA_964539765.1). GTDB lineage: Bacteria > Desulfobacterota > Syntrophia > Syntrophales > Smithellaceae > Smithella. The sequence goes on from CAZIJZ010000022.1 coordinate 37,641, forward strand.
AGACGCGTGACGTTCGTGACGAAGAGATCGTCGCCGACGATCTGGATCTTACTACCCAGCTCTTCCGTCATCAGCTTCCAGCCCGCCCAGTCATCCTCCGCCAGACCGTCTTCAATGGAGATGATCGGGTATCGGGCGACCAGATCGGCGTAAAACTTCACCAATTCTTCGGATGACTTCCGGGGGGTGGCTTCCGCCGTTAGAATGTATTTTCCTTTTTCATAGAAGGAGCTGGCCGCGCAGTCCAGAGCGATCATGATGTCTTTGCCTGGTTTATAATCGGCTTTTTCAATAGAGGTCATAATACACGCAAGCGCTTCTTCGTTGGATTTCAGATTCGGAGCAAAACCGCCTTCATCCCCGACAGACGTGTTATAGCCTTTTTCTTTCAGTACGGACTTCAAAGAATGAAAAACTTCCGCGCTGATACGAATACCTTCCCTGAAATTGGGTGCGCCCACAGGCATAATCATAAATTCCTGAATATCCACATTATTGTCGGCATGCTGGCCGCCATTGAGAATATTGCACATCGGCACAGGCAGTACATTCGCATTCACGCCGCCCAGATAGCGGTACAATGGAAGATCGGATACTTCCGCGCCGGCCTTGGCACAAGCCATGGAGACGGCCAGAATGGCATTAGCGCCCAGTTTGCCTTTGTTGGCGGTGCCGTCCAGTTCGATCATTGCAAAATCAATATCGCGCTGCCTGCGGCAGTCCATTCCAATAATTTCCGGACCAATTTTGTGCAGGATGTTGTTGACGGCTGTCTCAACGCCTTTGCCGCTGTATCTTTTCTTGTTGCCGTCGCGTAATTCCAGCATCTCATGTTCTCCGGTGGAGGCTCCTGACGGCACGGCTGCCCGTGCCGTAATGCCTGACAGCGTCGTGACCTCGGCTTCGACGGTGGGATTGCCTCTCGAATCAAGTATCTCTCTGGCATGAATATGAATAATCTCCGGCATAAAACACCCCCTGATTTACTTTACGGAGAGGATAGCAGAGAGGTCTGTGGATTTCAATAGGATGATGATGATGAAACAAACTTGATAACTTTTCACAACTCATATAGATAGAGGCCGTTATAAAAAAGGAGCCTCGGTATTTTGCAAAGCAGTGTTGAAAAGAAAGACAAAAGCACCAAACTTTTTCTCCATTTAAAAAAATGGCTGGAAAAGGCGGTGATGGATTACAGGATGATTGAAGAAGGCGATCGCCTGTTAATCGGCGTTTCCGGCGGTGCAGACAGCCTGGCTTTGCTGGATCTGCTCGATTCACCCATGCTTTTCGTTCCGGCGTTTTCCTTTGTTGCCGTCAATATCGACATGGGTTTTGATCCTACGTATCAACAATACGACGCACTGGAAAAATATTTTCAGGAACACGACTACCGTTACGTCATGGAAAAAACGGATATCGGCTATCTGGCGCATTCGGATTTTAACAAAAAAAATCCCTGTTTTTTATGCTCGCGGCTCAGACGCAAAAGAATTTTTGAGATAGCCGACGCCGAAGGCTGCAACAAAATAGCTTTCGCCCATCATCGCGATGACATCATCGAAACGCTGCTGATTAACATGTTTTATGGCCGGGAAATCAGTACCATGATGCCCGATCAGAGCATATTCGGCGGTAAACTGCACATCATCAGACCCTTGGCTTATCTTCGGGAAGAGTTGGTCAAAAAATACAGCAGGGAGCGCCAGTTTCCCGTGCTGAAAAACGATTGTCCAACCAGCCGGACATCGAAACGGGTTTACATCAAAAAACTGCTGGACGAACTGGAAAAGGATAATAAAGAAATCCGCGATAATATTTACAAGGCCATGAGCCACGTCAAACCGGACTACCTGCTAGTGAGCCAAGCCAATAATGAGACCCGAGATTCAGGAACAAAGTGAACGGAGACTCGCTAGTCGAATTATACCTTGTGTAAAACAAGCGAAGCGATGTTTGAGGCGTAGGGCGTAGTGAAACTCCAATTCCGAAAGTGTAACGTATCGGAATTGGCAAGTTGAACTATCCAATAGTTGGAAACTATCCCAGGAGCGAAAGCGACGTGGGATTCGAGCCACATAAGACGTAGTGACACTGGCTGATTAAAATAAAGAAAAATAAACTATTTGTCATACCGGCGCAGGCCGGTATCCAGGAAAATTAATTTATTAATGGTCTCATAATTGTTTTCACATTTCTCAATTCGGCGAAAGCCGACGTCAAGGAATCATTAATACTGGTTCCCGGCCTTCGCCGGGAAGACGACTAAAGGGTGAGTATTTTCAGGTACGGATTATATTATTGGACCGTTAATATTAAATAATTGTAGCATTCAGAAAAGTTTCATGTAAAATTGCATTATGGCCAAAGAAAATACAGCACAAAAACTGATCGCGTCCAATAAAATGGCGCGGGTGAATTATGAAATAGGCGACATCTACGAAGCCGGTCTCGTTTTATCCGGAACGGAAGTCAAATCGCTGCGCGCCGGCAAAGCTAATCTCAAAGACAGCTATGCCGTTGTCAAAGACGATGAAGTCTATATCAAGGAAATGCACATCAGTCCCTATGATTTCGGCAACCGCTCCAATCATAATCCGCTCAGAACCCGCAAACTGCTTTTACATAAACGCGAAATCAAAAAACTCTACGGCAAGTCACGAGAAAAGGGACTGGCTCTCATTCCGCTGAAACTCTATTTTAAAAACGGCAAAGTCAAGGTGGAAATCGGCATCGGTAAGGGCAAGAAGCTTTATGACCGCCGTCAGGATATCAAACAGCGCGAAGAAAGACGCTCACTATCCCGCGATTTCAAATCAAGGCAGATCAAAGTCTGATAAAAAGATCATCAATAACAGTATCTTCCTTTAAAATCAGGTAATTATTTTCTTAAAATCTTTCTTTGACAAATTGACTGTAAGTGTTTATATTATAAACAAAATAAATGTTAAGGGGGCGTCACGGTTTCGACGGGGACATTTGAAGTTGTAGAAGCGTGCCGAGGTTCCTACAGGCCTCGTTAAACAGGTAGGAAACATATAATCGCAGAAAACTACGATTACGCTTTAGCAGCTTAGTCTGCTAACGTTCCACCCGGTTCTCCTGTTGATCGGAATGGAACGTCATTTAGACAGGATAGCCAAACTTCTTGCCTGGGGGAGGGCGGCGAACTCTTACAGGATAGCGCGGGGAGATCCGGCCTTAGGGAGCAAACCAGCGCGAAGGTTCTAAAACGAAGGCTACGCACGTAGAAGCTCCAGCGGAAGGTTTTCGGACGCGGGTTCGACTCCCGCCGCCTCCACCATTAGGGAATCCAAATCAGTACAACAGCTTGAAAAACCAGTAGAAATACTGGTTTTTTTCTTGCAATCTATTCAATAAGTTGTAAGATGCACGTCAAAATAAAAAATTAATGAACGAAAAGGAGCAACTTTTCAAGCCCCTCCTGATCAGCCTAAAGAACAAAATTATTTGGTGCATCGTTTATAATGAATGGATGAACAGACATACATCGCAAACACCAGCTGTTGCATTTTTTGCAACAGCTCAAAACGAGAGCGGTCGTACAATTTGAAACTTAAATTGAGCTAGCCGGAAAGTCCGGATAGCTCAATATTGATATAAGTAGCAGCTACCGAGGAATTCTAGGATATTCAATAGTCAAGAGACTACGTAGAAAATAACCTGTGCAAAAATTGCACAGGATCAAAGCTCACAGAACATCATAACTTCAAACTTTATGAGTTCAGTATGTGCAAAAATTGCACAAGGTCAAATCTAAATATAACATTATAATTTTTCATAACTTAAAACTTTTATAAACTCGGCAATGTGCATATTATGCACATTACAAATCCTACCAAATTATTAGTATTTACAATACATTTTGTTGTTGCAAAGAATTTTGAAAGTTGTAAGATGCAAACCGATCAACAAGAATCCTGATTGCAATAATTCATAGTAAAATTTAATTGATAATAAAAGGTCTTTATCTCTTATGGCTAAAACGGAACTGAACGG
>CAZIJZ010000023.1:0-4131 GCA_964539765.1 uncultured Smithella sp.
GCAAAGCCGATTCGCTGAGTTTGCCGCAGGCGGCGGCGATCATGATGTACGAATGCACAAAAAAATAAATGCGCAGCAACATCACTGTCATTCCCGCATGGGCCTAGCGGGAATCCAGTAGCAAAGGATAATAAAATGAAATCCTTTATCCAAATATCCACAACCACCGAAACCAAAAAGCAGGCGCAGAAAATCGCTAAATATCTTGTTGAACAAAAACTGGCCGCCTGCGTGCAGATTACCGGTCCCATTGAAAGCACTTATCGCTGGAAAGGAAAAGTGGAAACAGCCGGCGAGTATCTATGCCTCATTAAAACCCGGACAACTTTATTCAAAAAAGTTGAAGCCGCCATCAAAAAAATGCACCCTTACGAAACACCGGAAATCATCGCCGTGCCGATTGTCAAAGGCAGTAGGGAATATTTAAACTGGCTGAATGATGAAACGGAAAAACCCGCGTAGATGATGCGGAATATTATTACGATCTAAATAACACCCCGACTAAAAATAAAAATATTCTTGAAAATGTTTTAATATTAAATTATTAGCTTAACATCGTGCAAAATAAAAAGGGGTGTTGTACTGACAGAGCTATAGGCATTACCGAAGGTTGAAGGCCCGTGGTAGCACCGATCCATATAAACAATGTTAAGCAGTGACCGAATCTATTTACACCCGTAAGGAGATTTCCCACAATGGACATTCCACGTATATTCAACATCACTGAAAGTGCTCACCGCATCCATAACCCGTTCACACCCGAAAAGCTCCTCACTCTCGGCGCGGCGCTGCGTCTGGAAAAGGGGACCCGAGTGCTCGACCTCGGCAGCGGTTCGGGGGAGATGCTGTGCACCTGGGCACGCGATTACGGAGTCGTCGGCACCGGCATCGACATGAGCCAGTTGTTCACCGAGCAGGCGAAACACCGTGCTGTAGAACTCAGCGTCGCCGATCAAGTCACGTTCATCCATGGCGATGCTGCCGGCTTCGTCTCTGACGAGAAGGTTAGTGTGGCCGCCTGTGTCGGTGCCACTTGGATCGGCGGGGGAGTTGCCGGCACTATCGAGCTTCTGGCGCGGAGCCTGTGCACCGGAGGGATCATCCTCATCGGCGAGCCCTACTGGCGGCAGTTACCGCCGACGGAAGATGTTGCCAAAGGGTGTCTTGCCCACTCAATTTCCGACTTTCTCGTGCTTTCAGAACTTCTCGCGTCTTTCAGCCGCCTCGGCTACGACGTCGTGGAAATGGTTCTGGCAGACCAGGACAGCTGGGACAGATACGAGGCGGCCCAATGGCTCACCATGCGCCGATGGCTTGAAGCCAATCCTGACGACGAGTTATACAAAGAGGTTCGAGCCAAACTGACCTCGGAACCCGAGCGCTACGCCGCTTACACGCGTGAATACCTGGGCTGGGGTGTGTTCGCGCTGATGACGCGGTGATGAGGGCATTGCCGGGCGACTCAGAAAGTGGGAAAAATCCAATCATGCCGGACAACTCATTCAAGCCGACGCCGCTTTGCGGCGCGGCTTAATTCAGGCGTTCATTCGCAACGCTGTTCTGTGTAGCAAAGTGAATAGAAGACAACATGTTCAAACAACTTGAAGAAATAAACACCCCTCCAGAGCCGTTTCAATTTTACACGGCTGCGGATCTCTGGACGAATGAACATACCTCCAGGCAAATGCTTAGGTTCCACCTGGATGAAGGGCTGGATGTCTCGTCCCGAAACGTCGCTTTTATCGATCGGTCGGTGGATTGGATTGTTTCCCGTTTTCACATCGACGCGGGAAAGAAGATTGCCGATTTCGGCTGCGGTCCCGGATTATATACCACAAGGCTGGCCCGAAGGCATGCGGTAGTCACCGGCATCGATTTTTCGAGGCGGTCAATCCAATACGCGCAGGAAACGGCAACCAGTGAAAAACTGCCCATTCGTTATGTCAACCGGAATTATCTGGATTTTGAAACGGACGAGCGCTTTCATCTCATTCTGATGATTATGTGCGATTTCTGCGCCCTCAGCCCCGCTCAAAGGAAAGCGATGCTTGCCAAATTTCATCGGCTTCTCGATCCCGCCGGTTCGGTTCTCCTTGATGTGTATTCCTTAAACGCCTTCAGCGAACGGGAAGAAAAGGCTCTGTATGGGCACGATCTTCTTGATGGCTTCTGGTCGCCCGATAAATATTACGGTTTTCTCAATACCTTCAAGTATGAAAAGGAAAAAGTGGTCCTCGATAAATACACGATCATTGAGGCGAAGCGCACTCGCACAATCTATAATTGGCTGCAGTATTTCAGTCCTGAAGATGTGGAGAGAGAGTTTGCGGCCTGTGGTTTTGCCATCGAAAATTATTATGCGGATGTGGCGGGAACGCCTTTTTCATCGCAAAGCAGAGAATTTGCGGTTATTGCAAAAAAACTCTAAGTTCTTGTTTGTAATATATAATTTTAAAACTTTTTGTCGCAATTCTTATCATCAAAATATATTTGAAGAAAAGTTTTAAAAATACTTCAAATATGTTAGTACATCCCCATCCTGATTACAACCAAAGGAGACCACATGTCTGTCAAAAACGAGTTGGAAAAACAATGTATTGATACCATTCGCTTTCTCGCCGCCGATGCGATTGAAAAAGCCAAATCCGGCCATCCCGGCATGCCGCTGGGCGCCGCCGCTGCCGCTTTTACTTTGTGGACAAAGCATTTGAAACATAATCCCGTAAATCCTCAATGGCCTGACCGCGATCGCTTTGTTCTTTCTTCCGGTCATGCCTCCATGCTTTTATATGCTCTTCTGCATCTGACCGGTTACGATTTGACACTCGACGATATCAAAAACTTCCGGCAGTGGGGCAGCCGCACTCCGGGACATCCGGAGTATAAACATGTTCCCGGCGTAGAAGTAACGACCGGGCCTCTTGGTCAGGGACTGGCCAACGCGGTGGGCATGGCGATTGCAGAGGCTCATCTGGCGGCACGATTCAATAAAGAAGGAGAGAATTTAGTTAATCACTTCACATACATCATGGCCGGAGACGGCGATATGATGGAGGGTGTGGTTGCCGAAGCCTGTTCGCTGGCCGGACATCTGCGTCTGGGAAAACTAATCATCCTTTACGACGACAATAGAGTGACGCTGGCCGGCTCTGCCGCGCTTTCGTGCACGGAAAATACCGAACAGCGATTCAAGGCCTACGGCTGGCAGGTGCAGAAAGTCACCGACGGCAACGACATTGCCGCCATCGACCGCGCCATCAAAAAAGCAAAACGTGAGACCGAAAAACCGTCGCTGATTTGTATTGCGTCGACCATCGGTTACGGCGCTCCCTGCAAACAGGGAAGTTGCGACGCTCACGGCTCTCCGCTGGGTGCGGATGAATTAAAGAAGACCAAAGAAGCGCTGTGCTGGCTGGCTGACTCTCCTTTTTCTGTTTCCGGGGATGTTTATAAATTTTTCCGCAAAGCTCTTTCCCGCGGTAAAAAAGCAGAAAAACAATGGCGGGACGCTTTCAACGACTTCAGACAAAAAGAACCGGCCCGGGCCGCAGAATTTGAACGCGTCATGAAAGGCGACTTGCCTGAGGATTGGGAATCGGCCTTGAATGAATTCCCCGGCGGCTCCAAAGATGTTGCCACACGCAAGGCTGGCGAAATCATCATGCAGGCGATTGCCGCGAAAGTTCCCGAACTGACCGGCGGCTCGGCTGATCTCAACCCGTCCACCTTCACCTGGCTCAAAGGCCTGGGTGATTTTCAAAGTCCTCAGTTTTCCAAAGAAGGTTTACATGGCATGGTAGGCGGTTCATGGGACTATACCGGCCGCAACATTCATTACGGCGTGCGGGAACACGCCATGGGCTCGATTGCCGTGGGCATGGCCCTGCACGGCGGAATGATTCCCTATACGGCAACCTTTCTTACCTTTGCCGATTATATGCGCCCGCCGATGCGTCTGGCCGCTTTGATGGGATTACGTACCGTTTTTGTTTTCACCCACGACAGTATCGGCGTGGGAGAAGACGGCCCGACTCATCAGCCGGTGGAACAGATTATGAATCTGAGACAGGTGCCGAATATGACGGTTATCCGGCCGGCCGATGCTAATGAAACGGTGGAAGCCTGGCGCAT
>CAZIJZ010000023.1:4231-39609 GCA_964539765.1 uncultured Smithella sp.
ATATGACGGTTATCCGGCCGGCCGATGCTAATGAAACGGTGGAAGCCTGGCGCATTGCGGTGAAGAATACGCAAGGTCCGACGACACTGATCTTCAGCCGTCAGAATCTTCCCGTTCTGGATCGAAGCGTCTGCGCTCCTGCAGCCGGCGCAAGAAACGGCGGATATATTCTGTGGGAATCGGCGGCCGATCCTGATTTGATTCTTATTGCCACCGGTTCGGAAGTTCCTCTGACACTGGCTGCCGCCCGCAAACTGGCGGAAAACGGCACGAAGATCAGAGTTGTTTCCATGCCCAGTTGGGAAATATTCGACCGTCAGCCGCGTGAATACCGCGATAAGGTTCTTCCGCCGCAGCTCTCCGCCCGCATTGCCGTGGAAGCAGGCATCAAACTGGGATGGGAACATTACGTGGGACTTTCGGGAAAAATCATCGGCATGGAAACATTCGGAGCTTCGGCCCCCGGCCCGGTCCTTTATGAAAAATTCGGCTTCACCGTCGAAAAAATTATTGAAGCGGCGAACGATTTGCTTCATCGCTCCTGACGGAGAACGTCATGACCGAACCACGTATTGATTATTCTCTGGGAGACTATCAAAGCGCTGTCAACGGCGCCCTGGAGAAAATGCGTCGGGAAAATCTTATTGAACGCGTTCGTGCGAAAGATTACACGCTTTGGAAATCGAAACCCGATGAAATTGTCAACCGGTTGGGCTGGCTTGACGCTCCGGCAGAGACGTTGAGCAAGTTGCATGATATTCACTCCGTCCTTGAACCGTTAACCGCAAAGAACATTGATGATGCGGTTTTGCTGGGAATAGGCGGCTCTTCTCTGGCGGCGGACGTATTCAGTAAAATATTCGGCAGTGCACCGGATTATCCCCGATTGCACATCATAGACACCACGGATCCCGTTTTTATTTCTCAGGTCGTACAACGCTTGAATCTTGGAAAAACCTTGTTTTTTGTTTCATCAAAATCAGGTTCCACCCTGGAAGTGACTTCGCTTTTTAAATATTTTTATAATCTGTGCCTGAAAAATTCCGGTAAAGAAGCGGGGCGTCAATTTATTTTTATTACCGACGAGGGAAGCCCCCTGATAAAAACGGCGAAGAACATTTCCGCACATCATATCTTTCTCAACAATCCTGATATCGGCGGACGCTATTCGGCGCTGTCGCTTACCGGAATCGTTCCCGCCGCATTGATCGGTGTTGATGTAAAAAAATTGCTGCAAAAAGTATCATTAAACATGGAAATTCTCATGAGCGCGGGCGCGGCTCTGGGCGCGGCTTTAGGAACGCTAGCCTACAGGGGACGCGACAAACTGACGTTTGTCCTGCCGCCGCGCTGGAAACCTTTTGGTGATTGGCTGGAACAACTGATTGCGGAAAGCACCGGTAAAGAAGGCAAGGGTATCCTCCCTGTTCTGGATGAAAAGTTTTCCGATGCTTCAGAGTATGGGAAAGACCGGGTTTTTATTATTTTTCGAAATAAAAACGAAACAGATCCTGCACAAATAAAAATCCTGATGAAGACCGGGCATCCCTTTATCGACATTGAAGTTAATGAAGATGATGATCTCGGATCGCAAATGTTTATCTGGGAAATGGCTACTGCCGTTTCTGCTCATTTCATGGGGGTTAATCCCTTCGATCAACCGGATGTGGAAGCGACAAAGCAATATACCCGCGCCATTATTGCCGACTGCGCTGAGAACAAGGATTTGACAGACCAGAAACCGGTTCTGGCCTTCACGCAGGGATATATTTTCGGAAACATCAACGGCGCGACACCGGCGGAAGTTTTAAATAATTTTTTGAAACAGACGGCGGCCGGAGGGTATGTCTGTGTGCAGAATTTTTTAAGTCCGTCACCGGAAACGGACGTGGCGGCGGGCAATCTGTGCAACGTGATTTCGCAGAAATATGCTCTGCCGGTCACATCCGGTTATGGACCGCGATATTTGCATTCTACCGGCCAGCTGCATAAGGGTGATTCCGGAAAAGGTTCGTTTATTCAATTGACGCAGGATGTCGCGCAGGATTTGAATATTCCCGACAACATCGGCGAAGAAAAATCTTCTCTCACCTTTGGAACCCTCCAGGCCGCACAGGCCCGGGGCGACTGGCAGGCACTGACCGCTGCGGGAAGAAGAATCATCCGATTCCACTTTCCCTCAAATTCCGTCGCCGGATTAAAAATAATAGCCAATCTTCTTTCATGAACGCTGAATATTATTACGTTGTGTCATTGCCGGACTCCCGGACCGGCGAATGCCGGATGCGCGGGAAGGATAGCTGCGTCAAGACATCTTTGTTCAGCTGATCACCCTCAGAATCTGAGGAGCGTGTCTTTCGGATGCCGCAGGAATCTCCTTCGGATAACCGATAATGACCGGCGCAATAATCCGGCAGCCGTCGGGAATTCCCAGCAGAGCTTTTAATCGGGGCTCTCGTATGTATGAACCCAGGTGGACCCAGCAGGTTCCCAGCCCCCGCTCAACGGCGGCAAACATGATGTAGCTTGCCGCCAGCGCACCGTCATAATCCAGCGATCCCACACTTGTCGAACCGATCAGGTAAATGACGCAGGGCGCATTGTAGAAAACATTGAAGTTTTCATCTTTGAGCGTATCAACGTAGGCCGGATTGAGTGATGACTTGTTTCTGGCAAAATCCGCAAGAAGATTTGCCTTGCTTTCGTCGGAGAGCGCTTTAATGGTTTTTTTGCAATGAACGATGGAAAACCGGCAGGGCTGGTTGTTGCTTGCCGAGGGAGCGAGTGTCGATTCCTGAAGGATTTCCTCCACAACGTTCATCGGCACTGCCTTTTCCTGAAAATCGCGAATGGACCTTCTTTTTTTTAATAAATCTTGAAATGTCATATTTATCCCTCCTTTGCTTTTAAATGTTTCAACGGGTCACGGAAGCAATACACGGATCACCGTTAAAATGACGACTTGAAAAAAATTAACAACCGGATTGAGAAATCCCAGCAAAAGCAGACCAATAACAATAAAAAAACCGTAAGGTTCAATTTGCGTAAGAGCTCTGTTTACCGAGGCCGGGGCAAAACCCATCAGAATTTTTGAACCGTCAAGCGGTGGAATGGGAATCAGATTGAATGCGGCCAGCACAATATTAATTCGTGCGAATAAATAGAGAATCTGCTCCAGCATACTTCCCGATTCGGGCGATAAAACACGCCCTAGTAAAAACGCGACAAAGGCGCAGATCATGTTGACTGTAACGCCCGCGGAAGAGACCAGAAACATCCCTTTGCGCCGGTTGCGAAGAGGGATGTTTGCCAAATTTACGGGCACCGGTTTTGCCCAGCCAAATCCGACGAGGAAAAGCAAGAGGGTTCCCAGGGGATCAAGATGCCTGATCGGATTTAGGGTGAGCCGCCCGAGCTGCTTGGCCGTCGGATCGCCCATCTTGTAGGCAACCCAGCCGTGCGCCAGTTCATGAAATATCACCGAATATAAAAGCAAAATCGCCAGGATTGCAAAAGCCGCCGGATCTTTGATGAATAATTGTATCAGTCCCACCAACGTATTCCTTATTATGTTTATAGGGTCTCAGTTTGAGTTTCTTTTTCAAGAATATCATTTTGCCGATGCTTTTCCCACTGGGGAAAGTAATGATATTTCATGCCGATCAGGATTCCCAGCAACCCCATTAGAAGCTCGACAACAATGTTTAGTGCCCGCGCCACGACCGGCAGAATCAAAGCGGCTTGGACATTGGAAAATTGTTGCAGCATGACGAACATGACCCCTTCCCGGACGCCAAGTCCGCCCATGCTGAAAAAAGCCATCAGGCCAAGAATCAAGGATGTGGCAATCGTCGCCATAACGGCAATGATATGGGTAAAGGGTAAATTGATATTGATTCCCCTGGCGAGAAAGTACATGGCCATGCCCAAAAATATTAAGGCTGCGCCATAGAGCAACTGCGTATAAACAAATAAGATATTTTTGATTTTAATGGGTCTCACGTCCACTTTGAATAATCGGTTCATCGGAGATATCAGATAATTCATGATAGTGTTGTTCCCGATGATAAAAATAATATCCGCGATAATGAACAGAATAAAAATCAGCAGAGAAATAACCAGTGGGAATTCTTTAATATAAAAAAGATAATAGTACAAAGAAAATACTGCCGCCACGAAAAACAAACAGATAAAGCTGACCATATTGATGTATAGCAGAACAACTTTGGAGATTTCCTTGGATGACATCAGCGCTATCTGTGCCGCATAAGTCCAGATCTTGCCCGGAATATACTTAAACATGGCGGACGTGCAGTAGAGAGCGAAACTTTCGGAATAATTCAATTTCTTCTCCAGGCAGGCATTGACGAAAATTCGCCAGACAAGAGGTCCGATGAGCAGGGCGCAACCGCCGAAAATGATCGACAGAAAAATGAACCCGGGGTTGATGCTGAAATCATAGGCGCCGATTGCATCAGCGTTGTCTTTAAATTGCAGAAAGAAAAAATACACCGCGGCAGCGATTACCGCCAGCGCTGAAACAGATCGTAGTATCTTGCTGAACTGCACGTAGGGATCTCCGTTCGCTTGGACATTATGGCTTTTTTCAGGGTTTAATGGACAACTTATGTTATCAACAGTAAATATATATGACAACTGATTCGTAATGTCAAAAATGGAAAAGTTAAAAGAGCAAGCGCTTGCTGACCGAAAAATACTTGACAAAGTAAAAAAATATTCATACGGTTGTTTAAAACGGTTGTTTGAAATATAATCATGGAAAACAAAAAAACAATTTCAAAAACGCGCTCGGCGATCATTGAATCAGCAGGCAGAATCTTTGCCGAGGAAGGTTATCAGCAGGCAACGGTCAGAGATATTTGCAACCACGCCGGTGCCAATGTGGCGGCCGTCAATTATCATTTCGGCGACAAGAAGGGTTTGTATCTGGCTGTGCTGAAGCGTTATCAGGAGATCATCTTTCAGGCTTATCCGCCGGATCTCGGCATTAAAAAAAAGCAGAAGCCGGAGGAAAAACTGCAAATTTATATTCGGACATTCCTGTCCAGAATTATGAATGACGGCCATCCCGCCTGGTTCGGCAAGCTTCTGGCGCGTGAATTTACCGAACCAACCTGGGCTCTGGACATTCTGGTTAAGGAAACGATCCGTCCTTCCTTGCAGCTTCTGACTGAAATTGTCGCTGACATTATGGGCAGCAACTCCCGGGACAGGATCGTGCGGCTTTGTTCAATGAGCATTGTCGGTCAATGTCTTTATTTCCGGCACTCCCATCCGATTATCACCAGAGTATATCCGGGAGAGTTGTTCGGTCCGGAACAGATCGAAGAACTGACCCGACACATCACTTCTTTTTCATTACAGGGAATTGTGAAAGAGAAGAAATTATCCAGGATGATAAAATGCAAAAAATAATATGGATGATTACTTTCATAGTATGGATTTCTTTTGCGGCATGGGCTGCAGAACCGGGTGGTGACACTGTTTCGTATGACCTTAATCAGTGTATTGCCGTCGCCCTGGAGAAGCATCCGACTCTCCGGGCTGCAGCCGGAAGCATCAGCGCCAGTGAAAGCCGTATCGGACAGGCCAGGTCCAAATATTATCCGCAGGTCGATTTGTCGACCAGCTATAACAGGATCGGTCCAACCACGCCGCCTGGCGAGACCATCGATGCCTATGATCAATATTCAACGGGGATCAACCTTGGCGTGACTCTTTTTGATTTCGGCAAGACATCAACCAGTGTGGCCATTCAGGATTTGAATGTTGCCGCCTCGCGCGCCGACTATGAAGATGTCAAAACACAAATCATATTGAATGTGAAAAAAGCGTATTACAATCTGCTGCAGACTCAACGCAACCGCGCTGTGGCCACTGACACCATGAGCCAGTTTCAGCAGCATCTGGATCAGGCCAATGCTTTTTTTCGCATCGGCACCAAACCGAAATTCGATGTGACCAAGGCGGAAGTTGATTTCGGCAACGCCAGGCTGAGCGTATTAAAAGCGGAGAATGCCGTTCGCGCCGCGATGATCACCTTGAAAGATGTCATGGGCGTTCCTGAAAACTCTGATTTTGCGATCATCGATAATCTTGCTTTCCAGAAAGTCGAGTGGGAATTAAATGATGTATTGAAAAAAGCTTATGCCGGCCGTCCTGATCTCAGTTCCATCATGGCTAAGCGAGAAGCGGCGGAGCGTTCAATTGAACTTACGCGGAAGGATTATTATCCCATCCTGTCGGGCAGCGCCGGCTATGGGTTTTCCGGTCATGATTTTCCGCTGGGTCGCGGCTGGAACGCCGGCGCAGCGCTCAGTCTTCCGCTTTTTTCCGGGTTCTCGACCAAATATCAGATTGATGAAGCCGAAGCCAATCTGGCCATAATGAAAGCCAATGAAGATGCCATCCGCCAGTCTATCCGTCTGGATGTCGAGCAGGCCTATCTGAATGTTCAGGATACCGCGGAACAAATTGCCATGGCTGAAATGACGGTGGTCCAGGCTCATGAAAATTACGATTTGGCGTCAGGACGTTATCGGAGCGGCGTCGGCAATCCCATTGAGGTCGCCGATGCCACAATATCTCTCAATAACGCCAGAGCCAATCTGAATACGGCGCTTTATAATTACAAGATTGCACAGGCCATGCTGGAAAAATCCATAGGAGTAAAGCCATGAAGAAAATAATTATCATTGTAGCGGTCATCTTCGTCGCGCTGATAGCCGGACTAGTCCTCTATTTCAACAGTAACGGGAAAAAAAGCACCTATAAAACAGAAAAAGTTACCCGCGGTGAGATTAAATCCGACGTTACGGCGACCGGCACCGTGAACGCTGTCACAACGGTTTCCGTCGGCACGCAGGTATCCGGAACCATCCAAAAACTCTTTGTTGATTTCAATTCGCCGGTGAAAAAAGGTCAGCTGCTCGCCCAGATCGATCCCTCCACCTTTCAGGGACAGGTTGATCAGGCCAGAGCCAATCTGATGTCGGCTCAGGCCAATGTGGAAAAGGCGAAAGTTGCCGTTGTGGATGCCCGGCGAACTTATGAGCGGAACCAGGAACTTTTTGCCCAGAATTTCATCGCCAGAAGCGATCTGGACACGGCGGAGACGACCCTGCATTCCGTGTTAGCCCAGCAGAAAGTAACGCAGGCACAGGTCGAGCAGGCGCGGGCCGCGTTGAAAATAGTAGAAACAAATCTTCAGTATGCAAACATCATTTCTCCGGTGAACGGAACGGTTATTTCCCGTAACGTCGATGTGGGACAGACCGTGGCCGCCAGCTTTCAGACCCCGACCCTCTTCAGCATCGCCCAGGACCTGACCAAAATGCAGATCAACACCAGTGTGGACGAAGCGGACATCGGTAAAGTGCAGACAGGACAGGAAGTCTCGTTTACGGTTGACGCCTATCCGGATATGGTTTTTGCCGGAAAAGTTTCCGAGGTGCGCAATGCGCCAACCACGGTGTCTAACGTTGTGACCTATGATGTCATTGTCAAAGTGGATAATCCCCAATTAAAATTAAAACCCGGAATGACCGCCAATGTTTCCATCACTATTGAAACACGTGCCGATGTTTTGCGGGTTCCCAATGCCGCCCTGCGCTTCAAGCCTGCAGAAACGAAGGACGGGAAAGGAATAAGGACAGAACAACGGGAAATGAAAGGAACAAAAGTCTGGATTCTGGAACAGGACAAACCCAGATCTGTTCAGATAACAACCGGACTCAGCGACGGTCGTTACACGGAGATAAGTTCAGGACAGCTCAAAGCAGGCCAGGAAGTTATCACGGACAATCTGAACAATAAAACAGGAAACAGCAGCACCCAGCGTCCGCCCCCGAGGTTTATGTAATGGCTCTCATCGAAACCAGGCAGCTCGTCAAAACCTATGATGTCGGGGACGAAGGTGTGCGCGCGCTGGAAAATGTTTCTGTCAGGATTGAAAAGGGTGAGTTTGTCGCCATCATGGGACCATCGGGTTCCGGCAAATCCACTTTCATGAATATCATCGGTTGTCTCGATCAGCCGACGGCCGGCGAATATACGCTGGATGGTCAGCAAATCAGCGGCTTGTCACGCGATGAACTGGCGGCCATTCGCAACCGCAAGATCGGTTTTGTCTTTCAGGGATTCAACCTGCTTTCCCGGACATCGGCTCTGGAAAATGTGGAACTCCCCCTTCTTTATAATCATGTTCCATCCGTCGAAAGAAAAAAGAAATCTCTTGCCGCATTAAAAATGCTTGGCCTTGAAGGAAGGGAATATCACCACCCCAATCAACTCTCCGGCGGTCAGCAACAGCGGGTGGCGATTGCCCGCGCTCTGGTCAATGAAGCTCCGATTCTGATGGCCGACGAACCGACGGGAAACCTTGACACAAAAACAAGCATCGAGATCATGGAGCTTCTGGTGCAGTTGAACCGCAATTCCGGAACGACGATTATTCTGGTTACGCATGAACCGGATATTGCCACTTTCAGCAAGCGTTCCATCCGGTTTGTGGACGGACATATCGTCAGCGATGAAGAGGTGAAAAAATCATGATCAGTGTCCTTTCCACTCTCAAAATCGCGCTCAGGGCATTATGGGTCAACAAAATGCGTTCGGCCCTGACCATGCTGGGTATCATTATCGGCGTCAGCGCCGTGATTATCATGCTGGCTGTCGGCACGGGTGTCAGCCGGAAAGTTTCCGCACAAATCTCCAGTATCGGCAGCAACTTGATCATCGTCATGCCGGGCAGTTCCTCGCAGGGCGGCGTCAGGATGGGAGGAGGCAGCCAGTCCACATTAACAACAGCCGACGCGGAGGCCATCGAGAGAGAATGTTCCGCCGTGGCTGCCGTGGCTCCGATGCAATACGGTACGGCGCAGGCGGTGTACGGAAATCAGAACTGGTCAACCGGCATTCAGGGAACGACGCCGGGTATTCTGGAAATCAAGGATTGCGGTTTAACGGCGGGACGGAATATGAACGAACAGGACGTCCGCAGCGCCACAAAAGTCTGCCTTCTGGGACAGACCGTCGTGGATAATCTTTTCGGAAGCATAGATCCTATCGGTCAGATCATCAGGATAAAAAAAATTCCCTTCACGGTTATCGGCGTTCTGGAGTCGAAAGGACAGTCTCTGGGCGGGCAGGATCAGGACGATACGATTATCATTCCGTTGAGCACCGCTCAGAAAAAAGTCTTCGGCAGAACCGTCCCCGGAATGGTGCGGTCGATCATGGTCAAGGCGAAAAGCACCGAAGAGCTGACCATCGCGGAAAAGCAGATTACAAATCTGCTGCGCCAACGACACCGTATCGGTCCCAATAAAGAAGATGATTTCACTGTCATGAATTTGACGCAGGTTTTGAATATGGCGGAACAGACCGCAAACATCTTCGCCCTGCTGCTGGGAGCCATAGCCTCTGTATCGCTGCTGGTCGGCGGCATCGGCATCATGAACATTATGCTTGTTTCCGTGACGGAAAGAACACGGGAAATCGGTATTCGCATGGCCGTCGGCGCAAAAACATGGGACATTCGCATTCAGTTTATTATTGAAGCCCTGACCCTATCCATGCTCGGAGGCATTGCGGGAATCATCATCGGAAGCGGCGGTTCCTTCATCCTCTCTACGGTTTTTGAAATCCCTTCCGTAGTATCATTTTTTTCGGTGCTGCTTTCATTCAGCTTTTCCGGTCTGGTGGGCATATTTTTCGGTTTCTATCCGGCCTACAAAGCTTCTCTTTTGAATCCTATCGATGCCTTGCGATTTGAATAATTGTCAAAAAAATATTGCATTGACACATATGCTTAGTCCTTATATGGTCACTTTCGGAAAAAGAAGGGATTACTCTGCACAACGGATATTATTCTAATTCATGAAACAACAAGAAATAATCAATACATCCACAAAAATAATTTGGCAGAAATGGTCTGTAGCTTTCAAAGTCATGCCGGTGATGATTTTAGTCGCTTTCCTGAAATTTCTGTCCCATAAATTCGGATTTGAGGTCATGGAACTGAATGCTCTGTTTACCAGTCTGGTAGCGGGCACAATATTCCTGATTGGATTTCTTATTACCGGCGTGCTTTCCGATTACAAGGAAAGCGAAAAAATTCCCACTGAACTTACGGCGTCCTTGAAATCATTATTTGACGATGCTTTCACTATCTACAAGGGCAGAAACTCCGCCGCTGCCCATCAGTTTATGGAATTTCAAAAATCATTTACTAATTTTTTGATGGATTGGTTCCACAGAAAAGAAAGAACAAAATCGATGCTGGATAAAATCAGCGCGATGAATGATTTTTTTATCGAACTTGATAAAGAAGGTGTTGCCGCTCCCTATATTGTAAAAATGAAGAACGAACAGCATATCGTCAGAAAAATGATCATGAGAATTGATACGGTAAGAGACACCGATTTTATCGGTTCAGCTTACGCGATTGTGGAAGCGATGGGGTTTCTGACCGCAGTCGGTCTGATCGTTATGAAAATTGAACCATTCTACGCATCACTCTTTTTCACATTACTTGTGACCTTCCTGATCACCTATATGGTTTTTCTTATCCGGGATCTGGATAATCCGTTTGATTATGCCGCTAACGGTGAAAGCGGAACGGAGATTTCCTTAAAACCTCTTCGCGACCACGTTTCTTCGATGCAGGATTTAAATTAATTTTCTTTAATGTAAAACCACCCGCCAATCTCTTTATCATTTTACATCCGTTCGAGAGAGAAAAAAATCAAATCGAAAAAAGAATACCGGCTTGAGTAAAATGACTCATTTGCCGACTGGTTATGCAAGACTTTTTCATCCCTGCTCCCCCTGGCGATTATCGGTAATGCCGCTGAGAAAAACGACGCCGGAACCTTGAAGGCCGGCAATTCCATCGATGCGGGGATTTCCAGAATTTACATATCGGTCTCGAGTGTATAATTTTTATGCAGTTGGCCGGCTGAATTGTGTAAATATTATGCATAATCTTTTGATGAACTTGCTCTTCTTTTCCACAAAACAATAAATAAACAAATAATAACAGCTAATTATATAGTCGTTCGGCAAGTGGCACGAGCATTGCTATTAATCATAACAAATGAAAAATAACTCACAAGGAGACAAGTTATGAAAAAATTAGTATTAGCGTTAGCGGCGATCGGGCTGAGCATTCTTTTAACAATGCCGGCTAATGCCTTTGGTCCTCGTGAAGGCCGAATGGCAGGAAGGGGATATCAGGCAGGAGATCGTTGTGGCGGGTATTACGGATTGGCCGGTTTGAATAAATTAAATCTTTCCGCTGAGCAAAAAGCAAGGATTGAATCGCTTCGTGAGGCTCACATTAAGGATGTCCGTCCGTTAAGAGAAAAGATGTTCGACACATCGGTGGAGTTACGCAAACTCTGGCTGGAGGCAACTCCCGACAGAAATAAAATCACGGTCAAGCAAAAAGAAGTAAGGGCTTTGCGTAATCAACTGGAAGATAAGAAGACAGTCTACCGATTTGAAATTAACAAGGTGTTGACGAAGGACCAGAAGGAAAAACTGGCAACCTCCGGCTGGAACAAAAAATCAGGATTCGGCCCGCGCGGCGGTAAAAGAGGGCCTCATGGTCCGGGCGGTTGTTTCTAGGGACCTTCATTGGGGTGAGAGTGGTTTGTTTGGTTTAAGAAATATTATTGAGTCAACCTTATTAAGAAATTGAACGGAGGAGTAAAAAATAAAATGAAAAAGTTAATGGTTAAAACCTTCTTATTAGTCCTGGTGGTATTGATGCCGGTTTCGGCCATGGCCGATGTAAGGGTACATGTAAATATTCCTTTGCCGCCGCCGATATTTTTCCCGTTTTCACCTCAGCTGGTGGTGATACCGGAGACCGATGTTTATGTTGTCCCCGACGCTCGTGAAGATATATTTTTCTACGGGGGCTGGTGGTGGCGTCCGTGGAACAATCGCTGGTATCGTTCACAGCACCATGACCGAGGATGGGCTTATTATCCCAATCCCCCGTCTTTCCACAGAAGTATTCCTTCGGATTGGAGGCATAACTACAGAAATCAATCCTGGAAAGGATACCGGTGGCAACCCCAACGGACTAATCATCAGGACATTCAACGGAACTGGAATGTATGGCAGAAAGACAGGTACTGGGAAAAACAAAGGTATGGTGTTCGGGAAATGAAACATAAAAGTTCCGCCCCGCAATATAGAAGTGAGACGCGGAAAACAGTGACGAAATCGGTTGTACAGCGCAGAGAAAGAGCCCCCGGTGATTCCAGACACTCCGGGAGAAACGACAGACGGCCGTCGGGAAACAGAGACAGACGTTAAAATATTAAGAACATAGATCTCGATCCCCTTGGCAAGGAAAATTGCCAGGGGGATTTTTTTTACTTTCTTATATTTGCTCATCATCAACGGACATCCCGGGAAAAGATATACAAAAAATCCTGATTTAAACGCATGATTTTTGATCCTTGACAAACCTCCTCGCCGCGTATAGCTTGCCAACGATACAAAGGCTTGGGACAGGAGTCCAGGGTCCTGAATTCTTGAAAGGAGGTTCACAGTTGATGCGAAAAATATTTGCCATTTTCATTTCTATGTTCCTGATCACGTCTTTCTCTTTGGCCATTACGGGTTGCAGTAAAATTGAAGAAGACTCTGCAAACTTGCAAAAAGCCGCGGCTGAATTGAAAGCAAAAGCTGACGCGATAAAAGCCGAAGCTGAATTGAAAGCGCAAGCTGAAGCGAAGCAGGCTGAAGAGGAATTAAAAGCAAAAGCGGATGCGCTGAAAGCCGAAGCTGAATTGAAAGCAAAAGAAGCGGCAAAAAAAGTGACCGCGAAAGTAAAGCAAGTTAAAAAAGACGTCAAAAAAGCAACGAAAGAAGTTGCTGCTGATGTCAAAAGCGCAGGCATAGAAGCGAAGGAAACCGTAAAAGAAACAGTCGTTGATGTTAAAAGCGCTGGTACGGAAGTCAAAGATTCCGTAAAAGCCGCCGCACCCGAAGTCAAAAATGCCGGCCAGTAATTGGCTTAAGCGAAATGATAAAACAGATTAATCGGACATTTTTTAGGAAAATGTCCGATTTTTTTTCGCGCCCGCAGACTTAACAGAGGTCCTTTTTATGGAACCGGAGTTCAAATCCTTTGCCGCTGACAATCTCCGGGGTAACTTCCGGAATCGGGTGCTCTGGAATAATGAAACGCGCGCTGCTATTTTTCACGATGTCCTTTTCGATATCAATCCCGGGCATAATCTGGATAAGCTCAAGGCCTGCCTCCGTTAACTTAAAGACGCCGACTGTCGTGACGTAAAGTACCAGTTTGCCCGCTTTCAGCGCTCCCTGAGCATTGAAGGTTATTTTGTCCACCTTATCAACAAATTTCGGTACGCCCGGCTTTTTGATGCTGACTCGACCGTTTTTGAAACCGTAACGGGCTTCGTCCATCCAGTTCCCTACGAAGATAATGGTCCGGGCATATTCAACGATATCGGTAAAGCCGCCCGGCCCGACGAAATCAATGATCTTCGGACCGCGATGGGACACGTTGACATTGCCTGCTGAATCCACCTGCAGAAAACCGAGCACACAGGTTTGAAGTTTTTCTTCGTAAAGATGAAACATCTCTGCCGTACTCAGAATTTTCCGGGGACTGATGGCCGCTCCGAAATAAACGCCTGACGCCGGGAGACCGCCATAGGCCCCGCCTTCAGAGGTAAAGGTAATGTCCTTATAAAGCCCGAATTCATAAAGCATGCGGGCAACTTCCTCGCCAATCCCTATCCCGATATTCACGATTGCCCCCGGCCTGGTGGTCTTCACGAAGATATCGGCGCACAGGCGCGCGAGAATATCGGCAACCTTCCCGCGATAAGGAGTAATGTCTATAAAAGTGTTGATGAGCTTCATGAGTTTGACGGCTTCGTGGTCAACGTCAGACGATCTGGCCGTAAAATGCGGCATGAAATGCGTTTGAAAAATTCCGCCGACCTGTTCATTGCGGGGGTTGACCACGATTGCATCGACCTGATCCGCCGGTATGGTAATCTGCGAGTTGTCCCCGGGAATAATTTTGGCTACTGAAATAATCACTTTGCCGCCATTGCGGCGTGCGGCGGCGGCCGCGTCTTTGTAATCCAGAATCAGAGCCGCATCTTTAAAATAGATGTTGCCTTCCTGGTCGGCATAAGGCGCCAGAAAAAGCGCCCGATCAATGGGTGGGATGCGATATTCCAGCTCCCCGTCTTTTTTCTTGATGAAATTATCCTTTGCTCCGGGAGAAACGGCGGAACCGTTTCCCACAGCGGGATCAAGAAAAGTGCCCGACCCGATGGATGTTTGAATGGAAAAAAGCCCCCGGGCCTGAGCCTCGATCAAAAACGCCAACGTTCCCTGTGACATCGTATGAAGCTCGAGTGCGCCATCATCAGCCAGTTGCATAAGCGCATTGGCGGTTTCTCCATGCCCGACGATATAGCGGGTAATGATTCCCGGCGCATCAAGTTCCTCGATCATTCCCGGTGTCTTGCCGCGACCGCCCTGCGGGCAGGCGCCGATCACGGTCAGATTGCGGGGATGGCCGGTGCGTTCAAACGCGTCGCGCAATGCCCAGTAAAAGATGGAAGCACGGGCCGTGGCGGCAAAACCGCCTATGGTCAGCGTTGCTCCGTCAGGAATCATTTTCGCCGCCTGTCGGGCGCTGACAAACTTTGGCCCCAGACCGGCGGGCAGATAATCCAGATTGCGTCTGGTCCAGGTCAAGCGGAAATACAAAAGGCGGGCGATGGTCGTAAACATTTTGGCAAGGTTCACGTCTTTGAGTGCGTTGATCGTTCGTCTTACATCCATTGATACTCCGAAGTGCCGTCGTCACGTCTATGAGGAGATAACGTCTGCTGTGAATGGAAACCGGATTAGCGGATGATCTCAAAGCATGTTTTGACATCCATGCCCGGTTCCAGCAGGGGAAAAAGCGTTTCCATATTTTTCATCAAGTTGGCGGAATGCAGTTTCAGCGCATCCTTGTCGCTGTATTTTTCATAAAAAATAATTGTCTTCTCATCGCCGCGTACGGTGTGCGGAATATATTCCAGACAGCCCGGTTCGGTGGCCTTCACTTTCGGCACAATCTCTTTCAAAACCTCGACAGCCTCTTCCATTTTTCCGTCTTTGACTTTTAAAGTCGCAATGAGTGTAATCATTATTTTCTCCTTAATTTGTATTTGACCGCGGGAGTATATGAGTAAGACCCGTGCGTGTCAAAGGAATATTTATCCAAAAAAAAAGCAAAAAAAACCGGTACCATTCCAGAATGGCTGCACCAAAGACAGGGCTCTTTCTAACTTATCAATTTTTCAGAAAAGCGATTATTTCTTTAATATCCGGCAACTGGGCGATGGGATAGACTTTCACAAAACAAACCTTTCCCGTCTCGTCGAGAATTACATTGGCCCGTTGCGATATGCCATCCCGTTCTCTGAAAAGGCCGAGGCTTTGGGCCACATTCCCGTGAGGCCAGAAATCTGCCAGAAGCCTTGTATTTTTCACTTTAATTGCTTTGGCCCAGGCCGCTTTGGAAGGAACGCTGTCCACGCTCAAGCCAGCCGCTATTGTATTGAGCGTGTCGAATACTTTTTTATTTTTCTCCAGCGATTGCATCTGCTTCGTACAGACCGGCGTCCACGCCAGCGGATGAAAAGACAACAGCACACGGTGACCCTTCATTTGGGAAAGGACAAAGTTTTGCCCGAATTGATCCTGCAAAGTAAAATTTTTCACGGCCTTGCCTAATTTAATCATTGTTTTTTCTGCCATAGAGCACCTCCGTATTTTACGTTAATTACTTCTTCGTTTTTCTATAAATTTTTTATCTGATAAATCTGAAAATAAATTCCAGCAGAGACACTCTGTCACGGTAAGGCGGATAACGCAATGGCATATCCACCAGATTTGAACGAAAAAGAATGCCGCGCCGGTGCGTAAACGTATCAAAACCGGTCTTGCCGTGGTAAGCACCCATGCCGCTATCCCCGACTCCGCCAAAAGGAAGTTCCTGACTGCCGATATGCGAGATCGTGTCATTGATGCAGCCGCCACCGGAAGATGTTTCGCGCAGAACCTTGTCCTGAATGGCCCTGCTTTCCGAAAAGCAATAAAGAGCCAAAGGTTGAGGCCGCTGATTGACAAACGCAATCGCCTCGTCAATATCGTCATATTCGATCAAGGGAAGCAGAGGACCGAAAATTTCCTCCTGCATCAGGGGCTCATCCGGAGAAACCTGATCAATAATTGTGGGCGATAGGTAAAGATCCTTACTCAGGTATTTGCCGCCATAGAGAATCCGTCCGCCTTTCATGAGATGGATTAGACGGTTAAAATGCCTTTCATTGACGATTCTGGCGTAGTCTGGGCTCTTCATCGGATCTTCGCCGTAAATTGAGAAAATAGTCCTGATCATCTTTTCAACAAAATCATCTTTGATTTTCCGGTGAATCAGAACATAATCCGGAGCGATGCAAGTCTGACCGGCATTTAAAAATTTCCCCCAGGCAATTCTTTTAATCCCGTACTTAAGACCCGCATCCTCATGAACGATGCAGGGACTCTTGCCGCCGAGTTCCAGCGTCACCGGCGTGAGATGGCGGGCTGCCGCGGCCATAATACTCCGGCCGACGGCCGTGCTCCCGGTGAACAATATATAATCGAATTGTTCTTCCAGAAGTTTTCGCGTCGCTTCCGCTTCACCCTGAAAAACAGTGATGTAATCAGAATCAAATAATTCGCTGATCATGTTGGCAATGGTTTGCGATGTGGACGGAGAAAACTCCGAAGGCTTGATCAGCACACAATTGCCCGCGGCAATCGCGCTGATGAGCGGAGTCATGGCCAGCAGAAAAGGATAATTCCAGGGGCTGATGATCAAAACAACTCCGTAAGGCTCGTGATAAATCCGGCTTCGCGATAGAAAATGAATGAGGGGTGTCGCCACACGCCGGGGACTCGCCCATGACCGAAGATGACGGATGACATGATCGATTTCCGTATAGAGAATGCCGATTTCACTCGCGTAGGATTCAAAAGGAGGCTTGCGCAGATCATCATAAAGAGACGCCATGATTTCCGGTTCGTGTTTCTGGATGCCTTCTTTGAGCTTTTTCAATTGGGCAATGCGAAAATCAATTTCTTTTGTTTTTCCCGCGTTAAAGAAAGCCCGCAGCCCGGTCAACCGTTGCGATATCGATTCGGGCGACATCAACATCTTCATCCTCCCGTTTTTTCATTGCTGTGGAAAATGATTGATCGTTTTATGCTATTCTGAGCTCTTCAGCAGTCGTATTCCCAGTTTTTGCATGCGGCCTCTCAGGGTGTTCGGATGCATTCCGAGGAGGAATGCGGCTCCCTTGGAACCATCTATCCTCCAGTTAGTTTTCTTAAGAATTTTGAGGATGTGACTTTTCTCAACTTCAGCAAGATTCGTAACAGACGGCTCTGTTGATTCTGGTTGTTCTGCCGGTCTCAAGCTGTTCTTGATCTTTTGGGTGAGTTGATGTGGAAGACAGGAGACCTTGAGTTTATCCGTATCACAAATCACCATAGCCCGGTAGATCACGCTTTCCAACTCACGTACGTTGCCGGGCCAATCATAGTCCATGATGGCCTCCATCGCCCGATGATCGATCAGGCGGAATTCTTTCTGCGTCTCCTTTTCATATTTCCTGAGAAAATGATTGATCATGACCGGAATATCTTCTTTTCTTTCCCGCAGCGGCGGAAGGGTGATCGGAAACACCACCAGCCTGTAATAGAGGTCTTCCCGAAATGTCCCCTTTTCCACTTCTTTTTCCAGGTCCTTGTTTGTCGCGGAAATGATGCGGACGTCAACGCTTATCTTGTTTCGCCCTCCAACGGGTTCAAAGGTCTTGTCCTGAAGAAAACGGAGCAGTTTTATCTGCATGGTCGGCGTCATCTCCCCAACCTCATCCAGAAAGAGAGTGCCGCCTTCCGCCATCTCGATTTTACCTGTCTGTGATTGCGTCGCTCCGGTAAAGGCCCCTTTTTGATGACCGAAAAACTCGCTTTCCTGAAGGGTTTCCGGGATGGCACCGCAATTGACTGCCTCGAATGGCCCTTTCTTTCGCGCACCGTGATAGTGAATGGCCCTGGCCACAAGCTCCTTGCCCGTCCCACTTTCCCCGTTAATGAAGATGTTGATGTTGTTGTTGAGGACCTTCTCGATCTGCGTAAAAACTTTGACCATGGCCGGGGATTTACCAATGATATTATCGAACGAATAAGTATCGCCAAGCTCTCTGCGGAGCTGGCCGATCTCCCTGGCCATAACATATCTTTCTATAGCTTTCTTCAGGGTGGTTCTCAGCCGATTACGATCAATAGGCTTGGTAATATAGTCATAGGCCCCCAGTCTCATTGCCGTTACGGCGTCGTCGATACTATCACTACCCGTTACCATAATCACGGGTAACTGAGCATCGAGCAGTTGAATTTTCTCCAGAACATCCAATCCATGCATGCCGGGCATCATAATATCCAGACAGATCACATCCGGACCTTCTTCGATTTTCTCCAGACATTCCATACCATTCGCAAAGGCTCTCACCCGATATCCGTCTGTCTCAATCCAGCGAGTTATCAGTTCTCTCATGTTAGAATCGTCGTCAACGACAAAAACGAGTAATTTACTCATTGTTTACGTCCATTACAATCGGTTCATCGGTCATGCAGACGGCACAACCGGTTTTTTTTCAGGTAATATTTTCCGGATGAAGGTTTCTTATTTTAACACAAATCTCCGGACTATGGAAATGGTTTTGTAAGCCCCGTCACACAGCCTATTACAAAGCGGTCTAAAGCGTGAGTCTCACAATAAAATCAAGCCCGGAGAAGATTATAAGGATGCCCCGGCAGGAGTCGGAGAATTACAAGTCACAGAAATAATATTTCATTGACACACGATACCGGAATCATTATATTATTAACAATCAATAAGTAAATTTTATAAAGCACCGTTACCGGTTCCAGTTCCGCTAAATCATCAGCCAATATCTCCTTCAGGAGGTGGACGAGAATATCCGGAAGGAGGCTCTCGCATGGGGAATAAAAAGGCTACCCTATCCTACGGCATAAAAAACCGGCGTCTGAACGCAAAGGTGCTGGTCTTGGCCATTCTCTTTGCCGGGACACTCTTTACCTGGTGGACTGTGGTGCGAACCGACCGCGAAATGCGCTCCGATCTTCTTGTGCAGACGCGGTTAGTGGCAAAGTCATTGAATATCGGTCGTATTCAGGCGCTCTCGGGCACAACAGAGGTGTTGCGTGAAAGAGAAGAGAAGTATCGTCTGGTCCTAGAGAATGCCAAGGAAGCAATCATCGTCACACAGGATATGAAAGTAGTCTTTGCCAATCGTGCTGCTTTGGACATGATAGGATATTCTGGGGACATATCAACAGCTAAATCTTTCGCAGAATTTATCGATGCCGATGATCTTAATATGGTCGCGGATGCCTGCCTGAAATTATTCCGGGAAAAAGGTTATCAGCTTAAAGGGTCCGGATTATAATAGGAGTCAATGATGCCTCAGCAAAAAAATATCCAATCGAGGGAACCCTCCTCTCAAGCTTTCGGACATAACAGCCCAAAGAAGTATTCCATCTGGCAGAATAACAATAGACAAATATGGCTTGCATTGGCACTATTAATTGCAGGCCTTGTCCTGACATGCGCTGCCGCTTTATATGTAAAAAGAGGAGTGGAGTCAACCGCCAGAAAGGAATTTGATTTTGCTTGCGGTGAAATCAAGGACAGAATTTCAATCCGGCTTCGCTCACATGCCCAATTACTCAGTAGTGGATCAGCATTTTTTGAATCTGCTGACGAGATAACGCGTGAAATATGGAGCAATTTCATAACACGTCAAAAAATTGAACGCAACCTCCCCGGCATTCAGGGTATCGGTTACGCAATAATAATTCCGCCCGACCAGTTAACTCTTCATGAACGGAAAATCCGCAACGAAGGATTCCCTCAATATGCAGTAAAACCCACCGGTAAAAGAGAAATATATACATCCATCATCTACCTCGAACCATTCTCGGAGAGAAATCAGCGGGCGTTCGGGTATGATATGTTTTCTGAGCCGATCCGTCGAAAAGCAATGGAGCATGCAAGGGATTTCGATGAAGCGACTTTATCCGGCAAGATTAATCTGGTTCAAGAAACAGACAAGGATATACAGGCCGGTACGCTAATGTACGTACCAGTCTATGAAAAGGGGCAGCCTATAAGGACCATTGAAGAGCGGCGCAGAGCAATTCGAGGTTGGGTCTATAGCCCATATCGAATGAATGACCTCATGCAGGGAATTTTAGGCGTCTGGGAGTTCGGTAAAGGGAGACAATTTCGGCTGGAAGTGTTTGATGACGCATCATTTCAGTCCAAAGATTTATTATACGACAGCAATCCGGGGCAAAAGCTTGAACCTGCCTCCGCAAAGATATTTAACGAACAGACTTCAATTCTATTCAATAATCATTATTGGAGTCTGCGGTTCACTCAAATTGGCGATCGCAAGGGGATAGTTGACTATTCCAAAGCGTGGTATGTTCTGATCGGCGGGACAGTGGTAAGCGTTCTACTTTTCATCTTGTGCTTATTGCTCATCAATGCTGTCTATAGAGCGCGCACACTGGCAGATGCGCTGACGAGAGAATGCCGCGAAAGTGCCGAACGCAAGCGGGCGGAGAATGATCTGAAAGAGCGGTTGAAGGAACTGACCTGTCTTTACAGTCTTTCAGCTCTGATAGAGTCGCCGGGCATTTCATTAGAAGAAATATTTAAAAAAACCGTTATGCTTATTCCTCCGGCAATGAAGTTTCCCGAGATAACCGAAGCGTCTATAGAACTGGAGGGACAGTTCTTTCAGACGGCACAATTTCGGGAAACACCCTGGGTACTGGCACAGACAATTACAGTTAGCGGCAAGCCGGCCGGGCAGTTGAAGGTATGCTGTCTGGAGGAGCGTCCGGCAAGCGATGAAGGACCGTTTTTAATTGAGGAACGGCAATTGATCAAGACCGTCGCTGAGAGGATTGGCCGTGTCGCAGAGCGTATACGGGCAGAGCAGGAGTTTCGTGAAAGCGAGGAACGTATCCTCTCCATTACTAATTCCGCCCATGAAGCGATCATTATGATGGATAACCATGGAAGCGTATCTTATTGGAACCCGGCCGCTGAGCGCATTCTCGGCTATACCAAAGAAGAAGCCATCGGAAAAAATCTTCATAAATTAATCACGCCGGAGAGATTTCTCTCTGATCATCTTGCAGCCTTCCCGGAGTTTCAGAAGACAGGACAGGGGAACGCCATCGGCAAGACAATGGAACTGGCCGCACGCCGGAAAGACGGCCGCGAAATAGACGTGGCACTGTCATTGTCGGCGGTAAAAATCAAAGGCGCGTGGGACGCCATCGGTATTTTGCAGGACATCACCGAACGGAAAAAGACGGAGTTGATGCTGCGGGAGAGTGATGAGCGGTACAAGGCTTTTTTCGACAGTCCGCTCGACCTTGTTTACATATTTGATTTTGAAGGTCGCTTCATCGATGCCAACACCACCACCTTGAATCGGCTCGGCTATACGAGGGAAGAATTCTCTTCCCTCAATTTTGCCTCGCTCGTGAGCGAAGATCAGCTTCCGCTTGCCTTCAAAACGCTACAGGAGATTCAGGAAACCGGTATTCAAAAGGAAATGGCTGAGTTCAGATTATGGCATAAAAACGGCAGCGACGTTTACGTGGAGACAATAGGAGCCACAATTATGTCCGATGGAAAACCTGTAGCGATCCAGGGCATCGCCCGCGACATCACCGAGCGCAAGAAGGCAGAAGAGACGTTAGCGGAAAGTGAAAAAAAATACCGCTTAATTGCAGATAATATGACGGACGCGATAACGGTTATGGACATGAACCTGCGTTTTACCTATAGCAGCCCGTCCATCATGCGTATACGAGGATTCACGGCTGACGAGGCCTTGGCGCAAACCCTTGAACAGACCATGACGCCTGAATCCCTGTTCCTTGTTACCAGCGTTTATGAGGAAGAGATGCAGAGGGAAGCAAGCGGAACGGCTGATCCCGACAGGGTCCGCTTAATCGAGGTGGAAGAGTATAAAAAAGACATGTCCACGATATGGGCGGAGGTCAGTCTGTCCTTTCTGCGCGATGCGCACGGACGGCCCACGGGTCTGCTCAGCTTGACCCGCGACATTACTGAGCGCAAGAAGGTGGAAGCGGAGCTTCGTGAAAGCGAGGAGAAATACCGGACCATCCTCGAAGAGATGGATGACGTTTACTTTGAAATAGATATCAAGGGAAATATCACATTCGTTAATCCTTCTTCCTGTAAAATGAGCGGGTACCCTGAGGAAGAACTGCTCGGAATGTCTTTTAAGAAAATTAGTGTACCCGATAGTATTGAAAAGGTCATCCAATATTTTGGTGAAATTTTCCTGACAGGCAAAACGGGTAAACCGTTTTTATGGAATCTCGTGAAAAAGAACGGGGAAAAGGGATTTTTTGAATTAGTCGCCTCCTTAATCAGGGACAAGCAGGGTAAACCCATAGGATTCCGTGGAATAGGACGAGATATCACCGAGCGCAAGCTGGCGGAAGAGAAGCTGAATGAGGCGCAAACGCGCATGCAGCACGTTATCTCCTCTTCACCCGTCATTACTTACACCGTCACGTCCGACTATACCGCGACCTGGATAACCCAGAACGTGGAATCTATCCTGGGTTATTCCGTTGCCGAGTGTCTGGCGCCGGGGTGGT
Organism: uncultured Smithella sp.; assembly: GCA_964539765.1. Taxonomy (GTDB): domain Bacteria; phylum Desulfobacterota; class Syntrophia; order Syntrophales; family Smithellaceae; genus Smithella. Next base: position 27,104 of record CAZIJZ010000023.1, read on the forward strand.
GGGCGGATCATTTGCACCCCGACGACAAGGATTCCATTTTCTCCGAGATGTGGAGAGTGTTCAAAAGTGGTCGGCACATTCATGAATACCGTTTTCAATTCAAGGACGGTTCTTATCGTTGGATTCATGATACACAGCGTCTGCTTTCCGGCGAGCAGGGCAATCCAACCGAGATTGTCGGCGCGTGGCACGACATCACAGACCGCAAGCTGGCGGAGGAAAACCTGATCGATTTAAATCTCCGGTTGGAATCGGCCATTGCCGAAGCCAATTATTTGACCATCCAGGCGGATCAGGCCAACGCGGCCAAGAGTGATTTCCTGGCAAATATGAGCCACGAAATCCGCACTCCCATGAACGCCATCATCGGCATGGCCGATTTGCTCTGGGATTCCCAACTCACAGCGGAGCAGCGCGAGTACGTCCAGATTTTTCGTTCCGCCGGGGAAAATCTTCTCATTCTCATCAACGACATTCTGGATCTTTCCAAGGTCGAATCGGGACAGTTGGTTCTTGAAAACATACCCTATGACCTGTTTGATATCGTTGACAAGACCTGCGAGGTCATAGCATTGCGCGCCCACGACAAGAATCTAGAACTTCTCTGTCATATCAATCCCGATGTCCCTCAATATATCATGGGAGATCCCACCAGGCTTCGTCAGGTTCTTATGAATCTTCTGGGAAATGCCGTCAAATTTACCGAAAAAGGTGAAATCGCCCTGACAGTGCTCTCTCTCCCTCAGGATGTTTCGGAGAAGACGCCGCGATTTCTGGAATTTTCTATTCGGGATACGGGAATCGGTATTCCCGCCGACAAGCTTAATATCGTCTTTGAAAAGTTCACCCAGTCCGATAATTCCATCACGAGGAAATACGAGGGCTCGGGTTTGGGTCTGACCATTTCCAAACAATTCATCGAACTGATGGGCGGAAAAATCCGGGTAGAAAGCCGACAGGGAGAAGGCTGTACATTCTTCTTCACCATCCCGCTGGAAGAGGCGCCGCCGGAGAAAAATCAAAAGCCGGCTTTCGGGCAGGAGGTAGACTTGCAGGGAGTGAATGTCCTCATCGTTGACGACAACGCCACCAACCGGTTGATCCTCCGGGAGACCCTTTCGCTGTGGGGATGCATCGTCACTGAAGCATCGGGAGGCGCGGCAGGTTTGAAGGAACTGGAAAAAGCGAAGGAAACAGGACATCCCTTCCGTATTGCCATTCTGGACAGTCAGATGCCGGAAATGGATGGTCTCACCCTTGCGCGGAAAATTCGCGGTAAACCCGATTTCGTTTCCTTGAGCATATTGATGCTCACTTCAGAAAAGCGCAGTAGAGACCGCATCAAAGCCAAAGCCGCAGACATTACGGGATATCTGATCAAACCGGTGAAAAGAGACGCTCTGAGAAATGCCCTCCGGGTGGCCATGTGCAGAGAGGAAAGCCTTCGTAAACCCCAGAAGCCTCCGGAGGAGTTTCCTGCGGAAGACCTCCGTCCTCTGCGCATCCTGCTGGTCGAAGATTCCGAAGACAATCGTTTTCTTGTGCAGGCTTATCTGAAAAGCACCAGATATCTGATCGACACGGCGGAAAACGGTCAGGTTGCCGTCGAAAAATTCCTGTCCAATGTTTACGATCTCATCCTCATGGACGTGCAAATGCCCGTGATGGATGGCTATATGGCCACGCGGGAAATCCGCCGCATAGAGCGTGAGGAGGGACGCAAGCCCTTGCCTATTGTCGCCCTGACCGCCCACGCCCTCAAGGAAGACAAGGAAAAGAGTCTCGAAATAGGCTTCGATGACTATCTGACGAAACCCATCCGCAAACCGGTCCTTTTGGAGGCTATACAGAAAATTACCTCGAAAGAGAAAGATGAATAACCAATATCGGATTGCCCATTACGAAATGTCCAATGATGAAAGAGAAACGAAAACCTGGATATTAAAACAGAAAGCGAAAAACATGACCGGATAAGGAGGTATTGCAGATATGGAAGAAAATCAGTCGGGGAAAATACTTGTGCATGTAGACCATGATTTGGCTGATCTGATTCCCGGTTATCTGGCCAACCGGGAAAAAGATATTGCTGCCATCCACAACGCCCTCGAAAAAAAAGATTTGGAAACGATCCGAATCCTCGGTCATAGCATGAAGGGTTCCGGCGGAGGTTATGGATTCGAAACCATCACCGAGATCGGCATGCTGATGGAAAAGGCGGCAAAGGAAGGTCGTGATGAAGATATCAGCCTGCAGGTTAAGAGGCTTGAGGATTATCTGCGGCAGGTGGAGATTGTCTATGACTGACGCATTAGTAAAGTACCGCGAAAATATCATGACCGATTGCCGGAGATGTCCATGAGTCTGGTTGGGCGACCGAAGAGGAGGAGAAGATGCCCATAAGTCTGCCTTCTGTGTCTACGATACTGTGTATCGACGATGACCGCGATATCCTGAATCTGCTGGGAAAGATTTTCGCTGGCGCGGACTATGCGGTTATCACAGCCGTGGATGGAATGCAGGGACTCATCGAAGCCCGGAGCAGAAAGCCGGATTTGATTCTGTTGGATATCACAATGCCGGGGATGGATGGATACGAGATCTGCCGGAGGCTTAAGGGTGATGAGCTAACAAAAAATATTCCCATCATTTTCATTACAGCAAAAAATGAAGACGAAGACGAGGCTAAGGGCCTCAAGACGGGAGCCGTGGATTATATCCGGAAACCTTTTTACGCGCCCATCGTCAAATCACGGGTAAGAACACAGCTGGACCTGAAGTTAAAAACGGATATGCTGGAGAGATTGGTTGCCATTGATGGCCTGACCAATATCTACAATCGCCGCAAATTTGACGAGACTCTCGAACTGGAGTGGAAACGCGCCCGGCGTAACAAATTCCCCTTGTCGCTCATCATGTCCGATGTGGATCATTTCAAGGGATACAATGACCATTATGGTCATACAGCAGGCGACGATTGTCTCCGGAGGGTTTCCCGGGGATTGAAGAATATGCTGCAGAGACCGGCCGATCTGCTAGCCCGTTATGGTGGAGAGGAATTTGCTGTTATTCTTCCGGAAACGGATTATAATGGAGCAATCTACATCGCCGCAGTGTTGATAAAGGGAATAGAAGATATGAATATCTCCTATTCCTATTCTCCGGTTGCCGGATATGTTACGATCAGTATCGGCGTGGCGACGTCCATGCCCGGAAAAAATTGCGATACGCCACAACAATTGATAGAGGCCGCGGATTCTATGCTGTACGCTGCCAAAAAGAATGGACGCAACCAGTTCCAAGCCAGGGATTTGAGTCTTGCCGCAAATAGTTGACCGGTACATCAAGCGGTAATCCCCTGACGGATTGCCAGAGACGTTAAGGAGGAAAATATGCCTGTGAACCAAGCTTCCGCCGCCGTAATTCTATGCATCGACGACAACCGCGACAGCCTGAATCTGCTGGAAAGATATTTGACCGATGTGGGCTATACGGTTATCACCGCTGAAAATGGAAGGCAGGGACTCATCGAAGCCCGGAAAAATAAACCGGATCTTATTTTGCTTGATGTCGTCATGCCGGTAATGGACGGATACGAGGTATGTTCACAGTTGCAGGGTGATCCGGAAACAGCCTATATCCCCGTAATCTTCCTGACGGCACTGGACAGCGAAGCGGATCGGACGAAGGCCTTTGCCGTCGGTGCGGTGGATTATCTTGTAAAACCAATTCCTAAAAATATTTTACTGGCCAAAGCCGAAGAGCAGTTCAAGACAAGGCTCCGCTGGAAGAAATTAAAAGAGGATGTCATCTTGGGGGATGGAACTGTCCATCCGGTGAGTTTCTCCCGGTTTAAGCAGTCACTGATCGACCGGCTTGATCTTTCCCAGGATATCCGGAATCGTCTGGCAGCGACATCACCGCTCGACATCTACAAAATCTGCGAGCCGATGGGTATTCCCCAGGGGCAGATGACCGCCTGGATGGCCGATTTTCTCTCTCTGCCTCTGATTTCTCCGATCAATCCGGCCAGTCTCCTGCTGGGAATTATCCCCGCTTCTTTCGCCCGGGAAAACCATGTTGTGGTGATGGAAGATGAAAAGTCAGTCAAGTCATTCATTCTGAGCAACCCCTTTGACTGGATGCTCCTCGATACCTTAAAAAAACTTTTCGGCCTGCAGCGGGGAACTCTCCTGAATCTGGCCAAACCGGAGCATATCGAAATACTTTTCGAGCAACCAACGGAGCAGCCCCTGACGATGCGCAGGGGAAAGACGGATGAGATCACGACCGAATCGACCGAAAAGGTATCATTAAAAGATGTGGAGAAAGGCCCAATCGTTGCCATCGCGAATAATATTCTCTCTTCCGCCGTTTACGAAAGGGCGAGTGATATTCATATCGAGCCGAAGGTGGATAACACAATTATTCGCTTCCGCATCGACGGGGATATGCGGGACACATACAGCCTGAAGAACGCGATCGGCATTATGCTGATCAGCCGCCTTAAAGCGATTGCCGGACTGGACATCACCGAGAGGAGGAAGCCCCAGGACGGTGCCGTGGAGGCCGTGATTAACGGAAGAACATTCAAATTAAGGCTGGCCACGACCTCGACCCCCTCCGGTGAGAGTATGATCTTGCGTCTGCTGGAACCGGAGGTCAAGGCCAAGGAACTGCAATTTCTTGGAATGACCAATGATCAGGTCCGGGTAATCAGCAACTTCACCAACCGTTCGCAGGGACTGATTCTGATTGTCGGGCCCACCGGGTCCGGAAAAACGACGACGATCTACAGCCTGCTCTCCCATATTGACTGCCGGACCAGAAGCCTGATTTCAGTCGAAGATCCCGTGGAATACAGGATCCCCTTTGCCAACCAGCAACAGGTGAATGAAAAAGGAGGAGCGACGTTCGATGCGCTACTGAAATCTTCGGTAAGACAGGATCCGGATATTCTCTTCATCGGTGAGGTGCGGGACAATTATTCTGCGCGGATTGCGATGGATTTTGCAAGCACCGGTCATCTGACGATTTCAACGCTTCACACTTCCAATGCGACCACGGCAATATTCCGTCTGGAGCGGTTGGGAATTACCCGCGGAATAATGGCCGATTCCATCATCGGGATTGTCGCTCAGCGATTAATGAAGAAATTATGCGTCCATTGCCGGGTTGTTAAACCCATCTCCGATCAAGAACGCGAGCAGTTGCGACCATTCACAATGGAAATTCCCGCCGAGACGGCGCATCCCGTCGGATGTCCGCAATGTGGCCAGACTGGTTATTTCGGCCGGGAGGCCCTCTACGAGATGATCAGCTTCGATCCGGAGGTCGTGGATATGGTCCGTTCGGAGGAACCGATCGCCAAAATCCGATCGTTCATCCAGCAGAGAGGTGATTATCTGATTATCCATCATGCGCTAGAGAAGATCCGAACGCTCACGATAGCCCTCAAGGATGTCTACGAGAAGATTCTACTGGAAGAAAGGATTCCTCGGAAAAGCATACCGGCAAATCTGGATGCGGCGGTCATTTCGGGGGAGAAAAAGCCTGAAGCCATTCTGCTGGTCGAGGACGATGAGGATACACAAAAATTAATTGCCCATATTCTGGAGAGTGCTCTCTATAACGTGACCGTCGCCAATGACGGGATAGAAGCCCTGACGTGTCTGGAGCAGAAGGATTTCGATCTGATTCTTTCGGACGTCGCCATGCCAAACCTGGACGGCTTCAAACTGGTTGAGATAATCCATCAGAAAGGAATTACTGCGCCTATTATTTTCCTGACCGGTAGCACCAACGAGCAGGATGAGATGCGCGGTTTCGAACTGGGCGCCACGGATTATATCATAAAACCAATCCGAAGGAAGGAATTGCTCCTCTCAAGGATACGCAACGCCCTGAACAAGAGATAAGACAGGAAGGGTTATGATAGATCCTCCGGACCAGACGAGGAAATACCTGAGATGCGGTGCTCCGCTAAGCCGCGTAGAAGCTGCGTCGGTAAAGGACATGCATATTAATGATGGAAAAATCATTACACAAGAAACACGTCTGTCCCTGGTGGTTGTGTTTTACGTTTGATAACCCCATTCGTAAAATTTGTCATAATCCGGTTAAAATTCTGAGTCCCTACGTTCATCCGGGAGATACGGTAATCGATATCGGTCCCGGCATGGGCTATTTCACCATACCGTTGGCCGAGATCGTCGGTCCCACAGGCCGCGTCATCGCCATTGACATTCAGACTAAAATGCTTTCCGCGCTTACCGAACGTGCTCAAAAACATGGTGTCTCCGCCATCATCAAAACGCATCTGGCAACTTCGGATTCGCTCGGCCTTCATGATAAAGCCGATTTTATTCTGGCTTTCTGGATGGCGCACGAGGTTCCCGATCAGCAAAGGTTTCTTTCTGAAATCCGCGGCTTGATGAAGCCATCGGGGCTTTTTCTCCTCGTCGAACCTCGTCTTCACGTATCCAGGAAGACTTTTGTGCGTACGATAGATATGGCGAAGCAGTCAGGCTTCCTGATTAAAGAATATCCGAAAATCAGCATAAGTCAGAGCGCTCTTTTTTCGCTCAATAAAACAGAGATGCATGAATGTCCGGGGTGAGATTGATTTTTGAACAACAGTGACTTCACGCTTTTGCTTTTGTCCTCCTGCTTACCGGAGAGGTGCAGGCTTTTAAGCTGAATGGCATACGCGGCGGAGCATTTTGTCGCATCATCACTGCGCAGTGCTTCTGGAAGGCAATCGGGCCATCCATCACACATTACCTTCCGCCGCTGTAAAACGGTACTGGTACATAAGAAACTTCTTTATCTGAAATTTTGATAATGAATAAAAGCAGAACTTTGGCGGAACAAGTCTTGTTAGAATCAATCATTCTCATGGTATGACCCACGTCATAAATGCTGAAAACAAAGAATTATAAATTCTATCAAGTTTATCCCGCCACTTATAAATCGGTGATGGTTCCCTGATTAACGACGAGATCCACCCAGGATTGATCCCAGTACGCCGCGGATAATTTGGCGTCCCAAAGAAGAACCGATGCTGCGGGCTACGCTTTTGGCCGCGGCCTGCACCATTCCCTCTCTTTGTCCTCCGCGAGGACCCTGGCTGCCGAAAATAATTTTGCTGAGAGAATCTTTCATTCCTCCGCTTTCTTTTTCCTCTCCGTCACTCTTTGCCGGAGTAGCGGAACGCTCCACTTTAACGGCCGGTTTTTCTTCTGGCGTTTCCTCTTCTTGTGGTGCTTCACGCAGTTTTTCGTAGGCCGATTCACGATCGACGGTTTTTTCATAATGCCCGTAAATCGTGGAAGCCTTGATAGCGGTCAGGCGCTCATCCGGCGTCATAGCGCCCATGCGCGAGAAAGGAACAATCACATTAGATCGTTCGACAATGTTCGGACGTCCTTTTTCATCGAGGAACGAAACCAGCGCTTCGCCAACGCCCAGCTCGGTAATGGCCTGTTCGGCATCAAAGGCCGGATTTTGGCGCATCGTGGACGCAGCCGTTTGAACCGCTTTCTGATCACGCGGCGTGAAAGCGCGTAAAGCGTGCTGGACGCGGTTGCCCAATTGGCCGAGAACGGTATCCGGTATATCCAGCGGATTCTGGGTGACAAAATAAACGCCCACACCCTTGGAACGAATCAGGCGGACAACCTGCTCGATTTTTTCCAGGAGCGCCTTGGGCGCGTCGTTAAACAAAAGATGCGCTTCATCAAAAAAGAATACCAGCTTGGGCTTTTCGATGTCACCGACTTCAGGCAATTGTTCGAAGAGTTCGGCCAGCATCCAGAGCAGGAAAGTCGAATAGAGTTTGGGATTGTTATAAAGCTGATCGGCAGCCAGAATGTTCATGACCCCGCGTCCCTCGCTGTCCGTCTGGATCAAATCTGCAATATCCAGCATCGGTTCGCCAAAGAATTTATCGCCGCCCTGCTCTTCGATGGTCAGAAGACCACGTTGTATCGCGCCGATGGAAGCGGTGGAAATATTTCCGTATTCCGTCTTGAATTTTTTGGCATTATCCCCCACGAATTGAACCATTGCCCGCAGGTCTTTCAGGTCGATCAGCAGCAATCCGTTATCATCAGCGATTTTGAAGACAATCTGCAGAACGCCGGATTGCGTGTCGTTGAGATTGAGCAGGCGCGCCAGAAGCAACGGACCCATGTCGGAAACGGTCGCGCGCACCGGATGACCGGATTTTCCGTACACATCCCAGAAAACCGTCGTGTTGGAACGGGGCGTAAATTCCTTGACGCCAATGCCTTCCAGCCTTTTGAGCAGTTTTTCCGAAGAGACGCCGGATGCGCCGATGCCGGAGAGGTCTCCCTTGACGTCGGCCATAAAAACCGGAACGCCGATGGAGGCGAAGGATTCGGCCATTTTCTGCAATGTCACGGTTTTACCGGTCCCGGTGGCTCCGGTAATCAATCCGTGACGGTTGGCCATTTGCGGCAACAACGCAATTTCCTTTCCCTGCGACATGGCGATAACAAGCGGTGCGGTCATAGTTTTCTCCTAGGGGCCTTTTTATTTAATGTTCCGGAAGTATAGGAAGAACAGCATTATATGTCAACAATGAAATCTTTTAAGTATCCGGTCAAGATTTATATTGCATTGACACAAACTATCGTTATTCTTATACTCCTGCACGACAGACAAACATATTTATATGCTGAGAGGATAGCATGGGCAAAAAAGTTTTAGTGGCCATGAGTGGCGGGATTGATTCGTCGGTTGCCGCATGGATGCTTATTCACGAAGGTTTCGATGTCGCCGGTGTGACCATGAATTTTGGCTCCCTGACCGAAGGAGATCAAAAAAGATCCTGCACGTCTGCAGCGATCGATGACGCAAAAAGCGTTTGCGATTATTTCAACATTCCTCACTATGTTTTTGATTACGCCTCGCATCTGGAAAATAATGTTATCGCCGATTTTATCAGCGAATATCAGAAAGGGAGAACACCCAACCCCTGTATCAAGTGCAACCGCCATCTGAAATTCGGCTCGCTGTTGGATAAAGCGCTGTCGATGGGCTTTGATTTTCTGGCAACCGGCCATTACGCGGCCATTGAAAAAAATGAAGATGGTTATTGTCTGCAAAGGCCGAAAGACAAAAAGAAAGATCAGACCTATTTTCTCTATTCAATTCCCTACAAAAGACTTGGCCATATATTATTTCCCCTCGCTCATTTGACAAAAGAGGAAGTCAGAGAATTAGCGAAAAACAATGCTCTGCCCGTGACGGCAAAGCAGGAGAGCCAGGATATTTGTTTTGTCACGCAGAAAAATTCTCAGGAATTTCTTCTGGAACGGGTTCGGGAAATAAAGCCGGGGCCGATTGTGGACCTGCAGGGAAAAGTTCTCGGCAATCATCGCGGCATTATCTTTCACACGATCGGCCAGCGGGGAGGTCTTGGCATCAGCCATCCCACGCCGCTGTATGTCGTTTCCATTAATCCCGTGAAAAACCGCATCATTGTTGGTGAAAAAAAAGACTTAATGGGCAAAGGGCTTGTCGCAGGCGATGTGAACATACTGGTTGAAAAGTTGCCAAAACAGATGCAGGCAAAAATCAGATATCGGAAAAAAGAAGCGCTTTGCGAAGTCCGGGAAGAAAAAGAAAAATTGAAAGTCATATTTGCCGAAGAACAGGAGGCCATCACGCCCGGCCAATCCGTGGTTTTTTATGATCGCGATACTGTTCTGGGCGGCGGGATCATTGAAAAAGTCATCTATTCCGGATAAGGTAAAGCACAAATGAAAGAAACAAAAATGAAAATTCTGGCGGTAAACATCTCTCAGAAAAAGCGAGAAAAGAAGAACAATATCGGCTACGGCTATTTTTTAGAAAACCTGTGATTGGAAAAAGATGCCCACGCCCAGGCCGATATCATCCGGCAGGTCAGTCTTAAATATTTTTAATCTCTTCAATCAACTGATTGAGTTTTTTTGGCGATACGGGGTAGGGCGTTTTGAGTTCCTGCGCGAATAGGGATACCTTGTATTCTTCGATCATCCAGAAGAATTCTTCCATCAGCATATTTTTCTCATTCGGACAATCTACGGTAATGTTTTCTTTTAAAAGAATAATTTCTTTAAATCCGGTTCCTTTAGGATCGGTCGAGTCTTTTGGACTCGACTGTTTTTTAACGACAGGCAAGTCAAAAAGACTTGGCTGAACAAGGCCATTTACCATTTGCTGTAGTTTTTGCGAATAAATTAAAACGTCCTGCTTTTTCTTTTGGGCCGCAACCAGATTGAGGCTTCCCCGCTCGGCCCGCAGGGTAAGGGCCTTGCAGTAGCGCGGCAGTTCCTTCATCCGTTCAAAGGTATAAAGTTCGGGAAAATCAACAGGCACAAGGTTTTTTAAATCCTCCAGAGTAGCGCGCAAAAAATTCAGCACTGGATTAGTGCGTGTATTTTTCCGGCTAATTCTGCTGATGGCGGCATACGTTTCATCAAAAGCTTTCAGTACCGGTTCTATTGCCGCAAGCACCTGCTGGCCGTAAGGCAGAATTTGGGAATTCAGATAACCGGCGTGCGCGACAAATTCCTCCTGCCTTCGCCACGGCTTGAAAAATAAATCTGTTTTCACCCGGTTGATGATGGAATGTTCCAGTTGTTTGGAATTGCCGATGTTGGCAGCCATAGCCTTGAGCGACGGCGGCAGGGCGACATTTTTTTTGAGCTGTTTGAGTAAATCGGCAAAGTGAATGTCATAAAGAGCCGCAACGCCCCGCGAATGGTGAAAGGCGCTTTGTTTCTCATCGGAAAAAAGTCGGAGATTGACTGAGCCATCGCTAACCGTCAGCGCCGGATAGGCATAACCGACCAAACCGTGAGTTCCCTGAAGAGGAATCTGTTGTGGCAATTCGCCGAAATCCCAATCGGTGACCCCTTCTTTTTCCCAATCGCCTCTGATTTTGTCCATGGCCGATGTACTAACCGTGTCGGTCAGTTCTTTTTGCAGTTGGTTGATGTCCCGGCTTTCTTTAATTTCCTTTCCTTTTTCATCAATGACGCTATAGCGGATATTCAGGTAGTCCGGCAGTTTTTCCGTTGCCCAATCATCTCTGGAAACCTTCACTTTGTATTGATCGAGCAGCAACTGGCTGAGCGCTTGAGGAAAAGGCTTGTTCGCATTCGATTTGTCATTCAGCAACAAATCAGCAATTTGGGCGGGCGGCGGTAACTTCAGCCGAATTGATTTGGGCAGCGACTTCAATAAGTGAACGGCCTTTTCTTTTAATAACGAAGGCAGATGGCGATCGATGTTTTCTGTCGCGGCTTTGGAGATAAAACCCAGCGGCACTTTAACAGTGACGCCGTCATCCTTTTTGCCCGGTTCAAAATTATACAGGCAGTTGAAAGCGGCATCCCCGATTTTAATTTGATCGGGATACTGAGCAATTTCCTCCTCATCCGGTTCGCGGGCAATCAAATCCTCTTCCCGGAAACGCAGAAAGTCATCGCTGCCCTTCTCCTTAATCAGATTCTGCAGCGACCGGATATCGGAAATCACCGGCAGCCTTTGCTCGTAAAGATTGGCAATGGTTTCTGCGTCGGCGACTATGCCGCGGCGGCGCAGCTTTTCTTCCATCGTTTGGACGCGCTCGTATAACGACAGATTGTGCTCGAGAAAGGGAATCCGGCGGGCAACCTCCCCGGTAACAAGCGCCTCCCGGATGAAGATGGATTTGGCTTCCTCGGCATTGATTCGCTCGTAAGCGACAGGGCGGCTTTCCACAATCGTCAAACCGAAAAGCGTCACCTTTTCCAGAGCGACAACCTGCCCGCGGTTTTTCTCCCAGTGAGCGGCGGCATATGTGTAGCGGCAGTTGTCACCGCCCAGTTTTTCCAGCCACTCGCTGTTGATATTGGCGACATTGCGGGCGAAGACCCGCGAGGTCAGGCTGATTTCTCCCGCCACAATCCACTGACCGGCGCGATTGAACAGGCCGGAGCCGGGGAATATCATGACCTCCCTGCTCTTGGCGGCGGTGTAAAAGTTTTTCTCTTTCTTCCGGGCGATGTTGGAAAGATACCCGCTTAAAACACAGCGATGAATCCGGTCTGCAATATCCTGATTGATTTCAATTTTGTGATGTTTTCTGTTTTTTGTTTTGCTTTTCCCGTCGATGATGTCCAGGATTTGATGGTAGATGTCGCGCCACTCGATCATCCGCTTATAGGACAGAAAATGATCGCGGCAAAATTTTCTTTGTTTGCTCTGCGACGTCAGGCTCTCCAGAGAACCATGATAACGATTCCAGATATTGAGATACGTTAAAAAGTCCGACTCCGGATGAGCAAACTTCGCATGCGCCTTGGATGCCTCATCGGCTTTTTCGTAGGGACGTTCACGCGGGTCCTGAATGCTTATGGCGGCGGCAATGATGGCGATTTCTTTGACGCAGTTTTCCTTCTGCGCTTCGATCAGCATGCGGGAAGCCCGGGGATCAAGCGGAAATTCGGCCA
>CAZIJZ010000024.1:0-38180 GCA_964539765.1 uncultured Smithella sp.
GTGCGCAATAATCCTGTAAATGCTTTGTCCCAGGCGACGCCTTTAAAATCGACGCTGATTTCCCCTTTCAATTCATTTTTCACCAGAAGATTCATATTCACCGATTTGGCCATCGCCCGTAAAACCGCCTTGAGATCAGCCTGGCGCATGGTCAGATGTATGGGTGATGAGGGAAGTTTTTCTGCATCGGCGCTCTGCTGCGTTATTGCTGGACCTTGTTTTGCAATTAAAGCTGAAGTGTCAATTTTCCTGGGTTGTGCGGAAGGAGAATGCCCTTGAGAATTTTCAGCAAGCGTGGTCCACTTATCAAAAAAAGCGTCCTTTTTTTCATTTTTGAGTCCTTCAGCGCAGCCCCATACAAACAGCAACGCGGTGAAACACAAAACCAAAAGCATGATTTTTTTATTAATCACAGAGTTTCTCAAGGCGATTACCTCCAAATGACAAATTTCATTCCTGCAGAGGAATTTCCAGATTGTTTCCGATTCGTTTATCAAAAATTACAACTTTGGAAGGCATGATTTTTTTCAAGACATAGCCTTCCTCCTGCAATGCTTCACCGACTCTATATTCGATGCCGTTCAGCACGGCCAGTCTGCTTTTCCCCGTCTCGACATAACCCGAATAAATGATCGGAGCAGCAGCCACACCGTCTTTGCCTTTGCTGTCTTTGGCCAGCCAGGATCTGTATACATCTCTTTTCAGGAAAGGATTCTTTTCCCAGCCCATCTGCGTTCTCCGGATCACGTCATGATCGAAGTCGGAAATTTTGCTTTTGCTCAATTCATCGTTTATTCCACCGACGACGGTTTCAACTTTTACAGTCTCTTGGCCGGCTGTCACTTTTTTGTCTTTTTGGCGATCCGCGATCAAATAAACATAGGCGGCATACAAAATAAAGAGTGCTGCAATCGCTAAAATGACAATTTCTCTTTTCTTCAATTTGGCCATAAGTCCCTTTATATGCTTATTTAACGGCTGTCCAAATCTTCATTTTAAAATCCATTGCGCCGGTGTTCTGCTGAATACTGATTTCTTCAATTCTGTCCACATAAGGGATGGCTCCCAGCTCTATCAGCATTTTTCGGAAGCCGGCCAATTCCCCTTTCAGTTGAAGGTTCTGTAAAAAAGCTGTAGAAGGACTGACCGATGTATTAATTTCCGGAGCAAATGAAATGATTTTCAGTCCGGATTTCTGCGCTGCCGCCTGAAAATCATTCTGAATTATTTTTACTTCCTGACGAGGCAACGCAGTCTTCGCCGGATGGGGCAAAACCAGAACATCCTCCGTTTCCACATTGCCGGTTAAAGTCTTATAGACAGGCCCCAGCGCTCTCTGCTCCTGAATTTGAGACTCTAATTTTTCGTTTTCTTTCTGCTGGTGAGACACTTTGAACGAGTAAGGCACTATGCCCACTAAAATAATAATTAAAACGATACCACTGCAGATCACGGCATACAGGATACTTTTTTTCTGTTGCTCATTAATATTAATTGTTTTCATTATTACTAACCCAGTCTGGCACTTAATACAAAATGAATGACTTCCTTCTTGTCAAAGCTTACGATGTTTTTACTTTGCACCGATACCGTATTGAAAAGAGGAGAATTCTCCAGCTTTAAAACATATTGTGTTAAATCGGATTCCAGCATATCCTTTTTACTGAAAACGATCCCTTCCAGAACAATACTGTTATTTTCTGTCTTATTTTTATCCGCCGCCGCGACAGGATTGTTGGCTTGCTGCATACGTAAATTCATGAGACGCACGTTTTCCGGCGTCATATCGGAAATTTCTCCTATCACCGCAAGGCCCAGATACTTTTGCGCATACTGACCGACGGCCTTTCTCTGTAACTTAATCCTGTTCACTTCCTGAAGAATTGTTTCCTGCGATACCATGGGACTGAAGAGCGCCAATTCCTTTTCCAGCGCCAGATTGTTCTTTTTCAGGATATTGAATTTTGATCCTTGATAAATTAATGAGCCAACACAAACGAGCAGCGCCGCGACAAAAGACAGAACAATAATTTTATTCCTTCGCCTCGATTTAATTTCCTGGTTCTTTTCTTCATAGGTAAAAACAACATTGGGCGTGCGGCTGTTATCCGACAGAGCAAATCCCAAAGCGGGAGAAATTAATATTCTTTCGGAAGAGGTTAACGATTGCTCAGAAACAATCGATTTTCTATTCTTGAAAGGATCAAAAATTTCAATGCGGGTATCCAACTGATCACCCATGTAATCAAGCAGGGATTGATCAAAATTGATCGGTGACAAAACATATATCTTTTCGACTTTTTTATTTCCGATCAGTGATGTTTTTAACGTTAAATCAATCTGACGTGCCAACCTCTCCCAGACGGGAGCAATCATATGCAGGAGGTCTTCTTTTGTAAGTTGATTGCGATCCCTGGCTTCTTTGAATTCTCCCGATTCTGACCCCATGGAGCAAATAAGTTTTTTGGCTTCAGCCTGCTCCAGTCTCGAGCCTCCCGTTCTTCCAGCAATACCGGAAATGACCGCCTCTATCATGCTGGAAAGGCTGCCTGTTTTTATTCCTCTGGTCATGACCAGATTTTCTTTGTTGTAAACATCAACGCGGGAATAATTATCACCGACAAACAGACTGGCAAAGATCTCTTCCGATGCCGGAATCCATTGCGACCGGAAAATATTCTGCATGGCGAAAGGAACAATCGTAATCCCCTTAAGGTTTATGCCGATATTATCGGCAAACGATTTTATTCTCGCCACTTCCGCTTTCTTTGCGGTGTAAAACATCACTGAGTATTTAGGCGTCCCCTGCTCAACGAGATCTCCCTGTATTTCAAAATCAAAAATCTGTTTTTCTTCATCAAAAAGCCCTTCTTTTTTGGCCGTCCAGAAAATGACCTTCTGAATCTGCTTTTTGGGAACCCGGGGAATCGTGAAGAAATAAACACCAACCTGACTTGTAGATATCTTGGTCCAGATTTCGCAATCGGCGACATTACCGCAAAAACTCAAAACAGATGTTTTGACGAAATGATTAAATTCCGGAGAACCGATGACGAACCGGGAATCTATCGCGATGATTTTTTTATCGATTACAATCGGGTGGTGATCACTGTCGTGGACTGTTTTTACCAGGCAGATAAATTCACGCCAGACGTCGATTCCTACCGTATACTTCTTTTTATGGAGAAATTTTCCAGGCAAACCGAACCGGGTATTCTTCGGTTTATTCGGCGTTAAAGAAATTCTCTGTTGCCCGAAAGCGCCGAACGATTCTTCGTCTTTCCCGCGTATAACATTGAGAAGCTTTTCTGTAGAGTTGATATCTTTATTGATATTGGTCAAAAAAATCTCCTGTCTGTTCACGCCTTCGTTTTTTGTAAATTAAAATATATATTTATATCTTATAATGAAAACCGGGAAACTTGTAAATATTTTTATTCAGCTTTAAATTTCAATAAAACAAAACAAAAAACGACCAATGAATTAATTTTTACTATTTAATATCTTGAATGATTATCAGTTTTTTGTTAAAAGAACAAGGCTTTTTTTAAAAATACTCTTAATTTACCTGTTGTTATGAATAAAAAGAAATTAATCACTATCGGCCTGATCGTATTAGCAATCGCTGTTTCACTCTATCTGATGGACATTTATTTCACCGTTGGCGCCGACGTGGAAAAACTCAGCGGTTCCTGGGCCGCGTCAGCCTCAAAAGAAAAACACGACTTCCAATCCTCCGATTCTTTGCCTTCAGACGATTCATACCAAAAAGGTAAAATTCCCGATTCCATCGTTGACATTTCTTCCGGTTATGTAATTGTTGTCGATAAGAAGCAGCAGAAATTATACGTATTTCAAAAAAATGGCGACTATTTCAAAGTCTTCGAAACATCGTGTTCGACGGGAAAAAATTCCGGTTCCAAACAGATTGCCGGTGACGCCAAAACACCTAATGGAATTTTTTTCGCTACCACTCTTTTACACAACCCCGGTCCACCGGAAACTTTCGGCTCTCTGGCCTTTACGCTTGACTATCCGACGCTATCCGACAAAAGAGCCGGAAAAGACGGCAACAACATCTGGATTCATGGAACGACGAAACGGCTGCTGCCCCAACAATCAAACGGCTGCGTAGTTCTGAGCGACAGCGATATAAAAAAACTTGTCCATTTCATCTATTTAAACAGAACCCCGGTTATCATTTGCGAATCCATCAACTGGGTTCCTCAAAATCACATTTCTGCTTCCAGGGAGGAGTTAAAAAATATATTAACGGCCTGGCACAAAGCTTTCGTCGAAAAGGATCTAACGAGGATTGATTCGCTGTATGTTGAAGGGGCGCAAATTAAAGGCAAGAAAAGAGAAGATCTTCACGAAAAGATCAAAAATTTAACTTTTATTAATAAACATTTTGTCCTGCAACCACGGGATATTTCGGTTCTGCAGGAAGGCAATAACGCCGTTATTATTTTTGACCAGATTTTTGCCGTCAACAATAATAATTCATTTCAGGGCTTTTATAATAAATTGATTCTGGAAAAAATAAAAAACACTTGGCGTGTGGTCGACGAATCTTCAACATACGATACAGCCGGACAGCAATTGGCGTCCGTTAAAGATAAGCCAAAAGACTTGCCGACCGGTGAAAAGAACGTCCAAAAAGATATCCATCATCTGGTCAACAAATGGCGTTCAAGCTGGGAATCCGGACAAATGAAAACTTACCGCAGTTGTTACGCGTCTGATTTTCAATCAAGAGAAATGAATCTGGATGCATGGATTTTACATAAATCAAATGTCCGGCAAAAAAGTAAAAACATCCGAATCGGAATCCACAAGTTGCAGATTTCCGTCAACGGCAATACAGCCAGGGCGTCTTTTGTTCAGCAATACAGTTCTTCCACTTTCAATACCAAGGGCCAGAAAACGCTGGAGTTGAAAAAAGTCGGCGAGAGATGGAAAATACACAGAGAAGTTATGTGACAGGACTAGAACGATTCGGGCCCTGTTTTTCAACAATAAAAAATCCGGTGTTTTAAGCACCGGATTTTTTTGATCTGTTTTCGGAAAAGGACTATCAAAATATTTTCAGCGTTTTATCATGATCATGTAATTTTTTTCCGTTACTGTTCGGGTCGTCTTATAATTCCTTGCATGCGTCTCCAAGAACGGCAGGATTCAATTTTTCCTATTCCTCAGGCAGAAACCGAATCGGCCGCTTTAATTTCAGCTGCTTCTTTCTTTGCTTTTTCCGGCTTTTGCATGACAATAGCGTCCACCGGACATTCCAGGCAGCAGAATCCGCAACCAATGCAGGCCTTGGGATCTTTCAGGTACGGATAAGGATCAACTCCCTTTTCCCGTGGATGATCCGATAGGGACAGACAACCGACAGGACAGGCATCCACACAGAGGCCGCATGCTATACAGGTTTCCAAAGTAACTTGCGGTTTAGGCCATTCAGACCGTTTGATCATTATACACAAAACACCCTCGGCATCCAGGACGCCTCCCTGTGGGCAAACCCTGCCGCAAACGCCGCAATCGATGCATAACGCTGCATCGATTGAATGAGCTTTCTTTTTTTCACCGGTAATGGCATCTGCCGGACAGACGCGCATACATGCGCCGCAGCCGTTGCATTTTTCAGTAATCGTATATGACATTTTTACCTCTTATTTTATTCCCAGTCTTTGCAAAGTCTCCAATTTCGGTTTTCCTGTGGCCTTGTCCCATCCGAACTGCTCCCAGTAATCGGCAGCCAGTTTTTCCACATCCACAAATCTGCCTTTATTGGCGCCTTCCTTCTGGGGAATTTTACCCTGAGCGCGGCTGCTGATAAAGTTGTTTTTCGGTTCAATGCCGTGTCTGACATTAAAATCCTGTTTGATCGTCTGAATCCGCTCTCCGATGGTCATGTATTCTTCCGGAGTAAATTTCCAGCCGGTTGCCGCATTGAGCCAGTCGAAAGTCGGAATTCTTTTCGCTCCGAGGAAAAGGCCGAACATGCACATTCCCGCGCCATTACCCATGCTCATGAATTTGCTGCACGCGGCGGAAGCCATGGCCTTCTCCGTGTTGATCTTATACTTGCTTCCTTTCATAAAGAGCAGATTTGGCCTGGGCAAACCTTTGACCCGCTTCCAGAGCTGAAACATTTCATAATACAGATGAGCGCCTATGGTATGCCGACCGGGCGTCGGTTCTACGCTGTAATGGACATTAAAGCCGGGATCGCCGCGTCCGTCGTGCATGGCCGGCTCCTGCCCGCCTGCATGAACCGTGCAGGCTTCGGATCCCCTGCCAATTTTCCGGGCAGCGGCCTTTGAACCGTCGGCAAGCAAATCGCCCAATCCTTCCCTGGCAATCATTTTTTTAATAAGAGCAACAATTGCCTCCGTGTTCCCCCATTTCAATTCCAGTCCGTCCGTATCTTTTTTCGTGAGAATGCCTTTTTCATAACATTCAATGGCAAAGGCCACCGTGGCTCCTGCGGAAATCGTATCCATGCCGGCCCTGTTCAGAAGTTCATTTAAATAAAAAATGCTGTCGATATCTTCATTCATGCAAAGGCCGCCCAGCGCCAGAACGCTTTCATACTCCGGTTTGTGAGTGTGGGCGTATTTTCCTTTCGTGGCGCAGATGCCGCCGCATCCCAATGGACAGGAGTAACAATGATATTTCACGATTTCCGCTTTTTTGACGATATCGGGATCGATTTTCTTGGATGTTTTCAGAGGAAAATCAACATTCGATCCGTTCCAGTTTTTCAAAGGTGAATCGCCCATTTCAATGGACATCTGATTCATGCCGCCTGTACCCCATTTTTTCAGAATGGTCTTGTATAAGAGGCCATCCTGGGCAAATAAAACAGGAGTGACTCTCAGGAAAGTCCCGACAAGAGCCATCCCCATCCCGGGGAGCAGACTCAGAGGCATGGGGAATTGGGTCCACTTGAGGCATTGCCGGCTCAAACGCTTCATCGCCGCCGGATCCTGGACCCGGATACGGGAAACGCCGTCAAGAACAACCGCCTTGAGCTTTTTGACACCCATCACCGCACCCAGACCTGATCGTGCAGCGATCCTTCCTTTATCCGTGCAGACACCGGAAATGAGCGAAATCTTCTCGGCAGCAGGACCGATAACCGCTACCCCGGCTTTTTCTCCGTATTGCTTTTTCAGTGTTTCTTCCGCTTCAACAGCGTCCTTTCCCCAGAGATCTGCGGCGTCTTTCAGAACCGGTTTGCCGTTTTTGACAAACAGATAAACAGGACTGGGACTGATGCCCTGAAAGAAAATGGCATCGTAACCGCAACGTTTGATGGCCGGAGAAAATGTTCCGCCGCAATTGGAATCACCCCACCCTCCGGTAAGCGGTGATTTGCCCACCAGTGTCCATCTTCCGGAAAAAAAACTTCCCGTTCCCGTAAGCAACCCCGAGCAGAAACCCAGTATGTTCTCCGGTCCCAGAGGATCGGCTCCGGCGGGAATGCGGTTGTAAAGAATGTATGCACCGAGCCCCATCCCCGAAAGGTATTGTTCGTAAACACTATCCGGGATTTTTTCTTCCGTCATGGTCCCTTTTGACAAATCGACCATGAGGATTTTTCCCATGTAAGGCTTGTTCATAAATTTACTCATTATTCCGTTTATCCTTTTCTGATTTTACTAAGATCAAGAGGATTCCCCGCCCATGCTGCTTCCAAAACCATCAGATTATCTTCATAATCGGTATCCTCTGGATTATAAATGGATGCGCCGTCCATCAAAGCCGCTTTCGCAATCTCCGGCAGAATTTCACGGGGCACCGCCGGCTTGCCATCACGATCTTTCACCTCCTGCAGGCATCGGGGATGCCGACCGCCGGTAATAGCGTTCAGTTCCTGATTCTTCTCACGGATCAGAGAAACAACTTTTTGCGCCCTTTGCTCTTTCGGCGTTTCAAGATACACCTTTTCACCGGCCATGGGCAGTAAAAGTTCCGCAATGGTTTCGGCACATTTATGCATATTGTATTCAATGCCATAGGGTAATAAAACCGCCATGCAAATACCGTGGGGTACGCCGCAAACAGCTCCGGTGGCGTGTCCGAGATTGTGAACCAGTCCTACCATGGAGTTGGAAAAACTAATACCGGCAAGACAGGCGGCTATCGACATGGCCAGACGGCCATCCTTATCGGTGGGATTTTGAGTGACCGATGTGAGATGTTTGAAAATCAGGCTCACGGCTGCCCTGGAATGCGTATCGCTCAGGGGATTTTTCTGAATGCAGTAATATCCTTCCACGGCGTGACTCAAGGCATCCATTCCTGTCATGGCCGTGATAAAAGGCGGCATGGTCATGGTCATTCGGGAATCAAGAATGGATACATTGGGTAATAAGAAATAACTGGTAAAGAGCATTTTTTGATGCTTTTCATGATCTTTGATGACGGCAACGAGGGTTACTTCCGATCCTGTCCCCGCTGTGGTCGGTACGGCAACAAGAGGTTTCAAGCGCCTGTTGATTGCTCCGGCGCCGCTGAAGGCCATAAGGTCCGTCGCGTTTTCCGAAACAACAATATTGACGCCCTTGGCTGTATCCATAACGGAACCGCCGCCGACGGCAATAATGGAATCACAGCCATTGTCCTGATAGAGTTTTGCCAGTTGATTGACGACCCTCAGATCCGAGTCGGGCGGAACGTTATCGGCAATACCTCCCAGAGCAACGCCTTCTTTCAGGGCATGGACAACAATATCCACAAGACCGGCGGCAACAACACCCTTGTCCGTAATGATCAGGGGTTTTTTAGATCCCATGTCGCCCAGTAAAGCCGGTATTTTTTCCAAAGCGTCGTGGCCCGCAACAAGTTTGACGCGACAACAAAATTCATAATAGTCCGGTAGTATCATCGGTTATATCCTTTCTATTCTATTCAAGACTTGGCAGAGTTACCTCCGACACGATCAATGACCGTGCGCAGATAGGACCCATCCGGTTCACGAGCAACAACATCGAAAATATCGTCCATCATATATTGCGGAATGCCTGCTTCCTTGAGATTCCGGGGCATTTTTCCTCCCACTAAACCGTAAAGATCATTCTGGAAAGCCCCTAAAATACTCATTGCCTTATCGCCTCGTTTTTCTTCCGGTGTGGCGACATATTCATCATCTCCTGTCAAACAACGGAAGAGAACTGTTCCCAGATGGGCGTCCTCTTTCAGGCAATCGGCCAGAACAATCGGCATGGCCATGCCGATGACAATTCCCGGATGCACATGCACCATCTCGTGAAAAATACGGCCCAACCTTTGAAGAACATCCCGAGTGGTGTTGGAAATAACGCACCCTGACATTGCCACTGCATTAGCGACGGCAAGAGCCGCTTTTTTATTACCCGGACGTTTTACGGATTGCATCAGATTTTCACGAATGAAAGAAAGAGCGGCGATGGCGTAAGCATCCATAAAAGGATTTCTGTCCGGGGCTACCGAGGCTTCCAGCGCCAAACCGAATGCGGCCAGGCCTGTCTGGGCAATTGTCTTTCCGTCGTTCGCGCGAATCAGACGGGAATCAATCATGACCAGATTGGGCATCAGGTAGGTGGAGACAAAAGACTTCCTGTTCAAAAAAGCAAACTTTGATGTTTCCATACCTGTTGTTGCGGCCGTCGGGATCACCACGAAAGGTCCCAATGGACTGCGTACCGGCATCTCTCCGGAAAGTTGATGAACATCCGCCGTTTTCAGAGTAACCGCCAGATTTAAAATCTTGGCTACGTCGACAACCACGTCGCCGCCCAGGGCGATGATGGAATCATATTGCCCCTTGCCGAAGTTGTCTTTCAGTTCTGCGACGAGACTCAGATCAGCTTTATCCGTCACGCCGTCAAAAACTCCTAGGGTCATTCCCGAATCACCAAAAGCACCGGTTAATGTCCGGATGGCTTTTTGACCCGTCAATTCCTTACTGGTGACAATCAGGGGTTTGAAGGCATTGAGACCGGACAACTCAACGGGAAGATGCTCCAGGGCTTTGTTTCCCGAATTGGTTTTGAACGGACAGGTAAACGCAAAACCGGCTAAAAAATTCATTTTATTATTCCTTTCATTAAATACCGAGTAGTGTGCGTGTATAAACGCCGATTCGCCCTCCGAGCTTACGACCAAAAGACCACCATGAAGGATATCTTTTCACGGCCAGAGAGGCAATGATTTTAGGCAACAGATAAACTTCCACGATATCGAGAATCCGGATGACCGATAGAGAATAAGGGACCTCGCCATCCACCATCAGACGATTACGGGCGGTCGCCAACGCCGTACTTTCCTGGAAAGAAAGGATCAGAAACGCCGCGTCCACACTTTTGATGATCAGACGAATGTGCACGCGCCGGCCCTTGGGATCACTGCCGAAATATTTGACTTTGCCGTTCTCTTTGCCGACAATCATGCACGGGCCATTGGGAAGGCATCCCAGAGAAAAAGTGAAATTTTCCGGAAGCGCATCGAATTCTTTTTTTACTTCTTGATCGACTTTTGCCGCCGCCTGAATGGCGCGGCCTGTGAACCATAGAAAGATAGCCACATAGGCGCGCTTAAGACGTTTTCCTCCGGCATGAATCTCCTTCATAATCTGGATCCTCCTGGTACCTTCTCTTGAGGTAAACGGCCATGCATTGATGTTCTGCGGGCTCATTATGGTTGTTTGAGAAGAATTTTTTTTAATGTCTTATTATATGTCTTTTATCTTTTTAAGTCAAAGAAATTTTAATGAGACCAAAATTTCGGAAACGAATACCCTAAAGGGCTCTATAGGTACACTGAAATTTGATGGTCGAATTAATGAAACTCAAGTTTCAGAAGTGTCTCAAACTGAAACTTGTAAATTGAATTATCCCGCCGCAGGCGGAGGATATCCTTGATATCCCCGAAGCGAAGCCGAGCGTGATAAATGGGGGTCCAATTCCCCGCCCCCTGGGACGCAGTTCCTTTGGATACACCGCTGCTGGCGGCGGAGTTGTTCATTCTTTGAGGGAAATATTTTTGTTTTCCATGAAAACGGAGGAACAACTTTTTAAGTTGGACAATTTAATCACTGGAACAAGATGGGGCTCTGCAGGCTCATTATAACGATATGATAATCATCTCTCTTTCATTTCATCCATTTTTAATTGCGCATCCTGATCTCCCTGCTGAGCAGCCTTGTCATACCACCTGAAGGCTTTATCATAATCCTGTGGAACACCATGACCTTTTTCGTACATCATTCCCACATTGAACTGCGCGCTTTCCAGTCCTTGTTCAGCTGCCTGATGATACCACTTCACCGCCTCGGCGTAACTCTGACGGACACCTCTCCCTTCTTCGTACATCCGCCCCACCATAAATCTTGCACATGCGTCACCCTGGCCGGCGGCCTTATAAAACCAGGTGAAGGCTTCCACATCGTTCTGCTGGATACCCTGTCCGTTTAAATACATGACGCCCAGTTTATTTTGAGCCCACGCGCTTCCCTTTTCAGCGGCTTTTCGTATGGTCGTAAAAGACGATTTCTCTTTATGTACATTCATCATGCGTTGAAGAAATTTATTCATGACAACCCCACAAACACAGAAGTTCTTCCATTGAGGACTTAATGTCTTTCATACATATGGATTGACGAAAGCATTAAAAATATTTCCGATCATTACACAACGCAACACTTTTATGAGCAAACTTTAACATGACCTGAATATTGGGCATGTTGAGAAAATATAAAAAACCCATAAACAATCGGGTTTGCTGCTCATGGGTTTTATGGAATAATTAACTTCATTTCAGCGGCACGACATGAGCTTCGTAAATCGAGTCAACATGATCGGGTGCGTAAGCAAACCTGACAATTTAAGCTCCCTCGTTATAAACAATTTTTTTAATACTCCCAGGCCAATCTTATCAAAATAAAAGGGCAGGCCGAATTTCACATCAAGGTTTGCAAGATCAAGCAGGGTTTCCGAATCGGTGGATATGGATATCTTTGGTTCTCCTACTTTACCGCTATGCACGGTAAGTTTCCCTTCATCAAAGATCATCGTCATGTCAACGTCCGCATCATGGGCCTGCATGTAAATATTACCATTCAGCGCATTGAAGTCACTCTGTCTGTGTGGTTTGGCTTCCAAATTTCCTTTGATGATATCGGCTATCATCACCGGCAATCCCGCGTCATCCATGCCGGGCGCAAAATTGATCTGAGCCATAGCTCCTCCTTAAATATGTTTTCTGACTTTTAGAAATCAAAATTTCTGTCACCATGCCTGCTTGATAATACCGAGAACTTCCTGGACTTCAAAAACAGGTTTGGGATTATAGACAATTGCACCATCGGATAAAGTGTTTTCTGCTAACTTCTCCAAACCGTCTTCAGGGACACCGACCTCCCGCAGTTTTTGAGGCACTCTCATTCTTTTGGTTAATGCGGTTATCGCCTCAGCAACTGCCTCGCTCGCCTCTTCATCACTCATCCCCTTGGAATAAACATTCATAGCATGGGCAATCATGACATATTTGTCCGCGCAGGTATCCATGTTGTAACGGACGACATGCGGTAGCATGAGACTGTTGGCCAATCCGTGAGGCACCTTAAAAAGACCGCCCAGCGTATGGGCTATCGCATGAACAAGACCTACCTGGGCATTGGTAAACGCAATTCCGGCGATGGTCGAAGCCATCAACTGCTGCCCTCGCGCAAAAAGATCTTTACCATTCTCGACGCATTGGGGAAGGTATTCCATAATCAATCGAATGGCATGCAAAGCCATGCCATCCGCAACAGGCGAACAGGGTGTGGCGTGGATGGCCTCAAGAGCATGGCTGAACGCGTCCATGCCCGTCGTCGCGGTCAGCATGGGCGGCAACCCCACGGTCATGGTCGGATCGAGGATACCGACATTGGGAATGATATTATCATCGCAGTAAGGGTGTTTCTGGTTGTTTTCCTGATCTTTAATGACTGCGAAGTACGTCACCTCGCTTCCCGTGCCGGCCGTTGTGGGGATTACGATGTGGGGCGTTTGCGGACGACAAAGGCATTGCTGACCTTTATAATCCTCAATTTTTCCCCCTTCTTTTAAAACAATGGCAATTCCTTTGGTCGTATCGATTACACTGCCGCCGCCGACACTGACCAGGACATCAGCGCCTTTGCTCCGGGCGATTTCGGCGACTTCATTGATGATGCGCAGATCGGAATCCTGAATACAACCGTCAAAGGTTCCAACCAGTTTTCTTCCCAGCGCCTTCTCGACGCGTTCAGCCAATCCGGCATTAACCACACCTTGGTCTGTCACCAAAAAAGCTTTGCTGCATTGAAGACTATCTATTTCCAGTCCTGCTTCGCTTATTGAATTTTCTCCGTATATCAATCTCGTTGGATTGCGATAGATGAAGTTGAGATCCCTGTCATACGCCATACCACACCTCTCTTGGATTATTGGATATTGATTAATTCACTATTGGAAACATTCAATTGTTTAAAAACGATATGTGCACACCGAATATCGGCAAAATGAATTGTGCCTCCATCCGGTGTCACTCAAGACGTTTTCATACAAGGCCGAACTCCGGAAGTAAACTATTCACCGTCGCCCTGAACTTTTCTATTTCTTCAGGACTCAGCTCATCCTCATATTTTCCCCCCACTTCACCCACTGTTTCCACAATACGAACCGCGGGCTTGACAGCTTTCACAACCGTCGGAAGGTCTCCTTTGAGTTTGAGTTTACCCTGCATCATTCCCTTGACCACATCCAGCTGTTTTCTCCCGACGGCAAACCAGCGATCAATCGAAGCGGTGATAATAAAATCTTTGGGGTTTTTACCGACTTCCGATTTGGGAATGTAACGTATAGAGCGACATTCGCCGTTGTGCCAGAGATCCATCCTCACGAAAATATCATGATCCAGACCGAATTGAGGTGCCGGCGTAATATGAATGACGATTGCATTTTCCCAGTTCGGCAGGGCCAATTCTTTATACTTGGCATCATTTTGCATATACTTTTCCCACTCTCTTAACCATTCAGGCAGAAAAATGATAAAAGGTTTTGGCTCGTTAGCGAGACGTTCTTCCACTCTCTTGTTGTAAGCTTCTTCCCATTCCGGTGTTCCATACGTGTACGGCATGTCCTTTTCTCCTTTTCCAAATTTTATTTTATTGTAAACCTCCCATTCCGATGCGTTTTTGGAATGGCTGAGTTGAACAATCCCGCTCAGCGGAGGGTGCAATACGCTTCAATTTGCTCTTGCGTTATCGTACCCGTGATTCATGTCCTTAAAAGAAATCTTGTCAGGACAAATAAATCAAACATCACGCTGCACCATGAAGCTTTTCAGCAAGGTCATTGAGACCTGCTTTTTCCAATACATCTTTGCGGGGAAGACCGTTGTCGTCCAGACCCCGGAGTTCATAAAATTCCTTGAGCATTTTCTCAATGTCCGGGACCGATCCGGCGGTCATGCCCTCTTCCAGCGGGCTCATCACATTGCGCGGAAGCATGTCATCGTGTGCTCGAGAACCCAGCAAGTTGGTGATCCCACGCATCAGCAGCCAGATTTTCTCTCCGGTTATTTTCAAATTCTCGATGGAATAATCCCAGCCGGTCACTACATGAATCATATCAGCAAGGTCTTTCACGGCAATACAGTCATACACAAAAAGACATAGACAGGCCGATGTGGGCGGCACACCGATATTCTGGGAAAGAACAACCATCTCCGCCTTACCGTCACTCGACGGACCCTCGTAATCTGCTTTAAATCCGGCATCCACCTGCTCGGTCATTCCCTGTTCAATGGTGTGACTCATGTGTTGCAGATGGCAGGCGCCTCGGTATCCCACGGCGTATTCCAAACCCATGCCGTGAAATCCGCGCGGATCGTGCGCCGGCAGTTCCAGTCCCTTGACCGCCACCACATATTTTTCAGACCCCTTGCCGATGATTTGTGCCGCCTTGGCGGAACCTTCCGCCAGGATATTTCCTATGCCTTCACGCCTGGCGATCTTTTCAACCATTTTCAGGGCGGATTCGATATTGCCCCAGTTCAGTTCGATTCCATCCGTATCCGCCGTGGTGAGGATACCGCTATCAAAGCACTGCATCGCAAAGGCAATCGTAGCCCCGCAGGAAATGGTATCGACGCCATACTGGTTGCAGGTCTCATTGGCCTTGATAATCCCTTCCAGATTATCATTTTCCATAAAGGAGCCAAATGTGCAGCAGGTCTCGTACTCCGGACCGGGCCCCTCTTCGGTTTGAAATGGTCCGCCTTCCACCTTGACCACGCGCTTGCACGCAATCGGACAGGCATAGCAGGCGTGCACCTTGGTCAAATATTTCTCGGTCATTGTCGGTCCGCCAATATTTACCGAACCGTCAAATTCTCCCTTGGTCCAGTTGCGGATCGGCACATCTCCCATCATCATCCCGGGATCCATGGATGCTGCTGTTCCCATGCTCCGCAAGACCTGGCCAAACTGGTTTTCTTTGATTTTCTCGAGAAGATTTTCTCTGAGGGCTTTGTAATCTTCCGGTAAAGCCGGCAAAACCTTGCCTGTACCACTGACCACAACCGCTTTAAGCATTTTTGAGCCCATAACGGCGCCCATGCCGGTTCTGCCGATGTAGTGGGCTTTATCATTGGCAATAGCTGCAAAGCGGATCAGATTTTCTCCGCCCGGCCCGATCACAAGAACTTTCGGTTTGCGCTTGCCGCCATGCCGTTCCTTTAATATGTCGGTCACCTCATAAACCGGTTTGCCCCACAGATCCGACGCGTCAAGAATTTCCACATTTTCATCTTCAACAAAAAGATAAACAGGCTTTTCCGATTTTCCCTCGATAAAAATTCCATCGTATCCGGCAAATTTGAGTTCCGGCCCGAAAGTACCGCCGCAGGTGCCTATTCCCCAATACCCCGTCTGAGGAGAACGCGAGCATACTGCAAAACGCGACGTTCCCGGAAGTAATGTTCCCGCGAGAGGCCCCGTCATGATAATCAATGGATTTTCTGCTGAAAGAGCGTCCGATTCGGGAGAGAAACGGTTGAGGAATAGATGGGCGGCCAGACCACCACCACCCAAATAATTCCTGAGAAGAGAATCATCCAGGGGAATCTTTTGAATTGTCCCCTGTGTTAAATTAATTTCAATAAGTCTTCTTGCATATCCTGATTCACAATTTCCCATATGATCTCCTGAAAAATATATTTCATTTTTCTGCTTTTAAATATGGAAGTGTTGATTAATGGAAAAGATGAGAACGTGTATTGCAGAAGATATTCAGCACCACCTCAGATGCGATAACATCTTCGTAATACACCGGCATTTTCATTAAATCCCCCCCAGATTTATGAATTACACCAAATGCAAATTTTTACAGATTGCGCCGCTTTTAACACAATTAAAAATCTTACACAAGATTAAATTTAAACAGCTTCATTTTTTCCATTCGATGGGATAATGATTTTTTTTTTAACACATAATTTATCGATCGTCTTTACCGTTTCAGGCAATACAACTGCCGTCCCCGGTTAAACGCCTCGTTAAGAATTAACTTGACAACATAAATAATATTTGTTTAATTTTCTGCACTTTTCAAGGATATCAACTAAAATTAATTAAAAAAAGGAAGGCAATAATTATGAAAAAGTTATTATTTACTTCGTTAATGATATTTTTATTTTTCACACCGTCAATTTTTGCCGAAGTCGTTCAGGATATCCCCGCGGGAACCGCGGAAGATTATTACAACCGGGGCAATAAATACAGGGAACAGGGCAATCTTGATCAAGCCATCTATGATTATACCAAAGCCCTCAAAGTAAATTCCAAACATGAAAAGGCCTATTACAACCGCGCCAACAGCTACGTTAAACAGGGCAAGCTTTCCGAAGCCATCGCCGATTACCTCAAGGCGACAGAAATTAATCCCCAGTATACCGAAGCTTACTACAATCTCGGAAATACCTACGAAAAGCAGGAAGACCTTGCTCAAGCGATAACGAGTTATACGAAAGCTCTCGAAACCAACCCCAAATACTCCGCAGCCTACTGCAATCGCGGCAATGTCTATCAGGCCCAGGGGAATTTTCAACAGGCCATTGATGATTACAATAAAGCGATTGAAATTAATCCTAACTTTGCCGGAGTTTATTCCAACAGAGGAAATGTTTATCAGGCGCAGGGCAATACGGAAAAAGCCATTGCGGATTATAACAAAGCAATCGAACTGAATCCCCGATTTGCCGGATTTTACGCCAATAGAGGAAACATCTATCAGAGTCAGGGTAATCTTCAGCAGGCCATTGGCGACTATAATAAAGCCATAGAAGCAGATCCTGGAGACAGCTTGTCATTCTACAGCAGGGGTCTTGCCTACTACGGTGTGGAAGAATACGCAAAGTCGCTGGCGGACTACACGACGGCAACCAATCAAAATCCGAGCAAAGAAGCTTACGACGATTTTATCAAATACTTCCCCGAAAAGAGACAATCCGATACCGGAAATATCCGGGGAACCATTGTTCAGCTCTTTGAAGATAAATTAAACCTTCCCGGAAAGATAGCCGCCCCCGTTGCTGCCGCCCCTGCCGATATTATGCCTCCAGTCGCTGCTACAACCGGAGTTGCCGGATCAAGCGATGCCCAGAAGGCGATTGAAACAACGATTGCAAAACCTGAGGAGAACATTGAAATTCTGGTCAACAAATGGTTAAATAGCTGGAGAGCCGGAGATATCGAGACGTATCGCAGCTGTTATGATGGAAATTTTGAATCCAAAAAAATGAAACTGGAAGAATGGATTACGTATAAAAACAATGTGCGCAGTAAAAGCAAAAACATAACCATTACCATTGATGACTTGAAAATATCGGCAGACGGTAATAACGCCAAGGCAGTCTTCACCCAGACCTACAGTTCGTCCATCCTGAAAGACAAGGGGAAGAAGACTCTGGAGTTAAAGAAAGTGGGCGATGAGTGGAAGATCTACCGGGAATATATGTAATTCGCATTGCATTCCATAAACGGGACTTCCGGGACATAAGATTTCAAAATGGCAATTGCTCATGCTAGAGTAATTGCCATTTTCATTGGACTGATCATTATAGACCATGAAAATAAACAAAACGCAGATTGATAACGTCAAAGGATTTCTTGATGAAAGAGAGGCGGAGTGTTTATACAATCTTGCTCTGGAAGCCGGCAAAAAAGGACCTTGTCTGGAGATAGGCAGTTATTGCGGCAAATCATCCGTGTATTTGGGAACCGCCTGTAAAGAAAATTCCACGGTTCTTTTTTCCATTGACCATCACACGGGATCGGAGGAGCAGCAGCCGGGAGAAGAATATTTCGATCCTGATTTACTGGATCACGAAACGGGCCGGATAGACACTTTCAAACATTTCCGTAAAACAATTTTTGATTTTAATCTTGATGATACGGTTATTCCTGTCGTTGGCCGCTCGGCCCAAGTCGGCCGGATGTGGAAAACGCCACTGAGTCTCCTTTTTATAGACGGCAGTCACGCTTATGAGTCTGTTTTGAATGATTATGAAATCTGGGCGAAGAATCTGATTCCGGGTGGTTATCTTCTTTTTCACGATATTTTTCCCGACCCCTCCAAAGGAGGACAGGCGCCTTATCTGGTTTACCGGAAAGCGGTAGCATCGGGGAGATACGAAGAAAGGCCCATGTGCGAATCATTGGGAATATTAATTCGACGGAAATAGCATTCCTAACCCAACCAGGACCACTGACATCCCTTCTCGGAAATATCGGCCTTCAGATAATTGCGTCCGGCAAAGTCACTCATCGTATTATCCACAACGTTACTGTCCGCGTTTGTTGATGCTTTCACTCTGCGGCAAAGTTCCTTCAGTGCGTCTTCTTTTGAACCATCAAACAAATGTGATTCAATCAAACCGCATTTTTCAATGATATCGTTTTTCAGGATTTGATACGTTAACTTCATCCGCCAGTTGCCCTCAACCTGCATCCGGTCTTCCAGAGAACCGGTTCCTTCATGATATCTGCGCAGTATTTTATCCCAGTCCGTTTTCATTTCTTCTTCATAACGTGCGCCGAATTCGCTCATCTCCTGCGGGCGCAGAGATGAGGTCTGAACAATAGCGTCATTGGCATCATACAGAGACCAATTGTCGGTCAGGATTTCCAGATCATAATCCTGAATCTTCTCCCGAACCGTCGTACCGGGAAATGGCGCCAGAAAATGATAACCATAAATAGCTTTCGTGCTCCTGGCAAACGCATCCGTTTCCCGAAGAGTCTCTTTTGTTTCCCCCGGCAAACCGATAATAAACGACTCGTGGGCAATCATGCCCGCCTGCTGACACATTTTTACCGCTTGGTGAACCTGCTCCAGCTTGATTCCTTTTTTAATTCGTTTGAGCATTTCCGGATTTCCCGTTTCCACACCGAAACTGACGCTGTCGCAGCCGGCCGAGGCCATCAAGTCAAAGACTTCCTGGCTGACTGTATCAACCCGTGCAAAAGCACTCCAAAGAAATTTCAAAGAACGTTCTTTAATTCCCTGGCATATTTCGCGGACACGTTCTTTATCGGTGGTAAAAAGATCGTCTGCGATATTGATACGATCAAAACCGTAACCGATGATGGTTTCTATTTCATCCAGAACGAGTTGGGGATTTCTTTTCCGAACCTTGGAACCGACCATTTTGCGTCCCAGACAAAAGATACAGGAATAGGGACACCCCCGGCCGGTGATTAAGCTGACGGGAAATCCCAGAGCCCGATAACGTGAAATCGGCAGTAAATGGCGCGCCGGTGAAGGAATTCTGTCGATATCGGTAATAAAATCTCGTTTCCCGGTCTGAATAATTTGATCGCCATTCCTGTAAACCATGCCGAGGATATCGCTCCACTTATTTTTCCGCTTAATGACCGGAGTCAGTTCGGCAATGGTATCCTCCCCTTCTCCGACAACGATCAGATCAATGTTCGGATATTTTTTTAAAGTTTCTTCCGCCGTAAAAGATACGTGAGGCCCGCCCATCATCGTAACAATTTCCGGATTGTATTGCTTGACGTCTCTAAGAATCTGCTGCGCTTCGTAGAAATTCATCGTTACCGATGTGGAGCCGACGGCATCAGGCTGAAATGATGCCAGCTGTTTCTCCAGTTTATCTCTGGAATATGAAGAAACAATATAATCGAATATCTTTACTTCCGCTCCGGCAGCCTCAAATGCCGCGGCAACATAAGTTACGCCCAGCGGAGGCGAAGGCATCTCCTCCAGCGGATAAGGCGGAGCAATCACAGCAATACGCATTTTAATCTCCTTTTCGTGGAAAAAACACCGAGCGGAACCAGCCTCTCAGCGTGTTTCCTTTCATCAACGAACGATCAATCAGTTCAAAATCCCTGGCCAGTTTGGCCGGATCGGAAAGCCAGTCCCCTCTGGTTTTCATCGGTTTATCCGGATCAAGATATTTTATGACAGTAGCCGGATTGCCCGCCGCGATGGCGTTGGCGGGTATGTCCTTCACGACGATAGAACCGGCGCCGATAATGGCGTTATCACCGATGGTCACCCCCTTGCTCACAATAGCGCTGTCTCCAATCCAGACATTATTCCCGATGATGACCTCTTTGGTGTTTCCCACCGGCATGCTGCGATCATACAAACCATGCCAGTCGGCATCACCAATACTGACGCTTTGAGCGGTCATACAGCCATCCCCCATGGTGACCGACGTGGCCGACATGATTCGGGTGCCCGGACAAATCAAACAATACTTTCCTATTTCAATTTTTCCCTGCCCCATCCAGACAGGCCAAACCGTGAATCTCACTTTTCTATCCGACGTGGCAATAACGGTCGTGTAATCTCCCAGATGCACCGGTCCGCCGAAAACTTCAACATGCCAGGGCTTCATAAAAACAAGCCCCCTGCCGAAATATTCAAATTGAGGAGCAAGAAAATATCGCGCGTACCATCGCTGAAACTTATTATAAAAACGTTTGACGTAATATGGACGGTGATCCTTTTTCACTGCTCAACCTTTTTTAAATGGATTTTTTCGCAGATTAAAGTTGTTAAAGCAATCGTGTCCGCAACCTGAAAAAGGTCCGCAGAACAACGTTTCACTTCTTCAACGAATCCCAGAATTTATGATTGAAAAGCTTTCCCGCCGGCGTTATTTCATTGAGCGCATCCCAGGCCATCATCACCGCCGCCGCGGTCCAGCCGGTTTTTTCATCCGGCCAGATCACGCCATCCGGAAATGTCACTCCCATCCAGAACGAACCGTCGGAAAATCGTTTATCACGCAGCCAGCTGAATATCGTTTTGGCCCGGGGAATATCTTCAATAGCCGCCAACGTCAAAATAAACTCCGCAGTCTCCGCCATGGTGACCCATGGCCGGTCGCTGACACAGCGCACGCCCCACTCGGGAACAACAAACTTCTCCCATAAATGAGCTATTCTTTTTTTAGCATCGGCCCCCGTAACGGCTCCGCATAAAATCGGATAATACCAGTCCATGGAGTAGCGCGACTTAATCATATTAAACAGATCCGGTCTGTTCTTTATCGCCGCGCCCAGCGCATCCATGGCTTTGTGCCAGCCCGTACGCTTTTTGCCGAGTATTTCAGCAATGGCCAGGGCGCATTTGATGCTCATGTAGATCGAGCTGGAACCGGTGAGCAAAGCCATCTTGTCCACGGCGCCGTGCTTATTCCGCGCCCAGTAAATCACTCCGTCCGGCGCCTGCAGATTGATCGCGTATTGGATACCCTGTGAAACGGTAGGCCACATGGTCTTCAGGAATTTCACATCACGGGTGATCAGATAATGATGAAAAGCGCCCACGGCAACGTAGGCAGAGAAATTGGATTCCTTGCAGGAATTGACAATTTTTTCATCCAGGGTTTCCGACCACCAGCTCCCATCTTCGAGTTGGGTTCCGGCCAGCCATTCGTAGGCTCTTGCCGCTTCGGCATAAAAACCGCCCGTAGAAAGCCCCATTGCGCTTTCCACATGATCCCAGGGATCCGTTTTTCCTCCCGCCGACCAGGGTATTTCGCCATTCTCCTTTTGAATCGAAATAATGAAAGAGCCGATTTTTTCAAGGGACAGCGAAGTCAATTCTTCACTCACGGAAAGTTCAAGTTCCATTAAAATCAACCCTTCTTAAGATAATAGACAATGCTCTTGCCCATGAACGGATTTAATAATTCTTCCAGGATTCGCACCGGTCGAGGCTTCTTCATAATGTCCCATTCCAGAAACTTTCTGTAGCCTTTCACCAAAGGATGTTCCTCATTTTTCGTACCCACGAGGCATTTCAACCACCAGTAAGGAGAATGAAGCGCATGTTTGTAATTTATTTTCCAGCATTGGAATCCCTGACCGGTCAACATCCGGTGAAGCTGTTTTTTTCTGTAAATACGGATATGACCGCCTTCTTCATTATGATATTCGTGGGAAATTAACCAGCAGATTCTTTCCGCAAAATATCGCGGCACGCTGACCACCAGGGTGCCTTGGGGTTTCAGTATTCTGTCCAGTTCTTTAATGGCATTTTTGTGGTCGGGAATGTGTTCCAGAACTTCCGAACAGATAATGCAGTCGAAAGACGCATCCGTAAACGGCAGGCGGTTGATATCGGCAATGGAAACCAGATAATCTTTCGACAACGCATCGGGTTGCGCTTCCAGGGATTTCGCTGTTTCACGCAAAGCCCAGGTGTTCTTATCTATTCCGAATATTTTCAAACCGGGTATTCTTGCCAGGTGGCGCAGATGCCTGCCCAAACCGCATCCGGCATCCAGCACAACATCATTGGGTTTTAAATCAAGTTTATCAATTTCTACCGTAATCATCTATTGCCTCTCTGTAAACTTCCACCAAGTCACCAGCAGCTTTCATCCAGTTAAAAATGGAATTAACCCTGTCGATACCGGCCTGAGCCATTTTCTTTCTCTGAACCGGATTATTAAATAAGAAGATAATTTCCCTGGCCAGAGCATTTGCATCGGCGGGAGGAACGATAATGCCCGCATCTCCGACAACCTCCGGCAAAGCGCCGCCGCTGGTGCTGATCAGAGGAACGCCGCAGGCCATCGCTTCCGCTGCAGGAAGTCCAAATCCTTCATACAGAGAGGGAATCACGGCTATCGTGGCTTTTGAATAATAATCGGCAAATTCTTCATTATCGATGCGTCCCGTAAAATGAACAATGTCGCCAACGCTCAGATCATCCACAAGTTTTCTGATAACCCCGTTCTTTTTGGGTTCGCCGATAACAGTGAGTTTCACGGATTGTTTTTTTCTCACCTGAGAAACAGCTTCCAGTAAATAACGCAAACCCTTTAACGGCGTATCCGCACTGTTGGTTACGATGATGGTATTTTCCGGTCGTGATCCATTATTAACGGGATAAAAGAATTCTTTCGTGATGCCGTTGGGTACGACGCGGAATTTGGAAGGATTGATGGAAAATTCTTTGGCAATGTCAATCTTGGAACATTCCGACACCGTCACAATATGCGACAATTGTCGGGCAACTTCCTTTTGCATTCTGATGAAGGAATACCACCGTTTAATCTTATTGATTTTTCTTCTGGACGTTGCCGCTTTAAATTCTTCCGTTCGATCAACCGTTATGGGATGATGAATCGTTGCTATCGTGGGAACAACTTCTTGCGCTATTTTGCCGATGCCGTAAGCGAGACACTGATTGTCATGAACAATATCGTATTTCGTTCTGTGTTTTTGCAGATAATTATAAGCCCGTACTCCGAAAGTGTACGGTTCGGGAAACCGACCTGTACACATGGTCACGAATTCATACATGTTGAGGGGATTTACCAATGCGCTCATCTTTTTTAATCGAAACGGGCGCTCGGCATTATAAAGATCGAGGCTGGGAAGTTTTTGCAGACGGACTCCGGAATCCAGATGCGGATACGGCGGCCCCGACAGCACATCCACCTCATGACCGAGATCGCTCAACGCTTTGCTGAGATGTTTGATGTAAACGCCCTGTCCGCCGCAGTTAGGATTGCCCCGATACGTTAGAAGACAAATTTTTAACGGTTTGGATTTACTTTTCATGCTTGCAACTTTTTTACCATCCTTTGCGAATTTTGAAACATCGCGGATATTTCTTGATCATTCAGTCCGGCGCCCCGCGCGACAAGTTTTGCCCTCTCCACACCCACGAAATCTGAAGGAGCATGGGCATCATTATTGAGAATCAGTTTCGCTTTGAACTTTTTAGCCATTTGCGCGACATGTCCGTTGGTGAAACCATGACCTTTCCGTGTTGTAATTTCCAGATAAATTCCCCTGGCGGCGGCGAGACGCGCTTCTTTGGCCGTCAAAAGTCCGGGATGAGCCAGAATATCAACGGCAGAAGACTTCAGCGCGGCCAGATTTGTTCCGGCAGGGACAGGTTCCACAATCGTTTCTCCGTGTACAACAACCAGCTTCGCTCCCAGCCTTTTGGCTTCATCGGCCAACTCCGCAATCTGTGAGGGAGCAACATGGGTAATTTCCACCCCGGGATAAGCTTTGATCTTGCCTGCCAGATTTATTTTTGAGCAAACCTTGATGATCCGGGGAATGATAAAATCGACATTGGAATAATCAACATGATCGGTGATGCCCAGAACCTTATAGCCGGCGGCCCAGGCACGCTGCGCCAGTTCAGCGGGTATCAACTCGCCATCACTGAAAATGGAATGCGTATGCAGATCAATCACTTATAATATCCTGACTCTAAACACACCTAGAATGCATAATCTGACGTTGACTTAGCAAATTTAAGACCGGGAGTCAATAAGGATATGTAAAACGGACAAGCGCTTAATTGTTTTGATTTTTTCTCAAAAGAAGAAATGTTGCAGAAACACGGCAGATATTTTTCTCCTGATGATCGGTGACCAGACAATCGCCGATCATCAGGCTCTGACCCTTTTTGAAAACAGTTGCCGTGGCAACGAGTTCACCATCGCTAACTCCGGCCAGGAAATTACTTTTGAGTTCAATCGTGGTCAAACCTTCTTCAGGACTTAACCGGGTCATCATCGCGTGAGCGATGGCCTCATCAGCCAGG
Organism: uncultured Smithella sp.; assembly: GCA_964539765.1. GTDB lineage: Bacteria > Desulfobacterota > Syntrophia > Syntrophales > Smithellaceae > Smithella. The sequence goes on from CAZIJZ010000024.1 coordinate 25,134, forward strand.
GCGACAATCAAACCACCCTGCACGGTTTTCGCCCCCTGTAGGTATTCAGGACAAACCGCCATACGGAACCGTGCGTAACCGTCCTTCAGTTCAATCAGTTTTATTCCCATGTAATCCAGGAAAGGATTGATTCCCTTTTGCCCCGCTTTTACTTTTTTCAGATAAATGTCGTAATTAAAAATATTCGTTTCCTCTCGGTCAGATTTATTGAACATATTTTATAATTTATTTTTATACATTTTCCAACATAAAAGAATCAAAATTATCTTTCTCGGGAAATGACATGCACTGACGTGGCTTTAAAAGAGGCCATAACGGTCGCACCGGATTTTATGCCCAGATCCTCGAATGACGGCACGGTGATGTAAGCAACAACGGGAAATCCGCAATCAAGAATCAGTTTATTGAAAAATCCCTGAGGGATGATTTTGGATACTCTGGCCTCAAGAATATTACGGGCGCTTGTTTTGCCCTGAACCTGACGCGACAGAGTAACATTTTCCGGACGCAAACAGCAGAACACTTTCTGTCCGAGGGAACAAGCACCTATCGCTTCTATTTCTTTACCGCAAACGTCAACAATAATATTCCCGTTGGAACAGCTTTTCACCGTTCCTTCCAGAATCGTTTCCGTCCCGACAAAACCCGCCACAAATTCCGACTCCGGTTGATTGAATATCTCGGCTGTGGTTCCACTCTGCACGATTTTACCGGCATTCATGACGCAGACATCCTGCGCCAGGCGCAGCGTTTCTTCCCGGTCATGCAGCGCCAGCACTGCCGTTATCTGGGTATCCTCGAGTGTTTTTTTCAAATCTTCAATAATCGTCTCCCGCGAAGGAGGATCAAGAGAATTAAACGCTTCATCAAGGAGAATGATCTGCGGTTTGATGGCAAATGCCCGGGCCAGTGAAACTCTCCTGGCTTCTCCGCCGGAAAGCGCGCGGGCCGATCTTTTTTCCAGATGGCTTATGCCGAAATATTCCAGAGATTGTTGGACTCTGATTTTGATCTCTTCTTTATTAATGTTGCGAAACTTCAAACCCAGCGCCACATTTTCCAAGACATGACTGTTCAAAAGCAACGGTTCCTGAAATACCACGGATACATTGCGACGCAACAATGTCAGATCAGATCTGTTTCTCACGGGTTTATCCTGAAAATAAATTGTCCCGTGCTGAGGTTTTAACAACCCCGCCATCATTAACAACAGCGTCGATTTCCCGGCGCCATTGGGACCGATCAGCGCCAGGGTTCTTCCCTGCCGTACCTGTAATTCCGGGATATCCAGCACCGTCACGCCGCCGCGCTTTAAGACGATGTTTTCTGTCCGCATGATTGTTTCAGATTTCATCGGGGGCGCTGCCTTTGCTGAATTTGTGTGAGCAGGGCATTGATAATGAACGCGAGAATTAAAAGAATAATGCCCAGCGCGATGGCAATATCAAAATTGCCTTTGCCGGTTTCCATCACCGTGGCCGTGGTCAGCACGCGGGAGTAGCCTTTAATATTACCGCCGACCATGATGGAAGCGCCGACTTCGGAAATGACGCCACCGAAACCGGCCATGACCGCCGCCAGAAGTGGAAGTTTTGCTTCTTTAATCAATATCCAGACCATCTGCAGGCGGCTTGCGCCAAGGGCAAGAATTTGCAGACGTAAATTTGGATGCAGGTTTTGAATCGCGGCCAGTGATATGCCCATGACAATCGGAGTGGCAATGATAGCCTGCGCGATAATCATAGCATAGGGCGTATAGAGAATTTCCAGAAATCCGAAAGGGCCGCTGCGCCAGATCATCATCGTGACAAAAAGACCGACAACCACCGGCGGCAGCCCCATGCCCGTATTGATTAAACTGATGACAAATCTTTTCCCAAAAAAATTATTGAGGGCGACGGCCGTACCAATGGAAACACCGATGAAAAGACTGATAAACGTGGCTGTCCCTGATATCTTCAGAGACAGCCACGTGATTCCCATAACTTCAGGATCAAAACTGATGATCAACTCAAAAGCTTTAATGATCCCCTGAACAATTAAATCCATTTTATAAAACCGGTAATATTTCCACTTGAATTATTTGCCTAAATCTTCCACTTTTTTGCCGGCATCGGGAAAGAACAACGAAGAACCGTATTTATCGACGCCGAACGTTTTGATGATGTCCTGGGTGTTTTTGGACACCATAAAAGCGGCAAAGGCTTTGGCACCTTCTGCGTTGGCTTTGGGCCATTTGGCGCTGTTGACTTCAATCACATGATAAATATTCAGCAGTGCGGCGTCTCCTTCAACCAGAATATCCAGTCCCAGGTTCTTCTTCAGAGCCAGATAGGTTCCGCGATCAGCCAGCGTATAACCTTTTTTCTCGGCGACAACATTCAGAGTCTGTCCCATGCCCAGTCCGGTTTCCTGAAACCATTTCTGACCGGTAGGTGTAATCTCAGCTTTTTTCCACAAAGTCTTTTCTTTGGCATGCGTTCCGGAATTATCACCGCGCGACAAAAACAGACTTCCCGTTTGAGCGATCTTTTTCATCGCTTCCGCAGAGGATTTCACACCTTTGACCTTGGCCGGATCCGTTCCCGGTCCCACGATAATAAAGTCATTATGCATGACCAATTGCCGGTTGACGCCAAACCCGTCGGCAATAAATTTTTTCTCCGCATCCGGTGAATGAACCAGCATGACATCGGATTCGCCTTTTTCGCCCATCTTCATCGCCTGGCCGGAACCGACGGCAATGGTTTTCACAAAATAACCGGTCTGTTTTTCGAAAATGGGAATTAAAACATCCAGCAACCCGCTATCCTGCGTACTGGTGGTGGTTGCCAGAATAATATTTTTCTGCTTGGGAGCCGCAAAAAGGCTGGTGCCTCCGAAAACAACAATCAGGGCGGCAATCATCAACGTGATGATCATTTTACTGCTTCTTAAAAATTTCATAATGTCACTCCTTTATATAAAATATTTTCTATTTTTTATTTGCTTTCTGCCATTCCAGTGAATTGGGGAAGAAAAGCGGTGAACCGTATTTATCCTTGCCGAAATCGCGAATGATCAACTGCCCCTTGGACGGCGATGTCAGCCAGGCAATAAATGCTTTGGTGTCGGTGGCATTGACTTTGGGACATTTTGCCGGATTGACCTGTATCAAAGAAATAAAATTTAAAAGCGCTTCATCGCCTTCGACCAGAATCCCGAGTTTAATCTGATCTTTCAGCGAGAGATACGTCGCCCGGTCGATGACGGTATACGCTTCTTTCTGATCGGTGTATTTCAGCGTGGCGGCGTTGCCTTCCGCTCCCTTTTCATAAACGGAATACCAGGCGCCTTCGGGCTTGATGGCGGCTTTGTCCCAGAGTCCCATTTCCGCCATATGCGTTCCCGACTTATCGCCGCGGCTGATGAATAACGAACCTTTATCATTGATTGTCTTTAAGGCTTCCGCGGCGGTTTTCGTTCCCTTGATTCCCGCCGGATCCGCAGCCGGTCCGACAATGACAAAATCATTATACATCAGGGGAATGCGTTCAATGCCATAGCCGTCCGCAATGAATTTTTCCTCCAGCGACTTGGCATGAGCCTGGACCAGATCGATATTGCATTTCGTCGCAATATTCAGCGCCGCTCCCGTGCCGGCTCCGATATGACGCACCCTGATGCCTGTTTCTTTTTCAAACTGATCCTCCAGAACCCCGACAATACCGGAATCGACCGGACCGATGGTGCTGGACAGGAACACAAACTTATCCCCGTCAGCTGCCAACGCCAGAGATGACCATATCAAAATCAGCAACACCATTATTTTCCCGACTAATCCTTTCATTTCCGAACCTCCTGATTTGAATTAATTCATGTAAAACTTCAAGAATGCAAAATCCGTCCCGCATCTCTGAAATCGTAATTGCCTATTTTACCAACACGGTTTTTGAATTGATCTGATTTAAGCGTTTCAAGGAACGCTTGAATTTCAGGTTTGAAAAAAGTGTTTTTATCCAGAATCATGTCAAAACGCTCGCTGATCAATGGCTGAAAATGCAAATCCAGTATTTTCGCCACTGCGGCCGACGCAATGCCCACTTCGGCTTCTCCGGAAATCAGCGACAGTCCAACTTCAAAATGGGTATAAACTTCATTTGCATATCCCCGGATATCTTTTTCGGATAGCTCCCTTTCCCGTAACTCGTGATCCAGCAGAATTCTTATGCCCGAACCTTTTTGCCGGTTAACAAAGCGAAACTTCCGGTTGGTCAGACTGTCCCAACCTTTAAAGATACCGATCTTTGATTTCACGACCAGAAAACCAATCTGACGATAAAACATGTTCACGACAACTGCATGGCTATCGGGACAATACTTTTTTAAATAGGGCGTGTTATAGTCACCGGTCTCCGGATCAAGAAGATGGGAAAACGCTATATCCGTCAATCCGGTATTCAGCGTTTGCAGACCGCCGACGCTGCCGGTGTTGGCGGAAAAAATATTAAAAGCAGGATTATCTTTTTTAATAGACGTCAGTAGGATATCCAGAACCGGATCATTACTGCCTGCCGCCAGAAGAGCTCCCTCGATTTGATTTACTCTTTTTCTGGCCTGCTGAAGAGAATCATCAACACTGCGCCGTATCCAAGCGTCAATCAGTTCGACCGGGAAAATCCATTTTCCAGTTACCCTCGTACAGGGAATTTTCCCCGCCTTGATCAACAGATAGACCTGCTTTTCATTGATATCCAGATATTTGGCCACTTCCTTGGTATTCATCAATTCAGCAGACATAATCCCTCCCTTCAAGAAAGACAATCATCCATAAACAATCTGACGTCATATTTCAAGAAAATTTTCTTAAATTATTACTTATTATTACTAATTATTCCTTCAAAACGAATAATGATAATTATATTGACCTTATTCTTTAATTTGGGTATGAATTTATCATTAATTTACAAGCCTTCTGTGAGGCACGCGATAAAGATAAAAACTTTGAATAAGGAGACTTGCGAAATGGAAATTAAAGCACCGATGACCGGAAAAATCATCAGCATCGTTGTTCACTCAGGCGATGAAGTGAAGGCTGAAGACGAAGTCATCATCATGGACGCAATGAAGATGGAAATTCCTGTATATGCCCCGGAAGATGGAACGGTAAAAGAAATAAAAATTAAAGAAGGCGATTCCGTAAAAACCGATCAGGTCCTGATGGTGATTGAATAATCAACCATTCCCGGAGGAAGAAAATCATCACCGTCCGATGTTCTTCCTCCATGGTCGTCGCAGTCACATAATTTCAGAAATTTAAAACCGCGTAACTGATTTTTATTCAAAAATCATTACTGACGGAACGAATCATATATCCCCATGATCATGATTCCCGCAATCAAAATCGGGACAACGTAACAAATCAGAAATCTCCACAATTTTCCAATATGAAAACCGGTTGCCCCTTTGTTTGCCTCATCAATGCCCTTTTGCGCGCCCCAGACATACCCGGTAAAAATCGCCGCAAACAAACCGCCGACCGGGAGGAAAACAGAGTTGGCGAACCAGTCATACGTATCCAGAATATCCGTTCCCAGCCCCGGAAATGAAACACCGCTCAACACGCTGTAACCTAAAGTAGCCGGGATACCCACGATGAATATTACCAAGCCCATCCATGCCGACGCTTTTTTCCGTGTCCACCCTTTTTCATCGATCAGCCAGGCCGTGACCACTTCCAGAAGAGAGATAGCGGACGTCAAAGCCGCAATGGCCAACAGAACGAAAAATAAAACACCGAAGACAATTCCAAGAGGCATCTGTGCAAAAACGGCCGGTAGAGTAATAAACACAAGACCCGGTCCAGAGCCGGGCTGGAATCCCAAAGCAAAAACAGCCGGAAATATGGCAAAGCCGGCCATCAGAGCAAACAGAGTATCGAGACCGACTATCCACGCTGTACTGCCCGGAATTTGATCATGGTCCTTGAGATAACTCCCATAAGTAATAAAAACTCCCATGCCCAGACTCAGAGAAAAAAAAGCTTGCGAAAGGGCGGCCAGAAATGTCCGCCCGGAAACCTCGCTGAAATCAGGGTTCAGGTAATAAAGAAGACCTTCCGAGGCCCCCGGAAGCGTCACGGATCTGATGATCAAGATTATCATAATCACAAATAGAACCGGCATGAGAATTAAAGACCATCGCTGTATGCCGTTGACCACACCGGCGGCAATGATGCCAATAGTCAAAAGCATAAAGACAGCCGACCAGATAATCGGTTCCCAGAGGCTGGTGATGTGACTTTTAAAAAATGTTTCATGGTTAATCCCGGGGGTGCATACGGCGATAACGACCTTGTAAATATAGGCAAGAGACCAGCCGGCAACAACCACATAATATGAAAGAATGATGAAACCCGTGAACACACCTAATGCGCCCAGCAACCACCAGGGACTGCCCGGAGCAAGAACCTTGAAGGCTCCCACAGGATCACGATGGGATGCGCGTCCCAATACCGTTTCATTGATCATCAGAGGATAGCCGAGTAAAAAAACAGCGCATAGATAAATGACAATGAAGGCCGATCCGCCGTTCTCTCCCGTCATGTAAGGAAAGCGCCAGATATTTCCTAATCCGACTGCTGATCCCGCCGCCGCCAGAATAAATCCCAAGCGGCTTGCCCATTGCTCACGACCGCCTTTCAAATCATTCATAGTATTCCCCTTCTTCATCCGTTCATCAATGAATACGCTTCATTTTTTTGAAGCTTTCATTTCTTTCCCTTTTTATTATGTCAAGTTAGCAATCTTATACTTATCTTGAATCCTAAAATCAATTTTTTTTAAATCATTTTTGTTCCTCTTTGCAAAAAAGCAACCGCCAAAATATTTGACAGAAAAAAACAAATCAACTATGCATATCTTCATCGGAGAAGACATATGAAACTGGAAAATGATTTATACGCTATTGACAAAACACTTCTGGTCAAAGCCGGCGAAACCATCAGCAGAAAAACTTTGCAACGGGTGGCGGCGTTATCGAGAAAAATAAAGTATGTCCCGATCAAAGACACCTGGCTGATGAAAGATCTTGTCAAAACATTCAAAGACACGCGGTACATACACATTCTTTATCCGCCCGAAGTCAACCAAAAGATCATCCGATCAATAACCCGGATCAAAATACCGGATTTGATCATGTCCGAACTCGCCTACATGAAAAAACTCACGCCTTATACTTATCGACACATTATGGTTATCTCCATTCTTGCGAGCAAAGTATCTTTTGATCATTCCCTGAAGAATAAATACATGCACGATCTGGCTCTGCTGTTGAGCCTTTTTCACGATCTGGGCAAATCGCGGATCCCGCTGAGTATTCTGGACAAACCCACGCCGATCACGTTGCAGGAACGTCAGATTTTAAGGTCGCATCCCCTGATCGGCTATATTCTTTTACATTATTATTTCGGAAGGCATCACAAAAAATATTCTTTTTCTTCTTTTCAACATCACGAAAGACTGGATGGTTCGGGTTATCCGATGGGCATCAAAACGCTCAACAAATATTCCCAGCTGATCGGAGTGGTGGATGCGCTGGATGCGCTCATCTCGGAACGACCCTACAGAAGCAAACCTTTTTCGCTGAGAGCAGCTATCGATGCGTTGCTGGAAGAAGCGGACGCCGGAAAATTCAGAAAAAGTCTGGTTCGCACACTAATCATTTACTCCCGCCGGGAAAAGTCCGGCGCCAGGATCGTCATCGCTGAAAGAGGTCGTGATGAAGCTCCGGCTGATAATTCCTACGGAAGAACAGCAAAATCCTGAAATATTTTTTATTACAAAACAAGATCTGTCTTCACGGCAATTTCTCTTTCACCGGGATGATTTGAAGAATTCAGCGTGGAAAAAATTTGTTTCCGAAAAAAACGAGTGTTCTCAGTGTCCCAGAATAACTTCCCCGGTATCGGTGATGAGCTTCTCCGGCAGGCGGAAAATGCGCCGAAAAATATCCAAAGTTCCTTTGCCGATGGATTTCGCCGTCATCGTCGTTACTTTCGGATCATCCCATGTTCCGTCGATTTTGAAATGAACGGTAATTAATTTGCCTCTTTCATCGGTGATGATCCACCCGGCAATTGGAATCCTGGACGCTATGACATCCAGTGTCTGCAGCGGATGAACTCCCGCAATGCAATCAAGTTTCTTCTGTAGAATATCAACCCGGCCCGAACCGGAAATCTGCATTGCATTGCCGTCAATAAAGAAATCTTCCGAGGATATAACACCATTTTTTAAAGAAGCGTGAAAAGTTATCGCGCTATAGGGCATACCGCCCGTGGCCATATCCGGCAGTTGCAGTTTCGCCAGTTGAAAAATATTCAGGAGGGAAAATATCTTGGACAGAACGGCAAACTTTTTCAAAACACCTTTTTCCGCCCGGACCGTCAAGGTTCCCACGGCCGTTTTCTTGAGTTCCTCTTCATTATCGCCGGTGGCTGATATGTGACCGGTAAGCGATAAATTGCCTCTGATCGTGCGATCTCCGATTTTCAGATAATTTTGCATTTTTTCCAGTGACATTTTATCAATGGAAATGTCGGTATCATAATGATTCCGCCCATCGGAACTTAAATTAACTCTGCCCTTGGCCTTGAATTTACCGTCAAACAATCCGACTTCCAGCGCCTCAACATCCACAACTTTGTTCTTCAGTTTCAGGTCAGCGTAGAGTTTCTGAAACGGTACAGCACCGAAGGTTCCCGCATCCACCAGCAAAACGGCATCCAGGTTCATGGTTGATTTTGTCTTTTGATCTTTCGAGGGATAACTCAAAGACATCAGACGGCTCAAATCGTCGGAATGGACATACATGGAACTCATTTCCAGCGTTACTTTCGGCAGATTGAACTCCGTAATATCTCCCGACATCATAAAGGTTGACGTCCCTGTCCCGAATTGCAAACGCTCCATATGAATGAGTTGATCTTCAAAGGATAATTGTCCCTTGACATCGCGCAGCGTCATATCGCCTTTTGCACTTTGCAGGCCCAGATCCGAAGCTTTGAGCGCATCACTGCTGAACCGGCAGAACACCTTGGAATCGCTGAAATCTTCAATCCAGAAATTGCCCTGAATTTTACTGCGCCCAATCTGCGTTCTGAACAGTGATGTCTGCATCGACCGGTTTTTGAAAAACACACTGCCCGTCACCCCCTGCATCCGGCCGAATTTATCGGACACATCCAGCGAAACGTTTTTAAGAGCAACTTTTCCATTCCACTGCAGCGAAGACGGCTTGTTGAGATTACCCTGACCGGCAACAGAAATCTGCGCCATGCCCGTCGGATCAAATTTTTGCAGCAACGGCAGCAGCGGTGTTGCTGCACGAACATCAAACGTCCCGGCCTGAATGTTAAACGATGCAGGCGAGTCGCCCTCATAGCGCAGCATCATTTTACCCGTGACATTCACCGGCGGCAGAAAATGTTTAAACGATTTAAAGTCAACCGCTTTGTCATCAATAACAAGATCGGCCGTAAACTGATTTTTTCTGGACCGCGGTTTTTCCAGAACGCCGGGAAATGCGTAAGCAACATCCGTCAGATTCCAGTCGGCCCTGATCCGAAACGCACTATCCGGACCTTTTCCCGAAAGCATCAGATGCGACGCCCCCCGGAAATCCATATCGCGGAAGGTTTTCTCGCCCAGCAGCCAAACCACGTCATCGCGAACCGGCTGAACCTTCATGTAAGCGGTGTATATATTGGGTCCCGACCGTGCAAAATCGGAAATGTTGCCTTCCATCGTGCAGGGCGACTTACCGAAATAGGCCCGGATGTTTTTGATAGAAAACTGCCTTCTTTTGAGCTCCAGAATGCCTTTGATGTCATTAAACAACGGCGCGGAAGGAACCACCTCAAAGACACCATTATCTACCTCCGCCTTAATGGAAAGCACATCGACGCCTTCCTTACCATTGATGTTGGCGATCTGGCTCAGCCGGCCCTTTAATTTACCCTCAATAAGCCGGAACTTGCCATCCTTGATATGCTCCTGAATAAAATCCCCCACACCTTTATGGATAATCCCCCACGGAACATAAGGTTTAACTTCTTTCAACTGAAACATGGTGGTGATAGCCGACGCTTTCAAAAACGGATCCTTCTTATCAAGATCGTCAATCTCGAAGCTGCCCTTCGCGTTAAAATTATCGATCGCCAGACGCGCGACATCAAGATAAAGACTCTTCCGGTCGCGCTTTAAGGAGCAGTTCAATTGCAGCAACCGCGGATGAACATAACTCGTCAAAACTCCCGGATAATAAAGAGAAGCATTTTTTACCGTGACCGTTCCCTTGGATTTAAAATCCGAGAACCGTCCCGAAAACGTCATGTCGGTGTTTAATTTGCCGGACATCTGTTCTATCGCCGTGTATTTTTTCAGATAAGAACTGTAATGTTTTAAATCCGTTCCCTTTAAATGTACAGACGCCCTAACCTTACTCTCATAAACAGGCTTTCCTGAAGAAACGGGTTTGAAAAAACCGTTTAATTCCAGAGCAGCCCGGTTCCTGTTTTCAATAATAGAGGACTTAAGATGGAAACGATATCGGTTCGTCCAGAACAGCGCGTTAATCCGGCCGTCAAGATTTTCCAGTGACGTCAAAAGGCCCGCTGGATCAGCCGCCTGATCCCAAAAAGCAACCGAACCCTTTTCAATGATTATTTTCCGGATTTTCGGCGCCTTCTTATCTTCTTTACGGATCAGAAGATCGGCAATATTCAATACACCGGCACGGTCCCGTTTTAAATAAGCACGAGGGCGCTTCAGAATAACCTCTCCAAAAACCAGACGGTTGCTTAAAAGGGGAAGAATATTGACCCGGACAAGCGCTTCGTCCGCCCTTAAAAGATCGGAGGCGTTATCCTTTTCCCGGATGACCAGGTTGGTAAAATTAAACGTCAACCCGTTGCGCAACGTCAGCGAGGCCGCGCTCTTTTCATAAGAAACGGCACGATGCATCTTATCGCTGACGGTTTTTGTGATGTATTCCCTGTAACTGTCCGGCTGCGCAACTTTATCCGCAGCATAAAACCAGGCGCGCGTCAAAAGCGCAGCGAATGCAATCACCGCTGAAACGACTATCACTATGATGATTCTTTTTTTGCCGGTCAATGAAGGACGCCTCTTTTCGAATTATTTATGCTTTTTGTACAATAACCCTTAACTGCTGTCAATTTTAAGATTATACAGCAAAATATTTTAAAAAACGTGCTTTAGATCAAAAAAAACCGGGGATGACAAGCATCCCCGGTTCATTGCTTTCGTAACAGAACTTTTTATCAATCACAATTGCAGTCGCACAAATCGTACGGACCGCCGGTGGTTATATTATCATCGCCCACATCCGTTGTACCGGCAGGACATCCGCAAGTCTGCGGCACCGGAATACCCACGACCTTAACGTTGTTCTGAGTCGTACAACACGTGCTGGTCACATAGTCATCCCATACTTCACATTGATCACCGCCTGACGAGCTGGCAGCCGTAAAGTTGCTGCCGGTTACATTGGCACCGCTGATGGTAACAGGCAAACTGGACGGGGTGAAGGTGTAACCGGTTTTCGCCGGTATCAGCGTGTAGCTGCCGTTTGCCAATCCGGTAAAGCTGAATGCGCCGCTGGAAGACGTTGTTGTGGAGGCTGTCGCTGCTCCCGAAAGTGTAATGAGGACATCGGCTAATGTCGCACCGCTGATGGCACCCGACAGGCTGTAGGTTGTTGTGGAGGTCGAACCCGCAACAGACAAGATGCTCACATGGAACATATAGGCATCTTCCGCACCTAAATCCATGGTCTGCGTACCGATCAGGAACTGACCGTCATAGGATAACTGGCCGTGGAAATCGGTCCCCTGTATCGTTGCCGTGCCCGTCGAGCCGATGGCGATGGTTTCTGTAGAATCAGGTGCGGATATGGCTGTGTTATTATCCACCCAGTTGCTGAATGTCATCACGCCGGAGCTGTTGATGGCGATGTTGTGATGCGCCCAGAAGTCTGCACCGCCGACTGCCAGGATGTGATCGATCCACGTGCCGACCACATTGCTGACGGAATTTCCCGTCTGGTCGTCGGTAATCTGGATGACCATTAATTGATAGGTACTACCCTCTTCCGTAAAGGTGCCCACGATTGTTTTTTTATCGTACGACATGAAGCCCCTGTAAGAAGACATCGTGCCGTTCATCGTCACAACGCCGTTGGCATCAACAGCAACGGTTACTCCTGTATTGACTGCGTCAGAATCGGTGCCGTCAGGATCCGTCGAACTGGCTATGGTCACCACCCGGGTGGCATCGGTACTTCCGATTTCATGGAGCCATTTGTTTTCACCGCCGACCATCAGGGAGTGAATCGCAAAATGTTTGTTCTGCAAATCGCTGTTGCTGTAAGTCACCCCGGTTATTCTTTTTTGCGCAATAAGCAATTGTGAACTGCCCGATGCTGTTCCGGCAACGAAATTTTTATTTAAGGTGATGGCATAATGATTATCTGTGGCAACGCCGTTATTGGTTTCTGTAATAACGCCGGTGTTGGGATTAATTGTCCAGACAATCGAACCCGCCGGGCAGGTGGTGCTGCCCGTTGAATCCTGACAACTGTTAAACGTGACGCCGCCCGTGGCACTGACGGTTACGTTGTAACGCCCCCATCCGTTGATATCTCCGGCTTCCAGAATCTGCACATCCCATGTTGCCTGAAGATCGGTCTGCTCATAGGGTGTTGCCGCACCGGAGGCGGATGCTATAAAGTTTGCTGTCATGTCCGCTCCGTCAATAACGATTTGCCGGCTGGCCGGTGAGAAAGTATATCCCGCCAAAACAGGGGTCACGGTGTATGTTCCGTCGGCCAGACCGTCGAACTCGTAAGTTCCACCGGCTGCGGTGGTTGTGTTTTCCGTATCATTATCCGCGTCTGTTAACCGGATGGTTACGCCACCGGCAACCGCGCCGCTGACGGTTCCGGAAATAGTGTGCCGTCCCGTAAGGTCATCAATATAATCATCAA
>CAZIJZ010000025.1:0-34690 GCA_964539765.1 uncultured Smithella sp.
ATGGATGTCATTCAGAAATACAATGCCATGATGAATGATCAGCAGTATCAGAATATTTTAGCTGAAAGCTGGCAGCAGTAGTTGTTCCATGGATCCCGCTACTTGCAATCCTCCGGTTCCTGCCGGATGGGTTCTACATTAAGCTGAAGTAAAAACCTTGCGGTTGTTGGAAAACCGCAAGGGACCAGTTTAAATCATTCTGGATTCCGGCTAGACCCATGCCGGAATGACCAATAAGACTATTAAAAGACAATTAATGAGAGTCTAATGCGGAACGTTGAATCGTTTCAGGGCTGCTTCGATATTTTTTCTGCTTTCCTGAACTTTGAGGATAATTTCCTTACCCTTTTCCTCGGTTAAGACCTTGGTCTCAATTTCTTGTTCAAGTTCAAGAATATATTCAGAAAGCAAAGCGTAATCATTTCTTAACGTGATGACAAAAGTGCGTAATTCTTCTATCAATGTGTTGATATGTCCAGCCAGATCTTTGAGATCATCCCATTTTCTCAATTTTATAACGACATCCAGGTCTCCCTGTGTAACCTTGATTAAAGATTTCTTTAACCGAAACAATGGGCCGGCTACTTTATGGGAAATAAAAACACTGATCAGGCAGAAGAACAGGATTACTCCGCCGATCGATGGCCATACCGTACCGTGTAAAAGAAGCAGCGCTCTGGCGGCTTCATTTTTTTCAGACAGCGGATAATCAAAATACAGGGTCAAGATATAGGGAGCAAATATAACGACGATAAAAATAAACGTATAGGACAACAACAGCAGAAGAGTCAGCAGTAAATATTTTGTTTGGAATTTTTTTTCTATGAAATAATTCTTACGCTTTGTGAAATTCATCATGCCTTATCCTATTTTGTCATTTTAATGGAGTTGGTTGTAATCAGCGTGTTTTTTACATCTCTTGCCCGTGCTTTCAATACGTAGTTGTTATTTTCTGCCGTGTATTGGATTGAAAAAAGATCTTTTTTAATTTGGTTGCAGAACGTAGTGGAAAAAACCGCTCGAGAATTTTCGTCATGACAGGTGGTGAAATCGATGCTGTCCGGAAATTTACCGTTATCCATGTTGTACAGGTCAAGATTTTGTCTGGCTTCAATGACGGCGTGTTCGGCAATGGTTACTTTGGCCTTGTCCACATAATTGCGGTATATGGAAAACGCCAGCGTTGCGAGAATGGCCAGAACAATCAGCGCAACCATCAACTCAATCAATGTAAAACCAGCTTCTTTCCTTATGATACGCATCGGCTATTGCCTTCCCTTTAACAGTCATTCTCTTTCCAGTCATTTAAGAGAATGACGAAAGCTCATTGACAACTAAGAGAAAAAGATGTGTGGAAAATATTTAAAATAATTAAGTTATTTATTGTAGATTATAAAAAAATATAAACTTCATGTCAAGAATTATAAATAAGAAATATTTTACAAAAAGATTTTTTACGACGGATGCAAAGGCGAAAATCAGAATTCAAAGAAAAAATTGATCTGAGGTTCAATGATTTTGCCGATCGTTTCCAGTGATTCAAATTTTGAATTATCGTAAATCAATGATGACACAGCATCAACAAATCTTGATATCTGCTCGTCATTGCGATTGTATAATGCTTCATTTTTTCTGTTTTCCGGAAGATCGGTTGCCTTGAACCTGACTTTTATATTTCTCAGTACTGAATTTTTTTCTGTCTCCTTTGGGAACGGTTCCTTCACCGATGCGGACAATCCGAATCGATCCATGTAAGCTTCCGACACGGGAATCTGCAGAACGGGAATCGGTTGCCTTGGGGTATCATTTATTTTATCAGACGCAATCAAAAGAAGATCGTAATCCACGACGAATGTTTTCCAATGAAAGATGAACCCTGCTGAATATGCCGGTAAAGAAAATGTCAACAGAACGATCAAATGCAGAACGATTGATTTTATTATTTTTTCCATTGAACTTTTCAGATATTATTCTTGTGGAATCTTTATTTTTTGCCCGGACAATAATTTGTCTGTAATCTTCATCTTGTTTGTTTTGAGCAGTGCGGCCAGGGTCACGGAATGTTTTTTAGCCACGATAAAAAGAGTTTCCCCTTTTTTTACGGTATACAGCCTCAAGGGTTTTTCACTGTTTTCTGATTTATTGGTTTTTCCTGAGGCCTTCTTTGTTTTGCTTCTGCTTTTGTCTTTATCTTCATTAAAAGTTTCATCTGCCGGAACCATTATGTCCTGGCCGACAAGAATCGTGTCTTCGAGTTTCATATTGTTCAATGTCAGAATAACGCCGATCTTTGTATTAAATTTTTTGGCAACGGCGAAAAGAGTATCTCCTTTCCTGATTTTATATTCTGTCGTGGCCATGCCTTCTTCGCTTTGCGGTTTATTGCCGTTTGTCGCGAAATAATCTTGAACGGAAGCCGATATGGCCGTGGCCAAATTCTTTTGGAAGTTTGTTTTTTTTAACAGGTTTTCTTCCTCTCCGTTGGATATGTAGGCTGTCTCGATTAAAACAGCGGGAATTTCCGGCAGCTTTAGAACGCGGAAAGGCGCTTCCTGAACGATTTCATATTTAAGACAGTTGACTGTGTTCAGATGTTTGATTAAGGTTTCCGCGTAAATTTTAGACAGGTTAATGGTGTTGGTTTGGAACATATTCATGATAATGGGATTGGATTCATTATTGCTTTCGATATCCGTTTCACCGCCGAAAATATCCGACAAGTTTTCATTATGCGCCAGAAGTTTGGCTGCCTCATTACTGGCGGCGCCCGTGGAAAGGCAATAGACGGAAGAGCCTTTGGCGTTGCGGTTTCTGGCCGCGTCGGCATGGACGCTGATGAAAAGGCCGGCGTTCAAATCTCTGGCTTTTTTCAGGCGTTTTTTGAAAGAGACATAATAATCTCCGTCGCGTGTCAAGACCGCACGATAACCCGGTATTTTATTGATCGCGCTTCTGATTTCACGGCTGACGGAGAGAACAATATTTTTTTCATAGGATCCGTTCTTGCCGATGGCGCCGGGATCGTCGCCGCCATGGCCGGGATCAATAACAATAATTATCTCCTTTTGTGTTTCTGAGATTATTTCTTTTGCTTTTGGTGTCTTGCGAGCCTCTTTCAACGCAATATCGATGACAATCCGGTCGGGTCTGCTCTGGAATTTATTTAATTTGAAAACATCAACGCGCTGATGTTTATCAAGAAAGAATTTGATTTGAACGTTGTCTCCCGACGTTTGGAGAAAACTTATTTTCTTGATGCCCGGTTTGTTGATGAAGAAATTTTGCGGGAGCGTTTTGTGCACTGAAGATTTTTTGATATTGAGCACAAGCCCATTTTCGCTTTCTTTGATCTGGTAATCGGGTTTGCCGTCTACATCGAGAACGATTCTCGTGTGATCGGGCGCGGTCCAATGTCTGACATTCAATATTTCCAACGCGCCGCAGTAATCAGAAGAAAAAAAGACCAGGGCAAAAATTATCAAAAACCGGCAATATTTCTTCGGGATGAAAGTTCTTTTGCACAACATGTATAAAAAATAGCAAATTTGCCGGAGAACTGCAACTGTTTGATAGAAAAGATGTTGACAAGCTCTTGTGATAATGTCATTTTCAGCGCATAAAATTTTAAGACGAACATTTGAAAGTGGTTTATGCGGGAAAATCTTTTCAAAGAGGCTTTACTGAATCCCTCCCTGTTTCCGGTGACCTGGGAACTGGTTCCGGGCAGGGGAGCAAGAGAAACGGCACAGAATAAAGCGCTGACTCTGGCCGGACAAGCGGCCGGGGGCGGAAAAATTTGCGCCCTGACGCTGACCGATAATCCCGGGGGCACTCCGGCCATGTCTGCCGATTTTATGGGTGCTGAAATCGTTAAGTTGGGCATCGAACCTCTTGTGCATTTTACCTGCAAGGACAAGAACCGCAATCAGATTGAAAGCCAGCTCTATGCTCTGGACCGGTCGGGCGTAAGAAACCTGCTGGTGATGAGCGGGGATTATCCTGTCTCCGGTTTTCAGGGAAGACCGGCTCCGGTATTTGATCTGGATCCGATTCATGTTCTGCAGCTTATATCGGAGATGAACACCGGATTGGAGTATCCGGGAATAAAGGGTGCTGTTCGCCATCAGGCAAGCGACTTTTTTCCCGGCGCGGTCGTTTCTCCGTTTAAGGCGACCGAAGCGGAACAGATGACGCAGTATTTCAAGCTCAAAAAGAAAATCGCCGCCGGCGCTCAGTTCATTATTACACAGCTCGGCTATGACGCCCGCAAGTTTCATGAGGTGCTGTTGTTTATGAGACAACACGGCTTCAATATCCCTCTTGTTGGCAATATTTATATACTCCCATACGGCGCGGCCCGAATGATGAACCGCAACGAATTGCCGGGATCCGTCGTTACGGACAAGCTGCTGGCTGAAATTGACCGGGAAAGAAACGATTCCGATAAGGGAGAAGGCGCCAGAGTTCTGCGCGCCGCCCGGATGTACGCGATCATGAAAGGTATGGGTTTCAGCGGTGTGCATATCGGCGGACACAATATCAAATACGAACAGGTGGAACGGATTATCGGTCAGGGAGAAGCGCTTGTTCCTCAATGGAAAGATTTGGTGAAGTATTTTGATAATCCGATTCCGGACGGTTTTTATTATTATGAGCATGATCCGGTGACCGGCCTGAACAAAGAAATACCGGTGGAGAGAAGAAACCGGCCTCTGGATGCAAAAGTGGAAGGGATCTACGGTTTTTCCCGGTTTTTCCATAAGACGATGTTTGAACCGGACAGAAAGCTTTACCGTTGCATGAAGGCGGTCAGCAAAAAAATATCCAATACCGGAATGGAAAAGATATTTCACAAACTGGAACATGTAACGAAGGTTATTCTTTTCGACTGTAAGGATTGCGGAGACTGCGCTCTTATCGATGTCGCGTATGTCTGCCCGATGTCACAATGTCCGAAAAATCAGCGCAACGGCCCCTGCGGCGGAAGTTTCCGGGGATGGTGTGAAGTTTATCCCGGAAAGAAGCGTTGCATCTACGCTAGAGCCTATGTCCGGTTAAAACGGCATGGTGAAGAAGGGGCTTTGGAGAAAAATATCGTTCTGCCCTGCAACTGGGATCTTTATCAGACGTCGTCGTGGATTAATTTCTATCTGGGGAAAGACCACCATGCGACAAGGCAAAACCGGAATGAATCTGCAAAATGAAAATTGGGTTTTGTCGGCGCCCTAATATCCCGTCCTTTTGTGATAAATTTTATTTATTGAAGATTGTGCCGTGATGTAGTAGAAACTCCACGCATGGGCGATTAGCTCAGTTGGATAGAGTACTGGCCTCCGAAGCCAGGTGCCGTGAGTTCGAATCTCACATCGCCCACCAGTAATTATACCCGTCTGTATGGATTGTATGGATGCCTCTATAACAAATGGTGGAAATTCAGGACCGTTGGTCTTTCAATTAAGATTGATACATCGTAAGTTGTTTCCTGCCTTTCTTTGTATTGAATACAAACACGTTAAATCGGTGAAAGTATAATAATGAATCATCATGATGAAAAAGTACCTTTTCACATTAAAGGGTCCAAAGTACAAGTTAAGAAATTCAGGGGAACAAAGTTTATTTTCGAAGAAGTGACCCGGCCCTGTGATTTGAAAGATTCCGATTTTGTGGACAAAGAATCATTATTCGAGAATATCAGGCAAGTTGCCCGTAAAACGCTGCGTGAGGAAGTCGCCATTAATATTCCCAAATATTTCAGCGAGTCCGACTTAATGTTCATCTACAGCGATATGAACCATAAGGTTGTCGCTATGTCGGTATGCGGTTCCATGTTCGACCAGGGGGATTTTGTCATGATCATTTGGCTGACGATGTGCCTGGATGAATACAGGAAAAATGGTTTGTTAAGAGCATTAATTCCCAAGATGTTTCTTTATTATCTGAAGAATTATAATCATGCGATGGGATACACGGGAATAAAGCGCCTGATCCCGTTTTTTAGAACAGCTTATATGTTTGGCCGGGCCATCAATCCGATTATTTACCACGCTGTCTTCATGTCGCCCATGAACATTTCTCCGCCGATAGACAAAAATGGAGACATCAATGTCGCGCATATATCAGAAAAGGAAATAAGTATTAGGAAAAATTACCTCAGAAAATTGGGATATGCAGAGGATAAAATTAATGAAAACTTATTTGTCTTGCAGCATATTCTTGCCAGTGAGGAGGAAAACAAAATTACGCAGGCCACGATGTCCCTTTGTCCTGAGGCGAACGTGAATAAATATTTTAAAGACAATCTGGGCCTTGATAAAGGGAATGCACTTTTAATTCTCGTATACTGCCGTCCGTTGCCGGCGATGGTTATCCAGTTTCCTAAAGTTTTCTTCAAGAATATATGGAGGGCGATCAGAGACCGTTTACTTGCCCTCATGAAATAGTGAGACGATTTATATAACATAGATTAATCTTGCCCAAACCTCTGCAAAACTTTGAACATCGCATCCGTGCCAAATTCAATCGCCCGGACGGGCACCCGTTCATTGGCGGCATGAATGGTCGCTGAAAAATCAAAATTATCAGGCAACAACATGGGAAGAAAACCGTATGTCTGAATGCCGAGCTTCGATAAGAAGCGTCCGTCGGTTACACCGCTTAGAATGAACGGGACGGTGATTCCTTCGGGATCGGCCTCATGTAAAATCTGCGCTAAAACGCCGAATAAGCCCATATCCGGTTTTGCCGGTCCGGCGTCATATTTAATCAGCTCAAACTGGACGTCATCGCCCACAATCGGTCGCAATTCATTCATCATATCTTCCGGTTTATAGCCGGGCAGCAGGCGCCCGTCCAATTCAACGGATATTTCACTGGGAATGACATTGATGCTTGCGCTGCCATGCAAAATTGTGGGGCTGACCGTGTTGTGGAACAAGGGATAGAAACTCTTTCCGCCGGCACCGAGCAGGTTTAAAATGGTCCTTGTCATCGATGGATTGTTTAACTGGCTAAACAGCAATCCTTTTATGCCGCCAAGCGCGTCCGCTACGGCTTCCACCATCATTCTTGACGGCGCCGTGATGTGAACCGGCAAATCATTTTTTCCCAATTGCTTGAGCAATTTTGATAATTTCATCATCGCGCCGCCGCGAACAGGCATGGACCCGTGTCCCCCTTGTCCGTAAACGGTCGCTTTCATCCAGCATATTTGTTTCTCTGAGACTGTAATGGGATAAAAACGCTTGTTGTCCAAATTAACATTGAAACCTCCGAATTCACCTATCGCATAACGGATGTTTTTAAAAAGTTCCGGATATTTCTCCACAAGAAACTTCGTTCCGAAATCTCCGCCTGCTTCTTCGTCGCTGACAATCATCAGCAAAACATCTCCGGCTGGTTTGAAGTTTTCGGCTTTTGCACGCAAAAAGGCGGCCAGCATCATGGCTATTCCCCCCTTCATGTCTAAAGCGCCTCTGCCCCAGACAAAACCATCCGCGAATTCACCATCAAACGGCGGGAAATCCCATTGCTGGTTATCCGTGCCCACCACATCAACGTGACCATAGAGAAGGATAGGTTTTGCCTTTCCTCTTCCTTCAATATGCGCGATCAGATTAGGCCGCTCCGGTTTTTTGGCAATAACGGTGGATGGGATTCCGGCTTCATTCAGCAGTTCACGAATATAGCTTATACACGCCGTTTCATTGCCCGGTGGATTGGTTGTGTTGAATCTAATCAGTTTTTGCAGTATCTCTACGGGGCGGTTATGTGTCTGTGCAACAGATTTAGGGGTTGACATTTTTTGCTCCTTTAAATAGCCTTGCCGCTGATGAGGGAACCTTGCGCTCATCATCTGTGTAATATTGATTATTACTAGATATGTCTAAACTTAACAAGTTTATATTTTTTTTCTTAACGGAGGAACGTTAATATTTTCAATTAATTGCAGGAGCTGTTAATCTCTGCTTGACAACCACGGGTTAGTCACCTATAAAGCGCCGTCGACAAATATTTTATAAATTCAATAATATAAAAAAGGTAATTGTTCCAGAGGCAGAAAATTGATGAGAAACGAGGCTGTAATTTTTGATATGGATGGCGTGCTGATAGACAGTGAACCATTGCATTTTTCAGCAGCGATAACGCTGTTAAAAAGATTACATGTTGAAACAAGTGAAGAATATCACAATAAATATGTCGGATGTTCTGATCCGGTAAAATGGCAAAAAATAAAAAATGAATTTAACATCAAAAGTAGTTTGCAGGAAATACTGGATATGTCAGTTTCAACGAAACTGGAATTATTAAGGCAAACTGATTGTAATCCCATTGAAGGAATACCGGAATTATTAAAATCATTGCATGTTCGTAATATTCCTGTTGCTGTTGCATCTTCTTCACCCGGCAAGTTTATTAAAGAAGTTATTAATAAAATCAGAATAGAAAAATATATCAAGACATGGGTTTCCGGTGAGAATGTGGAAAAAAGCAAGCCGGAGCCGGATATCTTTCTGAAAACTGCGGAATTATTACAGGTCAATCCCCGAGGATGCGTTGTCATTGAAGATTCCAAGAATGGTGTCATCGCTGCAAAGAAAGCAGGAATGAGATGCATTGGTTTTAAGAATATCAACTCCGGACGTCAGGATTTAAGCAAAGCAGACATCATTGTTGATAAAATCAAAGATATTAATATTTATAGTTTGTTATCAATGGAATACTAATCGATAACAAATCATTAATTTTTTTGTGCCGAATATTAAAGTATTAAGAAACTGATAAGAAAATATTTGCTGTATTGTTTGATGAACATAATAAAGGGTAGCATATAATCTATCCATTTTTCAATTTCAGATTAAAGTCTTAACACACAAGATTTCTTTATTAACCCTTCACGTTATTCAAAGGTAAATATACAAATTATATTATTGGAGATTTTATAATGAAAATCAGTAAAGAACAGAGAGCATATCTGGAAGAAAATCTTGGCAAAACGATTCTGCCATTATCGATATTTGAAAATGAAGACTGGCCAGGAAACGAACCAATAGAAGTTTTGTTGTTTTATAAGAAAGAGTGGTCGAACTCGGAAATTCAAGAATCTTTTTTAAAAGTTACTGAGTATTACAATCTTTTTGCCAGCCGATTGATTATGATTGATGACAACAAGTTTGCATTACACCACTGTACGGACGGCGTTAAATTTACTTTTTTACCGCCGGTTGATGATACTTTTGATAATATCAATATTGAGGAAATAAGAAAGAAGATGCTGAAGGTTAAAACATTGCCGGGTGAACCTCTGCTTTCTCTAACAGTAATACCGGCAAAAGATGGGAAGTTTGGTGGCGTAAGCTGTTCGCATACAATAGGTGACGGGATTTCAATGATTCTTTTCTTAATGACATGGGGGTGTATCATCGAAGGCAAGCCCTTTCCCCTGCCATCCGCGCAGAGATTATTCAAGGGGGAACCGGTCAGTTCCGGTACCATTGATAAGATTTTTACTCCGCCGTTGTCCGAGTTGAGCGAAAAAATTCAAAATCGCGTTAGTGCAAGTCATGTAAAATTATATTCAAAAAGAGAATACTTTTCAGATGAATTTTTTAATGAACACAAAAATAAAGCAAAATTAGAAAATGAAAAATATATAATTTCCAGCAATCAAATTATGACCGCATTCTTATTAAAAAAATATCACGATCAACTTCTGCCGGATACGGATAGGATTAGAATAAAGATTCCCATCGATCTCCGGGAAATACATCCTGATATCGATTCATTATATATTGGGAATGCCGTTTTTGATAATTTTACCGAATTTACTAAAGATGAAATCAATAAGATGTCCATATATGAGATTGCCTATCGTTTAAAAGAATCTGTGATTAACACAAGAAATGAGAAACACATTAAAGAAATATCATATTTATCGGAGCTTGGAATAACGTTTAAAGAGGAACTTTTTATAACGCGTCCCGCCTTTGCTAATATGGATACAGATATCGTATCAAGCAATTTAACTCATATGAATGATCTCGGATCTCTGGGAATTGGCGAAGATAAAGGACGTTTTGTATATATTGGCATACCCACGCAAACAAGTTTTGTTATGTTGAAGGAAGAAAGTGGCAGGCTATGGGCACAGATAACCAGCAGATATCCGTTAGTATAAATGATACATTGAGCGTTTCACCATCTCAAATGCGGCGATCAGCAGTGGAGTTGCCTGTATTCAAAGTAAAATTGCGACCATGAGTCGTTTGGCTTTCCCCTGCGGTTGAATGATTCGTTTCCATAAGTCATGCTTGAAATTAAACTATTTTAACTATATTTTATTTTTAGGTGTTTTCAACAAGCACTTTCCCCGTGAAAAACAAATCAACAACCTCGACAAAAGATTTCGATCTTGGGTATTGGACAGTAGGCAAGTTCTTGATGGAAGACATGGCTGCCATCTAAAGGATGAACGATAGTGAAAGAACGAAGATACGATTTAGATTGGTTGCGGGTCATCGTGATGCTACTCGTATTCATTTTCCACTGCTCCCGGTTTTTCGGAGGTGGAACTTGGCTTTTGAAAAATGCCGAAGAGAGTATCGTGGCCCTGGTGTATGTCTCTTTGATCGACATGTGGGTTATGCCGTTCTTTTTCTTCCTTTCCGGTATCGGTTCGTGGTACGCCCTTGCCTACCTCACAAACGGACAGTACGTTCAGGAAAGGATCAAACGGATTCTCATCCCTTTATACACGGTAGGTTTTTTTATTCTGCTGCCGCCGCAGTTTTATTTTGAAATATACAGCAATGCCGGATTCACCGGTACCTTTTGGGAAAGCATCCCTCTCTACCTGGATCGGGAGGGTCATTTTTCTATCGGCAGTCCGCCCGATTTTCTAATGTTATCATTTATTACACATTTGTGGTTCCTCGGGTACCTGTTTTTGGTCTCGTTGGTTTCTTTGCCTCTCATGTGCTATCTGCGTTCCGGGCAAGGTCTGCGTTTTATCGATAAATTAGCCGGATGGTGTACCCGGCCAGGCGGAATCTTTATCTTCATAATTCCCGTTTTATTCATGCGGGTCGGGTTGAGGAGTTTCTTTTTAGGACAGTTTACCTGGGCTGATTTTTTTGAATATATGGTATATTTTATCATAGGATACCTATTTGTGGCAGACAGCCGCTTTATGCAAAGTATAAAAAAATATGGCTGGTTTGGTCTGATATTAGGTCTTGCCTGCTGGGGAGGTCAGGGAATTTTTGTCCTGGGCTTGGGGTACAATTATCCGGATGGTGAGCCATTCTCTTTCACCTATGTTCTCTTTGAAACCATCATGAGTGTCAGCCGTTGGAGCTGGATCGTTATTGTGCTGATCCTGGGAGCCAAATATCTGAATTTCAACCACAAGGTGCTTACATACAGCAACGAAGCGGTACTTCCTTTTTATCTATTACACCAACCTGTTATTCTTGGCGTTGGTTGGTTTGTCATCCACTTGAATATAGGCATTTTACCAAAGTTTTTGATCATCACGGTGATCTCCTTTACACTAATCATGGCCGTGTACGATCTCTTCGTTAGACGATTCAACCTCGTGCGGTTTTTCTTTGGCATGCGACCAGTCAAGAGGTCTGTGCCTGATCAGTCCTAAGCCTGTGTCTGGCTTGTCCCGCAAATTAAGTTAAGACTTAACCTCTCACACATTTGTTAATGCCTTAACCAACATTTTGTGTTTATAATTTACTTGACAGACAAGTTTTAGTTTCCTATAAAATTTTGTTAGTAAAAATTTTATAAATTCAATAACATAAAGAAGCGGTAATTGTTGCAGGAGTGGAAAAGTCATGAGAAACGAAGCTGTGTTTTTTGATAGGGATGACGTGCTGATAGATAGTGAACCTTTACATTTCGTAGCCTTGAAAAAAACTTAATGTTGAAGCAACTGGCAAACGCCTAGTAAATATTCAGGGTTTTTCGATTCGCCTATTGGAAAGAAATCATCAAACCATTTAACATTCAAGATACCTTACAAAAAATACAGCATATGACCGCTGCGAGATAGTTAAAATTGTTTGTGCCAGGGTATTATGACAAATACCAGAATTACGAAAAAAAGATGTTCATAATAGTCCGAATAGTGAAAAGGGATATCTGCTGGGAAGTAGATAAATTAAAAAATATGCAAGTTAAAAAGATATTTGCTCTCTTTTTAACTTGATTAAGCAGATAACAACAAATTTATCAATTCTTCTGCTTCAGATTGAAACCTTAACAGATGAGTATTCTGCAGTTTCCCTTCACGTTATTCAACCGTGAATATGTAAAATGTTTTGTTTGGAGATATGACAATGAAGATTAATGAAAAACAAATTTTATATCTGAGAGAAAATCTTGGCAAAACGATTCTGCCCTTATCAATATTTGAAAATGAAATCAGGCCCGGCACAAAGCCAATGGAAATTTTGTTATTTTATAAAAAGAAAACTTCACTTTTAAAAATTAAGGAAAGTCTTTTCAAAGCGATTAAGCATTACAATCTTTTTTCAAGCCGATTGATGATGATTGATGACAATAAATTTGCGTTGCAATACTGCGCCGATGGAGTTGAATATGATATTTTACCATCTATTAATGCTACTCTAGATAATATTGATATTGATGAAATGAAAAAGAAGATGGTCCATGTCAAAACACTACCCGGAGAACCTCTTTTTGCAGTTACAGGAATACCAATGAAGGATGGATTTTTGGGTGGCATTAGCTGTTCGGAGGCAATCGCTGATGTGTTCTCATTGGTTCTTTTTTTATTTGCGTGGAAATGTATCATCGAAGGCAAGCCCTTTCCCCTGCCATCCACGCAGAGATTATTCAAGGGGAACCCGGTCAGTTCCGGTACCATTGATAAGATTTTTACTCCGCCGTTATCCGAGTTGAGCGAAAAAATTCAAAACCGCGTTAGTGCAAGTCATGTAAAATTATATTCAAAAAGAGAATACTTTTCAGATGAATTTTTCAATGAACACAAAAATAAAGCAAAATTAGAAAACGAAAAATATATAATTTCCAATAATCAAATTATGACTGCATTTTTATTAAAAAAATATCACGATCAAGTTCTGCCGGATACCGATAGAATTGTATTAAGAAGTCCTGTCAATTTAAGAGATGTCCACCCTGATATTAATTCAATGTATATTGGTAATGTATTTTTTGATAATACAACTGAATTTACCAGAGATGAAATCAATAAGATGTCCATATATGAGATTGCCTATCGTTTAAAAAAATCAATTACTAAAACGACAAATGAAAACTACGTTAAAAAAATATCATATTTATCGAAGTATGGGATTGAGTTTAAACTTGGCATATTTAAAAAATATCGTTCTCTTGATATAAAAACGGATATTGTTTCAAGCAATTTAGTGCATCTGAATGATCCCGAATCTCTGGGGCTGAGTTCAAAACTGGTAAATATTTTACATCTGAATTCAACAGTCCAGACAAGTTTTATTATGTATAAAGAAAAAACCGGTAAAATATTTACGCAGATAACAAGCATGTATCCATTTCTAATGCATTAGCGTGAATGGTACGTAGAACTGAATTTATGCTGTTTGGATTGCAGTAATACAAACGAAAAATGTTTCTCCTGTCTATTCTTGTATACTTTAAAATATTTATTAATAAGAGAATGTAAAAGAAATTGAAAAGAAATTTGTAAAATCGGCCATATTGTTTATCGGCAATGACCATAAATTATTTATGGAGATCTTTAAATGAAACTCAATAAAGAACAGCGTAGCTATCTGGAAGAAAACCTTGGCAAAACGATTCTGCCGTTGTCCATTCTTGAAAATAAAACACTGATCGGATCAAATCCATTGGAAGTTTTGTTGTTTTATAAAAAAGATTGGACATATGAGCAATTCGCAGAAGCTTTTCTCAAGGCGGCTCATCATTTCAATCTCTTTTCGAGCCGTTTGATTAAGATGGATGATGATCAGTATGCGTTACACTATTGCACGGACGGCGTTGAAATTAATGTTTTGCCGCCTATGGATGCAACGTTTGATAGTGTCAATATTGCGGACATCAGGAAGAAGATCAAAAAGGTTAAAACCCTGCCCGGCGGGCCGCTGCTTTGTCTTACGGGCATTGCCGTGAAAGACGGAAAATTCGGCGGCATCAGTTGTTCGCATGCCATTGCTGACGGGTTTTCATTGATTCTTTTCCTGCATTTATGGGGGTGTATTATCGAAGGCAATGATCTTCCACTGCCGTCGCCTCAAAGATTATTCAACGGAGAACCCGTTAAATCCGAACAGATTGATCCATCGTTCTTTCCCCCCTTGTCTGATTTAAGCGATGAAATACAAAATCGATATCAATCAAGTCATGCCAGGACCTATCAGAAAAGAGAGTATTTTTCGGATGAATTTCTCCGTGAACACAAGCATAAGGCAAAATTCATCCATGAGAAATATGAGATTTCCGGTAATCAGATTATGGTGTCCTGTTTATTGAAAAAATATCATCATCACATCTTGCCGGATACTGATAAGGTCCGATTAAGGCATCCCGTCAATCTTAGAGAGATACTCCCCGATATTGATCCCATGTATATCGGCAATGCCTTTTTCTTCAGCTGGACGGAGTTTACCAAGGATGAAATCGATCAGTTGTCCATATACGAGATTGCTTACCGCCTGAAAGAATCCATCAGGAGCGCGCGGGATAAACGTTTCATTCAGGACATATCCTGTGTGTCGAAATACGGAATCGAATTTAAACCGGATATGTTCCAACATTACAATGCGACCGACATGGATACGGATATCCTTTCAACCAATTTAGCGCATATGAACGATCTGGCGTCTCTGGGGATAGGGCCGGATAAAGGAAGCTTTTTATATGTTGATTTACCGATTCAAAACAGCTTTATCATGTTAAAAGAGAAAAGCGGCGAAGTCTTTGCGCAGATCACCAGCCGGTATCCGCTGCCATAAATAGTGTGTGATTGAATTCCATGGAGATGCCTGTGTCGTCTATTTTTTCAAGCACAGGGGGCTTCGCATGTCCCCAATATGATTGCCTTATGTTAAAATTGTCTTGACATATTAAGAGTAAAATTTCTAAATAAAACCACATTTTGCAAGACTTTTAATGACGAATGCAAATGTTAAATTCAGGAAAAAAACGAACAAGTTTTAGATGTAGTGAGAATTATTTAGATACAATTTCAAATTTATCATTATGGTGGCCGGTTATGCCCCATTATTCTGGAACATATAAGGTCTTGTCATTTTGTTGTTGAAGGCATTTTGAATGTTGAAATTGATTGATAGTCCCGCCGCGGATCCGGCCAGTCTCGCGTTGCGGACTGAAAAATTGCTCGAAATTGGAGCTGACAGCAGAAGTCAGACCGGTGAAAACGGTCTAACCCCGTATGGCACGACTCCCGGACCGCGTAACGCCGTGCCTCTTGGCTCCTGCACGGCATCATCACCCCTTCAACGGGTTTTCGATGCCGCCGTTACCCAACACGCCCAGCTTCGCGATGACCAAATCCGGGGTGAATTACTGAAACATATCCGCCAGCGTTATCGTCAAATCGTTAGGGCCCTTCGTCGTCATTTAAGAATCACCAAGCAGGATGTGCGCATAGCTTTGACGCCTTCCGGCACAGATGCCGAGCTTCTGGTTTTAGCGCTGGCGCTTGGCGATAGAAGCCGGCCACTCTGTAATATCGTCGTCGGACCACAGGAGATCGGCAGCGGCAGTTCACTGGCTGCCGCCGGTCGATACTTTGATTCTGTTGTCCCTCACGGTCCGCAACAGGTCAAAGATACTCCCGTTTCTTCAGACATTGCCGGGCTTGTCCATGTCGAGACGATACCGATTCGCGATGCTTACGGTTGCATCCGTGAGCCGGAGGATATCGATTCGGAAACCGACGCTTTAATCCAAAAAGCGCTTGCAAAACGGGAACGTGTGCTCATTCACATCGTCGCCCACAGCAAGACCGGTATCTATGCGCCGGATATATCAGTAGTAAGAAAGATGCAGCGAAAATATCCGCGTGACATATCGGTTGTCGTTGACGCCGCCCAGGGACGATTCAGCCGTCAAAGTTTGGGTTCTTTCCTGAAAAATGGTTTTTATGTTCTCTTCACGGGATCCAAATTCTACGGAGGCCCTGCTTTCTCGGGTGCCCTGATGGTTCCGGGTCGTTACGATTCCATGATCAGGAAGCTGCCACCGCTGCCTGTCGAGTTTGGCAATTATTTCAGCCGCTGGGATTTGCCGGATGAATGGTCTTCATTGTCTGCGGAACTTCCATACGACTATAACCTCGGCCTGCTGCTTCGCTGGTTTGCCGCGTTAGAGGCTATCAGAGCTTATTATTCCGTGCCGGGAAGAAATCGACTTGCTATTTTAAAGCGTTTTGAAAATAGTTCGTTAAAAGAATGCGGAAAGTATCCGTGTTTCAAATGTGACCGGGTTGAACCTGTGCAATTTCCAAAAGGGAAAGAGCGGCTTCTCGAGTCGAGAACGAGTGTCTTTTCATTCTTTATGCAGGTACTGACGGATTCCGGGAAACTGCGTTATCCGAAAAACGACGAGCTAAAAAAAATTTGCAGGTGGATTAACGAAGATATTTCCCACTTTGCTGCCGGAGAACTGTCCGCCCTGAAAAAAGTGCTCGCCACAAAGTTCAATATCGGACAACCGGTTTCCATCGGGAATGAAAAACATCCGGCTGTTTTGAGAATTGCTCTGGGCGCGGCGCTGGTTACCGGAGTCGGACTTCATCGTTCCTGCGGCGCTGTTCGGGGCGAGCGGTTAGCCTGGCTTGATGAACAGATCCGCAATGTATTTTTCAAACTCGACTGGATTTCCAGAAATTACGTCCTGCTTGCTCAGCACAAGGAAATGACCCGATGAATTTTATAGAGACCGAAACGGACCCAAGAATCCCCGTGGAAAAGGCGGCACAGGTTTTCCGGACTGCCCGTGAATCAGGCATGATTTCGTCGGTGGACACGGCCGTTATTTTTCACGATCTTGGCCGGTTGGAACGCCGCATTAAGCTGTTGCACAAGCTTTTTCCGGAATCAGCACTGCATGCCCTGGCCATTAAGGCCAATCCCCTGGTTGCGTTGCTGAAACACGCCGTAGAAGCCGGAGCCGGTATGGAAGCTGCCTCCATGGAAGAAGTTCATCTTGCCCTGGCCGCCGGGTGCCCGCCGGAAAGGATTGTTTTTGATTCTCCCGCCAAAACCGACGCTGAGCTAGCTTTTGCTCTGAAGAAGCGAATCCACATCAACGCGGACAGCCTGAAGGAACTGAAGAGTATTGGAGATATGATTGCAGCGGGCAGCGTTCATGGAAGCGTCGGATTGCGTGTAAATCCCCTGGTCGGTGCCGGTTCCATTGCCACGACCAGCGTGGCGGGGAAAAGTTCCCATTTTGGCGTTGCTCTGGATGACAAAAATCAAGAAGTTATCATTCAGGTCTTTGCGTCCTGTCCGTGGCTTTGTGGACTTCATTCCCATGTCGGGTCTCAAGGCTGCGAACTGTCCATGCTGACGGCCGCGGCAAGTCGTGTTTGGGAATTCCGGCAAACCGTTCATCGAGAGATTGGACGTGAGCAAATCGACCTTGTTGATATCGGAGGAGGTGTGCCGGTTTTATATTCCGATGCGGAAAATCGTTTTTCGCTTGAAGACTATGTCGAAGCTCTAAAACGTGAGGTTCCCGGACTGTTTGAACCTGATATTCGTCTGATTACCGAATTCGGTCGTTCCCTTCTGGCAAATTGCGGTTTTTCTGTAGCCAGAGTTGAGTCCGTAAAACAAACATCTGACAGGCAGGTTGCCATCGTGCATCTTGGCGCGGATTTCCTGTTGCGACCGGTTTATCAACCGGAATTTTGGCATCATGACTGCTCGCTGCTGGACGCCAACGGCCATATAAAGTCGGGAGATCCGGCGTCTTGGTCGCTCGCGGGTCCTCTCTGTTTTTCCGGAGACTGTTTTTCCGGAAACGTTATGTTGCCGCCCGTCAATCCCGGTGATTGTGTTCTGATTCGGGATACCGGAGCATACACGTTGAGCCTGTGGTCACGACACTGCAGCCGGGCAATTCCCCTGATCCTTGGTTATGACGAAGTGGATGATCGGAATATCCGTTTTGTGACGTTACGCCGTCGTGAAACCGCTGACGATATCGTTTCGTTCTGGAGTCCGTAACGTTCAAGTCGTCGATGATCAGGGCATCCGGATTTCTCCCTTCAATTCTTATTTGATTAAAACAAGACATTGCTTGAATAACATGCTTAGACCAATTCCAAGAAGAATGCCCACAGTAAAATTCAATGTCTTTGCAGGGGCTCTGTCGGCACATATCGAAGAAAACCTTGCACCTGCCGTTGCCGAGAAGATGCGGGTGATTCGGATGGAAAGATCAGGCGTGCCTCCGATGATGAAACCGATGACAGCGGCGCTCAAAATGGCTACCCATACGTGCTCGCGGTTTAAGCTTTCAGCTATGTTTTCGAGGGGACTCTTTACAGGCGCCACCAGGAATTTACCGCCGAGAAAAGTTGCGCTGACAATCAGACCATAACCAATTACATCGCTGGATGTATGTGCTCCAATATAGCTGCCGAGCATGGTGAAGGCAATTACAGTCAGCAACAGATTATAACTTCCCCGGAAACTTACATGACAGTTTTTCCATAAGTGATTGCGGATGCCGTTGAAGAAAAAATATCGGCAGCCAGCGCGATTCCAACAGCTTCGTACGCAGGAACGTTTAAAAAAGTAACGAGTACCGGTGAAATAATCATTGCCGCTGCAATACGGCTGATGCCTGTGGCAAGGCCTGCGGCAATACCCGTTGTTACGCAACAAACGATCTCTGCAGGCATAAATAAAATCTTTCCGTCTTGTTTATATTCGTCAAGTTGTAAATTATAATCACAATTTGGATTGCATCTTTCTGTTGTGTTAACGATATAAATATTCATGGAAGAAGCATGCGTAACGACCCGGCATTCAATTTTAAAAGGCACATTTGCCTTATCATTCTGTCGGGCTGTTTTTTATCAAAACAGTCGTGCGTCATAAAAATTACTTCTTGTTATATGCTTTCTTCTATAATATGTTTTTAAAGATAAATTTCAGAAAAAAGTCCAGGCAGGCAGAAATATCCTGTCTGACAAGAGGAAGCCGGGGATGAAGGGTCAAAACCAATCTTATAACGTCAAAGAAAAGACGGAAATGAATTTTTGGGATGAAATCAATCGTCAGCCGCAGGAATTGTCATCTGATGAGATCATAACTTTGTACTATCGACTTCGCGATGCACACTCCATTTCCGGCGGGGAAGTTTGCTATCATAATATACAACATCTGCATGCCACGCCTTTTGAACGGGAAAAGGATCGCCGTGAGCAGAAGCAATGGATTCAAGACAAAAAATTTCTTCCTGACGTGGTGGAATGGTATCGTGAAGCGAGGGACAAATCCTGCATCTGGTGGCTGGAAAATCACGTCATCGCAAAACATTCCTTCTCCAATTGTATGAGCTGTGGCGTGTGCACGGCGCTTTGTCCGGCGGCGGAGTTTTATGATTTCAATCCGCGGGAAATGATGACACTGGTTCAGGAAAAAAACGAAGAAGAAATTATCGGGTTTCTGAAATCGGAAAAGCTCTGGTATTGTCATCAATGCGGCTCCTGCAAAACAAAATGCCCGCGCCGTAACAGTCCCTTTGGAATGATTTCTTCCCTGCGTCTGTTAAGCCAGCTTAAAGGTTATCATATTGAAAGTGTTCGGGGCAGACAACAGTATTTTGCCCGTCATCTCTGGGGAGGTAATCTCTGGAACAGAGCCTGTACTCTGTATTTTAGAAATCCCCTTCCTGACAGCCACCAGGATTTCGGCCCCCGATTTGAAACATACTTCCATCAAAAGGAAGAATTTATGAAAAGGGTTGGTGCGCACCCCGATATGGACGGTCCCTACGCGGGAAGAAAGGTTCATTCCGCCACGCTGGATGAATTGAGGAGACTTTGGTTTGCCGGGGGCGCCTTGTTTCTCTGGTCGTTAATTGAAGAGGCGGCTCAAAAACAGGCGCAGGATATGAATTTATCCATTGACGAATATCATCTGAAAGTAAAAACCGAAGGCTGAGGATTCATGGTCAATTACAATCAAGAAGGACGCCAAAAACTCTGGGGAAAGTATTCCAAAGCGATACCGGGCGACAATTATTTTCTGACATTCAGTTGCATTCTGGGAAGTTTTTATCCGGCATCGGAAACCATGGTGCCTGGAATTTATGATCTTCTGGAGGTGAACTGGAAAACGCAGTACGAGTCTAAATCAGGCTGGTCCTGCTGCACGGCAATCGGTTATCACGGCGATATTATGCCCATTGAAGCGACGCTCCTGACGGTGGCCCGGCTCTGGTCCATTGCCCAGGAGGCCGGGATGAACGTCATCACACCGACGTGTGTAACGTCTTTCGGCACTTATTGTGAATGTAAGGAACTGCTGGAACAGGAACCGGATTTGAGAAGAAGAATTAAAAGGTTGCTGAAGGAAACGTGTGATCGTGAATTTGAGATCCCCGAATATCTGGTTCATGTCAGCGATATCTATTACCATCAGCGCGAAAAAATAAAAAAACACTTTAAATATGGTCTGACGGAAGCGAAGACGGGTCGGCCCTTGCAGGTGGTTGATCATATCGGCTGTCATTACAGCAAACTTTTTGCGGACAAATATTCCCTGGGGGGGGCCGAATATTGCGAGGTTCTGTCGGGAATGGTGCGTGCCTGGGGAGGTGAAAATATCGACTATCCGGAGCGTCGTCATTGTTGTGGTATGGGATTCCGCCAGTGCATGATACCGCCCAATCGCGGAGCGACAATATCCAATGTTTATAAAAAGATAAAAAGCATGGTTCCTTTTAACCCCGATTTGATTTTAACAAATTGTCCCGGATGTCAGGTGTTTATGGATAAGGAACAATGGGCGATCTATGAAGTGACGGGAGAGAAATATTTTATTCCTGTTCTGACCTATCAGGAACTGGCGGGTCTTCTTCTGGGCTGGGATCCGTATGATGTTGTCGGCATTGATGCTCATACGGTACCGGTTGAACCGTTACTGGATAAAATAGGTATTACTTATAACCGAGAAAAATCCATGCATTTGGAAAAGACCGGCTCCTATGATGAATAAGAAAGTAATGACAAGTAAAGTAATGATAATCGGCGGCGGCGTTACCGGGCTGGCGGCGGCCGTTTCTCTGGATGTATTGAGAATTGATTCGATCATTGTTGAAAAAGAACCGGAATTGGGCGGAAAAGTTAAGGAATATTCCAAGGTGTTTCCGGATTTTCGCAGTGGGAAAACGATTGTTCAGGAACTGATTGCAAAAGTAAAAAAATCATCACGTGTCCGGTCTGTTGTTTCCACATCCGTTACATCGGTGGAAAGAATCAACGGATGTTATTCCGTTACGGATTCAAATAACAATAAATATAAAGTCAAGGCGATTGTTCTTGCCTGCGGTTTTGAAGTTTTCGATGCGCGCCGGCAGGACGAGTATGGGTACGGTGTTTATCCTAATGTGGTCAATTCGCTGGAGCTGGAAGCATTGCTGGACGCTCAGGAGCATCAGGGAAGTTCTTTGCTGAGGCCATCGGATGGAAAACCGGCCAACAAGATCGCTATCATCTTTTGTGTCGGATCGCGCAGCCGGCGGTTGGGCAATCCCTATTGTTCGAGGATCTGCTGCTCATACAGTACAAAACAGGCGATCGAAATAATTGAAAAGAATCCCGACGTCAGCGTAACCTGCTTTTATATGGATATCAGAACCTATGACCGGGGCTTTGAGGAAATGTATCAGTATGCGCAGGAATTGGGTGTCAAATATGTTCGCGGCCGTGTATCGGAGTGCAGCGCGATGTCCAATGGAGATATTCGGGTGAGAGCTGAAAATACTCTGCTGGGCAAACCTGTTCAGGGAATTTACGATATTGTTTCGTTATCGGTGGGCATGATGCCGTGTGCCGATGCCGCTGACCTTGCCGGAATCCTGGGTATTGAACGCAGTGAAGACGGATTTTTTACAAGAAAGGATAAGTTTTTTTCCCCTCATGATACGGTGAAAGAAGGGATTTTCATCGCGGGCAGTCTGACCGGATTAAAACCGATTAAAGATTGTCTTTTGGAAGGGAACTCCGTAAGCTGCAGAGTTGCCGCCTATTTCAACAGGCCTAAGTCATAAACACCATATGGATCACAGAGAAGCGAAAAACATTGACTACGGTTTTAGATTAAAAGGAGATCCCGCTCTTCTTTATAAGGATCGTTCGCTGATCGCGGATGAACTGACGCATCAGGTTGAGAAAATGTTACGACAAATGAGCATGGACTATTATGTTCTGGACCGTTGTCTGCAATGCGGAATTTGTTCCAGTTCCTGCCCGAATACTTTGCTGAAAACAGAAAACACATTTACGCCGAGGACATTTATTGAAAAAACACGTCTGGGATTGCTTGATCTCAACAGCGATGAACTCTGGTCGTGTACAAATTGCGGTAATTGTCAGATCGTATGTCCTTTCGACATTCCTCTTTTAGAAGTGATGTCGCAGTTGCGCCATCTGGTTGTTGAAAAAGGTGCCGGTCATATACCGGCTTCCATTAAGCGTTCGATTTCTTCGATAGCATCATGCGGCAATCCGTGGAAGGAAGACGCCCTGGATAGAAAAAAATGGCTTTGCGCTACCGGCATACCTCAAACCGAAGGATATGAAGAGAGGTCTATTTGTGTTTTCCTGGGCTGCCTTGCCGGATACGATCGTCGGGCGCGCCAAACGGCCGAAGTGGTTATCCGCATTCTTCAAACGGCCGGTATTCCTTTTAAAATACTGGCCGATGAAGAAGTTTGTTGCGGAGATACCGTACGCAGGATCGGTGATTTTTCTACGGCGGAAAAGGTTGAAAAAACGAATAGAAATAATATTCTAAAAAACAATATACATACGATGTATGTACTGTCGCCGCATTGTTTCAGTGCGTTTAAGGATGCCCGCCGTCCGGAAGTAATGGAAAATGTGCGGGTTGAACTGCTCATCGATCTGATGCATCAGTTGTTCATCAGGGGAACCTTTCATTTTACCGCCAAAGTTGAGAAGAAGGTTACATTTCATGATCCTTGTTTCCTTAGCAAGCATCTTGGCGTTATCAACCAGCCACGGGAAATTCTCAGAGGTATTCCCGGAATAGAAATTCTGGAAATGAAGCATCATGGTAAAAAAAGTTTATGTTGTGGCGGTGGCGGAGGCGGTATCTGGCGGGATATAGGCAAAGGAGAACGCTTGTCCGAAATTCGTCTGGATGAAGCCTTGGAAACAGGCGCCCAGACCGTTGTAACCAGTTGTCCATATTGTCTGTCCATGCTGGAGGATGCCAGGCAGGGGGATGAAAAATATCAAGAATTGGAAATCATGGATCTTTGCGAATTAATAGGGGAAGGAATAAACCATGAAAATCATTGATTCCAGAGTGCGATTACGTACAGAAGAGCTCCTCAAAATTTTTAATGATGATCATGCAAAGTATTATAGTGATTACGTCCATTTGTACAAAATGACATCGCGGCTCAGTCCGATGCCGGTTGAAGAATTGATGGGTATCGCCAGAGGCCATGGCATTGAAAAGATGATGGCATACGGTCTTACGGCGGAGGATAATGACCATATCCTGGATCTGGCGCGCCAGTTTAAAGAAATCATTCCTGTTGCCGGTGTCAGTGGAGAGAAGGGAATTCGCCATGCGCTACAGGATATTCAAAAATATTGTGACGCGGGTGCAGCCGCAATATTTATATCGCCTTTCGGTCCGCAATGTCCCCTCAATGACCGCCTGTATTATTCTCTTTACGGTATATGCGAATTATCTCAAAAGACAGTGATCGTTCACGGCTCAATACATTTTTGGAGGGGGGCATATATGTGGCATGGGCAGCCTCAATACATTGATGAAATTGCCGTTGATTTTCCCGAATTGAAAATTATTGTTTCCCATGGCGGCAATGGCTTCGGCCCCTCCATCCTTGCCGTTGCCCAGCGGCATCCCAATGTGTATCTGGAATTCAGCGCTCTTAATCCTGCGTACATGGCGCCTGAATTTCTTTACGCCGCCAATACCTACCTGAAAAAGAAGTGCATTTTCGGGACAGATTATCCGTTGGTGGATTTTCATGTGGCGATCGGCCGTTGGAAAAAAGTATTACGTGAAGATGTGCAGGAATTATTCTTTTACCGGAATGTGTTGGATGCCTTACACAAAGAACCGGTTTCTTATTGAAACACTTTCCCCGGAGATATAAAAATGGAATCAGGAAAATTTTGTGATATTGCGGATGATTTCCAACATGGCAAAAATTTTAAATGTGGATCGTTTGTGAAAATTGAACAAAACGTGGTTGTCGGAGATGATGTGTCTATCGGTGATTACGTTTTGCTGAAATCCGGCGTCAGAACAGGAGATCATGTGGAAATCAAGGAACACGTTATGCTGATGTCCGGCAGCAGGATAGGCGACAGTACAAGCATCGGTAATTTTACGAAAATCGGAGAGAACGCCGTTATCGGTGTCCGTTGTCAATTGATATCCTTTTGTGAAATTCGCGATGAATGCAAAGTCGGCAACAATGTTTTGATGGGCAGTCGCGGCACGCTTTCCGCCCATGCGGTTGTCGAAGATGATGTGGTCATGAAATACAGTTTTGTCGTAACGGACACTCCTGATCTTTCCCGGGAAGAGGAAAAGAAAGTGGGTATCATCCGAAAAGGCTCTAGGCTCGGCACAAATGTATGTATAATGCCGGGAGTTAACATCGGCGAAAATGCCGAGATAGGAGCTTGCTCTCAGGTACGGAACGATGTTCCCGATAATGAAATATGGTATGGCAATCCGGCGCGTTTTATGAAGAAACGTAATCCATAGAAAAATGCATGATTTGTTTTCTTTTGTTTTGTCGGTTGATATAGGACAATTTGCCGATAGAGATACGCGTCGATGTTGTCCCGGTGTGTTTAGCCCGGTTGATGGTGACATTATAAGGAGTTGCCCCTGTTTTCCCGAACAACACAATCTTGCTTACCTTGATGCAACGTAACAATTATTCAACAAGAGATGTCATGATAGAAGCGTATCAAACCAATAATAAATCCAGAAAATTATTTCTGGAAGAAAATCTTGGCAAGACGATTCTTCCCTTGTCAATACTGGACAATGAAATCAGGCCGGGTGGAAATCCCATAGAAATCTTGTTGTTTTATAGGAGAGAGATTTCTGTGCTGAAAATTCAAGAAAGTTTCAAGAAAGCCGTTGAGCATTACAATCTTTTTTCCAGCTGTTTAATCAGAATTGATCATGACAAATTTGCATTACAGTACTGTTCGGATGGCGCGGTCATTGACATTATGCCGGGCGTGAATGAGACTCATGACCGTATGGATATTGAGCATGTCGGAAAAATGATGATGCACGTTCAAACGTTACCGGGGGAGCCTCTTTTTGCTCTGACGGTCATTCCCACCAAGGATGGATATTTAGGCGGCTTCAGTTTTTCGCACGCGATAGGTGACGGGGTATCGTTGATTCTCTTTTTATTTTCTCTGGGGTTAATCATGGCCGACGAGAATTTTCCTCTGCCGTCTAATCAGAGGTTGTTTACGGGCAAGCCGGTAAGCCTTGATCAAATTGAAAAATCGTTGATTCCTCCATTGAATGACTTGAATAAGAAAATTCAAAATAGAGTCAAGCAGGCCAATGTGAAAACGTATGCTAAAAGAGAATATTTTTCTGACGAACAGCTCAATGCAATCAAGAATCAGGCAAAATCAGCAGGCGAGAAAAATGAGATTTCCAATAATCAAATTATTACATCTCTTCTATTAAAAAAGTATCATCATGCTCTGTTGCCCGATGCGGAGAGGATTAGATTAAGAAGTCCGGTTAATTTCAGAGAGATACATCCTGATATTGATCCATGCTATATCGGTAATGCGTTGTTTGTGAGTTTCACCGAATTTCAGAAAGATGAAATAGACAGCCTGTCGGTGCATGAGATTGCTTATCGGTTTAAAGAATCCGTTGTGAGAATGAGAAATGAAAATTTTGTAAAAAAAATATCATATCTGTCGGAATACGGCATCGAATTTCAGCATGAGGCCTTGGAAAACTATCTGCCTCACAATACGGATACCGACATCGTCTCAACCAATTTAACGCATATCAACGATCTTGAATCTCTCGGTTTAGGTGCGAACATGGGGAGGATTCTATATATGGGTTTGCCGCTTCAGCCGTGTTTTACAATGTTAAAGGAAAAAAGCGGCAGCATATTGGCGCAGATAACCGGCCGATACCCATTTCCCTGATTTTCAGGACAAATATTTTCCTGCAATCAGGGTATTGAAAGAAAAAATAATCGAGAGTAAGATTATAGACAAGGCGGAAGAAGATCAGATGATCGCTGGTTCGCATCAGGCGGATTGGAGGAAAGTCCGAGCTCCGCAGGGCAGGATGGTCGCTAACGGCGACCGGGGGCGACCCCAGGGAAAGTGCCACAGAAAATATACCGCCCCGCACGCGCGGGGTAAGGGTGAAAAGGCGAGGTAAGAGCTCACCGCTTTTCCGGTGACGGAAAAGGCATGGTAAACCCCATCCGGAGCAAGACCAAATAGGAGAACGCATAAGGGCGGCCCGCCCGATGTTCTCGGGTAGTGTCGCTGGAGGCGGCAGGCAACTGTCGTCCCAGATGAATGATCATCGTCGCGTCCAGGGTAACCGAAACGCGGAACAGAACTCGGCTTATGATCTTCTTCAAGCCTTTTTATAAAGAAAAGAAGCCGGAGAGTTTGGCGGTTACAAATCCTTTCCCTTTTTGACGGCATCTTTGTAAAGCGTCCAGATGCATAAACCGACTGCCAGCAAAAAAGAACAAAGCATGAAGTTCGGTGTTGTTCCCAATATTTCATCGACGAGATAACCCACATAGAGAAACAAAAATGAAGACAGGACCATGGCGAATCCCCAGGCCGATAACATCAAAATTCCGCTGAATTTATGGATCGGTTCCCGCTCTGTCTTCGGTTTTTTGCCTATCAGATATCCTCTCATTTCACTCAATCTGTTTCAGAATATGGAATTTAAAAACGTGTTTAATCGATCGGGCCGGAACGCCGGTGCCATTTAGTCCACTTGAATACGATCCATAAGACTTTTTGCGAGGTCTATCCCGGTGTCTGTAAAGATAGCGACTAATATAAAAATAAGAATGAATATGATGATGAGCTCACTCGTCCTGATTTTCTGATATTTTTTTTTCAGAACGACAAGAATAATACCGCCGATAATCAGGACCAGCAAATGGACAAAAGGGAAATTTCTCATGTTGACATCCTTCTTGTGGCAAAATTAGTTGAATGGGAAACAAGCTTCTTATCTTGGAATTCAGTCGCCTTTCAAATCATTATATATTATGTCCGTTAAAGTTCCTATGTTTTTTTATGGTAGTACATTAATAAAAAAGGCCGAATCGAAATCCGGCCTTTTTGTTGTGCTTGTTTTGTTAAGTTAATTATTTGTCGTCTTCATCTTCGTCAAAGTTTAAAGGCCCTTCTGAACCTTTGGGAACTTCCGCTTGT
Organism: uncultured Smithella sp.; assembly: GCA_964539765.1. Classification (GTDB taxonomy): domain Bacteria; phylum Desulfobacterota; class Syntrophia; order Syntrophales; family Smithellaceae; genus Smithella. The sequence continues at coordinate 27,749 of CAZIJZ010000025.1, forward strand.
AATGAACGGGCGATTCCGCGAACCAGAAGTAACATAATGAAGAACAAAATAATCATGGACGCGATGAGAATAAAGATGACTGTTGCCGTCCATGCTTTAGCTTCTTTTTCAATTTCTTTGGCTACTTTCGCAGCTTCATAATTGTATTTCTCAACATCCAGTCCCAATCCGATCCATCCGAAACCGGCTGGTTCGGGAATGTTAGATGCGGAAAACTTGATTGGCGCATAAGCAACAAACTTTGTTAATCCGCCATATTTGTACATCAAGATTCCCGTTTTGCCTGCTGCCGCTTCCTTGGAGATATTAAATATATTGTGATCCAGGAAACCAAGCTGGAACATATTTAACGCTTCGGCACCTTTTTTAGCCAGTTCTTTGGCATTATCAGCCGAAAGTGTTGGAACAGGTGTTCCGCTCTGATTAAGTCCGACAATATGATAATCGGCAGGATGAGAAACGACATGCCCGCGATTATCGACCATGTAAGCATAATTACCGGTCGCAGCATCTGTTTCATAAACTTTTTCAGCCTGCGTGGGAACAAGTTGATCCGTAAATTCGGCCAGATGGCGATAATCCAGAGCCAGGGTGATTAACCCTGCAAATCCATCTTTACCGAAAACCGGCGTAGCAAAACGAACATATCCGGCAAATCGCTGTCCCTTATCAAAGGCCGCCTTGTCAACATATAAGCCCGTGACCGGAGCAACATATACATCACCCTTGTTCAGATTTTTTGCCTTGGCAAAATAATCTTCGGTTTTATATGTCGTGTTGGCCGGATTGCTGACATTCACCAGTTTGCTTGCCGGCACTGCCTGACCGTCAACGATTTTAATCTTTTCGTTGCCGTTTTTATCAATCAGAGCCATCTCGCTGTAAAGCGGGATCAATATCTGCTGGACTTTGCCGTCGCGCTTGACCCATACAGGTTTTTTGTTTTCAGAAATAAATTGTTTGTAAACCGATTCCGTTGAGGGAAGAATGGTTGCGACTTGCAGATCTTTCTTACTTTCCGCTAGGAATTTAGCAACTTCATTTGCCGTATTGACGGCTCTAGCCTTAATATCTTCCTGGGATTTCTGATCGAGAACATTAACAGTTTTCTCTTTTACGGTGACCCCCAATTTAAACATGCCGTTAGCGATTAAAAACGCCATTAGTGATAAGGGGATGACTATAAGCAGGAAGAACACGCCTCCTATATTGAAAAACCGCTTATTTTTTTTAGTTTCTGACATTACTATTTCCCCCTAACCTTTGTTATTTTGTAGTTAATTTGTTTTAGATTAACCCAAAAAATAACGCGTGTAAGGGTTAGCATACAAAAGAATCAAAGAAATAACCAACGCGTAAATTGCGATAGATTCAGCCATGGCCATACCAACGAGCATAACCATCATGATCTTGCCCTGAACGCCGGGGTTTCTTCCGACTGCCTGACATGCGCCGTTTGCAGCGTTACCAATACCTGCGCCTGCACCAATCGCGCCCAGTCCCATTGCCAGACCGGCTCCGATCATCGCGCCAACAGCAAAATAAACTTTGATGTACGATTCACCAGCTGGAATAGCTTCTGCGGCAAATACGAACGGACTTGCTACCAGCAGAACCACCATGCATGTAAATGCTGTTAAAATTACTTTACCCAATTTGTGTGACATTGTTTGTCTCCTTTCATAATAAAGTGTTTATTATTACTTCCATTTTCCATAACATAAATCCACAAGCGTTGGAAAGAGAAATAATTTAACTTTTCTGCGCGAATTTATTGCATTACTTATGCCATATCTTCGGCTTGAAAATTTTTTTCAGATATGAATGATTTGTCCAGTGAAAAAATATTTACCTAATTCATTGAGATTGTTTCACTTAATGATCAGGAAAAAAATAAAAAAGACGGTGAAAAAAGAAGCCGTGATTATTTTTCAGCATTCGTGAATCATTCGAATCGCGGCAGCGTTTAATATTTTGTTAAACGTGTTTATAAAAAAACATTAAAATTGATTTGGGGGGACGTTTTGTTGACGTCAAAAATATTTTCCATCATGGGCCCGCTTGTATCCGGGAGCCATGATGTGAAGAATACGGGGAAACATTTTATATATATTTTTATTGAAATTTTCGTCTAAGGCCGTTAGTATCACCAAGATAAAATAATGTACTTCTATTAAAGGGTGATTATGCAGGAGCTTCTTACAGCGATAACTTATCCGATCATATGGCTTGTTTGCTCTTATGTGTTGAGGATTGAGAGCGGCTTGGCAAAGCTTCTTATTTCGTTGACGGCTGCAATTCTGGTTTATGTCCTGATCGGAATAAAACTTTCCCACAAAGAAAACAAAGAGGATCAAAAAGATTAGGTGACTTTATTCAGTAAAACAAAAATCCTTCTCTCCAAAGCTGCAAAATCACGCATATTGTTTGCCAGTATTACGGTCATTATTTTATTTCTGTTGCTGGCTCTGACGGTCAACAATTCCCACGAAAAAAATATTATAGAAATATTCAGCCGTCAGCAACTGGCCAATGTTCAAAATACGGCAACAAGAATGTCGGATATTTTTTCTCAGGTGGGCGAAAACCTGGCTCTGTTTTCTCATCTGGCCCCTCAGTCTAAAATACCGTCGGAAAATATCGATAATTATTACAGGATATTATCTGCCGACTGGGAAAAAACGCTTGACCGGATCGTGTTTTTTGACGCTGAGGGAAATGTGAAAAGCGTTTATCCGAAGGATACCTCTTCGGCAATAAATTTGCGTGATCACTTTATCGTTGTACAAAAACAACAAAAACAATATCTGGACCTGGCTCTGTCGGCATTACCGGAGTCAGCGGGCGTAAAACAAAAAGCGGATCGATATCTGATTGCAGGCTATCCGGTCCGTGATCGCAATGGTGAATTTGGCGGCGCATGGCTGGTTTCATTTTCTCTCTCCGCTGTTGTGGACAAGTACAATAAGCAGACGTTTGACTATGAAGCGGGGGAGATATTTTTAACGGATGCAAAGCAGTACATTATCATTAATAGTGATTCGGCCCTAACCGGAGAAAATATCAGCAACCTTTTGATGGATATCGATAAAAAGAAGATCGATTTTTCTTCAAATGACGGCGGCTACTTTCAATCGTTTATCTATCGGAATCATAAAAAACAACGCAGTATCGTTGCGTATTACCCTTTAAAGGCCGGAGATAAAAAATGGACTGTTCTTGCGGTTGTTCCTTACAACCCGATTATTTCCCCTTTGCGGAAAACTTTTTTTTATACACTGTTCAGTTCATTGCTGCTCATTATTGTCGTCATCATTGCCAGCATGTCTTTTGCCTATAAGGAGGGAAAAAAATTACGCACCAAGGAAGAGAAAAAAAGACTCAAAGAACGTAAGGACTGGCAGGAAAAACTGCTCCGGGAAAAGAAAACAATCGAAGGGGTTATCGAAGGTTCGCCCATCCCCAGTTTTGTCATTGATAACGAACATAAAGTCATATTGTGGAATCGTGCTTGTACCGAACTGACCGGGCATTCTGCCGCCGAGATGCTGGGTACCAGCAATCAATACAAACCTTTTTATTCCGTGACGCGTCCTATGATTGCGGATTTGATCGTGGATAATGATATGGAAGGTCTGGGCCGACATTACGGAACAAAAAATGTCAAAAAGTCCGATAAGGTTGTCGGCGCCTACGAAGCGACAGACTATTATGCGAATCTCGGCGGACAAAGCCGTTATCTGTATTTTCTGGCGGCGCCCATTTACGATGAAGAGGGAAAAATTATTGCAGTAATCGAAACGCTGCAGGATGTGTCGCGTGAAAGAGAGATGACGAAGAGCCTGAGTGAGTATGCCGAAACCCTGCAAAACGAGTTGATCGAAAATATCGAACTGCAGCGGCAGATTCAGGATTTATATCATTATCTGCAAACCATCGTCAACAGTCTGCCTGATAAAATTTATGAAATTGATGAAAAAGGAATTATTAATTTTATGAGTCGCAGTCTGAGAAAAAAAGGCGACTCCTTTCGTGAATTCAAAAACAAACATTTTGTGGAATTCGTGGCTCCCGGATATGAGGATCTGGTGCTGTCCAAATGGGAGGAAGCCAAGAAAGGAATTTATAAACCTTACGAAATTGAAGCATTCAGCGAAAGCGGCCGGAAATATAACCTTCTGATTACGACGTCACCGGTTATCGGCACCAACCATTATATCATTGTTCAGCGCGATATAACCGAGTTTAAAGATCTCGAAAAGAAGCTATACGACAGTCAGAAGTTGGCGGCGTTGGGTCAGCTTTCTGCGGGCATTGCTCACGAAATACGCAATCCTCTCTCTTCGATCAAAATGAGTCTCCAGATTCTGGGCAAACGAATGCATCCCGAGGGGAATGACCTGAAAAGATTCAAAATTGCTGAAAAAGAGGTGGATCACCTCGAAACGCTGGTGAACGATATTTTAGCTTTTGCCAAACCGGTGGAACCGAAGAAAATAACGGTGGACTTGTCCAAGGTTCTGGAACAGGCCATCGCGATGTCGGAGAAAGGGATTGCCGATAAAAAGATCGAGATCAGAACGTTATTTAATGAAGTTTCCCCGGTAACGGTGGACCCGGCGATGATGGCGGATGCTTTTTTAAACGTGATTCGCAATGCGGTGGAAGCGGTGCCCGAAAACGGCAGGATTGATATTTCATTGAACTATGCCGATGAAATTCGTCAGTCGGTCGTTGTGGAGATCAGGGATAACGGCAGCGGTATCGACGAAGCCGATATGCCGCATATTTTCAATCCATTCTTTACCCGCAAAAATTATGGTACCGGTTTGGGGCTTTCTCTGGTAAAGAAAATCATTGATATTCATCAGGGAACGATGAGTGTTTCCAGTAAAAAGAAAGAAGGAACGAAGGTGCTGATTGCCTTGCCTGTCTCAACCGAAGGCACGTATTCACCCCTTATAAACAATAAGTAAGGTAAGGTCTTATGCCGAGCATTCTTGTGATTGATGACGACGCTTCCATTGCGGAAACACTGGATTTGTATCTCACGGAAGAGGGTTACAAAGTGCGCACTGCGCTGACCGGCACGGATGGTCTGAACCAATACGTGCAGGAACCCTCCGATGTGGTCATCTTGGACATCCGCCTTCCGGACATTGACGGTTTCACTGTGCTGGAAGATCTTAAAGAAGAAAATGAAAACGTCAAAGTCATCATGATCACCGCTTTTCACGATATGGAGACAACCATTAACGCAATGAAGTGCGGCGCGTTCGATTATATCCATAAGCCGATCAATGTTGATGAACTCGATCTGGCGATCAAGAAGGCCCTCAAATCCCTGGAAATGGAAAAAAAGATCGACGGCCTTTTGATGGAACCTTCCCGAAGTTTCCGTGTGGGGGACATAATCGGCACCGGCAACGAAATGAGGGAAATTTTCAAAACCATTGGGACCGTTTCCCAGAGCCGCACCACCGTGCTGATTCAGGGAGAAAGCGGCACCGGCAAGGAGTTGATTGCCAAAGTCATTCACAACAACACATCTCCCGATGAACCTTTTATTGCTGTCAACTGCTCCGCCATTGTCGAAACCCTGTTGGAATCGGAGTTATTCGGCCACGAGAAAGGTTCCTTTACCGGCGCTATCGCCCGAAAACTGGGCAAGTTCGAGCTGGCGCGTTTCGGTACTGTCTTTCTGGACGAAATCAGCGAAATGTCCATCAACTTGCAGGCAAAACTTTTGCGTGTTTTGCAGGAAATGGAATTCGACAGGGTGGGAGGTAAAGACAAAGTCAAGGTTAACGCCCGGATTATGGCCGCAACCAACAAGGATTTGAAGACCCTGGTCAAGGAAGGGAAATTTCGCGATGATTTGTATTACCGCCTGAATATCGTGTCCATTACTCTGCCGCCTCTGCGCTTGCGCCGTCAGGATATTCCTTCGTTGATAGACTACCTGCTGTCGAAAATTAATCTGGACCTGCACAAGAAAGTCATCGGCATCTCCGACGAGATGATGGACATATTCATGAACTATAACTGGCCGGGCAATGTTAGAGAACTGGAAAATCTCCTCGTGCGTGCCTGCGTTGTAGCCAAGGGACAGGTTTTGGGAGTCAACGATTTTCCCGAGCTGGGAAAAGATGAGACGACTAAACCGCCGGAGGATACATCCGCTGATTTGTTTAATCCGTCGGTCCCCGGGAAATTTTTAACGCTCGATGAAGTGGAAGAACGCTACATCCGAAAAGTTATCAAAGAGACGGACAAAAACAAAGGCGAAATCTGCGAGATCCTTGGCGTCTCCCGGCCTACCTTGGAACGCAAACTGGAAAAATACGGCATCACCTTCGAGAGAGAGTGAAGGGGGGGGCGAACAACAGCGGGCGGTGTCTGATTGATTTCTACTTCACCGTCTAAGTTTCAGGGTTATCTTCAGAGGAGTCCTCCTCAGAGTCATCGTCACCGCAGCAACCCATAGCCTCAAAATTAACATCGGTCACACTCGATCCATCAGGCTCGATCCCCGTGCTTTCAGGTGTGAAAAGAAAAACGGCACTGCTGGGACTTACGACGTAGGCCTGGTCACCGTTAAGATCGTCAAATTCGTATTCTCCGTTTTCATCGGTAGTTGCATAAGCGGTGCTGTAGCCGGACAATTGTACCGAAATGCCGGGAAGACCCGCTCCATTGTAAGTTACTCTGCCCGAAATACTGCATTTGTCTGCATCGGTATCATGATATTTGGGTATTTTGAGATCATCGGCACCGTCGCCACAGCCGGTGACCACCATGAAGATCAGCGCAAGAAAATAAAACAACACTTGAGTCAGACCATGTTTTTTGCTCATTAGGATCCCCTAAGTAATGCTGTTTAAATTTGATGAAGCTTTATGAAATTTATAAATTAAAAGAAATAACTTCTTGAATGTCAAG
>CAZIJZ010000025.1:34790-36467 GCA_964539765.1 uncultured Smithella sp.
AGGAATGGCTGACGGAGAAGGGGGACATTCATTTTATTTGTTATTTTTGAAAATCGGTTTTGCGCCGGAACTGGCGTGTCACTTTTCCCCGGCTATGATTTTGCTTAAGTTCTTCAACCCATGAAAAAAGACAGGCGTGATATAATTAAGGCGGGTTTGCGGACATGAGCAACCCAATAGGTTTAAAAGTGTTCTTCCTCTGTACGCATTAAGTCATTCACTGAATCCGGAGGCCCCACCAGGCTGACAATTTGGCGAAGTTTTCCGGACCGCTGGTCGCGCGGAATACTTTCCACACATGAAAGTTCAATCCTCACACGTTCAGATAATCCCGCTTTTCGCATGCCGTTGGCGAGTACTTCGCGCACCCTGTTTTCGATATTTTTAGCGGGATTTACAGGCACGTAGAACAGGGTTACTTCGTTGCGATGAGTTTGTACGAGTTGATATTCACGCACTTCTGACAATTCAACAAGAGGGCCGATGAACAGATAGGGATGAACGGTATCGTAACCGCCTCCGGGGCGGTCGATGTAGAAAATATCATCCGTTCGTCCCTCGACGGACAATAAAGTCGGAAAAGGCTGACCACAACGGCATTGCTCAGTGGAATAACCCGTCACATCTTCAATTTTATAACGGATAAACGGCTGTGTCAGATTGAACAAATTGGTGAGCAGAACCTTGTTGCCGATTTGTCCATCGGGGACCGGTTTCCCCTGATCATCCACTATTTCAAGATAACAGAGATCGCTCATAACATGCATTCTTTCATATTGACCGCATGAACGAGCCATTAAAAAACATTCAGATGAACCATAAGTATCTTGTATTTTCATTCCCCATGCCTGCTGCACAAGGCGTTTCGTAGATTCTGTCAGGGGTTCGCCGGCGGATACGATAGTGGCCCGTGGCTGGTTAAATTTAAGGTTCAGGCGACCCGACAGTTGTTCTCTTGCCAGTATTTCCAGCATGGTCGGGTAAGAATACAATTGGTTGCAGGAAGATTCGTTGAGCTTTGCGACAATTTCCTCAACGGGATCGAGCAAAGAATAAATATCTGCTTTGACCAGCATTTGATATAAGGGCGGCGGATAAGCCGCTACCGTGTAAGCAGGATATGGCCCTCCGGTCATCAAAACGGCTTTAATGCACAAACGTTTTATAAATAGCGCTTTTAAAATTGCTTTCAGGTTTTCCATCGTTGTGAGTTGTTTTGGTTTCGCATGGCGGGCTATTAACGCGGCATGTACAAAGTCCAGGGCATTTCTATCATAGACGACTAAAGCATTCTCGCCTGTCGTGCCGGACGTTTGAAAGGGGATTAAATTTCCCAGGTACATTTTCCCGCTGTTGCCATTGTTTTCCAACCATCGAGTGACCTGGTCTTTCTTGAGACGTCTGTCCGTTACAAAATCATCAAAATTTGCCATCATCATGGACTTGTCCACGATAGGAAGATCAGAGAGTTTGCATGATTCGATATCAATGCCCCGATACAAATCACGATAAAATGGTGATTTGACAACAGCAATACGCAAAAGCCTGCGTAAACGTTTTTCCCGAATGCGTGAAATTTCTTCAGGTGTTGCCTGACTCGCGCGATGCATAGAAAAAATCAAACCGATAACGCGGGGTAATCCCATAAAAACACCCTGTGATGACTAAATTGATTGC
>CAZIJZ010000026.1:0-36115 GCA_964539765.1 uncultured Smithella sp.
TGCGCCAGGCCTTGATTCAGGCGGGAGCCGTGCGCTTCCGGCCGATTGTGCTTACTGCTGCCGCCGTCGTGGTCGGCTCGTTCGTCATGCTCTTTGATCCCATCTTTGAGGGGTTGGCTATTGCCATGATGTTCGGTGCCGTGGCTTCAACCGTCCTTACCCTGATTGCCGTGCCATTGCTCTATTTCGAATTTTTCAAAAACAAAAAATGTCCCGTTGAAAAAGAAAATAATATTGAAAAAGATGCTCAGTAATCATTGTTGGAGATTCTGTCTCGGTTCATTCTTCAACTTTTAAAAACATATTTGTCCGTTGTGAAAAACATATAGCTGTGCTAACAGCTTTGCCATCAAATTTAGCGCTTAATAAGCAAGGAATATTTAATGCAGGATATTGTAAGTCACGTTCACGCGCATATGCCGTATCATCTTTTGCCGAAGCATCTGGAGATGATTCTGCAAATGAAACTGAACCTGGAAATCTATTTTCATCACTGGGTTCTGGAGGAACTGGATAAAGCTCGATGTCTGGAAGTCGCGAATGTTCTCAACGATGCGGGCTTAAAAGTTACATTTCATGCGCCTTTTATCGATTTACGTCCGGGCGCGCTGGATGATAAAAACCGCCGCGCCAGCATTGACCGGATAAAGCAGGTATTTGACCTGGCGCCTTATTTTCATCCCATAAAAATCGTCTGTCACGCGTCTTTTGACGAACGTTATTATGTTTTCGGCGACGATTTGTGGCTGGAAAGCAGCGTCAAAACCTGGCAGGCATTAACAGCATTGGCGCAGGATGTGAATACAATCATTGCGCTGGAAAATGTGTACGAAAGAAATCCTTTTGTTTTGCGCAGATTATTCGAAGCGCTTTCTTCCGACCGTATCTGTTTTTGTTTTGATGCGGGACATTTTAACGTTTTTTCTCATGAGCCTTTAAGGATCTGGCTGAAGGAACTGGGAAAGTATCTGGGACACCTGCATCTGCACGATAATTACGGGCAGCGTGACGAGCATCTCCCCGTGGGTAACGGGACATTCCCCTTTGACGAACTTTTTCAGTTTATTCGGAAGATGAAGGTCAAACCGACTGTCACGCTGGAGGCGCACAATCCGAATAATCTTACACAATCGCTTGAAAATCTCAAAAGCATGGAATTTTTAAAATTTTTGAAATGAGAAGTTGAATAATCCTTCAGGGGAATGCTTTGCTCAGATATATCATTAAAAGAACATTGTTTATGATTCCGCTTTTGCTGGGGATTACCATCATTTGTTTTTTCGTGATGCGCCTGGCGCCGGGATCACCCACCGATTTGCAGACGGAAATGAATCCGAAAGCTTCCCAGGAAATGAAAGAGCGTCTCAATACTTTGTATGAACTGGATAAGCCGATTCATGTTCAGTACGGTTCCTGGTTGAAAAAAATCAGCCGCGGAGATCTGGGCGTTTCCTTTTCTTCCGATCATCGTCCGGTTGCCGATAAAATCATGGAAAGACTGCCCATCACCATTCTGATAAATTTTTTATCGCTTTTGATTATTATCGCTGTCGCCGTGCCAATTGGCGTATTGTCCGCCGTTCATCAGGATTCGCTTTTCGATAAGGTAACGACCGTCTTTGTTTTTATCGGTTTTGCCGTGCCCACATTCTGGCTGGCTTTGCTGCTGATGATTTTTTTCGGCATTCATCTGGACTGGTTGCCGATTTCCGGTCTGCGTTCGTTAAATTATGAATACCTCGGCGTTGGGGAACAGCTTGTTGATCTGGCTAAGCATCTGGTTTTGCCGGTTCTGGTTTCCGCTTTCGGCGGACTGGCGGGGCTTTCTCGCTACATGAGGGCTAATATGCTGGAAGTGATCAGGCAGGATTACATCATGACGGCCCGCGCCAAAGGGTTGAGTGAAAGAGACGTTATCTACAGACACGCGCTGCGCAACGCGCTGTTGCCGGCCATAACGATTTTGGGACTTTCTATTCCCGGACTCATCGGCGGCAGTGTTATCTTCGAAACAATTTTTGCGATTCCCGGCATGGGGCAGCTTTTTTATATGTCGGTGATGGCCAGAGATTATCCAACGATCATGGGGATTTTGCTGATCGGCGCGATTTTGACCCTGGTGGGCAATTTGATTGCCGATGTGTCGTATGCGGTGGCGGACCCGCGGATCCGCATTTCATGACGGTGTTGTGACGATGAACTTTTGGGAAACCTTCTACAAAAATAAATTGATGATCTCCGGCGGTGCACTGGTTATCCTGCTGCTGGTGATTTCTGTTCTGGCGCCGTGGCTGGCCCCCTATGATCCCGGACAAATCGATTTAAACAATGTGCTGGCTGCGCCGTCGATGCATCACTGGTTTGGAACCGATCAACTGGGCAGGGATGTGCTTTCCCGAATGATCTGGGGAGCGAGGATTTCTCTGAAAGTCGGTTTTGTGGCTACGGGACTGGCCATCATCGTCGGAACCTTGCTGGGAGCGGTATCCGGATACTACGGCGGCTGGGTCGATTCCGTCATTATGCGATTCGTGGATATCATGCTTTGCTTCCCCACTTTTTTTCTGATTCTCGCGGTCATCGCTTTTCTGGAACCTTCCATCTGGAACATCATGATCATCATCGGACTGACCGGCTGGATGGGAGTGACCCGGCTGGTGCGGGCTGATTTTATTTCATTGCGGGAACGGGATTTCGTTCAGGTCGCCAGAGCGATTGGGGCAAGCGATTCTCGCATCATTTTCATGCACATTCTGCCTAATTCGATGGCGTCCATTCTGGTAGCGGCGACCCTGGGCATTGCCGGGGCGATTCTTACCGAGTCGGCCTTGAGTTTCCTGGGCATCGGTGTACAGCCCCCCACACCGAGCTGGGGCAACATTCTGACTGCCGGCAAGGATAATATCGATATCGCCTGGTGGCTTTCTCTTTTTCCCGGACTGGCGATACTGATTACCGTCGTCGGCTACAATCTCCTGGGGGAGGGCATCCGGGATTTGCTTGATCCCCGTTTGAAGAAATAAATCATTTCTGCCGCCGGAATGGTTCACAGTTGATTAAATCGTAAAAATATATTAGAAGCCAAACGTTCATTAATGTAAGGAGAAGGGATCATATGTCAAGAAAAGTCAACGCAGAATCAATCAGCCATGACAGAAGAATGCTTTCGCGTAAACTGATGCAGGGCGAAATTTCCGAAAAAGATCTACAGGCACTTCTGAAAAAACTTCCCGACGTATCCGAAAATGCGGAAGAAATCACTTTTGATGAAGACAAGAAATAGTTTTTATGCTTATTGACTCCCATGCTCATCTGGAAATGAGAGAGTTTGATACCGACCGTGAAGAGGTTATCAGGCGCGCCGGAGAAGAGGGAGTTGACTGGATTGTCACGGTAGGAACAAATCTTGAACTCAGCGGCAAAGCCGCGGCGCTCGCTGAAAAATATGAAAACATTTATGCGACGGTCGGAGTTCATCCCCATGACGTGGCCAAAACAGATCAAAAAACGCTGGACGCGTTGAAAGAACTTATCCGTAAAAATAAAAAAATTGTCGCCTACGGGGAAATCGGCCTGGATTTTTTCCGCAATCTATCGCCCCGTGAAAAGCAATTGGAAACATTCGGTCAGCAACTGGAATTAGCGAAGGAGCTGAATCTTCCCGTCGTCATCCATGATCGTGAAGCGCATCGGGAATCTCTCGAAACCGTTAAATCGTCCGGTGTGAGACGCGGCGTATTTCACTGCTTTTCCGGCGATTACGCAATGGCCGGCAAGTGTATTGATCTCGGATTCTATATTTCCATTCCCGGTGTGGTCACTTTTGACAAATCAGGAAAAACGCGGGATGTTGTGGAACGTGTCCCGTTATCATCGCTGTTACTGGAAACGGATGCTCCTTATCTGACGCCTGTTCCACACCGCGGCAAGAGAAACGAACCTGCTTTTATCATTCATACGGCGAAGAAAGTCGCGGAAATAAAAAAAATATCATGGGAAGAAGTCGCGCGGCAAACATCCCTCAATACGATGAATCTTTTCGGCATGAAATCTTCTTCCCGCATCGTTTAATAAAATGCTATCTGGTCTCAAAATGGCAAAAAAAAATATTAAAGCCGTTGTTTTATTAAGCGGCGGAATTGATTCTGCCACAACGCTGGCGATTGCCCGACATAAGGGTTTTGAAATTTACGCTTTGAGTTTCAGCTATGGACAGAGGCATGCTGTGGAGTTGAAAGCGGCCGGGCGGATTGCCAAAGAAAATAAAGTGGCTCGGCATTTGATCCTGAATCTTGATTTGCGTAAAATCGGCGGATCCGCATTGACAGCCGATATCGATGTGCCCAAGAACAGAAAAGCAGCGCAGTTCAAAAAAGACATTCCCGTAACGTATGTGCCGGCGCGCAACACGATATTTCTATCTTATGCCCTGGCATGGGCGGAAGTGATCGGGGCGAAGGATATTTTTATCGGTGTGAATGTGCTGGACTACAGCGGTTATCCCGACTGCCGTCCCGAATATATTGCCGCCTATCAAAAAATGGCCGACCTGGCCACCCGAGCCGGAGTTGAGGGAAAGCAAAGACTGAAAATTCATGCGCCGCTCATTAAGATGAGCAAAGCGCAGATTATCAGAAGGGGCATGAGACTGGGCGTGGATTACAGCCTGACGCACAGTTGTTATGACCCGTCCTCTTCCGGGAAAGCCTGTGGAGCCTGCGATTCCTGTCTTTTACGTCTGAAGGGTTTTAGAGACGCCGGTTTGATCGATCCCGTAAAATATTTAAAATAAAGGTTCAATATTTTGAGTTATTCTATCAAAGAAATATTTTTTTCCATTCAGGGAGAAGGTTTTTATACCGGACGTCCGGCGGTTTTCTGCCGCTTTGCCGGATGTAATTTGTGGTCAGGCAAAGCATCGGATCGCAAAGAAGCCATTTGTAAATTTTGCGATACGGATTTTGTCGGGTGCGACGGGCCGGAAGGCGGGGTTTATCAAAACGGGAAAAAGTTATCTGAGAAAATTCAGAAGTTATGGCCGGGAAAGCGTTCAGCGTCAGAGAGACCTTTTGTGGTTTGCACGGGCGGAGAACCGCTGCTCCAGCTCGATGCGGAGCTTCTGTTGGCTTTGCACGAAAAAGGTTTTGAAATCGCCGTGGAAACCAACGGAACGCTTTCACCGCCGGCAGGAATAGACTGGGTTTGTGTCAGTCCCAAAGCCGGTTCTCGATTATTATTGCGCTCGGGACAGGAATTGAAACTTGTTTTTCCGCAGGAGGGCGCTGAACCCGAGAAATATGCGATGCTGGATTTTCAGCATTTTTTTCTTCAGCCGTTGGCGTCGCCGGATGACGGAAGAAATGTCCGGCTGGCTCTGGAATATGTTTTGTCGCATCCACCGTGGCGTTTAAGTTTACAGACACACAAAATTTTAGGTATTCAATAAGGGAAGAACACGTGGAGATTTTTAAAGTTTATAAATTTGACGCGGCTCATCGGCTGCCGAATGCCGGGGCGGGGCATAAATGCTCTGAAGTGCACGGTCATTCCTTTTGCGTGGAAATTCACATCAAGGGGCCTGTTGATCCCCGCTGCGGTTGGGTGATGGATTTTGCCGATATTGATCGTGCTTTTCATCCCGTGCTGGATGAACTCGATCATAAATATTTGAACGACATTGAAGGACTGGAGAATTCCACATCGGAGAATATTGCCGTGTGGATATGGAATCGTCTGCAAATTCGATTGCCGCAATTGAGTCAAGTGGTCGTTCAGGAAAGCCCGGAATCCGGTTGTGTCTATCGCGGAAGCCTGGATTGATCGCAGCAACCGTGCAACTGTCCAAAGCCGCAGAGAAAAGTATGCCGATCCCCGGCGCATCATTTACACTCCCGTTTTTTGTTGAAAAATAATCTCGTCAATGATAGTTGCTCAAACAAGCAAAATGCGTTGAAAACCATGGATCAGAAGACTGTACAAAAGATAAAAAGCGATCAGCAGGACAGCGTGCTCGAGGAATTGTTGCGGGAGAAAGCCGCGGTGCTGACGCGCGCGAGCTGGGCGGTGGAAGAAATTTTGGAAAAGATGAAACGCATCGAAGGTGAAATAGAAATCATCACATCGCTGATCAATGCTCTGGATCACAAAAATGATCATTCGGTGGCATTGCGTCAGAAAAGGATATTCTGCGAAGAGATAAACTGTAAAATAGAAGAATTCAATTCGATTCGTCAGAAAGCCGAGCTTCAATATTATTATTTGATTGTCACGAGGGAAGCGCTGGGTTTGAGGCGCCACGAGATGGTTCAGAAAATCTACCGTGTTCCGGAAAAGAAAAAAAAGATGCAGGTGGCTTGGTAATGGATCGATTCAAAAAACCGCGGATGCGGATGGTGGAAACGCAGATCAAAGCACGCGGCATAAGCGATACGCGCGTGCTGAAAGCGATGGAAACGGTTCCGCGCCATCTTTTTGTTGATGAAGGCCTGATCGAACAGGCTTATTCCGACAGCCCTCTGCCGATCGGCGAACATCAGACCATCTCGCAGCCGTATATTGTCGCGCTGATGACGCAGACGCTGGGGCTGACGGGCAGGGAAAGGGTTCTGGAAATAGGCACCGGGTCCGGTTATCAGACAGCCGTTCTGGCCTGTCTGGCGGATCGGGTTTTTTCAGTGGAACGAATTGCGTCGCTGGCAACAAACGCCCGCAGAATTCTTGACAGATTGAATTTATACAATGTCGCCATCCGGGTTGGCGACGGATCCTACGGCTGGAAGGAAGAAGCTCCCTTTGATGCCATTGTAACAACGGCTGCGGTTCCGGAGATTCCCCATTATTTGTTGAATCAACTCGCGGTCGGCGGCATCATGGTCGTTCCGTCGGGCGGTCGCGACGTGCAAACGCTCTATAAACTTACCCGTTCCAGAGAAAATCCCGAAGAAATCATCAAAGAGGATCTGGGCGGATGTCGCTTCGTCAGTCTGATAGGGGAGAGCGGATGGGGAAAATAGCTTCTTCGTTAAAATCAATCTTTTTTATCTTTCTAATATTTTTTATTTTTTCCTGTTTGTCGCCTCAGTTGCAAAAAGCTCAGGCGTCGGGCGTTTATCACCTGGTGAAAAAGCATGAAACGGTTTGGAGCATTGCCCGTGCTTATGGTGTCTCCGTTCAGGATTTGGCCGCGGCCAATAAGATTGAGGATGTTAACGCCATTAATGAAAATTCCGTCCTGTTCATTCCGTCCGCCGGGCAGGTCATTGACGATACCGCCGAGGTTATCAATGCGGATATCGATCGCCAACCCAACGCTCAAAAAAATGATTCAACCGGCATAGATGAGAAAACAGGCGGTAAAGAATCCGGTCCAAAAGAATCATCCACGCCGAAAGATTCTTCAACCGTCAAGACTATTCAGGATTCAGCCGCCGTAAAGATTTCATCAAAGAAATCCACCGGTAGAAAAACTGAATCCGTCAGAGAAACTTTAGTAACCGACAAGAAAGTGAATCCGGGCCGGAACAAATTCATCTGGCCGGTGCGCGGTGACATCAAGGCCCGCTTCGGCGTTCAGCCCAATAAAACGAACAATAACTGGATTAAAATCGTTACCGGGACGAAGAAAAAGGTTAAGGCCGCGGAATCCGGAACGATTATTTTTTCCTCAAAATTGCCGGTCTTTGGTGAAACGATGATCATCCGGCATAAAGACAAGTTTTCCACGGTATATACGCATCTGAAGAAAAGACTCGTCAGCATCGATAAGCGTGTCACGAAAGGGGACATCATCGCCGAGATGGGCGAAAAAGATGATGCCGGTGAAATTTATATGAATTTTGAAATTCGCCTGAAAGGCAAAGCCTGCGATCCCCTTTTATATCTGCCGTAATTTCCCGCTGTTGCCATTTAATAGATCATCATTATATTACACAAAAAATAGTGCAAAGGCCATTTATGAATCATTACTTTGAGCAGGGACCCATTCGTCCACCCAGCGAAGCAACAAGCCTGTTGATTCGTGTCAGCAGAAATTGTCCGTGGAACAAGTGCGCTTTCTGCCATACCTATCGCGGGACAAAATTTGAGCTGCGCAGCGTTGATGAAGTCAAAAAAGACATTCAGATTATGAAAGACATTGCCGATAAAATTGACGGTCTTTCCTGGAAACTGGGGGAGGGCGGTAAAGTCACTCGCAATGTTTTGCGACACATCTACAACAGCCAAGATTTTTATCATGAAAATATCTATTCTGTGGCGGCCTGGCTTTATTACGGCGGAGAAAATGTTTTTCTGCAGGATGCCAACTCGCTGATTTTAAAAACACCGGATCTTGTTTCCATTCTTGATTTTTTAAAGGAAAAATTTCCCGATGTGCAAAGAATAACTTCTTACTGCCGTTCACATACCGCGGCCAGAAAAAGTGTTGCCGAGTTCGAACAATTGAGGAGCGCCGGTCTTTCCCGCATTCACATTGGCATGGAGAGCGGAAGTGGCGAGGTTTTATCTTTAATCAATAAAGGCGTGACCGCGGAGGATCATATCAAGGCCGGTCTTAATGTCCGG
Organism: uncultured Smithella sp.; assembly: GCA_964539765.1. Lineage (GTDB taxonomy): Bacteria > Desulfobacterota > Syntrophia > Syntrophales > Smithellaceae > Smithella. The sequence goes on from CAZIJZ010000026.1 coordinate 8,563, forward strand.
ACGGCGGGCATTGAATTAAGTGAATATGTCATGCCCGGGATCGGGGGCCGGAAATGGACCCGTCAGCATGCTTTGGAAACCGCCAGAGTCATGAATGCCATCAACCCCGATTTTATCCGTCTGCGCACGCTCCATGTGGTGCCGGGAACGGATCTGGATGCTTTGATGGAAAAAGGCGAGTTCAACCCGCTGCATGACGATGATATTCTCCGGGAAATAAAATTATTCATTGAGTATCTGGATGTTCAGGGCACCTACCTGGCCAGCGACCATATTTTAAATCTGCTGGAGGAACTCGAAGGTACTTTCCCCGAAGATAAACAGAAAATACTGGCGGCAATAGAAAAATATTTTGAGCTTTCTCCGGTGGACAGACAGGTTTTCCGTCTGGGCAGACGAAGCGGGTCGTTGAGCAAACTTGATGATCTGGCGGATCGGGACACATACCGGAGATTGAAATCGGTGGTGGATGATTACGCCGCCCGGGGCGAAAACCTTGATGACGATATTATCAGAACAATGAATAATTTCATATAAATAACAAAACAAAAAAGAAATTTTCAATGGATAATATTTCAAAAGGCATCTCCGGAAGTTTTGTTTTGCCAGCCGGTAAATATTTTATTGACATGAAAGTTCTTTCTGCTTATACTTCCGCGGTCAAAAGGCAATATTTTATCAGTTATCCGGCAATCGGCGTTTCGCTTCGCGTCTGCTGTTGATCTTGAACAATTTATTCCAGGCATCCAAAGAGCTAAACTTTACAGCTCGGTAATGATGTGCAGGAAAGAAAAATTCTGCCCGTTGTTATCAATTGCTATCAGGAATAAGAGCCGCGTGTTTGTTTGATGACCTGGTAAATATGTGCCGCATTTTTGATAAAACAAAAACAGTAAATTAAGGAGGCTATACAATGCGTGAATGTGTAATTATTGATGGCGTCAGATCGCCGAATTCCCGGGCGCACAATGAAAAAGGTTGGTTCAGATCCTTAAGACCCGATGAAGTTCTGACGAAAGTTTATGATGGATTATTCGCCCGTAATCCCAAAGTTAAACCGGAAGATATCGAATCCGTATTTGTCGGTTGTGCGAATATTACCGGCATGCAGAATGATATCGGCCGTCTTTCCTGGCTGGCTGGTGGATTCCCGGAATCCGTCCCCACCAACACTCTGACCATGCAGTGTCCTTCCGGAATGGCTGCGACGCAGCATGCCGCCCGCGCCATTATGTGCGGTGAAGGCGATACCTACATCGCCGCCGGTGTGGAAGATATGCAGAAAGTTTTTATGGCCATGCATATGGATTTCGCACCGCGTCTGGCTGAACGTTACAACATTCTTGAACTGCCCATGGGCAATACCGCTGAAAAAGTTGCGGAGCAGTACAAAATCAGTCGTGTGGATATGGAAAACATGGCTTTCTGGAGCAATAAGAAAGCCGACGAAGCCACCAAGGCCGGAAAATTCAAGAATGAAATAATTCCGATGGAAGGATTAAAAGATGACGGCACTCCCTTCATGGTCGAAACCGACCAGTGGATTCGCGGTGACGTTTCGATGGAACAGATGGCAACCATGAAAACGCCTTTCAAGGCGGATGGCGTTGTCACTGCGGCTACGTCTTCGCCTTTGACAATCGGCGCTGCGGCTATTCTGTTAATGGAACGCTCCAAAGCCGACAAACTGGGACTTTCTTATTCTATTAAATACGAAGCCGGCGCTTTAGGCGGATGTGATCCCACCGTTATGGGCATTGGTCCTATTCCCGCTGTCCAGAGACTTCTTGCGCGCACAGGTAAGAAAGTCAGCGATATCGGTGTCTGGGAACTCAACGAAGCTTTCGCCAGTCAGTCATTGGCTTGCTTGAGAGAATTGGGTATTGCTCAGAACGCTCCTTTCGACAACGTCAACATCTGGGGCGGCGCTTTGGCGCTTGGTCATCCGTTGGGAGAAAGCGGATGCCGCATTTTGGTGACCCTGCATAGCATTATGAAGACTGATCGTAAAGATGCCAAATACGGCGTTGCTTCACTGTGCGGCGCTTTCGGTAATGCCGGCGCCACCATGTTAAGCCGAGTATAATAGTTTTTCGCTCAGCTTTGAAATTTAAAAAGGGAACTCTTTTTCAAAGAGTTCCCTTTTATTTTTTAAGTTTCAATGATGATGAATGGCGCGAAAGCAACCGTAACTTATTTACATCTTGCCCGAAAGAAACAAATCCGCATCACGCGCCGTTTCATCCGGCATTTCTTCCATCGGCGTATGTCCGGCGCCTTCATATTGAATGAATTTTGCACCGGGCAATTCTTTTTTCCAGTTCTCGAAATATTTAAAAGGAATCCATTCATCCTTCGTGCCCCACATCACCAGGGTCGGGACTTTGATGTCTTTTATTCCCTGGGAGAGATTTTCATCGTTGCACAATCTTCTCATTTCCGTGAAAACATCGATATAGGAACCTTTGTTGCCTTCTCTCATGGCCAGATCAAAGTAGCGGTCTTTGAGCTCCTGGTTGACTTTGGATTTGTCTCCGTAAACCTGCTCCACCGCGTTGTCGAAAAGAAAACGCGGCATGGTAAATCTTGCAAACGGTCTGACGAGCGGATTGCTGGCAAAGGCAAGCAGTCCCGGCAGCGGTTGTGAAAATCCCACAGAATCAACCAGAATAAGCCTTTCGACCTTGTCCGGATGTTTAAGCGTATAATTCCAGGCAATGTAACCGCCCAGAGAGTTTCCCGCCAGATAAAATTTTTCCAGTTTCATTTCATCAACAACTTCTTCAAAGAGTCTGACGGCTTCTTCTTTGCGGTACAGAGATTTATCAGGCGCCGGTCCCGTCAATCCGAATCCCGGAATATCCAACCGGATGATACGGTAACGATCTTTCAGCCTCGCCGTCCATCCGTCCCAGGTGTGCAGAGAAGCGCAGACACCGTGAAGCAGTATTAAAACCGGGCCCTGTCCCTCATCTTTATAGTGAATTTTAATGTCTTCAATTTCGATGATTTCCGATTCCTGATCGGCATATTTGATTTTTAACTGTTCCACCGGCATGCTGTTCATTCCCAGAAATGTACAACCGAATGTAGTGGCTATCAGACAGAATAACAGAAATAGCATGAGCTTTTTGATTTTTATCATTTAAGTAGTGTCCTCTCGAATTTATTAACGAACAGAAATGAAAATTTTGGGGAAAACTATATGGTTTTCATTTTTTTATGTCAATGAATTATTCCGCGTGAATCACGCACAGTCATCTTTGACCGGCGGTTAGGTAAAAAACATTTTTTCACTAAATAAATATTGTCAAATTTGTTCTCATGCTTTATATTAAAGTCAAACATTCAAACGAAATAATGTCAGAAAGGAGTGTGTTTATGAAAACGTATGCCATTAAGTATCTGGAGCTGGCAGAGAAACATGCGGAAAAGGTCGCGGCAAGATGGTTGAAAGACGTCAAAAGCAACGCTAAAACACCAACGTATAAAAGTTTGAATGAAGAAGAAATCAACAATCAATGTGTCAGGTTTTATCAAACATTCAGCAAAATGTTTCTTGATGAAAAAATTACGGATGACTCGTTACGATATTTTCGGAGTTATGCTCAGGACAGTTACGCGATGGGCATTCCCGCCAAGGAGACGATTTATGCGCTGATCCTGATGAGAAGACATATCTGGCTGTACGCAGAATTTCAGGCAATATTTACTTCCGGCATTGATCAAAGGCAGGCATTGGATACTCTCGGACGTACAATTTTATTGTTTGATTATGCCTGTTATGAAGTGACCAAGGAATACCAGGCGCTATTGAGAGAAGTAAAAAGGTAAATCATAAAGACAAAAATTTATTTTTAAAGCCGGACTTAATCTCATAGAAAGGAGAACTTCTTATGGTAGATTCTATAAAGTTACTGGATATTACGGAACAAAACGCCGAGGAAATTGCTGAACACTGGGCTAGGGAGGTTCAAAAAAATAATAGAACAACTCATTATCGGAACATCAAAAAGGAAAAACTGGTTATTTACGCGATTGATTTTTACCGTAATTTAAGAAAACTACTTGTTCCTGATGATCGTGTTGAATATACCCAGGAGTATTTCCGGAAATATGCGAAAAAATGTCATGAAATCGGTCTCCCCTTGCAGGAAGCCATTTACGGATTGGTGCTCATGCGCCGTCACATGTGGCTTTACGCCGACTTTCAGGCGATTTTTATTGATGCCCTGGAACACAATCAGGCCATCGACAGTATTATGCGAATCATGCTTATGATGGATTACGCAGTCTATGAAATTACACAATATTATCTGGAAACTGCAAATAAGTGATTTGTGAACAGAAAAAATGAGTAAAAAATCCCCGGAGTGAGAGCATGATTCCGGGGATTTTTTTTGTTTTTGCAGCACGGCAATTGATCTGTTGAATCATCGAGTTATGTTTGTAAGTATTTGTTATAATATTAGTATTTAATTATTTTATTGAAACAGGCAAGTAAAACGCTCAAATATTATAAATTTGTTGACAGAGTTAGTTTTGGGATGTATAAGACTCGAAAATGACTTTCGGTCATGAGTGCTTGATTTTAAGATATTACATAAAAAATAATCTTGGTTTTTGTCGGAAACTCAGCAGCGAAAACATTTTTTAAAGGTGAGCAAAGGTAGTCGCTCTGTCGGAATGAGCAAAAAAATATAATCAATAAAGTTTAAGGAGGATGATATGGCGAGTTTGTGGATTGATTTAAGGGATATTAAATTCCAGTTGTTTGAAGTATTAAAAATACAGGAAACATTACTGGGCAAAGGCCGTTATGTGGATTATGATGCTGATACGTGCAACATGGTTTTGGACCAGGCCGCAAAATTCTCAGAGTTGGAGCTTGCTCCCACCTATCCTGATGAAGTTCATCGTAAACCGGTCGAAGCAACGTGGAAAGATGGAAAAGTCACAACACCTGAATCTTATAAAAGATTGTGGAAACTTTATTGTGAAGCCGGATATATGGCCACGGCTGACCAGCCGGAAGTAGGCGGCCAGGGCTTTCCCGCTTCTATTGCGGCAGCTTGCGCTAATATGTTTCTGTCCTGCAATCAGGCATTCATTATGTATCCCGGTCTTTCCCATGGCGCGGCAAGACTGATGGAGGATTTCTTCCAGCATCCGCTGCGCGACGTCCTTCTGGAAAAAATGTACACCGGTGAATGGGCTGGCACCATGTGTCTGACTGAACCGAGCGCCGGTTCTGACGTCGGTCTTTTAAAGACAACCGCCAAAAATAATGGAGATGGCACCTACTCCATCGTCGGCACCAAGAGTTTCATCTCTGCCGGTGATCATGATCTGACCCCGAACATTATTCACCCTGTTCTGGCCAGAATCGAAGGTGATCCTCCCGGAACCAAGGGTATTTCTATTTTCATGGTTCCCAAATACAGATTCAACGAGAAGGGTGAAATTGGAGAATTTAATGATGTTCAGTGCGGCGGCATCGAAAGCAAGATGGGTATTCACGGCAACGCCACCTGTACCTTGAATTTCGGTACGGACAACAAATGTATCGGTTATCTGATGGGCCAGGAACGCGAAGGCATGCCGATCATGTTCCACATGATGAATGAAGAACGTCAGGGCGTCGGCATGATGGGTGCATCTCTTGCGGGAGCAGCCTATCTCCATGCACTTGATTACGCCAAACAGAGAATTCAGGGTGCAAACGTTATCGAAATGGCCATGAAGGTTGAAAATCCCAAAGCCATTACGATCATTGGTCATCCGGATGTCCGCAGAATGCTGCTGAAAATGAAAGCTACTGCAGAAGGCTGTCGTCTGCTTTGTTTCTTCTGCTACTTCTGCATGGATAATGAATTCAACGCCATGATCGACAAGAATGAAGAACAGCAGGCCTACTGGCATGGCTTTATCGAACTGCTTACCCCGATCGTCAAAGCGTACAGCACCGATATGGGTATGATGTGCTGCGATACCGCTGTTCAGACCTACGGCGGTTATGGTTTCTGCCGCGAGTATCCGGTTGAACAGATGATGAGAGATCAGAAGATCAATCAGATCTATGAAGGCACCAACGGCATTCAGGCTCTTGACCTTCTGGGCCGTAAGCTGGGCATGAAGAAAGGCCTTTATTTCATGAACCTGATGGCGATGATCAACGAAACCATTGCGGAAGGTAAGAAGGTTGACGCTTTCAAGAAAGAAGCGGAAACCGTCGAAAAAGCTTTGAATGCGTGCGCAGAAACATCGATGGCTTTCGCCAAGATGATCAAAGTCACTCCGTATGTTCCTCTGATCGGTGCCTGCGATTTCTTGAACTGCATGGGTGATGTTATTGTCGGCTGGCTGCAGCTCAAACAAGCCCTGGTCGCTGTTCCGAAGTTCTTTGCGGCGGAAACCGGCGAACAGGAAAAAGCCTTCTATCGCGGTAAGATTGAAGCGGCCCGATTCTTCATTGGTCGCATTACCGACATGGTTCCGGCCAAACTGGAGAACCTGAAGAAGGATGAACAGAGCTGTATGAACATTCCTGATGAATCATTTGCTGTATAAAAATGATTTTATATAAGTAAATTTTCAAAACGGGGAGGCTTCAAGCCTCCCCGTTTTTTTTAATGAGACTCGCTGAAAACGAACGAAGTGAAGTTTGAAGCGTAAGTCGAATTATCCCCGAAGCGAATAGACTAAATACCCTTACGGACACCATGGGGCCACGATAGGCGACGAGGGATTTGAGACTCGCTTGACCTGTACTTTGATTTATGCCACAAGAGGGGCATGCGCAAAAGAAAATCACAGGCTCAATTACAGTCAGTAGGGGAAGTATTATTTTCGATTTTGAAAAAAAGGGGGATGACCTCTAAAATCGAAGAGAGAAAACTTCAGAAGCTCTGGCCGGACGCTGTCGGCTCTCAAATCGCTTCCCAAACACAACCTGACTCTTTGAGGAACGGGACGTTGTTTGTCAAAACAGTTTCTTCGGTCTGGGTGCAGCAGCTTCATTTCATGAAGGAAGAAATTCTCGTCAAATTAAATAAACTTTCCGGAAAAGCGCTGATCAAAGAAATACGTTTTGTCGTGGGGCACACCCTTGTGCTTGAAAAGCAGGCCAACAATATTTCAACCTCAAAAAGAGCTGTTCTCAAAAAAAGAGACAAGGAAATGATTGCCGAATGTACCGGGTCTTTAGAGGATAAGGAACTGGCCGATGTGCTCAAAAGAGTTATGCTGCTGGAGATCAGCCGCCGTCGTCAGCTGGAAAATGAGAAAGATCGTTGAAAATAGCGGACATTTCCGGTGAGTATTTTCTGCTCTGATTGTAAATAAAAAGCGGTGGTTCGATTTTCAATTCCTCCCGCGAACCTTTCCTGCCTTCCACCAGAATAAATTCCGCGTCGGAAGTGATGTCCGAATAGACGAGCTTCATTTTTTTCGGTTCGATGCCGTTTAAGCGAAAAAGATAGATAAGCTCCACCATTCTTTTAGCCGGATAGATGGCAAAAACTTTTCCGGTCGGTTTTAAAAGATATTTTGCCGCGTTTAAAAAATCTTTCAGAGAACCCTTCACTTCGTGACGGGCGATGGCTTTTTCCTCGCCGGGATTTATCCGGCCGGAATTTAATTTTCGATAAGGCGGATTGAATATCGTCGCGTCAAACGAACGTTCCGGGAAAATGGTCTTGATGTGACGGGCGTCGCCCTGAACAATTTCAATGCGGCCTGTCAGATTATTAACCTGGGAATTTCTGCGGGCGAGTTCCGAAAAATGTTCCTGAATTTCTAATCCAACACCGCTGGTGCCGGGGAAACGTTTGGCCAGAATAAGCAGAATAACGCCGCTGCCGCAGCCGATATCCATAAACCTTGTGCGCCTTTTCAGGGAAACGAAATGAGCGAGAAGAAGGGAGTCTATGGAAAAACGGTACCCTTTTTTCTTCTGGTAAACACGCACCAATCCGTTGAGTATTTCGTCAAAGGTCTCTTCTTCCATGGGTCAGATGATCAAAATTTTCAATCCAGTCTGTGAGTAAATAACCCGCTGCGCAGTTTCGGTTCGAACCACGTTGACTTGGGTGGCATAATCGCTCCGGCATCGGCAACTTTAATGATCTGCTCCATGGTTGTGGGATAAAGAGAAAACGCCACGGCAAAACCGTCCTGATTCACGAGTTTTTCCAGTTCATCCATGCCCCTGATGCCGCCGATGAATTTGATGCGGTCGTCAACGCGCGGGTCCGCGATGCCCAGCACAGGATAGAGTAAATGATCCTGCAGAATAGCCGCATCGAGGCTGGCCACCGGGTCGTTCGCATCGTAAAGCCCTTCTTTAATGGTTATTTTGTACCAGCGGCCGTCCAGATACATTCCAAAATCATGAAGCTGTTGCGGTGACCTTGCCGTGAAATTCTCGCTGATCGTAAAACCGGAGCCGATCTTCTCAAGAAATTGCTGAGGAGTAAGGCATCTCAGGTCTTTGACTGCACGGTTGTAATCCATGACTTTCAACTGGGTGTGAGGAAAGAAAACGGCAAGAACAGATTCATATTCTTTCAAAGTATTTTTGTCTTTATCATTGTTTCGTCTGTTTCGGGCAATAGTTGTCGCAGCGGCGGCGCGGTGATGCCCGTCGGCAATATACAGGACGTCCACGGCAAGAAACTCTTTCTTGATGGCTTCAATTTGTGCGGCCTCGGTAACGATCCACACGGTATGTTTGATGCCGTCCTCCGCCGTAAAATCGTATTCAGGAACCCCATCCGTTATTTGATCGACAATCCTGTTCAAACTCTGACGTTCCCGATAGCTTATGAAGACCGGACCGGTTTGAGCGTTGACCGTGTCCACGTGCCGGATGCGATCTTCTTCCTTGTCCTTTCTGGTCAATTCATGTTTTTTGATTTTCCCGGCGTCGTATTCCGCCGCGTTCATCAGGCCGACTATTCCGGTCTGCAGCCGAGCACCCATTTGTTGTCTGTAAATGTAAAAGCGCGGTGATTCATCCTGAATGAGTATTCCCTTCACCCGCATGTCTATAAAATTGCGTTTTGCCGTTTGATAAATAAGATTGTCGTCGCTTCTGGTTCCATCCGGAACGTCGATTTCCGATTTTTCAATATGCATGAAACTCAGCGCATTGCCGGAAACAGCTTTTTGTCCTTCTTCCCGGGTCATCACATCGTAAGGAAGCGCTGCGACCTGAGCAACAAATTTCTGATTCGGACGAACCGCCTTAAAAGGTAAAACTATGGCCATAATCAAATCTCCTGATTAAATCTTTTCTTGCGGAATGGATAACATACTGACATAATCTATACAATATAAAATTCATAAAAAAGGACATTATATGGGGAATACTCTGGTTTTTATTCATGGTCTGGAAAGCACGGGACAAGGCGCCAAAGGGCAGTTCTTTGCAAAAAAATTTCCACAGATGATTATAGAAAATTACACCGGTAATCTTGACTCGCGCATGTGTAAGTTGAACGATGTTCTGGCCGGGAAAACGGATTTAATCATTGTCGGATCAAGCTATGGCGGGTTAATGGCCGTTCAATTCGCTATCGAAAACGAAAACCGTGTGAAAAAATTAATTCTTCTTGCGCCGGCTTTAAATCTTGTCGAATTCAAGCCTCCTGCAAATCCTCTGAATTTACCCGTGGTTATTTATCACGGGTCCAATGATGATGTTGTCAATCCCCGGATTGTAAAAGACGTAGCCGACAAATATTTCAAATCTCTGGAGTATCACCTGGTGAAAGATGATCACGTCCTGCACGCGACGTTTCCCTCCCTGGATTGGCAAAAGCTTCTGATAACCGTTTAGCCGTCTCTAATGTATTTAAATAACAAGGATAATCGGCTGTAAATTACCTTGACAATATTTTTTTGATGTCTTAATCTTTTGAAAATTTTTTTATTGGATCAAATGATATTATGTTTTCTAAGAAAATTGTCATTCGCTACACTCCCGATACCGTCCAGCAACCTGTCATCTATCAGTTGGTTAAACAATACAATCTTGTTTTCAATATCTTAAAAGCGAGAATATTTCCAAGGCGCGAGGGAGTTATTGTTTTGGAATTAAGCGGTTCCAAAGAAAATTTTGATCACGGTATCCGTTTTTTAAAGGAACTGGGTCTTAAGGTGGAGCCGCTGTCCAAAAGTGTCAGTCAGAATGCCGATAAGTGCGTTCACTGCGGAGCCTGCACCGCTTTCTGTCCTACAGGGGCCTTGTCTTTTGAAAAAGAATCGCAAAAAATCTTATTTGATCCGGAAAAATGCAATGGCTGCGAACTTTGTGTTTCCGCCTGCCCCGTTCGTGCCATGGAAATCAATTTGTTATAAAATCAATTTTCAGCGCATTATTTGTGATGCTGCATCTTGGAAAACAAAGAGTTATTTTTTCATCTCTTTTTCTACTTCTTTATCAGATGCATCAAGCATTCTGTCAACTTCTTTGGGTGCAGCTTTGCTTTTTCTGTAAAGGTCTTTCATGTCTCTGGAAAAAGTTTTACTTTTGGCCTTGACATCATCAATAACTGATTTCACCATTTCGGTTGATTCTTTCGTTTTGTCAGTCGCCGTATCTTTACTGTTAAAAAAATAGTAGCCGTAAATTGCCATCAGAATTACCAGGATTATCAGCAATAATTTAGTCAAACTCTTGAAGGTGAAATGAAGAAATAATACTATAATTAAAGCAACGCCCATTGCGAAAATAGCCGGATGAGTTGATATATAACCGGTGATAGCATCCATCGTGATAAACGCTCCTTTGTTGATTGATGATGATTTGATATGAATTCTATCATGAAGTCTTTTGATTTCACAGTAAAAATAATCAACATTGATAAATTTATCCGGATACGGGAATGCGCAATCTCATGCGTTTGCGAACTATTTTGCCTATTGCTTATCTTCGAGTTTTACCTTATTAAAAAGTTGAAATTTGTTTGCACGAAGGCAGAAAAAAGACAAAACATTCAAATCGGGATTAGCAAATGTTTATGGATCAAAGCAGACGCGACGTTCTTCTGGGTTTAGAAGAAAGACTTGCCTATCATTTTGGCGATATTAATTGTCTTTCCACCGCGCTGACACATCGTTCCTTTGTCAATGAAAATCGGCAACTGGATGTATCCGACAATGAAAGACTGGAATTTCTGGGAGACTCTGTTCTGGGTTTGTGCGTAAGCGATTTGCTCATAAAAAAATATCTCCAGTCTTCAGAGGGTGATCTGACAAAAATTAGATCCGCACTGGTCGGTGAGAAAAACTTGGCTCAACTGGCGCGTGATTTAAAAATTGGCGATTGTCTTTTGGTCGGTCACGGAGAGGAAAATGCCGGTAGTCGCGCCAAGGATTCTTTTTTGGCCAACGCTTTTGAAGCAGTGGTCGCAGCCGTTTATCTTGATTCCGGTTATAACGACGTTCAATCGGTGGTGACTAAATTATTCGAACCGCTGCTGGAAGAAAAAAACCTGTCTTCCGATTATTTCGACTATAAAACGGCCCTGCAGGAATATTGTCAGAGACAATATAAAACAATTCCCATTTATGTGGTTGCAGATTCATCCGGTCCTGAACACGCCAAAGTTTTCGAAGTAAGAGTTGTAATTGTCAACAAACTTACGGAAATAGGCAAAGGCATGAGTAAAAAAGAAGCTGAAAAAAAAGCCGCGCAAAAGGCCTGGGAAAAGCTGCAAGATGAAGAAAATCAGTAATGATTCATCCACCGGTAAACATCCCTTGATCATCCCTGTTTTTATCATGAACAACGGTTGTCCGCATCGCTGTGTTTTCTGCAATCAAAAAATAAGCGCCGGGAATTACCCTCAGAAAATAACGAAAGAATTTTTTGAAGCGGAGATTACATCCTATCTGAACTGGCATAAAAACAAATCCGAAAAAGTGGAAATTGCCTTTTACGGCGGAAGTTTTACGGGGATGGATCCGGAATCTCAGGAGGAGCTTCTTATCCTGGCGAATTCCTTCATTCAAAAAGGCGTGGTCGATTCCATCCGGATTTCAACAAGGCCTGATTACATTGCTCAGGAAAAATTGTCGCTGTTGAAAAAATATAATGTTTCCACGGTGGAAATCGGCGCGGAGTCTTTTGTGGAAGAAGTTTTATTGCGCGCTCGAAGAGGACACAGTGCCGCCGATATTGAAAATGCCATCACTCTTTTGAAACAAAGCGGTTTTAAGACAGGACTGCATCTGATGGCCGGTCTGCCCGGGGATACCCCCGAAGGCTTTGATTATTCCCTGAACAAAACTATCGAACTTGATCCCGATACGGTAAGAATTCACCCGGTCATTGTTTTCACCGAAACGACTTTGGCGGAAGATTTCAAGCAGGGGAAATACCGCCCGTTGGAAATTGAAGAGGCTGTTTTATTATGCAGCCTGGCCTGGGAAAAGCTGTCCACCGCCGGCATTCGCATCATTAGAATGGGCGTGCAGATGACGCCGGAAATGCAAAAAAACGGCGCTATCCTGGCCGGACCGGTTCACCCGGCGTTCGGCAGTATTGTCCTGTCTTCTGTTTTTTTCCGCAACATCATCAACGCGCTGGAAAAATTATCCCGTGACAGCAGGGACATTATTTTTTCTATATCAGAGCGGGATATTTCCAGTTTTCGCGGCTTGAACAATGCGAATATCAAGTCAATAAAAAAGCTTTACCCCAGTGCGAAATTGATTGTAGAATCATGTCCCAGTCGCCCGCGGGGCGAAATATTCGTGACCAATGATCTTGGAGAGGCTTCTGGTCTGAAAATTCCGGGAATAATTTAATGGGAGATAAAGCAATTGTTTAAATCAGGATTCATTGGCATCATCGGACGCCCGAATGCGGGCAAATCCACACTTTTCAACACGATCGTCGGCGACAAAATTTCGATTATTACCGACAAACCGCAAACGACAAGAAACAAAATTACCGGCATCAAAAATTATCCTGATGCCCAGCTTATTTTTCTCGATACGCCGGGAATGCATAAGCCGAAGACGCCCCTGAACCGTGCCATGGTGCAGACCACCAGAGAAGCGATCGGCAGCGTGGACATTCTGCTGATGCTGATCGAGGCCAACACCCATGTTCATCCTCATGATCTTTTCCTGATTGAATCTTTGGCGCAGGTTCAGTCGCCGGTGATTCTGGTGATCAATAAAATAGATCTTATCGAAAAAAAGTATCTTCTTCCTCTGATTGATCAATTCCGTGTCCTGTACGATTTTCAGGAAATATTTCCGATATCCGCTTTAACAGGTGAAGGGGTTGAAGCATTACTCAAGACAATAAAGGAAATGCTGCCTGAAGGTCCCCAGTATTATCCGGATGATATTCAGACCGATGCGACGGAAAGATTTATCGCTGCTGAATTCATCCGTGAAAAAATAACCCTGTTGACCAAACAGGAAGTTCCCTATTCGACCGCGGTGACCATTGATTTATTCAAGGAAGAGGAAGAAAAAAACCTGATTCGCATCATCGCAACAATCAATGTGGAAAAAGATTCGCAAAAAGCGATCATGATCGGAAAGAGGGGAGCCATGCTCAAAGAAATAGGCACGCGGGCCAGAATGGATATGGAAAATCTTTTCGGTGCCAGAGTATATCTGGAATTATTTGTCAAGGTGCGGAAAGAATGGACCACCTCTGATAAAATGCTTCAGGAATTCGGGTTGTTGAAACAATAAGGATACTATGAAAGAAAAACCAGTCATCGCCATCGTGGGCCGGCCTAATGTCGGCAAATCCACACTGTTCAATAGAATAGCCGGAAAGCAGAAGGCCATCGTGATTGATGAGCCGGGCGCAACACGCGATCGCAATTACATGGATTGTGTTTATCAGGATAAAGCTTTTACGCTGATTGATACCGGAGGGTTCGAACCTTCGTCGGAGGAAAAGATTCTTGTGCAAATGCGCGAGCAAAGCAATCTGGCCATTGAGGAAGCGGATGTCATTATTTTTCTGATGGACGGCAGGGACGGCTTGACGCCTTCGGATATGGAAATTGCCAGACAATTAAGGGGAAAGAACAAAAGTGTATTTTACGTTGCCAATAAAGTTGACGGCGAGCGTCATACGGATTTGCTGACCGATTTCTACAGGCTGGGTATCGAAGAGATTCATTCTATTTCCGCTCAGCACGGCCGGGGCGTTGATGAATTGCTGAGCATTGTTGTCCGCGATTTTCCGGAAGGGGTAACAGATTCGGAAGATCAGGAAACCCAGATTAAAATCGCCATTGTCGGCAAACCCAATGTGGGCAAGTCATCTCTCGTCAACAAGATTCTGGGCAAGGAGCGAAGTATCGCCAATCCCACGCCGGGGACGACGCGCGATGCGATTGATTCAGCGGTCAAGGTTCATGGAAAAAATTATCTGCTGATTGACACGGCGGGAATCCGCAAGAAAAGCAAAATCAGTCAGACGCTGGAAAAATACAGCGTGGTGCAGGCGCTCAAATCCATCAATCGCTGTAATATAGCGCTTGTTTTAATTGATGCGGAAGAGGGTATCACCGAACAGGATACAAAAATCATCGGGCTGGCCCACGAGCGGGGCAAGGCCTGCATTATCGTGGTTAATAAATGGGATAAAATTGAAAAAGATAACTCCACCGTTGGAAAATTTGTCGAGGAGATAAAAGACACGGTTAAATTTCTGGATTTCGCGCCGATAATTTTTATTTCCGCGGTAACCGGACAGCGTGCGCCAAAAATATTTGACATCATCAATAAAGTTTACGAGCAATACACGAAGAGAGTAGGCACGTCGCCGTTAAATGATCTGATTGAAAGATCAGTGCGCAAAAATCCCATGCCCCGTTATCAGAACCGGCAGATGCATATTTCCTACGCCACGCAGACGGATATCAAGCCGCCGACGTTTGTCTTTTTTGTCGGCAATGCCAAAGGGATTCATTTTTCGTACGAACGCTATCTCATGAACCAGATTCGCGAGGAATTCGGTTTCGACAGCGTGCCGCTGAAACTTATTTTCCGTAAAAAACGTTGAAACATCTTTAAGCCATTAATCCATTGACAGTCTGTTTTATATTTTATATAGCCGCATCATCATGGAGGCTTTCTAAGTGATATACTTCCGCAATGTTCATCTGTCTTTTCTGGACAAAAAGCTTTTCGACAATATCAACTGGACGATTCATCCCCAGAGCCGTATCGGTCTGGTCGGTGAGAACGGCAGCGGAAAAACAACGCTGTTCCGGGCGTTGATGGAGGAGGTTCATCCCGACGCAGGTGTCATAGAAATTCCCGGCAGAAAAAACAGAATGGTCGGATATCTTCCTCAGGATATGGTTGAACTTGAGGCGGTTACTCTGATCGAGTATCTCAAACAGAAAAGCGGAATGGCGGCTATTGAAAAATCCATTCACGATCTGGAAGATCAACTGTCGGGAGTGAAACAAAATACCTCCGAATACAGCGAGCTTTCGAAAAAATATTCCGATGCGCTGGCTCATTTCAGCGCCATGGATGGTTATGCTTTTGAAACACGGGCCAAGCAGGTCCTCAAAGGGTTCGGTTTCAAGGAAAGCAATTTTAATCAACATTGCGATTTATTTTCCGGCGGATGGAAAATGCGAATTCTCCTGACATCCATTCTTCTGGCCCAACCCGACATCATGCTTCTGGATGAACCGACCAATCATCTGGACACCGAAAGCATGGAGTGGCTGGAATCTTATCTCAAGGATTATCGCGGAACAATTATCGTTATTTCTCACGATCATTTTTTTCTGGATAAAATCGCTACGCAGATCGCCGAGCTTTCATCGTGCAACATCCATATTTACAAAGGGAATTATTCCTTCTATTTGAAGGAAAAAGAAAGAAGACACGCCGCGTTGAAAAAAGAAATGGAACTGCAGAAAACGCAAATAAAGAAAATCGAGGAATTTGTGGAGCGCTTCCGTTACAAAGCGACCAAAGCGTCTCAGGTGCAAAGCCGGATTAAAATGCTGGAAAAGTATTCCGAGATAAAGCTGGAAGGAAAAACAAAAAGCGTTGCCATGAAATTTCCGGAAGGGAAGAAAAGTTCCCGGGAAGTGATTCAGGTAACCGAACTGGGACACCACTATGGCGGTTTAAATGTTTTCGATCATTTGAATTTTACGTTGTTTCGCGGCGATAAGGTTGCTTTTGTCGGCGTGAACGGATCGGGAAAATCGACTCTGTCGCGTTTGTTGAGTTTAACGGAACGGCCCTCCTGTGGTTCGGTTCGATACGGAGATAGCGTGAATATGGCTTTTTTTTCTCAGGAAAGTACCCAAAATCTAAATTACCGTAATACAATCTG
Source organism: uncultured Smithella sp. (assembly GCA_964539765.1). Classification (GTDB taxonomy): domain Bacteria; phylum Desulfobacterota; class Syntrophia; order Syntrophales; family Smithellaceae; genus Smithella. Next base: position 24,914 of record CAZIJZ010000026.1, read on the forward strand.
GGAAGAAATAAATTCCGTCCCGGCCAAAGCCTCGGATCAGGATAAACGTAATCTGCTGGGAGCTTTCTTGTTCTCCGGGGACGATATTTTCAAGTCCATTTCAATTCTTTCCGGAGGTGAAAAATCACGTCTGGCTTTGTTGAAAATCATGCTGCTGGATACCAATTTCCTTATTCTTGACGAGCCGACCAATCATCTGGATGTGAAGACCAAGGATATTTTTCAAAAAGCGTTGATTCAGTATCATGGTACCGTGGCCATTGTCTCGCATGACCGTTATTTTCTTGACCATCTCGTCAACAAGGTTTTTGAATTGAAGGATGGCCAAATAATTTATTACCAGGGGAATTACTCTTATTTTATTGAAAAACGCCGACAGGCGGAGATTCTGGAGACAGATGCAGCGGTGACGCAGCGTTCTCCGGAGAGTCAGTCAGTCAAAAATAAGGAGAAAAAGAGGCTTGAAGCCGAAGCACGAAATAAGAATTACAAAATCAGGGCTCCTCTGGAAAAAGAACTGTCTGCCGTGGAAAAAAAGATAGCTTCGCTGGAATCAAAAAAATCGGAATATGAAGCCGCTTTGTGCGATCCTCAAACCCACAGAGATGCTGTTCAAATTAAAAACGTCAGCATGAAATTGAAAGACATCAACGCGGAAGTAGAAAGATTGTACGATGACTGGACGGCATTACACACCAAAATGGAGGAACTTTTTGTTGCCGATAATCAGAGCGGCCTTGATCAAGTCTGAAAAATTATCCACCTCAACCGCCGTCCAGAGATGATCTTTCCGTTTTCTGGTACCACGAAACGGGATCGGTGAGAAATTCTTCCGTATCACGCAAAGAAAGAAAATGCTGCCGTTCAATACCGGCCAGCAGGTTGAAAAAAGCTTTCTCTTTGGGATCGGTGCTTCCTTCTTCCAGCTTGGTATAAAGCGCCATGCCCCTTGCTTCAAAGTCAATCGCCGTGCGGATGGCTTTCAAGTCATCTTCATTGCCTTTGATACGCGCCGATTTTTTCTCCGACATGGATCTTAAAATATTACCGGTTGAAGATTTCTTTACTTTCAGCGATATGGTGGAAGGCCATTTCTGTTTCTTTTCCCACTGGTCATGCAGTTTCTTCAACATCTCATAATGTTCTTTTTCTTCATCGGCAATTTGCTTAAACATGTTTTTGCCGGCCAGGTTTTTTGTCCGGCGGGCGTTGGCCAGATAAAACTCTCGTTCGTTAAGCTCATTTTCCAGCGCAAATTTCAGGGCGCCTATTCTTTTATTCATCTTGATACCCCCCCCTTGTATGGATGTTCAAGCAAACGATAGAAAATATATGATTTGTTATTTATTATAGAAGATATTGGCAATTAGTTCAATACGTATTTCTGAACAAATTGAAAAAATGCTGATTTTAAATGTCATATTGATGAACCAGGCCCACAGGGTTCACTCCACGTCAGCGGCATGCAGCTTATAAATCACCATTGTCTTCCTTAATATCAAGAACATACTCGGCGATATTATTGCAATGGTCGGAAATACGTTCCAGATGAATAAGCATTTCGACAAAAATCAATCCGGCTTCGGTACTGCACAGGTGCTTGTGAAATCTTTTGAGATGCTCGATGCGCGCATCTTTCACTTTGCTGTCTATTTCCTCTTCCCGTTGAAGAAGCCCGGTGATTTTCATGTTGTCGGGCGCTTCAATCAGCAACGCGGCGTCGTCAAGATTGTGATTAACGAGGGATATTATCGCCTGCAATTCCTTCATGCCGTTTTCGGTAAATTTGATTTTCCTCTCTGTTTTTTGAGAGGCCAGTTCGGCTATCCACACAACATGATTGCCAATGCTTTCAATATCGCCGGCGATCGCGGTAAAGGAGAAAACCTTTTTAGAAATCTGAGCCGAGGTGTCACGCGCCGATATTTTCCATAAAAACCTGATGATTTGAGCGCGCAGATTATTCACCACCATTTCGATGTAGGATATGTCTCTGATTCTGCCTTCTTGAGGAAAAGTAATCAGATTGATGGCGGTTAAAAACATTTTTCGTGTAAGATGGATTTCTCTCTGTAATTCCTTCTGCACATTATCAAGAGCTCTTTTCGCATCGGATAAGTCTTTGCGATCCAGAAATTCCGGCCAGATAGGCAGGGTTGCATCTTCACCTTTTAAAATGCTCTGCATGAAGGCGGCAAAAGGCTTCAGAAAAAAAATGAAGCAGAGCACAATAACCATATTAATTACAAAATGTCCCAGAACAATCTGCTGTGCCACGCTGGTGGAAAGATTTCTCAGCAAGGTCATAAAAAACGGCATGAAGACAAAACACAAAGCCACGCCGATAAATTTAAATATCAAGTGGGAAATCGCGCTTCTTTTGCCGCTGACGGTCGCCACCGTACCGGCCATGAGCGCCGTGACGGTTGTGCCGATATTGGCTCCCATAATGACGGGCAGGGCATTTTCCAGGGAAACCAGGTCCTGTTGAGCCAGGAGAGCCATAATACTGATGGGTATGGCCGAGGCGTGAATAATGCCGGTGACCGCAATTCCCAGTCCCAGCCCGAAAAGCGGATTTTGAGTTTGCGTGAATATATTCAAAAAGTCCGGGGAATTTTTTAAAGGCTCAACGGCTTGACTGATTAATTCCAAACCGAAGAAAATCAATCCGAAGTAAAAAACTGCCTGGCCGGCGATCTTCCATTTGCTTCGATTAAGCAACCACAAAAGTCCACCGATGGAAATAAAGACAGGCGATATTTCCGTAAAGTGCCAGATAACAAATTGCACGGTCAGGGTGGTGCCGATATCTGTGCCCAGGATGATCGCCAGAGAACTGTAAAAACTTATCAAACCCGCACTGACCAGTCCAACGGTTAGCGCTGTGGATGCCGAAGAGCTTTGAAATATAATCGTAGAAATTACTCCGGTCAGAAGGCCGTAAAGCGGCTTTTCCACGGCGTATCTGATGTATTCTTTGATGCGGACATCAATGAATTTACGGACGGCGGAGGCGAGATTGACCATGCCGATAAGAAATAAAACGATGCCGCTGATAATGATTAATATTTCTTTGATTGCCAAATTATCCCTTTGACTGCCTTATTGGTCATTGCGAGTCTCGACCAGTCGAGTCCAGCCTCGCAATCTATTTTAAGAATGTTAACCTCGGTGTCAATCGACTTTTTTGAACATCACTCCTTTTAAGGCGCGCCAATGAGCTTGCGTGTGTATTGTTTTAGCTTCCGCGCCTGGCAAATCATCTTTTCCCTACCATTGCCTCTAAATCATTGGTGTGTCATTTACCGATAATATTAGCATATAGAAAATCGCTTTTCAATGCTGCGTTTTGTGGTATGTATGAATCGATTTTAGATCAAGCTCCATAATCAATATCGGGTGATTTCGATGTTCCGCCTTATTAACAATCGCAATTTTATTTTTGTCTTGGCCATCGCGTCGGGACTGCTCCTGCCGCAGGCCACACCATGGACAAAATCCTTAATGATGCCGGCATTGGCTCTGGTGATGACACTGGCGACGCTGAATGTTTCCAATGACTATTTCCGAAATCTGCGCGCGATCATTAAGCCGTCGGTTGCTGGCATATTGATGAGCTATGTTGTCCTGGGAGGCGTGATTCTTTTTCTATCAGCCTTGTTGATCGAAAATAAAAATTTGTGGATCGGATTTGTTCTGATTGCTGCAGTTCCACCTGCGGTCGCGGTCATTCCTTTCACGGCGATTCTGAAAGGGAACGTATCCTACACACTGTCCGGCACCGTGGCATCCTATCTGGCCGCGTTACTGATCATGCCGCTGATTTTCTGGATATTCATCGGGACTGGTTTCAATGATCCATATAAACTCCTGCACATTATGTTTTTACTCATTGTTCTTCCTCTGATTTTATCCAGAGTGATTTTATATTTTGACTGGCAGGAACATCTGACGCCGATACGGGGGCCGTTAACCGATTGGGGGTTTTTCATTGTTTTGTATTCCATGATCGGCGTAAACAGGGATTTGATTTTCAGCCGGCCTTTGATGGTCGTGCCGATTGCCGGTATCGTCTTTTGTTCAACATTTGTTCTGGGATGGGTGATTAAGAAAACATGCTTTATTTGCAGGATCTATCAGAAAGACGTCGTCAGCCTGATTCTTCAGGGCACTTTAAAAAATCAGGGTATCGCAGGCGGTCTGGCCATAGCGCTGTTTGAAAAAGAGGCGGCACTGCCTTCGGCCGTTTACAGCATTTTCATGATTTTATACATCATGTGGCTGGATTGGCGCAAAAACAGATCAAATATAATTAACTGATTTCTTAGTGGGCTTATTGAAAAATAGGAGTAACCCGCTCTGTGTGAGACATGTCGATGACTAGCAGGTAGATTGATGATTAAACTGCCCGTTTCATCTCGGATCAACCGACTTTTGCCTTTTGGTTAATCTCGTTCGGGCTTGTTTATTGCTCATGTAAATATTCTTGCCGTCTGATGTTTTTATTTGATTGACAGCTATGCGTAATTTACTTATAGTAACAATGAACCGAAGCAGATTGTCACTAACCGTTAACCATTTTTGATCCAAAAAAAAATAATCAGATATTTATAAATAAAAGGGAGATTTTTCATTATGGCAGTTCGGACTATATTTGTTACAAAACATGACATGGATCGTCTACTGGAATTAATTGATGGAGTGAGATCCACTCCTAAATATAATAAAGCTAATATCGATCTCCTGGAAAAGGAATTGTGTAACGGCGTGTTGGTTGATTCTGCAGACGTTCCCCAAGACGTGATAACAATGAATTCGAAAGTGAGTATAACCGATGTCGAATCTGGAGAAAAAATGACCTATACCCTGGTATTTCCGTCCGAAGCAAATATTGTTGAAAACAAACTGTCGATATTAGTTCCGCTCGGAATGGCTCTGATAGGATACCGCGAAGGTGATATTATTGAATGGCCAGTTCCGTCAGGTGTCAGGAAAATAAAAGTTGATCACGTCATCTACCAGCCGGAGGCGGCCGGTGATTACAGCTTATAAAAAAATATTTTCTGCATCGATTCTTATGAGAGAAATTTTCTGGATGACAGTGAAAATGTTCTGCAAAAGCTTGCGTGCGGATAAATTTATCATAGCGGCATAAACGAATTATGTGGAAAAATTACGAACCGTACTGTTCCTCTATCCACTTCTGGTAAGTGCCGGTTTTAATATTCTTCACCCATTTCTGTTGATCCAGGTACCAGTGGACGGTTTTGCGCAGACCGGAAGCAAACGATTCTTCCGGCGACCAGTCCAGTTCTTTTTTTAATTTGGAAAAATCAATGGCATAACGGCGATCATGTCCGGGACGATCCTTGACGAACGTAATCAGGTTGCGTCGCAATTTGCCGTCTGTTAAAGGCAGCTGCTCATCAAGAATATCGCAGATCATATGCACGATGGAAATATTTTCCATTTCCGCTTTGCCGCCAATATTGTAGGTTTCTCCGAATTTGTCAGAGGTCATAATGGTCCAGATGGCTGCGCAATGGTCTTCCACGTAAAGCCAGTCGCGGACGTTCTTCCCGTCTCCGTACACCGGGAGTGATTTGCCTTCCAGCGCGTTGAGTACAATCAGGGGAATGAGTTTCTCCGGAAACTGATAGGGACCGTAATTATTGGAGCAGTTGGAAATCGTAACGGGCAGCGCAAAGGTTTTGAAATACGCGCGCACCAGATGGTCGGAAGCCGCTTTGGAAGCCGAATACGGACTGTTGGGACGATAGGGCGTGTCTTCGCGGAAAAGGCCTTCGGCGCCCAAGCTGCCATAAACTTCATCGGTGCTGACATGATGGAACAGTTTGAATTGATCGCCGCGTGCTTTAGCGCATTCCAGGAGGTTAAAAGTTCCGACAATATTGGTCTGAATAAAATCGCCGGGGTTTTTGATCGAGCGGTCAACGTGCGACTCGGCGGCGAAGTGACAAACAGCATCAATATCGTATCGCGAAAATACATCTTTCAGTCCGGCAAGGTCACAAATGTCGGTTTTCCGGAAAACATATCTTGATGAATAATGATTGGCTATATCCGACAGGTTTTCAGGATTTCCCGCGTAGGTCAGTTTATCAACGTTTATAATTCTGCCAGCGAAATCATTGTTTTTGATTAACGTACGGATAAAATTGCTGCCGATAAATCCGCAGCCTCCCGTGACCAGCAGATTTTTGAAAGGGACCTTGCGTTCTTTTTTTGTTTTCATCTCGATGCACGTTGCCGGGCTGGATTTGTCATGTTATTTCAGGAACCCCTGAATGATCCGGTTAACAGCCTGGTCATAAGTAAGCCCGAGACTCATGAGCTTGGTCAACTGATCGTTGGCGATTTTACCGATGGAAGCTTCATGGGTCAATTCGGCATCCGGATGAAGCGCCTTGAGCGCGGGCATGGTTTCATTGGTGCCGTTGTCCATAATAATGGCGTCGCATTCAATATGACCGAAACATTTGTTCCGGGCTTCCATATTGGCGTGAAAGATTTGCTTGGAATTGCCTTTCATAACCGAACGCGAAATCATATTGGCTCTGCTGTTGAGGCCCTGTAGAATAATGTTGTTTCTGGAAACCGCGGTTTGTTCCCCTTCGGTCAAGACCCTTTCCGTGATCAAGAGAAGACTGCCGGGACCGAGCGTCGCTTCGTTTAAACGATCAGCTTCGTCAACACCGCTGATCTGGGTCAATTCCATTTCCGCCGTGGCTCCCTCATCCATAAATATTTTGGTCGTCGGATTAAGAATACGACGGCCTTTGCCTTCCCCCATCGCGAAATGTTTCTCCACATACGTTACTTTCGCTTTCTTACCCACCTGGAAATCATGGATGCCGGCGTGGCCTTCGGTTTCAGAAGAACCGCAATGAATTCCGCAACCGGCAACAATGGTTACTTCCGCGCCTTCGCCGATGATAAATGAATTGTAAACAACATCGAACAGGCCGGCCTGACTTAGAATGACAGGGATATGAACGGATTCGTTTTTCGTGCCCGGTTTGATTTTCACAATAATACCGGTTCCCTCTGCATTCGTTTCAATATCAATATTGGCCGAGACCTGCCGGTGAAGGAGCTCCCCGTTTTTTCTGATGTTGTAGGCGCCTTTGGGCAGTCCTTCCAGATCGGCGACAGTTTTTAATAATTTTTTATCTAAGGCATCCAGCATCTTGTTCTCCCTCGCATTTGTGATGATAGGCGCAAATACTCAAATCCGTTAACAGCGGCAAGGCTTCCTTTAATTGTCCGTTGAAGGCAATCCTTCCCTTGTCGATAATCAACACGACATCCGCTACATCCAGAAAGGCTTTATTGTGGCTGACGACGATGGTTGTTGTTTCCGGTGTGAGTTCTTTTTTCAGAAGGTTGACCATCGGGCCGATTGTCCATAAATCGATACCGGTGTCCGGCTCGTCGTAGATGGCCAGTTTGGGATTGGCGGCAATTGTCGTTGCCAATTCAATTTTTTTGATTTCTCCACCGGAGAGCGTGGCATCAATTTCTTTATCCAGAAAAGACATCGGACAAATGCCTACGCGGCTCACGATTTCCAGAAACTTTTTCTCATCTTCAACGCCGGTGACAATGGACAACAAATCGCGAAAAGTGATTCCTTTAAAACGCGCCGGTTGTTGAAAACTATAGGCTATGCCGGATTTAGCACGTTCCGTAATTGAAAGATTGGAAATATCCTTTCCTTCAAAAAATATGGACCCGTTTGATAGGGGGTTGATTCCCATGATTAATTTTGCCAGAGTCGTTTTGCCGCTGCCGTTCGGTCCGGTGATGACATAGAATTTCCCTTTTTCGAAAGTAAAATCGATGCCGTCAATGATGTTGCGCAAAACGCTGTTTCCGTCTTCACCGCCGGGGGCGGTAAAATATACTTTATTTAATGCCAGCATGAGTTATTCGTCCTCATCATGAAATATTAAAAACAAATTAATGAATTAGTCACCGAAAACATTCAAATTTTCAAAAGGAATATAGACACAATTCAAGGCAAAAATCAACGGTGAATGATTGCCGGGTATTAACGGCGATAGAACAGGTTTTATGTGAATGATGCCGGAGATACAAAAAATGGCGGTAACTGCTGCTGACAACAATTACCGCCATGCGTTCATTTTTCGGGATGCGATCAGGAACATCTCATTCGTATCCCCTCCAAAATTTGCTCTCCAAAAAAATTACGCTACTATTTTTTCTTAGCTACTTTTTTCTTGGGAGCCGCTTTTTTCTTTGCAACTTTCTTTACAACTTTTTTCTTGGGAGCTGCTTTCTTTACGACTTTCTTTGCCACTTTTTTCTTTGCTGCTTTCTTTGCTGTTGCCATCAGGTGAAGCCTCCTTTATAAAAATTGTTGGATCAAAATATTTCCAATGCCTTCTTGAGAATGAATTTTACTTTGTTTTTATTTTTACGTCAACAAAAAATATGAAAAAATGTCAAATATTTTCACTGTTGCGCTTTCGTGAAAAACTTTTCTATTTTTAAAATTTTCGAAAATAAAAATATATTGTAAACATAAATACTCTGCAACCCGCGTCAGTTCTGCATTTCCAGACGAAGAATTATAATAATTGAAATGAATAATCAAGATAATAATGCTTGATGATGACAGTTTCGTCTGGATCTGAGAAAAGGTATTTGTCGGTGTGTAAAAATAAAAAAATGACGAAAATATATTTCAAAAAAAATATTTTAACAAAAAACGTCAAATTTAATTTAGTCTTTATTAAAAATAAGACCTGGCGCCGATGTATTGATTGGTAAAATAATCGGATGAAAGATGATCAATGCGAATTTCCCTGCCCTGTGATGAAGCGTGAATGAATTTGTCGTCTCCAATGTATATCCCGACGTGCGAAACATAATGATTTCCCCTGTCTGTAAAAAACACCAGATCGCCTTTCTGCAATTCATCTTTATCGATAGCATCTCCTACGGCGTATTGTTTCCGGGAATTGCGGGGAAGATTCAGGCCGTTGAGCTGATACACCGTCATGGTCAAGCCGCTGCAATCGAATCCGTCATCGGGAGAGGCCCCTCCCCAGAGATAGGGAACGCCGAGAAAATCTCTGGCCGTATTGACAATGGATTCTCTCAGATAGCCGGTTCCGTACTGTTTCTGTCGGGCAACGGAATAATCTTCCGGACGGACAATATAGAATTCCTCAATGACGTTTGCTTCCAGAAGTTCCCGGGCTCTTTTTCTAGCAAGTTCTTTTGATGTGAAATTGCCGAAGCGCACTTTAAAAAAATTATCGGCCGCTAAAAAATATGTGGCGTCCAAGCCATGATTGATTTTCAGCTTTTCAGTTAATCGAACGGCGTTCTCCACATTTTTGAAAGCACCCGCCTGAATCGTGTACCCCATCAGGTTCAGAACTGGTTTGTATTTAGGCGTTGAAGTATATTTTCGATGATGAGCCTTCCCTGAACAGGCAAGTACAAAAATAAAAACAAGGAATAAACCAATGATCAGCCGATATTTTTTCATGATTTTATTTTCCAGTTGGCGTGGATGTAATTCACCGCTTCTTCAGGTGATTTGATTCTTCCTTCCAGTTGTTCTTCCTCGACGGCCGAAAGAATATCTCCAATGATTTTTCCGGGAGCGTAGCCCATGTTGATTAAATCGTGTCCGGTTAATAAACGAGGGGGATGCAGCTCGTCAAGCGCTAATCTCTGAAGTTGGCTGCGGCAAAAGTTGTAATTATCCAGCATGCCGTGACTGGCAAGGCAATCAAAACGATGCAGTTCCAGATGCAGATCAAAATCGGGCATGCGCAGAAACCTTTTCAGGCGTCCGGGCCGCATCTTCAGGACATTCATAAAAACCATATGCTGGCGAATTAAATTGAGGACCGTTTCTTTTTGCACGCGGGAAAAACGCAACCGTTGCATGATATCCTCGGCAATTTCCTCTCCTTCTTGAACGTGACCGTAAAAATGAACCCCTTTTTCGTCTTCACTGCGGGTGACCGCCTTGCCGACGTCATGCAAAAGCGTTCCCCATGCCAGACAAATATTATTTTCAGTTTCTCCGTCTGCGGGCAGCAACTCAAGCATTTTTAACGTGTGCTGCCAGACATCGCCCTCGGGATGGAACCGCGGCGGTTGTTCCACGCCTTTCAGTTTGTCAACTTCCGGTAAGATCTCTTTCAGAAGATCAGTCTGCATCATCAGTTCAAACCCCCTGCGGGCGCCGCCGCGGGTCAGAACCTTGTTGAGCTCTTCCCGGATGCGTTCAACACTGATGCGATTTATTGTGGCGGCGTTATGCTTGATTGCTTCCAGGGTGGCCGGTTCGATTCGAAAATTCAGATTGGCGGCAAAGCGAATCGCCCTGAGCATCCGCAGATAATCCTCTCCGAATCGTTTATCAGGATCGCCGATGGTTCTGATGATTTTATTTTCGATATCGGAACGACCGTTGACATAATCTATGATGGCTCCGGTGTCCGGATCTATGAGCAGTCCATTGATCGTGAAGTCGCGTCGGAAAACATCTTCCTGTGCGGAGGAAAAAAGAACCTGCGAAGGGTGGCGACCGTCTTCGTAAACGTCATCACTGCGAAAAGTGGCAACTTCGTAGGGATGACCGTTCAATATAACCGTAATCACGCCAAACTTTGCGCCGATGGATATGGTATGAGAAAAGAGATTGGTCACCTGATCGGGAAGCGCTGACGTCACGATATCGTAATCACTGGAGGTATGACCGAGAATAAAATCACGTACGCAGCCGCCGACAAAATAAGCTTCATGACCGGCTTTTCTCAGGAAGCTGACAATAGTTTGCGCATGGTGGTGTTTATCATTTTCCTGTTCGCAGGACAATTTCTTTTACCTCTCAATCGTTTTATGATGTCCAATGAAGCGAAAATATTTTATTTTTTAATTTTTCACATTCCGGCAAGGTAACATTATATTTATTGTAAATGGCTTTCATTAATGTCTGTAAAAAATATTTATTTTTATTGAGGAAACGTAACTCTTTTGATTTTTTTTGTAAAGGGGTAAGTGATTAATGCTTTGAGAAGAGATTATGAAAATGTATTTGAGTAACGTATAAATATCAGTGAACGATAATCATTAAAATAAAGCTTGATTTCTCATTAAAAGTTAAATTATAAAAACACAATTTTATTG